>NZ_JBSFUS010000032.1:0-1186 GCF_053591915.1 Streptomyces sp. NPDC002853 | reverse complement strand
TCTTCCTGGCCGAGGCCTTCACCCGCCCCGCCATGATGCGCACCCTGGCCGCCATCGGCTTCCAGCAGTCCTACACCTACTTCACCTGGCGCAACACCAAGCCGGAACTGACGTCGTACGTAGAGGAGTTGTCCGGCGAGACGGCCGCCTACATGCGGCCGAACTTCTTCGTCAACACCCCCGACATCCTGCCCGAGTTCCTCCAGAACGGCGGCCGTCCGGCCTTCGAGCTGCGCGCGGTCCTTGCCGCGACCCTCTCTCCGGCGTGGGGCCTCTACAGCGGATACGAACTCTGCGAGAACACGCCCCTCCAGTCCGGCGGCGAGGACTATCTGGACTCGGAGAAGTACCAACTGCGCCCGCGTGACTGGGAATCTGCCGAGCACACCGGAGCCACCATCGCGCCGCTGATCGCCACACTCAACGCGATCCGTCGACGCCATCCGGCGCTGCACCGGCTGCGCAACGTGTCCTTCCACCCCACGGACAACGACCAGGTGATCGCGTACAGCCGCCATGAGCCCGGCGACACGGTGCTGGTGGTCGTGAACCTCGACCCGCACCACACCCAGGAAGCGACCGTACGCCTCGACTGCGCCCGCCTGGGCATCACGCCCGGCACCACCTTCCGGGTGCGCGACGAACTGAGTGACGCGACCTTCACCTGGGGCGGGGCCAATTTCGTCCGACTGACACCCGGTGTCTCCCCCGCGCACGTATGCGCGGTCGAGTGAGGAAGCACGCGCCCCCAGCCGTGCGGCAACGGAGGATGCATGACCATCAACAAGCCGGTATCCGACCTGTTCGAGGACACCCCCGCCAAGGACCGGGACCCCGAGTGGTTCAAGCGCGCGGTCTTCTACGAAGTCCTGGTCCGCTCCTTCCACGACAGTGACGGCGACGGCATCGGCGACCTCAAGGGGATCACCGCCAAGCTGGACTATCTGCAATGGCTGGGCGTCGACTGCCTGTGGCTGCCCCCCTTCTTCACGTCGCCCCTGCGCGACGGCGGTTACGACGTCGCCAACTACATCGCCGTGCTGCCCGAGTTCGGGGACCTCGGGGATTTCGTGGAATTCGTCGACGCGGCTCACCAGCGGGGCATGCGCGTGATCATCGACTTCGTGATGAACCACACCAGCGACCAGCACCCGTGGTTCCAGGCCTCACGCAGCGACCCCGAAGG
>NZ_JBSFUS010000031.1:0-1207 GCF_053591915.1 Streptomyces sp. NPDC002853 | reverse complement strand
GTTTCAGAACCAACACAGTGGACGCGAGCAACTGAGGACAAGCCCTCGGCCTATTAGTACCAGTCACCTCCACCCGTTACCGGGCTTCCAGATCTGGCCTATCAACCCAGTCGTCTACTGGGAGCCTTAACCCCTCAAAGGGGGTGGGAATACTCATCTTGAAGCAGGCTTCCCGCTTAGATGCTTTCAGCGGTTATCCTTTCCGAACGTAGCCAACCAGCCATGCCCTTGGCAGGACAACTGGCACACCAGAGGTTCGTCCGTCCCGGTCCTCTCGTACTAGGGACAGCCCTTCTCAATATTCCTACGCGCACAGCGGATAGGGACCGAACTGTCTCACGACGTTCTAAACCCAGCTCGCGTACCGCTTTAATGGGCGAACAGCCCAACCCTTGGGACCGACTCCAGCCCCAGGATGCGACGAGCCGACATCGAGGTGCCAAACCATCCCGTCGATATGGACTCTTGGGGAAGATCAGCCTGTTATCCCCGGGGTACCTTTTATCCGTTGAGCGACGGCGCTTCCACAAGCCACCGCCGGATCACTAGTCCCGACTTTCGTCCCTGCTCGACCCGTCGGTCTCACAGTCAAGCTCCCTTGTGCACTTACACTCAACACCTGATTACCAACCAGGCTGAGGGAACCTTTGGGCGCCTCCGTTACTCTTTGGGAGGCAACCGCCCCAGTTAAACTACCCATCAGACACTGTCCCTGATCCGGATCACGGACCCAGGTTAGACATCCAGCACGACCAGAGTGGTATTTCAACGTTGACTCCACGAACACTGGCGTGCCCGCTTCAAAGTCTCCCACCTATCCTACACAAGCCGAACCGAACACCAATATCAAACTGTAGTAAAGGTCCCGGGGTCTTTCCGTCCTGCTGCGCGAAACGAGCATCTTTACTCGTAGTGCAATTTCACCGGGCCTATGGTTGAGACAGTCGAGAAGTCGTTACGCCATTCGTGCAGGTCGGAACTTACCCGACAAGGAATTTCGCTACCTTAGGATGGTTATAGTTACCACCGCCGTTTACTGGCGCTTAAGTTCTCAGCTTCGCACACCCGAAAGTGCACTAACCGGTCCCCTTAACGTTCCAGCACCGGGCAGGCGTCAGTCCGTATACATCGCCTTACGGCTTCGCACGGACCTGTGTTTTTAGTAAACAGTCGCTTCTCGCTGGTCTCTGCGGCCACCCCCAGCTCA
>NZ_JBSFUS010000030.1:0-1611 GCF_053591915.1 Streptomyces sp. NPDC002853 | reverse complement strand
TGGTGGGAGAAGAAGCGGTGCCAGAAGTACTGTTTGCGCACCGGGTCGAAGGTCCAGTTGGAGACCTCGGTGTCGACGAAGATGATGCGTGCGTCCTGGTATTGCTTGTCGTCGTCGGCCCAGACGTAGTAGTCGCCGTAGGGGCCTTCGGGGTCGCTGCGTGAGGCCTGGAACCACGGGTGCTGGTCGCTGGTGTGGTTCATCACGAAGTCGATGATCACGCGCATGCCCCGCTGGTGCGCGGAGTCCACGAACTCCACGAAGTCGGCGAGGTCGCCGAACTCCGGCAGGACCGCGGTGTAGTCCGAGACGTCGTAACCGCCGTCCCGCAACGGTGACTTGAAGAACGGCGGCAGCCACAGGCAGTCGACGCCCAGCCACTGCAGATAGTCCAGCTTGGCGGTGATCCCCTTGAGGTCGCCGATGCCGTCGCCGTTGCTGTCCTGGAAGGAGCGGACCAGGACTTCGTAGAAGACCGCGCGCTTGAACCACTCGGGGTCGCGGTCCTTGGCGGGCGTGTCCTCGAATGTGTCCTGGACGGGCTCGTTGATGATCATTGTGTGGGTGACCCTCCGATCAACGGTGAGGACGGTCGCAGGACCTCGCTGTGCTCATCCGGGGAGAGATCCCCGGGCCCCCGGCCGACGAGCAACACGTGCGCGCCGCCCGGACCGAGGCGCACGTAATTGGCCCTGCCCCAGTGATAGGTGTTGCCGGTGAGCTCGTCGCGCACCGGCACGGACTCGTGCCAGTGGAGGCCGAGTTCCGGCATGTTCAACGAGACCGTGGCCTCCTGGGTGTGGTGGGCGTCGAGGTTCACGACCACCAGAACCGTGTTCGATCCGTCCTTGCCGCCGGCCGTCTTCGAGTACGCGATCACCGCTTCCTGGTCCGTGGGGTGGAAGTGCAGGCCACGCAGTTGCCGCAGGGCGGGGTTGGCGCGCCGTACGCGGTTCAGCGCGGTGATGAGGGGCGCGATGGTGGCACCGGTGCGCTCGGCCGATTCCCAGTCACGCGGGCGCAGTTGATACTTCTCCGAGTTCAGATACTCCTCGCTGCCGGCTCGCGCCGGGGCGTTCTCGCAGAGTTCGTATCCGCTGTAGACGCCCCAGGTCGGCGCGAGCGTCGCGGCGAGCACCGCGCGTGCCTCGAAGGCGGGGCGGCCGCCGTTCTGCAGGTAGGCGTGCAGGATGTCCGGGGTGTTGACGAAGAAGTTCGGCCGGAGGTAGTGGGCGGTCTCGTCCGCCAACTCCTGAGCGTAATCCGTCAGTTCATTCTTCGCGTTGCGCCAGGTGAAGTAGGTGTAGGACTGCTGGAAGCCGATGGCGGCCAGGGTGCGCATCATGGCGGGGCGGGTGAAGGCCTCGGCCAGGAAGATGACGTCGGGGTCGGTTGTGTTGATGTCGCCTAGGACCTGCTCCCAGAAGGCGACGGGTTTGGTGTGCGGGTTGTCGACGCGGAAGATGCGTACGCCGTGGTCCATCCAGAACCGCAGCAGGCGTACGGTCTCGGTGATCAGGCCGGGCATGTCGCGGTCGAAGGCCAGGGGGTAGATGTCCTGGTACTTCTTCGGGGGGTTCTCGGCGTAGGCGATGCTGCCGTCGGCGCGGT
>NZ_JBSFUS010000028.1:0-19966 GCF_053591915.1 Streptomyces sp. NPDC002853 | reverse complement strand
CGTTGATCAACCGCCTGCCCGCGGCCCACCGCGCCACCAACTCCGCATCCAGCGCCTCACCCGCAGACACCAGCGTGGTCACCGAGGCCAGATCGGCATCGTCGAGCGTCCTCAAGACTGCCGGCGGCAGCGTCGCGTGCGTCACGTCGCGATACACGCCCGGGTCGAGAACGCCGCTGCCCGGCACCGGTTCCCCGGCCGCAGCCATGACCAGCGTCGCGCCCGCACACAGCGTCACGAACACTTCCGACACCGCCGCATCGAACCCGACCGAAGCGAACTGCAACACCCGCGAACCGCGCTCCACCGCGAACCGCTCACCCTGCGCGGCCACCAGATTGGCGAGCCCGTCGTGGCTGACTGCCACGCCCTTCGGAGTGCCCGTCGAGCCGGACGTGTAGATGACGTAGGCCAATCCTGCCGGATCGATGACCACGTCTGGCGCGACCGTGGGGAGGGCGGCCAGCCTCGCGGTCGTCGCCGAGTCGTCGACGGTGACCAGTCGCTCCCGCTCGACGGGCAGATCAGCCAGGGCGTCCTGGGTTCCGAGGACGTACTCCACACGACTGTCCGCGAGCATGAACTCCGCGCGCTCGGTCGGCAGCGCGGCATCGACAGGCAGATAGGCCGCACCCGCCTTCAGCACGGCCAGCATCGCCGTCACCAGCCCAGCCCCCTGCGGCAGGCACAGGCCGACCAGCGACTCACGCCCCACACCCAGGTCACGTAGGTGGTGCGCCAGGCGATTGGCCGCCGCGTCAAGCGACCGGTACGAGAGGTCGACGCCGTCGGCCGTCACAGCGACCGTCTCCGGCACGGCATCCACCTGCCGGCCGAACAGCTCCAGGACCGACTCGCCCTCCACAGGGGTGACGGTGTCATTCCATCCACTGACCAGCATGTCGTGATCGTCTGCCGAGAGAAAATCGACCGTGCCCAACCGGAGGTGGGGCGCCGAGCTCACCTGCCCGAGCACGCGAACGAACCAGCCGGCCAGCCTGGCGGCAGAGGAGGCGTCGAACAGGTCCGCCGCAGTTGTCACCACGCCACGCCAGCCCGCCGGCCTGCCCTCGCCGTCGAACTGCTCGGCCATGACCACGTCGACGTCGAACTTGGCGGGCTGCGGCATCGGGCCGATGCCGGAAGGGGCGCCGTCCGCACCGCCGCCACCACCGCCACCGGCTCCGGCCGTCGGCAGGTCCACCGTGGCGCGCTCCGTGTTCTGCACGGTCAACCCGACCTGGAACAGCGGATGGCGCGCCATGGAACGCTCGGGTGCCAGCTCCTCCACCAGCCGCTCGAACGGCACGTCCTGGTGCGCGAACGCCCCCAGACTCGCGTCTCGCACCCGTGCCAGCACCTGCCGGAACTCCGGATCACCGGAGAGATCCGTACGGATGACCAGCGTGTTGAGGAAGAACCCGACGAGGTCGTCCAGCGCCTCGTCGTTGCGTCCCGCGATCGGCGATCCGATGGGGATGTCGCTGCCGGCACCCAGCCGCGACAGCGTCACCGCCAGCGCGGCCTGCATCACCATGAACGCCGTCACGTTCTCGGAACGGGCCAACTCCGCCAACTGCGCGTGCACCTCGGCCGACACGCGGAACCCCGTAGCGTGCCCGCGGTGGCTGGCGACTGCCGGTCGCTGCCGGTCGATCGGCAGCGCCAGCTCCTCCGGGGCTCCGGCGAGCGCCCGACGCCAGTAGTCGACCTGCCGGGACAGCAGGCTCTCGGGGTCGTCCTCTTCTCCCAGCAACTGCTGCTGCCAGAGCGTGTAGTCGGCGTACTGCACCGGCAATGCCTCGAACTCCGGAGCCTCACCGCCCAGCCGTGCCTCGTAGGCGGTGGTGACGTCCTTGGCCAGGGGGCCGCGGGACCAGCCGTCGGAGGCGATGTGGTGCATGACCACCACCAGCACCTGCTCGTTCTGGCCCAGCTCCTCGTCCTGGTCGACCTGCTCGTCCTGCTCGTCCTGGTCGACCTGGAACAGCCATCCCTTGATCGGCAGCTCACTCGACAGGTCGAAGGCATACCGCGACGCCTGGGCCACCGCCCCGGCCAGCTCCTCCGGCTCCACCTGGGAGACCTGAAGGGCCCAGTCCAGGTCCTGCGGGTCGAGGATGTGCTGGTACGGCTCGCCGTCGATGGCCGGGAAGACCGTCCGCAGCGATTCGTGCCGCCCGATCACATCCCGCAACGCCGCACCCAGCGCGTCGACGTCCACATCACGCATGCGGATCGGAGTGGGGATGTTGTAGGTGGCGCTGGGGCCCTCTAGTTGGGCCAGGAACCACAGTCGCCGCTGCGCGAACGACAACGGCACCTGCTCCGGCCGCACCGCGGCCCGCAACGGCGTCCGAGCCTGCCCGGCAACCTCTGCCAGCTGAACCGCCAACGCGGCGACCGTCGGGGCCTCGAACAACGACCGGACCTCGACCTCCACCCCCAACACGACTCGGATCCGCGACACCAAACGCACCGCCAACAGCGAATGGCCGCCCAGATCGAAGAAGTTGTCGTCGACGCCGACGGACTCCAGACCCAGGACCTCGGCGAACGCCGCACACAGCGCCACTTCCACCGGTGTGGCCGGGGCGCGCCCCGTGCCGGCGACGTACTCGGGGGCGGGCAGTGCCTTGCGGTCGAGCTTGCCATTGGCCGTCAGCGGAAGTTCCGGCAGCGAGACGACGGCAGCCGGGACCATGTACTCCGGCAGCCTCCCCGCCACGAACTCCCGCAAGCCCCGCACCTCTTCACCATCGGTCGGCACGACGTAGGCGATCAGGCGCTTCTCGCCGGGGGTGTCCTCGCGGGCGATCACCACGGCTTGGGTCACGTCCGGGTGGGACAGCAGGGTGGCTTGGATCTCGCCCGGCTCGATACGGAACCCGCGTACCTTCACCTGCTCATCCGCACGCCCGGCGAAGACGAGCTGCCCGTCCGGGCTCCACTTCACCAGGTCCCCGGTCCGATACATCCGCTCACCGGCTCCCGGGCCGAACGGGCAGGCCACGAACCGCTCACCGGTCAGCGACGGACGCCCCACATACCCGCGGGCCAGCCCCGCACCGGCGACATACAACTCACCGGTCACCCCGACCGGCACCGGCTGGAGGGTGTCATCCAGCACGAACAGGCGGGTGTTGGCGATCGGGGCACCGACCGGCACCACCCCACCAGCCACCAACTCCCCGGTCAGCTCGGCGGTAGCGACACCAATCGTCGTCTCCGTCGGACCATAGTGGTTGAACACCCGCCGACCCCCGGCAGCAGCCAGCAGTTCCCGCACCCAACCGACCGATGCCGCCTCGCCGCCCAGGACGAGGGAACCAGCAGGAAGCAGCGGCTCGATACCCGCCGCAGACGTCAACGCCTGCAGATGCGACGGCACCACCTTGAACGCATCAATACCCTGCCCGGCCACATACTCCGCCACCGCATCCGGATCGGTCACCGACTCCTCATCCAGCACGTGGAGTTGACCACCCGTGGCCAAACTGGAGAACACCACCGTGTTACCCAGATCCGTCACCTGCGCCTGCAACAGCGCATACCTCGCCCCCGCAACCACCCAACCCAACCGCGACGACGCCGACGACACATAGTTGGCCAGCGACCCATGCGTCACCGCCACACCCTTCGGCACCCCCGTCGAACCCGACGTATAAATCACATACGCCAACCCCGCCGGATCAACGTCCAGCCCCACAGCCGTACCCGCGTAACCCTCCAGCAGGGCGGTCGTCGTCGGGTCGTCCACAGCGATCATCCGCACCCGACCCGCCGGCAGATCATCCAGCGCATCCCGCGTACCCAGCACCACCTGAACACGACTGTCACCCAGCAGATACGCCACCCGCTCCGTCGGCAACCCGCCGTCGATCGGCAGGTACCCGGCGCCCGCCTTCCACACCGCCAAGATCGCCGTCACCATCTCCACACCCCGCGGCAGACACAACCCCACCACCGACTCACGCCCCACACCCACATCACGCAAATAGCACGCCAGCCGATCAGCAGCCGCACCCAACTCCCCGTACGTCAACTGCTCCCCATCGGCAACCACCGCAACCCCACCCGGGACAGCCGCCACCTGCCGCTCGAACAACTCCACCACCGAAGAGCCGGCCACATCCGACGTGGTGTCGTTCCACTCCACCAACACCCGATCCCGCTCCCCGGCACCGAGCACATCCACCGCAGACAGCCGCACCTCGGGAACCTCGGTCACCGTAGTGAGCACCTGCACGAGCCAGTCGGCCATCCGCCCGGCTGTCGGCTCGTCGAACAGGTCGGCCGCGACCGTCACCGCCCCCCGCAGACCCGCCGGCCTGCCCTCGGTGTCAAACACCTCTCCCAGGGACACCCACAGGTCGAACTTCACCAACGTGGCCATGTCGGCCGAATCCAGACCTGTGCCGCCGCCGGCGCGGACGCCGGGCATGTCCAGGGACGCGTTGCCGCTGGTCTGCATGGTCAGCACGACCTGCGCCAGAGGATGGCGCGCCATCGACCGGGACGGCGCCAGCTCCTCCACCAGGCGCTCGAACGGCACGTCCTGGTGCGCGAACGCGCCCAGACTCGCCTCCCGCACCCGGGCCAACACCTGCCGGAACTCCGGATCACCCGACAGGTCGGTGCGTATGACCAGCGTGTTGAGGAAGATCCCGACCAGATCGTTCATCGCATCGTCGGTACGACCCGCGATCGGCGACCCGATCGGAATGTCGGTACCGGCCCCGAGCCGCGACACCGTCACCGCCAACGCCGCCTGCAGCACCATGAATGTCGTCACGCCCTCGGCACGGGCGAGGTCCACCAGCCGCTGGTGTGCCTCGGTGGGAATGCGCACCGGCGCCCGGTATCCGACATGGCTTGCGACAGCCGGTCGCGGGTGGTCGGTCGGCAGCGTCAGTTCCTCCGGCGCGCCGGCGAGCGTCCGCCGCCAGTACTCCACCTGCCGCGACAGCAGGCTTTCCGGATCCGACTCATCGCCCAGCAACTCCCGCTGCCACACCGCGTAATCCGCGTACTGCACCGGCAGCGGCTCGAACACCGGGGCCTCACCACGCAGGCGCGCCGCGTACGCCGCCGACAGATCCCTGCTCAGCGGCCCCATCGACCAGCCGTCGCCCGCAATGTGGTGCAGCAACACCAACAGCACCTGCTCGCCCGCACCGTCCTGGCCGTTCTGGCCGTTCTGGCCCTTCTGGAACAGCCACACCCGAATCGGCAACTCCGCCGACAGGTCGAACGCGTACCGCGACGCCCGGCTGACGGCTTCGCCCAGCTCGTCGGGTTCCACCTGGGTGACTTCAAGAGCCCATTCGAGTTCGTCCGGGTCGAGGACCTGCTGGTAGGGCTCGCCGTCCACGGCAGGGAACACCGTCCGCAGCGACTCGTGCCGCGTGATCACGTCCCGCAGTGCCGCACCCAACGCGTCGACGTCCACACCGCTCACGCGGATCGGTGTGGGGATGTTGTACGTGGGACTGGGACCCTCGAGTTGAGCCAGGAACCACAGCCGCCGCTGCGCGAACGACAACGGCAACCGCTCCGGACGTACCCCCGCCCGCAACGGCAGCCGGGCCCGGTCCGCCTCCGGACCGGCGAGGCGCGCGGCCACCTCCGCTACCGTCGGGGCCTCGAACAGCGACCGCAACGACAGCTCCACTCCGAGGACGGAGCGGATTCGTGCCGCCAGCCGGACCGCGAGCAGCGAATGCCCACCCAGGGCGAAGAAGCTGTCGTCCACCCCGACCGACTCCACACCCAGCACCCCGGCGAACACCGCGCACAGAATCTCTTCCTCCGGCGTCGCCGGACCCCGGCCTGCGCCAGTGGCGTACGCCGGTGCGGGGAGCGCCTTGCGATCGAGCTTGCCGTTCACCGTCAACGGGAACTCCGCCAACTCCACCACCGCGGCCGGCACCATGTACTCCGGCAACCGCGCGCCGACGAATGCCTGCAGGGCCTCGGTGTCGAGACCGGCCGTTTCCCCGACGACGTACGCGACGAGCCGCCTGTCGCCCGGCGTGTACTGGCGGGCGATCACCGCGGCCTGCCGGACATCGGAATGGGTGAGCAGCGCCGCCTCGATCTCGCCCGGCTCGATGCGGAAACCGCGGATCTTGACCTGCTCATCCGCGCGCCCGGCGAAGTACAACTGCCCGTCCGGGCTCCACTTCACCATGTCCCCGGTCCGGTACATCCGCTCACCACCGGAACCGAACGGGCAGGCCACGAACCGCTCACCCGTCAGCGACGGACGACCCACGTAGCCACGCGCCACGCCTGGACCGGCCACATACAACTCGCCGGTGACGCCCACCGGTACGGGTCGGAGGGTTTCGTCCAGCACGTACAGGCGGGTGTTGGCGAGTGGCGTGCCGATCGGCGGCTCGTCGTCGGTCGCGAGCGGGGCCGACATCGACGCACACACCGTGATCTCCGTCGGCCCGTACGCATTGATCATCCGGCGGCCCGGAGCCCACTGCCTGACCAAGCTCGGGTCCAGCGCCTCGCCACCCACCACCAGCGTCCGCACGGACGCCAGATCCTCCGCAGCAAGCGCACCGAGCGCCGCGGCCGGCAGAGCCACGTCCGTCACCCCGTGGCGCGCCACGACCTCCGCGAGCCCTCCGCCCGGCAGCAGTTCGTCCGCCGGAGCCGTCACCAGGGTCGCTCCCGTGCCCAGCGCCATCAGCACATCACACACGGCGACATCGAAGCCGGTCGAGACGAACTGCAGCACCCGCGACCCCAGTCCCACCGCCATCCGCTCGCGCTGCGCCGCCACGAGGTTCGCCGCGCCGCTGTGCGAGACCGCCACGCCCTTCGGTGTGCCTGTCGAGCCGGACGTATAGATGACATACGCGAGCCCCGCCGGGGCGATGGACACCCCCGGCGCGGTGCCAGCGGCCTCCGACGATCGACCCAAGTCCTCCGGGCCGACGACGAGGTCCACCCCCGCGTCGGCGAACATGAACTCCAGACGCTCGGGGGGCAGCGCAGCGTCGACCGGCAGGTACGCCGCGCCCGCCTTCCACACGCCCATGATCCCGACGATCATCTCGGGGGCTCGCGGGAGCCGGACGCCCACGACTGACTCCGGTCCCACGCCCCGGCTGCGCAGGTGGTTCGCCAGCCGGTTGGCCGCGGCGTCCAGCTCGGCGTACGACAGCTCCTCGCCGTTCCCGACCACCGCCACCGCATCCGGGGCGGCTGCCACCCACTGCCCGAACAACTCCACAATCGAAGAACCCGCAACCGCGAGCGCCGAGTCGTTCCACTCCCGAAGCAGCACGTCCCGCTCATCCGCCCCGAGCACGTCCACCTGACGCAGCCGCAGCTCGGGGGCCGCGATCACCGACTCGAGCACCCGGACGAGCCAGTTCGCCATCCGCTCGGCTGTCTCCGCCTCGAACAAGTCCGCCGACGCGGTGAGCGCGCCACGGAGACCGGCCGGGCGCCCCTCGTCGTCGAGCACCTCGGACAGCATCACCTCCAGGTCGAGCTTCGCCGTCACCACGGCTGCGCCACCGACCACCGTTGCTCCGGAATCGGCCCGGGTGGTCCCGGTCGACTCGGCGGCCGCACGTTCAGCGTTCTGTACGTCCAGCGTCACCTGGAACAGCGGGTGCCGCGCCATCGAGCGCGACGGCGCCAGCTCCTCCACCAACCGCTCGAAAGGCACGTCCTGATGGGCCAGGGCGTCCAGACCGGCCTCCCGCACCCGCGCCAGAACCTGCCGGAACTCCGGGTCTCCAGTGAGGTCGGTACGGATGACCAACGTGTTGACGAAGAACCCGACGAGGTCGTCCAGCGCCTCATCGGTACGGCCGGCCACAGCCGAGCCGATCGGGATGTCGGTACCGGCCCCCAGGCGGGACAGCATCACGCACAGCGCGGCCTGCATGACCATGAACGTCGTCACGCCCTCGGACCGCGCCAGCTTCACCAGCTGCTCGTGCACCTCAGCGGAGATGCGCATCGGCACCCGATGACCGGTGTGGCTCGCCACCGCGGGACGCTGCCGGTCCGTCGGCAGCACCAGCTCCTCCGGAGCACCCGCGAGCGTCCGCCGCCAGTACTCCACCTGCTGCGACAGCAGGCTCTCCGGATCCGACTCCTCGCCCAGCAGCTCCCGCTGCCACAAGGCGTAGTCGGCGTACTGCACGGGCAACGGCTCCCATGTCGGAGCCTCACCCCGCAACCGCGCCTCATACGCCGTCGACAGATCCCGCCTCAGCGGCCCCATCGACCAGCCGTCGGAGGCAATGTGGTGCATGACGACATGGAGCAGCTGCCTGTCCGAACCGTCCCGGACCAGCCATGCCTTGATGGGCAGTTCACCGGCGAGGTCGAACGTGTACTTCGAAGCCCGCGCCACGACGTCCGCCACACCGCCGGGCGCGCCCTGGGACACCTCCAGTTCCCAGCTGACATCGCTCGGATCCACGATCCGCTGGTAGGGCTCTCCGTCCACGGCGGGGAACACCGTGCGCAGCGACTCGTGCCGCGCGATCACGTCACGGAACGCCAGCTCGAGCGCAGCGGCGTCCACGTCTCCGTTCAGCGCGTGCGGCACGGTGATGTTGTACGTCGCGTTCGGCCCCTGGAGTTGGTCGATGAACCACAGTCGCCGTTGTGCGAACGACAGCGGGACCTGCTCCGGCCGCACGTCTGCTCGCAACGGCGTACGCACCTGCCCCGCGCCGTCGGCCAGCTGCGCCGCCAGGCCCGCGGGCGAGGGCTTCTCGAACAACGCCCGGACCCCGACCTCCACTCCCAGCAACGCACGCACCCTCGAGATCAGCCGGACGGCAATCAGGGAGTGTCCGCCGAGCAGGAAGAAGTTGTCGTCGACTCCGACCGCATCCACGCCGAGGACGTCGGCGAAGGCGGCGCAGAGTATCTCTTCCTGGACGGTGGCCGGCGCACGGCCTGCCCCAGTGGCGAACTCCGGCGCCGGGAGGGCCTTGCGGTCGAGCTTGCCGTTGGTCGTCAGCGGCAGCTCCGGCAGCGTCACGAAGGCGGCGGGCACCATGTAGTCCGGCAGTCGGGAGGCGACCAGTTCCCGTAGACCTTCCGGCTCGTGGCCGTTGGGCACCACGTAAGCCACCAACTGTCGGTGACCGGGGCTGTCCTCGCGGGCGATCACCGCGGCCTGTGTGACGTTCGGGTCGGTCAGCAGGGCGGCTTCGATGTCTCCCGGCTCGACACGGAACCCGCGGATCTTCACCTGCTCATCCGCACGGCCGGCGAACACCAACTGTCCGTCCGGGCTCCACTTGACCAGGTCCCCGGTCCGGTACATCCGCTGCCCGGCCCCCGGGCCGAAGGGGCAGGCCACGAACCGCTCGCCCGTCAGTCCTGGACGGCCCACATAGCCACGCGCCAACGCGGAACCCGCAACATACAACTCGCCCGTGACCCCGATCGGCACCGGCTGCAGCGCCGGGTCGAGCACGAACATGCGGGTGTTGGCGATGGGCCGGCCGAAGGGCACCACACCCGAACGGCCGGCATCGACCGTCCCGATCGCCGTGATGACCGTCGCCTCGGTCGGACCGTAGGCATGCACCAGGTCCCGCCCCGGCGACCAGGTGCGCGCCACCGCCTCACTGACCGCCTCGGACCCCACCACCATGGGCCCGACCCGCGCCAGATCGTCCGGATCCAGCACCTCCAGCAGCGACGGCACCACACTCGCCGCCCCCACCCCCTCCAACTCCCGCAACCGCCGCGGCTCCCGACGCTGCTCCTCACTCGCGATCCATAACGTGGCACCCGAAGCGAGAGCCACCGCCACGTCCAGCACAGAGGCGTCGAAACTGAACGACGCGAACTGCAACACCCCCACACCCGGACCCGCACCCATCACCGGACCAAACACCGACACCAAATTCGCCACCGAACCGTGCGAAACCCCCACACCCTTCGGCGTCCCAGTCGACCCCGACGTGAAGATCACATACGCCAGCGAGGCTGGATCGACAGCCACATCCGATGCCATCTCCGACGCATCGGCAGATGCCTCCAACTCCTCTACGCCAACCGTGAGTTCCACCCCGGCGTCGACGAGCATGACCTCCACCCGCTCCGCCGGAAGCGCAGAATCGATCGGCAGATACGCCGCGCCCGCCTTCCACACCCCGAGAATCCCCACGACCATCTCCGGACCACGCGGCAACCGCAGCCCCACCACCGACTCACGACCCACACCCCGACCACGAAGCCAACTCGCCAGCCGACTCGCCGCCACATCCAACGCGCCGTACGTCAGCTCCACACCCTCAAACACCACCGCCGCCGAATCCGGAGACTCGGACGCCCACCGCTCGAAGGACGCCGGCACCGACACATCCACCACATCGACGGCCGTGTCATTCCACTGCCGCACCACCACGTCACGCTCTTGCGGCTCAAGAATGTTCAGCGCGTCCAGCCGCGGGTCGGGACTTCCGCCCAGCACGGCGTCCAGTGCATTGAGCACGCTTTCCACCGCTGTACGCATCAGGTGGCCGACTGCAGCCGCGTCGATCGGCTGCACGGCCTCAACGCTCAGGCTGAGCTTCTCCGGACCGAGATCATTGACTGCCACGGTGAGCGGATAGTTGGTCCGCTCCCGTCGAGAGAGATGCTTCACGCCCTCGACCTGTCGATCCCCGGACGCATCGGCTTTCTGGACACCGTGCCGGTAGTTGAACAGCGAGGTGAACACGGGCATGTCGCCGACGACGGCGCTCGCCCGCTGGGCCATCGCCAGCGGCGCATGCTCATGCTCCAGCAGCGCCGCCAGCTGGTCCCGCATCCCCTCAACGGCCGCACGCACCCCGACACCAGCGGTTCGTATCCGCACCGGCAACGTGTTCATGAACGGGCCGAGCACCCGGTCGGCACCGGCACCCGCGTTCATCCGGCCGAACAACACGGTGCCGAACACCACATCATCCCGGCCCGCGAGGGTGGCCAGCACCCGGGCCCACGCCACGTGCAGAACGGTCGCCGGGCTGACACCCAGCTCCCGCGCCACCCTCCGCAGGGCCGCGACCTGCTCGCCGGGCAGAGGCACCCGCTCAGCTGCGACATCGGCGCCGTCGCCCTGGACACCGAGCAGCCCGTAGGGGGCGGTCGGCTCGGTCACGTCGCTCAGGAGGTCGGCGAAGAACCGCTCGTGCTCCTCCCGCGGCACCGCACGCGTCTGCGCCACGAAGTTCCGGAACGGCAACGCCGGCGCCATGTCCACGGCCTCGCCGGACAACACCGCCCGCAGCTCGCCCAGGAGCATGTCCATGCCCAGGTGGTCCTGCACCATGTGGTGCATGCGGACAACGGCCAGCCAGCGCCCCTCGGGTGCCTGGGCCGCGTGCAGGTCCATAAGCGGCGCACGGCCCAGGTCCATTACCGACCCGGCTCGTGCCATCAGGTTCTCGGCCGAGGCGGTCGGTTCCGTGCCCACGGCCTCCAGGGTGTGCTCTACGACCGGGAGTTCGGCCCGCCGCCACACCACCTGAACGGGCTCGCGCAGCCCTTCCCACACCACACCCGTGCGGTAGATGTCGTGCCGGTCGACCACCTGCTGCAACGCCTGCACGAACTCATCCAGCCGGGAGCGCGAGTCGAACTCCACGACGCGCGCGGTGAGATAGACGTCCTCCCCATCACCGGCCATCAGGTGGTGGAAGAACATCCCTTCCTGCAGCGGTGCCAGCGGATAGATGTCCGCCACATTCGCCACCCCGCCGTCGACCGTCGCGACGACCCGGTCGATGTCGGTCTGCGACAGCTCCACCAGGGGCAGCATCTCCGGTGTGATCTGCTCGGCGTCTGCGGGGATCAGGTTCTCCGGCACCTCGAGCGTCCCGACATCAGCCGTCCGCGCCAGGCCCGCGGGCGTCGGCGACTCGAACAGGGCACGTACCGACACGGCTACGCCTCGCCCTCGCAGTCGTTCGACCAGCGAGATCGCCAGCAGCGAGTGGCCGCCTCGTGCGAAGAAGTCGTCGTCGACCCCGATCGATTCCACGCCCAGGACCTCGGCGAAAGCCACACACAGGATCTCCTCGCGCACCGTCGCCGGTCCGCGGCCGTCGCCTGCGGTGTACTCGGGTGCCGGGAGGGCCTTGCGGTCGAGTTTGCCGTTGGCCGTCAGCGGCAACTCCGGCAGCGTCACGAACGCGGCCGGGACCATGTACTCCGGCAACCGGCTGGCCACGAACGCACGCAGATCATCGAAGTCGAGATCCTCGGCGTCGGCCGGCACGAGGTAGGCCACCAACCGCTTGTCACCCGGGTTGTCCTCGCGTACGACCACCGCGGCTTGTGTGACGTTCGGGTCGGTCAGCAGGGCCGCTTCGATCTCCCCGGGCTCGATACGGAACCCACGGACCTTCACCTGCTCATCCGCCCGGCCCAGGAAGGCGAGCTGTCCCTCCCGGGTCCACCGCACCCGGTCCCCGGTCCGGTACATCCGCTCACCGGAACCCGACCCGAAGGGGCAGGCCACAAACCGCTCACCCGTCAACCCCGGACGGCCCAAGTAGCCACGCGCCACCCCGGCACCAGCGATATACAACTCACCCGCCACCCCCACCGGCACCGGCCGCAAACCCTCATCCAGTACATACAGCCGGGTATTGGCGATCGGCCCGCCGATCAACGGCTCCCCGACATGGCCCGGCTCCACCCGAGCCGATGTGGACCAGACCGTGGTCTCCGTCGGCCCGTACACGTTCACCACCCCGGCCGCCGCCTGCGCCAGCCGGCCCGCGAGATCCGCGGGCAGCGCCTCGCCACCCACCAGCACCCGCACCCCGCCCAGATCCACCCGACCACCGGCCAGCACCGACCGCCACAACGTCGGCGTGGCCTGAACGACACTCGCCCCGCTCTCCTGGATCGTGCGGCCGAAGGCATCCTGGTCATAGACCAGCTCCTTGGCGCCCATCACCACCGCCGCACCGTGGGTGAGTGGCAGGAACAGTTCCAGACCAGCGATGTCGAACCCGACCGTCGTCAGCGCCAGCAGCCGATCCTCACGGCTCAGACCCAGCTGCTGCTGCATCCCAACCAGCAGATTCACCAGCGCCGCACGCGAGACCACCACACCCTTGGGCCGCCCCGTCGACCCAGAGGTGTAGATGACATACATCGGATGGCCGCCCGCCACCGGCACCCGGCGGTCCGCATCCGTCACATTCGCCGCCGAACACGCCCCGATCTCAGCGGCCGTGTCCGCATCATCGACGAGCGCCACCGGGCCTGCACCCGGCACCCCCTGCGCCAGCTGCACGGACGACAGCACCGTCACCGGCGCGGACTCCGCGAGCATGAACTCCAGCCGCTCGGCCGGATAATCCATATCCAGCGGCAGATACCCCGCACCCGACTTCGCCACCGCCAACAACGCCACCAGCAGCTCGACCGAACGAGGCAAGGCCACCGCCACAAACCGCTCCGGCCCCGCCCCCCGCGCCAGCAACCACCACGCCAACCGGTTCGCCCGCTGATTCAACTCCCCATACGACACCTCCCGGCCGCCCGAAACCACCGCGACCGCGTCCGGGCACCTGGCCGCCCACCCCTCGAACCGCTCCACCAAACCCACACCAGGCACGGCCACAGCAGTCTCGTTCCACTGCCCGACCACAAGATCCCGCTCGACCGCATCGAGCACGTCCACCGCATGCAAAGCAACATCCGGAGCAGCAGTGACCGCATCCACCACACCCACAAACCAGTCCGCAAGCCTGGAAGCCGTCTCCGCCTCAAACAGGTCCACGGCCACGGTCATCCCGCCGCCGACACCCGCCGGCCGACCCTGTTCGTCGAAGACTTCGTGCAGCGACACGTCCATGTCGAAACGCGCGGCACTCCCTGACCCGTGAAACGGCTCCGAGCGGACCTCGGGCAGATCCAGCGTCGCGGACTCCAGGTTGCGCAACGTCAACAGCACCTGGAAGAGGGGGTGGCGGGCCAGGGAGCGGGAGGGTGTCAGCTCTTCCACCAGGCGTTCGAAGGGCATGTCCTGGTGTGCGAACGCGGCCAGGCTCGTCTCCCGCACCCGTGCCAGGATTTGCCGGAAGTCCGGGTCGCCGGAGAGGTCGGTGCGGATGACCAGGGTGTTGATGAACAGTCCGACGAGGTCGTCCAGGGCCTCGTCGGTACGCCCCGCGATCGGCGATCCGATCGGGATGTCGGTGCCGGCACCCAGCCGCGACAGGGTCACGGCCAGCGCGGCCTGCGCCACCATGAACGTCGTCACGCCCTCGGCCCGCGCCAGCTCCACCATCCGCTGATGCACCCCGACCGGTATCCGCACCGGCACCCGATGACCCTGATGGCTTGCCACCGCCGGACGCTGCCGATCGACCGGCAGCTCCAACTCCTCCGGAGCACCCGCCAGCGCCTGCCGCCAGTACTCCACCTGCCGCGACAGCAGACTGTCCGGGTCCGACTCCTCGCCCAGCAGCTCCCGCTGCCACACCGCGTAATCCGCATACTGCACCGGCAATGGCTCCCACACCGGAGCCTCACCCCGCAGCCGCGCCTCATAAGCCGTGGAGACATCCCGAGCGAGCGGACCACGAGACCAGCCGTCGAAGGCGATGTGATGGACAACCAACACCAGCACCTGCTCGTCCGCCCCTGCCTGGAGCAGGCATGCCCGGATCGGCAGCTCCGCCGACAGGTCGAACGCATAGTTCGCAGCCTGCGCTGCGGTGGCCCTCAGCGCATCGGGCTCTACGTCGGTCACCGTGACGTGCCAGTCCAGCTCGTCCGGGTCGAGGATCTGCTGGTAGGGCTGGCCGTCGGTGGCCGGGAAGACCGTCCGCAGCGACTCGTGCCGCCCGATCACATCCCGTAGCGCCTGTTCCAGCACCGCGGCGTCCACGCCCTGTATGCGGATCGGAGTGGAAATGTTGTAGGTGGCGCTGGGGCCTTCGAGTTGCGCCAGGAACCACAGCCGCTGCTGCGCGAACGACAACGGCACTCGCTCCGGCCGCACTGCGGCCCCCAGCGGCATACGCGCCTGTCCGGCACCCTCCGCCAGCCGGCCCGCCAACCCGGCCACAGTCGGCGCCTCGAACAACGTGCGGACCTCAACCTCCACCCCCAACACAACCCGGATCCGCGACACCAACCGCACCGCCAACAGCGAATGCCCGCCCAGAGCGAAGAAGCTGTCAGCGACGCCGACCGATTCCAGACCCAGGACCTCGGCGAACGCCGCACACAGGATCTCCTCCTGCACGGTGGCCGGGGCGCGCCCCGTGCCGGCGACGTACTCGGGGGCGGGCAGTGCCTTGCGGTCGAGCTTGCCGTTGGCGGTCAGCGGCAGCTCCGGAAGCGTCACGAACGCGGCCGGGACCATGTACTCCGGCAGCCGCGCGGCCACCAACTCCCGCAGCCCCTCAGGCTCCTCGTCACCACCGGCCACTACATAGCCGACCAGGCGCTTGTCTCCCGGAGAGTCCTCACGGGCGACCACCACGGCCTGCCTGACGTCCGCATGCGTGAGCAAGGCGGCTTCGATCTCACCCGGCTCGATGCGGAACCCGCGGATCTTCACCTGCTCATCCGCGCGACCTGCGAACAGCAGTTGCCCGTCCGGGCTCCACTTCACCATGTCGCCGGTGCGGTACATCCGCTCCCCGGAGCCCGTCCCGAAGGGGCATGCCACGAACCGCTCACCCGTCAGCCCTGGACGGCCCACATAACCACGGGCCACCCCCACGCCGGCCACGTACAACTCGCCCGCCACCCCAACCGGCACCGGCTGAAGCCCCGCGTCCAAGACGTACAGGCGGGTGTTGGCGATCGGACCACCGATCGTGGGCTCATCGCCCGCAGCCAAGGGCACCGACATCGACGCACACACCGTGATCTCCGTCGGACCATACGCATTGATCAACCGCCTGCCCGCGGCCCACCGCGCCACCAACCCCGCATCCAACGCCTCACCCGCGGACACCAGCGTGGTCACCGAGTCGAGATCGACGTCGTCCAACGCACCCAGCACCGCCGGCGGCAACGTCGCATGCGTCACCCCGTGACGCGCCACCAACTCCACCAGACCGCCCCCCGGCAACAACTCATCCGCCGACGCCATCACCAGCCCCGCACCCGCGCACAACGTCACCAACACCTCAGAAACCGCCGCATCAAAACCGACCGAAGCGAACTGCAGCACCCGCGAACCGCGCTCCACGGCAAACCGCTCACCCTGCGCGGCCACCAGATTGGCGACCCCGTCGTGGGTGACTGCCACGCCCTTTGGTGTGCCCGTCGAGCCGGACGTATAGATCACATACGCCAGCCCAGCCGGATCAATGACCACATCCGGCGGCACATCAGCGCACGCATCCACCAACATCGCCGTCATCGGATCATCGAGGGCCACCATCCGCACCCGCCCAGCCGGCAGATCCTCCAGCGTCTCCCCCGCACCCAGCACCAACCCCACACGGCTGTCCGCCAGCATGTGCGCCACACGCTCCACCGGCAGACCCGCATCCAACGGCAAGAACGCCGCCCCCGCCTTCAACACACCCAACATCCCCGCAACCAAGTCACCACCCCGCGGCAGACACAAACCCACCACCGACTCAGCACCCACACCCTGACCCCGCAAGAAATGCGCCAGCCGATTCGACCGCACATCCAACTCGGCATACGACAACTCCCCCTCACCCACCACCACCGCAACCGCCCCTGGAACCTCCCGCGCCCGCCGCCCAAACAGCTCCACCACCGACACACCCGACACACCCGACACATCGACGGCCGTGTCATTCCACCCCGACACCAACAACTCACGCTCATCCACACCCAGCACATCCACCGCACCCAACGCCACATCCGAGCCGCCGTTCACGACCTCGGTGAGCGCAGCGACCACACCCTCCGTCGCAATGCACACCATCCGACCCAACGCCCGCGGATCCAGACTGTCGACCGTCTGCATGCTCAGACCGAGGCCGTCCGATCCAAGGTCGTTGACCGACACCCCCAGCGGGTAGTTGCTCCGCTGCTCGCCGAACACGGTGCGGATTCCCTTCACCGGCCGCTGCTCGCCCAGCTGTTCGTCGGTCGCGGACGGAGCCGGCCGTGAGATGTGCCGGTAGTTGAACAGGGATGTGAAGAGGGGGGTGTGGTCGGCGATGCCGCTGGCCTGCTGCGCCACTGCCAGCGGAGCGTGCTCGTGCTCCATCAGGGCGGTCAGCTGGTCCCGCATCTGCTCGACCGCGGCGCGCACGCCGACCTGGCCGGTCCGCACCCGCATGGGAAGGGTGTTCATGAACGGACCGACGACACGGTCGGCGCCCTCGCCCGCGTTCATCCGGCCGAAGAGCACGGTCCCGAACACCACGTCATCCCGGCCCGACAGCGTCGCCAGCACCCGGGCCCACACCACATGCATGACAGTCGCGGTGCTGACACCCAGTTCGCGCGCCACCCGCCGCAGCTCGTCAGTGAGACCCACGGGCAGCGGCATGCCCGCCTCAACGATCCCGCTGCCGTCGCCGCGCGCTTCGAGCAGCCCGTAAGGGGCGGTCGGCTCAGTCACGTCACCCAACAACTCGGCGAAGAACCGCTCGTGCTCCTCCCGCGGCACCGCACGCGTCTGCGCCACGAAATTCCGGAACGGCAACGCCGGCGCCAGCTGGTCGGCCGCGCCGGACAACACCGACCGGAGTTCTTCCAGCAAGACGTCCATACCAAGGTGGTCCTGCAGCAGGTGATGCATCCGCACGACGACCAACCAACGGCCCTCGGCCACCTCCGCCGGATGCAGGTCCATCAGCGGGGCACGACCCAGGTCCATCGCCGAACCCGCCTGGGCGACGAGAGACTCCACCATCCCTGCCGGCTCCGTGGAGTCGAGCTCCAGGGAGTGCTCGATGACCGGCACCTCGACGTGCCGCCGTACCACCTGCAGCGGCTCTCGCAGGCCCTCCCAGGCGATGCCGGTGCGGTAGATGTCATGCCGGTTGACGACCTGCTGCAGAGCGTCCGCGAACGCGTCCAGCCGCGACCGCGAATCGAACTCAACAACCCGCACGGTGAGGTAGACGTCCTCGCCGTCACCGGCCATGAGGTGGTGGAAGAACATGCCTTCCTGCAGCGGCGCCAGCGGATAGACATCCGCCACGTTCGCCGCCCCGCCCTCGACCGTTGCGACCACCCGGTCGATCTCGGTCTGCTCCAGCTCCACCAGCGGCAACATCTCGGGCGTGATCTGCTCGGCACCATCCGGGATCAGGTTGTCGGGCACCTCCACCAGGGCGGTACCCGTCGCACGCCCCAACCCGGCAGCAAGGCCGGCAGGCGTCGGGTCCTCGAACAGCGTCCTGATCTTGACTTCCGCGGCCAGCCGGCCACGAATTCTCGACAGCAACCGGATCGCCAGCAGCGAGTGCCCGCCGAGTTCGAAGAAACTGTCATCGGCGCCGACCGACTCCAGACCCAGCACCTCCGCGAAGATCTCGCAAAGCGCAGCCTCGGTCTCGTTCGCCGGCGCCCGACCGACACCACCACCCGACTCCTCAGGAGCAGGCAGCCCCTTGCGGTCGAGCTTGCCGTTGGCGGTCAGCGGCAGCTCCGGCAGCGAGACAACCGCCGCCGGAACCATGTACTCCGGCAGCCTCTCCGTCACGAACTCCCGCAGGTTTTCAGGCTCTTCACCGTCCGCTGCCACGACGTAGGCGACCAGGCGCTTGTCGCCGGGGTTGTCCTCGCGGGCGATCACGACGGCCTGCGTGAGGTCGGGGTGGGAGCGCAGGGTGGTTTCGATCTCACCGGGCTCGATACGGAACCCACGGACCTTCACCTGCTCATCCACCCGACCAAGGAAGATGAGGTGTCCCTCCGGGCTCCACTTCACCAGGTCCCCGGTCCGATACATCCGCTCACCGGAACCAGGGCCGAAGGGGCAGGCCACGAACCGCTCACCCGTCAGCGACGGCCGACCCACATAACCCCGCGCCAGCCCCGCACCGGCGACATACAACTCACCGACGACACCCGTGGGGGCGGGAGCAAGCGCATCGTCCAGGACGTACAGGCGGGTGTTGGCGATCGGGGCACCGACCGGCACCACACCACCAGCCACCAACTCCCGCGTCAGCTCGGCGGTAGCGACACCGACCGTCGTCTCGGTCGGACCGTAGTGGTTGAACACCCGCCGACCACCGGCAGCAGCCGCCTCCACCAACTCCCGCACCCAACCGACAGGTGCCGCCTCGCCCCCGAGGACCACCGACTGCCCGGGCAACAGCGGCTCAATACCGGCTATGGATGTCAGTGCCTGCAGATGTGAAGGCACCACCTTGAACGCATCAATGCTTTGCTCGGCCAGATAGCCGACAACCGTATCCGGGTCGGTCACCGACTCCTCATCCAGCACGTGGAGTTGACCGCCCGTGGCCAGGCTGGAGAACACCACCGTGTTACCCAGGTCCGTCACCTGCGCCTGCAACAGCGCATACCTCGCCCCCGGCATCGTCCAACCAAGCCGCTCGGACACCGACGACACGTAATTGGCCAGCGACCCATGCGTCACCGCCACACCCTTCGGCACCCCCGTCGAACCCGACGTATAAATCACATACGCCAACCCCGCCGACTCCACCGCCACCCCAGGCAACGCGTCCGAAGCATCCACCGACCACGCCAACTCCTGCGCACCGACCACCACATCCACCCCGGCATCGGCCAGCATGAACTCCACTCGCTCCACCGGCAGCTCAGAATCGACCGGCAGATACGCCGCCCCGGCCTTCCACACCCCCAAAATCCCGACGATCATCTCCGCACCCCGAGGCAACCGCAGCCCCACCACCGACTCACGACCCACACCCTGCCCCCGAAGCCAGTTCGCCAGCCGATTCGCCGCCGCACCCAACTCCCCGAAGGTCAGCTGCCGGCCATCGGCAACCACCGCCACCGCAACCGGATC
>NZ_JBSFUS010000027.1:0-29363 GCF_053591915.1 Streptomyces sp. NPDC002853 | reverse complement strand
TACTGCAGGGGGGACCCTGTGGGAGAGTAGGACGCCGCCGAACTATTATTAACGGGAAACCCCCGCACCCTCTGGGTGCGGGGGTTTTCTGCGTTTAGGGTCGAGTTATGCGCTACGACCTGGTCATCTTCGACAATGACGGTGTTCTCGTGGACAGCGAACCGCTTTCCAACACCATCTTGGCCTCCTATCTGACCGAACTCGGCCACCCCACCACGTATGAGGACTCCCTGCGTGACTACATGGGGGCCGCCGTGCATCGCGTACACGACCTTGTTCTTGAGCGCAGTGGACAGCGGCTGCCCGAGGATTTCGATGTGACCTTCCACGCTCGTGTATTCACTGCCTTCGAGCGGGAGTTGGAGCCCGTGGCGGGGGCCGTCGACGTACTGGAGAAGCTGGTGGCCGGCGGAGTGCCGTATTGCCTTGCCTCGTCCGGGAGCCATGAGCGGATTCGCGTCGGTCATCGGCGGACCGGACTCGACCGGTGGTTCGACGACGAGCGGATCTTCAGCTCCGAGGATGTGGGACGGGGGAAGCCGGCTCCCGATCTGTTTCTGTACGCCGCCGAGCGGATGGGGGTGGCGCCCGAGAAGTGTGTGGTGGTCGAGGACAGCCCCTTGGGAGTGAGGGCCGCTGTGGCGGCCGGCATGGACGTGTTCGGGTTCACCGCCATGACGCCGGCCGAGCGGCTTTCGGGGGCCACTGAACTCTTCGGAGACATGGGGGAGTTGCCTGACCTGCTCGTATGACGGGGGCCGTGGGAGTGGCCTGACATTTGTCATCGAGAGGTCCGGACGATCGTTTCTGTCGGGCGACGGGTGGTCGCCGCGAAGCTGAGTACGTCGAGAACGAACCGAACGTACCCAGTGCCAGTGCCAGTGCCAGTGACGACGGAGGACCCAACGCCATGAGCGCAACGTGCCAGCTCGCCGATCCCGCGGAATCCCGCGTCCGGCAGTCCCGTTGGGAGTCGCTGAAGCCGCTCGTGCTGGACGCGGTGGTGCCGACGGCCTCGTACTACCTGTTCAGCAAGGGCTTTGGGATGGGGACGATGGCGGCGCTCGCCTGGAGCAGCGTGGTGCCCGCCGGGCGGACGCTGTGGAGCGTGGTCAAGGAGCGGCGGGTCAATGGCCTCGCGGCGCTCATCCTGGCCGCCAACATCGTCGGGCTGCTGCTCAGCCTGCTGGCCGGTGACCCGCGGCTGATGCTCGCCAAGGACAGCGGGATCACGGCGACGATCGGGATCGCCGTACTGGTGTCCGTGGCCGGGGGCCGGCCGCTGATGACCGTGGGGCTCAAGCCCTGGGTGACCAAGGGGAATCCGGTGCGGACGGCTGTGTGGGAACGGTTGATCGCCGAGCGGGGGCGGTTCGCGCGGATGGAACGTAGGTTCTCGGTGATGTGGGGTGTCGCGCTGTTCGGTGAGGCCGCGGTGCGGGCCGTGGGGGCGTACACGCTGCCGGTGGACACCATGGTGTGGCTCGGCGGCGTGATCGCGGGCGTCACCATCACGGCGACGGTGGTGGCGAGCGGGCGGCTGGTCGTCGATCCGATGGAGAAGAAGGTGAGCGCGGAGGTCGCCGCGCTCGGGCGGTGACGCAAGACGTGGAATTGGGTGGGTGATCTGTCTACCCACCGGTAGACAGGGGTCCTACGCTCTGCAGCCATGACGGATGAGCTGCGGCGCGGCAGGGCCTCTTTGGCGTTCAGCTTCCTGGTGCAGGGTGTCACCTTCGCGTTGCTGGTGACGCGAATCCCCGCCATTCAGGATCGGTACGGGATATCCGACGGTCTGCTGCCGGTGTTCCTCGCCGCGGTGCCGATCCTCGCGGGTGTCGGGAGCGTCGGCACGGAGTGGCTGGTCAAGAGGTTGGCGCCCAGCCGGGTGCTGCGGTGGGCGCAGCCCGTGGTGCTGCTGTCGCTGCTCGGGGTCGGCGCGGGCGACGCCCTGTGGCAAGTGGCCGTGGCGCTCGGGGCCTTCGGGCTCTCGGTGGGGGCTCTCGACGCGTCCATGAACATGCTCGGGGTGAGCCTTCAGCGGGCGTACGGGCGCAGCATCATGCTGGGGTTTCACGCGGCGTACAGCTTGGGCGGGATCGCGGGCGCGTCGATCGCGTGGGCGGGGGCGCACTGGGATCTGTCGCTCTTCGTCTCGTATCTGCCGGTGGTCGTGGTGCTGCTGCCGGGGGCGCTCGTGGGGAGCCGGTGGTACGTCGATGCCAAGGACGCGGGGGGCGCGGGGGATTCGGATGAGGCCGGGGAGGGGAAGGGCGGGCCGGTCGTCTTCAAGTTGCTCCTGCCGCTCTGCCTGGTGATGACCTTCGCGTACATCGGGGATTCGACCGTCTCCAACTGGAGCGCGAAGTATCTGCAGGACGTGCTGGGGAGTTCGGAAGAGGTCTCGACGGTCCCTTACAACGTCTACATGGTCATGACCCTGCTGGGGCGGGGCCTCGGGGACCTGGGTGTACGGCGGTTCGGGGCCGTGGCCGTGGTGCGGGCCGGGTCGGTGGTGGGCGCTCTCGGGTTCGCGGTCGTGGCGGTGGCGCCCGGGGCGTGGGTCGGGATTCTCGGCTTCACGGTGCTCGGGCTCGGGCTGTGCGTGATCGTTCCGCAGACGTTCGCCGCGGCGGGGAGGCTCTTCCCCGGGGCCTCGGACGCCGCTGTCGCGCGGCTCAACATCTTCAACTACGTGGGGTTCCTGATCGGTTCACCGCTGGTGGGTGCGCTGGGGGACGCCTGGAACTACCGCGGGGCGATGCTCGTTCCCATGGTGTTGGTGCTCGTGACCTTGTTGTACGCCCGGTCTTTCGCCGCCGGAGCGGACAGATACGGTGACGGGCATGAGCGGCCACGCACAGCTGATGTGGGACGAGGCAGTAACGGGCTATGACTTCGGTCCTGAGCACCCCATGGACCCGGTCCGGCTCGCGCTGACCAGAAGCCTGGTCGGTGCCTTCGGGCTCGACCGCGAGCTGGAAGTGGTCGCGGCCAAGCGTGCCGGTGACTCGACGTTGCGGCTCGTGCATCGCGAGGACTATGTGGAGGCGGTCAAGGCCGCGTCCGCCGATCCGGCGTCGGCGGACGGCAGCTATGGCCTCGGGACCGCGGATGATCCCGCCTTCGCGGGGATGCACGAGGTGTCGGCGCTGATCGCCGGGCAGTCGGTCGGTGCGGCCGAGGCGGTGTGGCGCGGGGAAGCGCTGCACGCGGTGAACTTCGCGGGTGGGCTGCATCATGCGATGCCGGGGTCCGCCTCGGGGTTCTGTATCTACAACGACGCGTCGTTGGCGATCGCCAGGCTGCTGGAGCTGGGTGCGGAGCGGGTCGCGTATGTGGATGTGGACGTGCACCACGGGGACGGGGTGCAGGCGTCCTTCTGGGACGATCCGCGGGTTCTGACGATCTCGATGCACGAGCATCCGCGGACGTTGTTCCCGCAGACGGGGTGGCCCGAGGAGACGGGGGCCGCCGGGTCCGCGGAGGGGTCGGCCGTCAATGTCGCGCTGCCGGCGGGGACGGGGGACGCGGGCTGGCTGCGGGCGTTTCACGCTGTGGTGCCTGAGTTGCTCGCGGACTTTCGGCCGCAGGTTCTGGTCACGCAGCACGGGGCTGACACGCACTTCGAGGATCCGCTTGCGCACCTTGCCGTTTCGCTTGATGCGCAGAGGGCCGTGCAGGTGGCCTGCCATGAGTTGGCGCACTCGTACGCCGATGGGCGGTGGGTCGCGCTGGGCGGGGGCGGGTACGCCGTGGTGGACGTGGTGCCTCGGTCCTGGACGCATCTGACCGCCATCGCCGCGGGGCGGGAGGTGCTGCCGTCGGCGGAGATCCCCGAGGCCTGGCGGCAGGAAGTCTTCGCTCGGACGCGGCAGTTGGCGCCGGGGCGGATGACTGATGGGCGGTGGCCTGTCTCCTGGGCGGAGTGGGAGGACGGGTACGACCCTGCGGATCGGCTCGACCAGGCCGTGCTTGCTGCTCGGCGGGCTGCGTTTCCGCTGCGGGGGCTGTTGCCGTAGGGGCGGTGCGGTTCGGGCGGGCCCTGCGGGGCTTTCCACGATCCCGTCCCTTCCCGAAACTGGGGCTCCGCCCCAGACCCCGGTCCTCGGCGGGCGTCCTGTTCATCTGTGCCCCGTAATTTCGGTGTTGTGCCCACCCGTTCCGCCCTGCGGAACGCCTGCCCACAACGGGGGCGGCAGGCGAGCGTACTTTCGTTAGCCCAACTGTGGGGGTTTTTCGGGGTTTTGGAGGTATGGGGGCGTTTCCTGCGCCACGCTCACAGCGTGTTGAGCACCGGAGCGTTGCGTGCGCATCTGTTGGCCGCCCGGTTGGCCGGGCCCGTGGCCACCACGCGGGAGGAGAGCCTGCGGAGCTATCGGCTCTTCGCGGCCCGGGACCCGCGGATACTGCTCGGCCTCGACCCCGAGTGGAGTTGGGGGCCCGGTGACCTGCTCGGCCTCATGGCCGACAAGTGCGGGGTGTCCGCCGACCCGGGGCACACCTCGGGGGTCGATGTCATCGACCCGGAGCGGACGTTGGTCGCGCTGGACGCCTTCGCCGAGAGGCTCGCCGAGGCGGTGCGAGGGCGGCTCCCCGTGCTCTTCGGGACGGGACATCCGCACCGGCTCCTCGGTTTCTACGCCGCCCTGGCGGACGCTTTGTCGGCGGCCGGGTGCACCGTCCTCACCCCCGCGCAGGGCAGCAGTGTCGACATAACGACCCGGTTCGGCCTACGCACGTACAACCTTGACTACGTACAAGGAGTCGCGCTGGTGCGGGAACCCGGCGCGCGTCCCACCGGGAGTGAGACCGGCGCACACACCCACTCCCCGCTCCCGGTTCGAGCCGCTCTCGCGGCCGCAGCGGAGGCCGACGGACCGCTTCCCGAGCTCGTGATCGGCGACCACGGATGGGTCTGCGGGGCAGGTCAGCTGGGGTTTGAGGCGATCGGTCTGGCGGATACGGACGATCCCGCGCTGTTCGTCGGAGAGGCCGAGGGGCAGGTGTCCGTCGTCGTTCCGCTTGATGACGCTGTGCGGTCTGATTACTACCGACCGCTTACTCGCTATGTACTCAATCGAGCGTGTCTGTCACAGTAGGCGGCCGATCGCTACTCCTCTTCCCCACTCGCATCATCCGCCCCTAGTCTGGGGAGTGAGCGCGCAGCGACGAAGAGTCACCGGAAGGGGAAGCCGGTGCCCGTCATGTGCGGAAGGTTCAGGTGGGGTGTCATGGCTGATAACCAGAGGCCGCTGAACGAGGTTCAGTTCCTGACCGTGGCGGAAGTCGCCTCGGTGATGCGAGTGTCCAAGATGACCGTGTACCGCTTGGTGCACAGCGGTCATCTGCCCGCCATCCGGGTCGGGAGGTCCTTCCGGGTCCCGGAGCAGGCGGTTCACGAGTACCTCCGCGAGTCCTATGTAGGAGTCGAGGCGGGCTGACCGGAGCCGGTCGATCCCCCTCGATTACGTCCCTCACCCGGGGACGGGTAGGCTAGGGCCGACGTAGGTCGTGTGGGCCCAGTCAGCTGCCCCGCACCGAGTGAAGAGAAGTGAGCGAGGGTAGTCGTGGGCTCTGTTATCAAGAAGCGGCGTAAGCGGATGGCCAAGAAGAAGCACCGCAAGCTGCTGAAGCGCACCCGCGTTCAGCGTCGCAACAAGAAGTAAGCGACAGCTGCACAGCGCGTACGAAGCCCTCCCGTCATCCGACGGGAGGGCTTCGGCGTTTCCCCGGCTTTTCCGGGGGCACCCGCCGGGGCGTCTTCCGGCCGGTTTTCCGGCCTCGGCGGGCCGTCCGGGGGCTTGTTTCGAACGTATGCCCTGGGCAGGATGTGCGTCCCGCCCCTGCGTACGTCCTGGTCTGGGCATAGGGCCAGGTCCGTGCACGTATGTTGAGGCTGTCGTCACTTCCTGCATCGGGCGGTCATCACAGCGCAACATCGACCCGCTAGCGTGTGCCAGGAGAGAGATGATGGGGCGCGGCAGGACTTCGAGGGCTGGGGAAGGCAGGCGCTGATCTTGGGCAAGGTCGTGCTCGTGACCGGGGTGGCCCGTCAACTGGGCGGGCGGTTCGTCCGACGCGTGCTCCGGGACCCTGAGGTCGACCGGGTGGTCGCCGTGGACGCGGTCCCTCCCGAGCACCATCTGGGCGGCGCCGACTTCGTCCAGGCCGACATACGGCAGCCCGCGATCGCCAAGGTGCTCGCCGAGTTCTCCGTCGACACCGTCGTGCACATGGACGTCACGGGCACCGCGCTGGCCGGCGGCAACCGCGGCTCGCTCAAGGAAACGAACGTCATCGGCACCATGCAGCTGCTCGGCGCCTGCCAGAAGTCGCCGACGGTCAAGCGGCTCGTGGTGAAGTCGAGCACCAATGTGTACGGTTCCGCGCCACGCGACCCCGCGGTCTTCACCGAGACGACTCCGCCGAAGTCGCTGCCGAGCGGCGGCTTCGCCAAGGACACCGTCGAGGTCGAGGGGTACGTACGCGGATTCGCGCGCCGGCGGCCGGACGTCGCGGTCTGCGTGCTGCGGTTCGCGAACATCCTGGGGCCCGCCGCGGACTCCCCGCTCGCCGAGTACTTCTCGCTGCCGGTCCTGCCGACCGTCTTCGGCTACGACCCGCGGCTGCAGTTCGTGCACGAGGACGACGCCGTCGAGGTCCTGCGCCTCGGCGCGCGCGAGCCGGAGCGCGGGACGCTCAACAGCGGCACGTTCAACATCGCGGGAGACGGCCTGCTGCTGCTCTCGCAGTGCTCGCGGCGCCTGGGGCGTCCGACGCTGCCGGTGTTCATGCCCGCGATCACCTGGGTCGGCCAGGCGCTGCGCACACTGGGCGCCACCGACTTCTCGCCCGAGCAGATCAGGCTGCTCACGCACGGCCGGGTCGTCGCCACCCGGCAGATGCGCGAGACACTGGGCTTCAACCCCAAGTACACGACCGCGGAGACCTTCGCGGACTTTGTACGCAGTCGGGGTCCGGGTCTGATGCCGCCGCAGGCCGTAGCGGGGGTCATCGACCGGATCGCCACGCTGCCCCTCGCGGGCAACCAGAGCGCCAACTGAGGAGAGCGTCAACGATGGCGGACGCCAAGGTCATTCCGTTCGACGACGACCGGTCGCGCGCGGGTGCGCAGCGCCCGCCCCGGCGCAGGGCCACGGTCCGGCGCAAGAACGATCCGGCAGCCGTGCGCGAGGTCACGGCCATGCCCGGCCGGCAGGACGGAGAGCCGCAGGGGGAGCCGGCCGAGCCGGAGCCCCCGCGACAGGAGGCGCCCGGCGCCGCAGCAGGCGCCGAGCCGGAGCCGCGGGGCGGGAGCGGTGGCCTTGAGCGGCGCATCGCGGGTGGCCTCGCGTTCCTGCGCCGGCGGCTCACGGGCGAGTACGAGGTCGACGACTTCGGTTACGACGAGGAGCTCACCGACCAGGTTCTGATGTCCCTGGTGCGGCCGCTGTACGAGAAGTATTTCCGCGTCGAGGTGAAGGGCATCGAGAACATCCCGTCGGAGGGCGGGGCGCTGATCGTGTCCAACCACTCGGGGACGCTGCCGCTCGACGGCCTGATGATGCAGGTCGCCGTGCACGACAACCACCCCGAGGGACGGCATCTACGGCTGCTCGCGGCGGATCTGGTCTTCATGCTGCCGGTGGTCAACGAACTGGCGCGCAAGGCGGGCCACACGCTGGCGTGCGCCGAGGACGCCGAGCGGCTGCTCGAGCGGGGTGAGTTGGTCGGGGTGATGCCGGAGGGCTTCAAGGGCATCGGAAAGCCGTTCAGCGAGCGTTACAAGCTGCAGCGCTTCGGGCGGGGCGGGTTCGTGTCCACCGCGCTGCGGGCCGGGACCCCGATCGTTCCCTGCTCGATCGTGGGCGCGGAGGAGATCTACCCGATGATCGGCAACGCGAAGACGCTGGCGCGGGTGCTCGGTTTCCCCTACTTCCCGATCACGCCGACGTTCCCGTGGCTGGGGCCGCTGGGGGCGTTGCCGCTGCCGACGAAGTGGACGATCCAGTTCGGGGAGCCGATCCCGACGGACGGATATCCGCCGGAGGCCGCCGAGGACCCGATGCTGATGTTCAACCTGACCGATCAGGTCCGGGAGCAGATCCAGCACACGCTCTACAAGCTGCTGGTGCAGCGGCGGTCCGTCTTCTTCTGACCCGGCGAGGGGGATGCCCTCGAACACGGAACGGGCCGAACCCCATGAGAACGGGCCGAACCCCATGAAGGAGTTCGGCCCGTCCGGTGAGCCGTGCGCTACCGCACGTCCTCTTCGTCGATCCCAAGGCCCGGCAGCAAGCCGGGGAGGATGGGCGGCACCGTGACGTCCGGCTTCGGTGTCGGGGTCTCCTTGCCGGAGGAATCGCCGTTCGACGGGCTGCTCGGGGTGGTGTCGGACTCCGGGGGGTCCAGGAGGCCCCCCGTGTTGCCGCCCAGTAGGCCGTCGTCCTCGCTCTTGTCGGGCGCCGAGGGGCGGGGTTCGCGCTTGTCGGCGCTCGATCCGTCCCGCGGGGAGGAATCCGGGGCCGAGGGACTGTCCGGGGCCGAGGAGCCCGAGGAGTCGCCCTGGCTCGGCTGCCCGGGGGTGTCGCTCTTGTCCGGGGTGCGGGGGAGGAGGGAGCGGAGGGGGTCCACTTCCTGGTCCATCGCGTCGAACACCGAGCTGACCTGATCGCCCACGTCACCGAGCTGGACGGGCAGCCTGCTCTGCAGGTCGCTCCAACTCCTGCGGTGCGACTCGGTGAAGGCGGACAGGGTCTGGATGTGGCCGAGCGAGCCATCCCGCTCGTACGCCTGGTGCAGCAGGCGGTGGCCCTCCGTGGCGTCGTGCCGCATGCCCGAGAGAGCCCGCCTGATTTCGCCGAGGGACTCGTGGTCGAGGTCGCCGGAGCGGCCACGCTCCATCAGCCGACGGGCTTCGTTCAACCGCGTCGAGGCGTGGTCGAGATAGACCCCACCCTTGTCGCTGTCGCCGTCGGCCATGCCGAGCTTGAGGTCCTCCATGCCGCGCTTCAAGCCGTAGAGCGAATCGCCGGGCAGTGCGTCGGAGCTGGCCGCGGCCACCCCGCTGAACGCGCCGGCGGCCACGCCGACGGTGAGCCCGCCCGCGGCGATGCCTTGCGACAGCCGGGAACGCGGCTTCAGTTTGCGCAGTCCCGTGGCCCGGTGGGCACCCTTGCGGGACCGCTGTTCGGGCACCGAGGTGCCGATGGTCCCACCGCCCGCGGCCGTGCCCTCAAGGAGCATGGCCTCCATGGCAGCTACGAGCTGGGCCCGCTGGACCACTTTGACCTCGGGATCCAGCTCCGGCTTCGGCAGCTCGCCGAGGCCGGTCGCCAGGGTCAGCATCCTGTCCGGGGCCGTCGCTTCGGACGGCCCGGAATCGGGTGTGACGGAACCTTCGGACTGCTCGGCCGCCGGGCCCTGGTCGGATTGCTCCTCCAGGGCCTGGGCGAAGGCGTTCGCCCGCCGGTGTGCCGATACGTTCGCGATCACTGGCGGCACCTCCTCTCGTCATGACGGTCGACTCCCCAGGGGGTCCTGAGGGTTGCCCGACCTGAGCACTTCCACACGAAAGAGTGAGCGGAGGTAGTCAGGGGGCGACCACAGGGAGCCTGCATCCCGCACAACGAGCGTCGCGGCACTTGGGTTACGGACGGAGGATGATCGGACCGCCCTAATTCCGTGACGGCCATCTGGCCGCCACGGAGCGTGAGTTGGGCGCTCCGCATGGTTACAGAGGGCCGCGGACGGCTATGGGCGGCGCGCGGCGCTAGCGCACGTCGTCGGGCAGCAGCCGGGCCAGCGTGCGGACGGCGCGGTACTGGAGGGTCTTGATCGCGCCCTCGTTCTTGCCCATCACCCGAGCCGTCTCGGCGACCGAGAGGCCCTGCAGGAAGCGCAGGGTGACGCACTCCTGCTGCTGGGGATTGAGGCGGCGCACGGCGTCCAGCAGTGCGGCGTTGGAGAGGGACTCCAGGACGGAGTCCTCGGGGCTGCGCTCGACCTCATTGGCGTCGAGCATTTCGCCTGTGGTCACTTCGAGGCGGAAACGGCTCGATTTGAAGTGGTCGGCGACCAGGTTGCGAGCGATGGTGACGAGCCAGGCGCCGAAGTCACGGCCCTGCCAGGTGAACGTGCTGATGCGGCGCAGGGCGCGCAGAAAGGTCTCGCTGGTGAGATCCTCGGCGGTCGCCTTGCCGCCGACGCGGTAGTAGATGTAGCGGTAGACCGTGTCGCTGTACTGGTCGTAGAGACGGCCGAAGGCGTCGGACTCGCCCGCCTGGGCGCGTTCGACGAGGTCCATCATGCGGGCGCTGTCGCTGTCCGCGGCGGGACGGCGGGGGGTGGGGGTTGAGGTGGCGGCAGAGGCGGAACGAGCCCGTCTGCTGACCGCCGCGCCGCTGTCCGCCAGGGCATAGACGGGCCCGGCGGGTGTGGGGACGGCAAATGCGGGGACGGCGGGGCCGGCGTACGCGGTGGGGACGAAGCCGCGCAAGCGGTCGGCGACCGTTGCGCGCAGCGTAGCCAGGCCCGAGGCGTCAACCCCGACGTGTGGGTACACGGGACTCCCAGAGGCAGAGCTTCCATCACGTGCAGTGCGGAACCGTTCACCCGTCGTAGCGACGTGTGGGGTCCGTAATGCGTCTGAGGAGAATAACGCTTCGTACAGGCGGCACTACACCCAGTTGCTCAAATCACCGATTACGTCGCTTCTGTTACCGGTCTATGCCCGTTCAAGTAGCGCACAGTGAGCGCTTGTTGATCGAAATAGGTCACATTCCGTCTAAGCGTGGGGCGTGTTGTGGCCGAGTGCTACCGGCGTGACTGGCGGGAGCCCGGGCGGGGTATGACCGAGAGAATGTTCAGTGGCGGCGGCGGTGCAGGGCGATGGCCGCTGCCGTCCCACCTGCGATGGCGCCGACTCCCGCGGCGGCCGGGATGCCGACCTTGGCGGCCTTGCGGCCGGTGCGGTAGTCCCGCAGGCGCCAGTCCCGCTCACGCGCGTGCTTGCGCAGCTTGGCGTCGGGATTGATCGCGTACGGATGCCCGACGAGCGAGAGCATCGGGATGTCGTTGTGCGAATCGCTGTACGCCGCACAGCGGGCCAGGTGCAGGCCCTCGGCCGACGCGAGCGCGCGCACCGCCTCGGCCTTCGCGGGGCCGTGCAGGGGCTCGCCGACGAGCTTTCCCGTATAGACACCGTCCACGGACTCGGCGACCGTGCCGAGCGCGCCGGTCAGGCCGAGGCGGCGGGCGATGATCGTCGCCGTCTCCACCGGGGCGGCCGTGACCAGCCAGACCTTCTGGCCCGCGTCCAGGTGCGCCTGGGCCAGGGCGCGGGTGCCGGGCCAGATGCGCTCGGCCATGTACTCGTCGTAGATCTCCTCGCCGATGGACATCAGCTCGGCGACGCGGTGGCCCTTGACGATGGACAGGGCGCTGTCGCGGGCGTCCTGCATGTGCTCGGGGTCCTCGACGCCGGCGAGCCTGAACCACGCCTGCTGCCAGGCGAATCGGGCCAGCTCCTGGCGCTCGAAGAACTTCCGCTTGTACAGGCCGCGGCCGAAGTAGAAGATCGCGGCGCCCTGCATGACGGTGTTGTCGAGGTCGAAGAAGGCAGCGGCCTTGTCGTCGCCGAAGACCGGGAACTCCGGCTCCTCGGGTTCCTCCGGCGAGACCGCCGCGACGAGATCGTCGAGGGCCTCCAGCTCCTGGGAGGTCTTGCGCGCTGCCTCAGCCGAGGCCTCGCCTGCCAGCACGCTCCGCGCGGTGGCGGAGCGCCTACGGGGGGTGAGCCATCCGAGAGCGGCCATGTCGTGAGCATAGCTAGTTCGTTCGGTCCTTCCGGAGTCGGCAGGATGCGGTGCTGTGAACTCTGCGCGACCGCACCGTTAAAGAGGCGGCCCGCGCGGCGCGTCGGCGGGGCGAGAATGGTGTCATGAGCCCGATTTTTCGCCGTACGGAGAAGAAGAAGCCGCAGGACCGGACGGTCACCCTGATCGGAAGGCCCGGCTGTCATCTGTGCGATGAAGCACAGCTGGTGGTCGAGAAGGTCTGCGGCGAGCTGGGAGTCGTATGGGAGAAGAAGGACATCACCCGGGACGAAGAGCTCAACAAGGCTTACTGGGAACAGATCCCGGTGGTCCTGGTCGATGGTGAGCAGCACACCTTCTGGCGTGTGAACGAAGATCGCCTGCGCCGCGAGCTCGCTCCGTAGTCCGAATCGTCACTGACCGACGAGTACAAACGGTCCGAATGGTCCCTTAGGATCGTGGGCGGTTTGGTCTCGGGGGCGATGATCGTGAGGAGAGTGTGCGGTTTTGCCCCCATCAATTGAGCACCGCGGCCTCATGTGTGCCGGTTCCCGCAGAGTGCGCTCCGAGACAACCGGGCCGGGCGGCCACGCCCGTCGAGCAGGGTGGCGGCGGGTGACGGGAGGGCGCGTGACCCCGGTCACGTTGGCCGGGCAAATCGGACACCATCTTTGTGCACGCGTTCACAAAGACATAGCCTGCATTCGACGGGGCGGTCTGGGGACGTGTGACCGCCTGCAGCCCCGCTCTACCCGCAGGAGCACCGTGGCAACTGGCCGAACTCACCGACCGGCGACCCGCAGCCGAGGGATTCCCGAGGCCACCGTCGCCAGGCTTCCGCTGTACCTCCGAGCCCTCACCGCTCTGTCGGAGCGCTCGGTGCCCACGGTCTCCTCCGAGGAGCTCGCGGCCGCCGCGGGGGTCAACTCCGCGAAGCTGCGCAAGGACTTCTCCTACCTCGGTTCCTACGGGACGCGCGGCGTCGGCTACGACGTCGAGTACCTCGTCTACCAGATCTCACGCGAGCTCGGCCTGACCCAGGACTGGCCCGTCGTGATCGTCGGCATCGGTAACCTCGGCGCGGCCCTTGCCAATTACGGCGGATTCGCCTCGCGCGGCTTCCGTGTCGCCGCACTGATCGACGCCGACCCGGCCATGGCGGGCACGCCCGTCGCGGGCATGCCGGTCCAGCACACGGACGACCTCGAAAAGATCATCAGCGACAACGGCGTCTCCATCGGCGTCATCTCCACCCCGGCGGGCGCCGCCCAGCAGGTCTGCGAGCGGCTCGTCGCCGCCGGTGTGACCTCGATCCTGAACTTCGCGCCCACCGTGCTCTCCGTGCCCGAGGGTGTCGACGTACGCAAGGTGGACCTCTCCATCGAGCTGCAGATCCTCGCCTTCCACGAGCAGCGCAAGGCCGGCGAGGAAGCGGCGGCCGACGGCGCCGCGGCGCCCGCCGCCGCCAAGCAGCAGCGCAAAGGACCCGACGGGGACGTCCCCGCCGTGATGCCGGCATGAGTCTCCTCGTCGTGGGGCTGAGTCACCGCAGCGCTCCGGTCAGCGTCCTGGAGCGGGCCGCGCTCAACGCGGACGCGCAGGCCAAGCTCCTGCAGGACACGCTCGCCGCCGAGCCCGCCGCCGAAGCGGCCGTGCTCGCCACCTGCAACCGCATCGAGCTGTACGCCGACGTGGACAAGTTCCACGCGGGCGTCGCCGAGCTCTCGACCCTGCTCGCGCAGCACAGCGGCGTGGGTCTGGAGGAGCTCACCCCCTATCTCTACGTCCACTACGAGGACCGAGCCGTCCACCACCTGTTCTCGGTGGCCTGCGGCCTGGACTCGATGGTCGTCGGCGAGGGGCAGATCCTCGGCCAGATCAAGGACGCCCTCGCGCGCTCCCAGGAGCTGCACACCGCGGGCCGCCTCCTCAACGACCTCTTCCAGCAGGCCCTGCGGGTCGGCAAGCGCGCGCACTCGGAGACCGGCATCGACCGGGCCGGGCAGTCGCTCGTGACCTTCGGCCTCGAACAGCTCGCCGGGCGCGAGCCGGTCGAGACGTGGGCCAAGGGCAAGCGCGCCCTGGTCATCGGCGCCGGATCCATGTCCTCGCTGGCCGCGGCGACGCTCGCGCGCGCCGGGGTCCACGAGGTCGTCGTCGCCAACCGCACCCTGGACCGGGCGCACCGCTTGGCGGAGATCCTCGCGGAGGGCGGCACGGGCACCGTCGCGCGCGCCGTGCCGATGGACCAGGTGGCGGCCGAACTGACACGTGCCGATGTCGCGGTCTCCTGCACCGGCGCCACCGGTCTCGTCCTGACCGCCGAGGCCGTCGCCGCGGGCGTGGCCGACCGCACCGGCGCACCCGTCGCGGCGCCCGTCACCGTGGGCGCTTCGCGGACGCCCGCCGCCGGCTCGTCCGCTCCGTCCGCCTCGCACGCCGCCGACACCGCCTCCGACGAGGCCTGCCCGCTCGGGCTGTCCGGTGACGGGACCGTGGGCCGCGGGGTCGGGTTCTCCGTCATGGGCGAGGAAGCCGTCGCCGGGATGGACGCCGCCACGCTCGAGCAGCACGCCGCCTGGGTGGACAACGCGCCCGCCGAGCGCCGCGACGACCCGCAGAGCGAGGCCGACACCATCAGCGCCCTCGCCGCGGCCGTGACCGCGGGCGGACGCATCCCCGAGCACCGCCGCCGCCCCTCGCTCGTCGAGACCGGCAACGTCCTGCTCGCCCTGCTCGACCTGGCCATGCCCCGCGACATCGACGGCGCCGTGCACCGCATCGACGGCGTACGCCTCGTCGACATCGAGTCGCTCGCCGAGGCCTCCGCCGACGCCCCCATGGCCGACGACGTGGAGCAGGTCCGCGCGATCGTCTCCGACGAGGTCGCCGCCTTCGGCGCCGCGCAGCGTGCCGCGCACATCACGCCGACGGTGGTCGCCCTGCGCACCATGGCCGCCGACGTCGTCGCGAACGAGATCGCGCGGCTCGAAGGACGGCTCCCCGGGCTTCCCGAGAAGGAGCGCGCGGAGATCACCCAGACCGTCCGCCGCGTCGTCGACAAGCTGCTCCACGCGCCCACCGTGCGCGTCAAGCAGCTGGCGAGCGAGCCCGGCGGCGCCGGGTACGCGGACGCGCTGCGCACCCTGTTCGACCTCGACCCGCAGACGGTCGCCGCCGTCAGCAGGGCCGACAAGGTCGCCGAATCCACCGACCAGAACGCAACGCAAACAGATCCGAATCGAGGCCGGGCATGACCGAGAGGGCATTGAGGCTCGGGACACGGCGCAGCAAGCTGGCCATGGCCCAGTCGGGGCAAGTGGCCGACACAGTGAGCCGGTTGACGGGCCGAAGCGTGGAGCTCGTGGAGATCACGACGTACGGCGACACGTCCCGTGAGCACCTGGCACAGATCGGCGGCACCGGCGTCTTCGTGACCGCCCTGCGTGACGCGCTGCTCGGCGGCGAGGTCGACTTCGCCGTCCACTCGCTGAAGGACCTGCCGACGGCGCAGCCGGCCGACCTGGCCCTGGCCGCGGTCCCGCTGCGCGAGGACCCCCGCGACGTACTCATCGCACGCGACGGGATGACCTTCGAGGAGCTGCCGAACGGCGCGCGCATCGGAACCGGTTCGCCCCGCCGCATGGCGCAGCTCAACGCCTACGCCCGCAACCACGGACTCGCCATAGAGACCGTGCCGATCCGCGGCAACATCGACACCCGCATCGGGTTCGTGCACAAGGGGGAGCTCGACGCCGTCGTGCTCGCCGCCGCCGGGCTCCGCCGCGTCGGCAGGATCGACGAGGTGACCGACTTCCTGTCGGTCGACACAGTTCTGCCCGCCCCCGGCCAGGGGGCACTGGCGATCGAATGTGCCGCGTCCGACGCGTCACTGACCGCCGCGCTCGCCGAGCTCGACGACCCGTACACCCGGGCCGCCGTGACCGCCGAGCGATCCCTGCTCGCCGCCCTGGAGGCCGGCTGCAGCGCACCTGTGGGTGCGTTGGCCGACCTTCTGGCCGACGGGCAGATTGTCAAGGAAATGCGCCTGCGCGGCGTCGTCGGGGCAACCGACGGCTCGACGCTGGTGCAGCTGTCCACCACCGGTCCCGTGCCCGAGACGCATGACCAAGCCATGGCGCTCGGCCGCGAACTCGCTGCCGAGATGCTTGCCAAGGGCGCGGCCGGTCTGATGGGGGAGCGAGCACTTTGAGCCCCACCTCGAACCTTCCCGGCCTTCCCGCACACGGGCACGTCACCTTCCTGGGTGCCGGACCCGGAGATCCGGGACTACTTACGCTACGCGCCGTAGAGGCGCTGGCCCGAGCGGACGTACTGATCGCCGAGCCGGATGTGCTCGACGTCGTTCGCGCGCATGCCAGGGGAGGTGTGGACACACCTCAGCCAGGGGCAGTTGACGACGCGTCAGCGATCGCGGAAGCGTCGTCTTTGCGAGCCGCCACCAATCTTGTCATGGAGGCAGCGAGGGGCGGCAAGCGGGTCGTGCGTGCCGTCAGCGGCGACGTCGGCCTCGACACCTACGCGGCCGAGGAGATGCTTGCCTGCGCCGCCGAGGGCATCGCCTTCGAGGTCGTGCCCGGCATCGCGGCGGCGGTCGGTGTACCCGCCTACGCGGGTGTTCCGCTGCGCGACGCGCAGGGCACGGACGTACGTTTCGTCGACGCGCGCACCGCGTCCGACCGCTGCTGGAGCGAGGTGGGCGCATCCGACGGGACCCTCGTCGTGTCGACCTCCCTGGACTCCGTGGCATCGGCCGCCGGTGAACTCGTCTCGTCCGGCCGCAAGCCGGACACCCCGATGACGGTGACCGTCGCCGGCACGACGACGCGCCAGCGCACCTGGCAGGCGACCCTGGGCACCATCGCCCAGGTCCTCAAGCAGGCGAAGGTGCTGCCCTCGCCCGACGGGGGCCAGCCCGTCATAGCCGTCGTCGGTGAGCGGTCCGCCGCCGCCCAGCGCGACCAGCTGTCGTGGTTCGAGTCGAAGCCGCTCTTCGGGTGGCGCGTGCTCGTCCCGCGCACCAAGGAGCAGGCGGCCTCGCTCTCCGACCAGCTGCGGTCCTACGGAGCGGTGCCGCACGAGGTGCCGACCATCGCCGTGGAGCCGCCCCGTACGCCCCAGCAGATGGAGCGCGCGGTCAAGGGCCTGGTCACGGGCCGCTACGAGTGGATCGCCTTCACCTCGGTCAACGCGGTCAAGGCGGTGCGCGAGAAGTTCGAGGAGTACGGGCTCGACGCGCGCGCCTTCGCCGGGATCAAGGTCGCGGCGGTCGGCGAGCAGACGGCCGCGGCGCTGGTCGCCTTCGGCGTGAAGCCCGACCTGGTGCCCAGCGGCGAGCAGTCGGCCGCGGGTCTCCTGGAGGACTGGCCGCCGTACGACCCGGTCTTCGACCCGATCGACCGTGTCTTCCTGCCGCGCGCCGACATCGCCACGGAGACGCTGGTCGCCGGTCTCATCGATCTCGGGTGGGAGGTCGACGACGTCACCGCCTACCGGACGGTGCGCGCGTCGCCGCCCCCGGCGGACACGCGTGAGGCGATCAAGGGCGGCGGCTTCGACGCCGTGCTCTTCACGTCCTCCTCGACCGTGCGCAACCTCGTCGGCATCGCCGGCAAGCCGCACAACGTGACCGTCATCGCGTGCATCGGCCCCGCCACCGCCAAGACCGCGGAGGAGCACGGGCTCCGGGTCGACGTGATGGCTCCGGAGCCGTCCGTGCACAAGCTGGCCGAGGCCCTCGCCGAGTTCGGCACGCGGCGCAGGCTCGCCGCCCTGGAGGCGGGGGACCCGGTGACCCGGCCGAGCGAGCGGCGCCCCGGTTCCCGCAGGAGGCGTGCGGCACCCTGACCCTTCAGGGCCGTACATATCCCTGGCCCCGGCTGAGATCCTTCAGCCGGGGCCGGAATCTTTTCGTGAGGTGAGAGAGACAGTGACCAAGTACGGATCGTTCCCCGGGGCCCGGCCCCGCCGGCTGCGGACCACTCCCGCCATGCGGCGCATGGTCGCGGAGACGCGGCTGCACCCGGCCGACCTGATCCTTCCCGCGTTCGTGCGCGAGGGGATCAGCGCCCCCGTGGAGATCGGTGCGATGCCCGGCGTCGTGCAGCACACCCGCGACAGCCTGAAGAAGGCCGCCGTCGAGGCGGTGGAGGCCGGGGTCTCCGGGATCATGCTCTTCGGGGTGCCCGAGGACGGGAAGAAGGACGGCGCCGGGACCGTCGGCACCGACCCGGACGGCATCCTCCAGGTCGCCCTGCGCGACGTGCGCGCCGAGGTCGGCGACGACCTCATCGTCATGTCCGACCTGTGCCTCGACGAGTTCACCGACCACGGCCACTGCGGTGTCCTGGACGCCGAGGGCCGCATCGACAACGACGCCACGCTTGAGCGATACGCGGAGATGGCGCAGGTCCAGGCCGACGCGGGCGCCCACGTCGTGGGGCCGAGCGGAATGATGGACGGTCAGGTCGGCGTCATCCGCGACGCGTTGGACCAGGTCGGCCACGAGGACGTCTCCATCCTCGCCTACACCGTCAAGTACTCGTCGGCGTTCTACGGACCCTTCCGCGAGGCCGTCGGTTCGTCGCTCAAGGGCGACCGCAAGACCTACCAGCAGGACCCGGCCAATACCCGCGAGTCCCTGCGCGAGCTGGCGCTCGACCTCGAAGAGGGCGCCGACATGGTGATGGTGAAGCCCGCGGGGCCCTACCTCGACGTCCTGGCGAAGGTCGCCGACGCGGTGGAGGTGCCGGTCGCCGCGTACCAGATCTCCGGTGAGTACTCGATGATCGAGGCCGCGGCCGAGCGCGGCTGGATCGACCGGGACCGGGCGATCATGGAATCCCTGACGGGGATCAAGCGTGCGGGCGCCAACATGATCCTCACGTACTGGGCCACCGAGGTGGCGCGGCAGCTCTGAGGGCGGCTCGCATTGCCGGGCTCGCACCTCCCGGGTTTGACCTCAAGCTTGATTGAGGTTGCAGGGTGGTGTGCATCGACGTTCCGAACCACGGGCCGTCGACGTTCTGAGGAGGACGTATGCGCGCCGTTGTCCTGCATGAGTTCGGGCCCGCCGAGAACCTGACGTACGAGACCCTGCCCGACCCCGTCGCGGGGCCGGGTCAGGTGCGGATCGCCGTACGCGCGGCGGGAGTTCACTTCGTCGAGACCGTCATGCGGCGCGGCGATGCCAGTGACATGGCGCCGCCGCTGCCCGAACTCCCCGCCGTCTTCGGCGGGGAGGCGGCCGGGGTCGTGGACGCGGTGGGCCCCGGCGTGGACCCCGCCTGGCTGGGGCGGTCCGTCGTGACGCCGCGCAGCGCTCCCGGCGGGTACGCCGAACTGGTGGTGGCCGAACTCGCGCAGCTGCACGAGGTGCCGGACGGGCTCGGGTTCGAGGCCGCCGTCACCATGGTGATGACGGGGTCGACGGCCATGGGGCTGCTGGATGTCGCACAACTCGCCGCGGACGACGTGGTGTTGGTGACGTCCGCCGCCGGTGGCGTCGGTCGGCTCGTGGTGCAGTACGCGCTGTCCGTGGGGGCGGTGGTGATCGGCGCCGCGGGTGGGGCCGAGAAGGTCGAGGCCGTCTGGGAACTGGGTGCCGACCTCGCCGTCGACTACAACGAGCCCGGCTGGGCGGACCTCGTGCGCGAGCGCCTCGACGGACGTGAGGTGAGCGTCGTGCTCGATGGGGTGGGCGGCGAGAAGTCCGCCGCCGCGTTCGGGCTCATCGGCAGGGGCGGGCGCTACGTGGTCATCGGCTGGTCCTCGCAGGAACCGTTCGAGCCGGACGCGGGTGTCGTGGAGCAGCGGGGCATCACCGTCACCAACGCGCTGATGCGGCTGATCGAGCGTCCCGAGGACGGCCCCGAGCACGAGCGGCGGGCCCTGGAGGCCGCCGCCAAGGGGGAGTTGGTGCCCTCGGTGCATCCGTTCCCGCTCGCGGACGCGGCTCGGGCACACGCGGCCATGGAGCGGCGGGAGACCACGGGCAAGGTCGTCCTCGTGCCTTAGCTCTGCCTGCCCCAACCCTGCTTGCCTCAGTCCTGCTTGATCAGGGTCACCAGGCGGGTGAGGCCGTCGACGCCGTGGCCCTCCTCGACCGCGCGGTCCAGGAGGCCCTGGAAGGGCTCGAAGAGGTCGGTTCGCAGGCCCTGCTGGGCGTACGCCTGGAGGAAGTTGGTGAACGCCGCGCGGTTCATGGCGAGGTTGGACACGTCGGTGAGGTGCTGGTCGGTGTCGACGGCCTCGGCGGTCTCCGGCACGATCCCGTGCGTCATCGCGGCGACGAAGTCCTCGAGCAGCGGCGCGAAGTCGCGGGCGGCGATGCCTTCGCTGCCGATCAGCGCGTACGCCTGAGCGACGCCCGCAATCATCCCGTACATGCCGGTGAGCAGGGAGAGGTCGTACAGGGCGGCCAGGCCGGGGTCCTTGCCGACCCACTTGGTGTCCGCGAGGGCTTCCAGGGTCGGGCGGTGCGTCTCGAAGGCGGCTTCGTCGGTGCCGCTGTAGAGGATGTACGCGGCGGGCGTCGCGATCATCTGGGGCACGGCCATGATGCCGCCGTCGATGTACGTGATGCCGTGATCCGCCGCCCATGCGTTCAACTCCCGTGCCTGGGAGGGTGTTCCGTTGGTGAGGTTCACGACCGTGCGTCCCGCGAGGGCGTCCGCCTCGGGGGTGAGGAGGGCGCGGACGTTGTCGTTGGTGGTGAGGCAGACGATGGTCAGCGGGCTCGCGGTGACGGCGTCTCTCGCGGTGTCCGCCGGGGTCGCGCCCTGGGCGGCCAGGGGGCCCGTCTTGGCGGTGGTGCGGTTCCAGACGGTGGTGGGGTGGCCCGCCTTGAGGAGCGCGGAGGCGAGCGCGGTGCCCATCAGGCCGAGGCCGAGGACGGTCACGGGGGCCTGGGCGGGCTGTACGGGCTGAGTGGGCTGTCCGGGCATGGCTGTGGGACTCCGATCGGAGGCGTCTGGTGGGAACGCCTCCGATCCTTCCCGCACACGGAGAAGCGGACAAGTACCGACTTTTTTGTGCGTACTTACCCGGAGGTTGGTGAGGGGGCCCTCGGACCGGGCGCGCCGGTCACCACATCAGGGCGTCCGACGCCGACGTCTGCCAGTACGTGACGAACGCCGAGCTGTCCACGTAGACACCTCCCTCCGGAAGCTTCGCCGCCGCCGGGCCGCCCACGCTGCCGTTCATCGCGCGGTTGGAGAAGTGGACGTCCAGCTTGTGGGCCTGGGAGCCCTCCGAGCCCTCGGGTGACGACGTGCCGATGGCCGCGTACGCCGACTGGCCCGGCTCGAGGGTGACGACCGCCTGGGGCTTGCTCGCGTCGAGCCACGGAGTGGCGGCCTGGCCCTCGTCGAAGCGGAGGAACGGCGCGCCGTACGCGTAACAGGTCTTCGTGCCCGTGTTCTTGGCCTTCAGGAGCAGGTGGTTGATGGGTCGGTCGACCTGCTGCACGGTGACCTTCGTGGTGGCCGCGGTGCAGGTGACCGGCGCCGACTTGGCGGCGGGGGTGGCGGCCGAGGCGGCGCCGCCGAGCGCGGTGAGCGAGAGAGCGGCGGTGAGGGCCGCGGAAACGGCGGCTGCCTTGGTGCTGAGTCGCATGGCTGATCTCTTTCGGTGTGATGCGGGAGACGTGAGCCGCGCCGAGGGGCTCCCGGTCGCGGCGTGCTTGTATGGCCCAGAGCTTGTGCGGGGTTCTGTCCCGTTGGACAGCGTGGAACGGCAGTTGGGGGACGCCGGGACGTTCGTACGGCTGTGATCTGCGGAAACTCCGTTCCCTGGAACGGATGGATGGGATGGAGAGAGCGTGGGGGCGGGCGATCTCGCGGAGTTGCTGCGGGAGTTGAAGGAGCGGTCGGGGCTCAGTTACGGGGCGCTGGCCAAGCGGTTGCATGTGTCGACGTCGACGCTGCACCGGTATGTGAGCGGTTCGGCCGTGCCGACGGAGTTCGCTCCGCTGGAGCGGTTCGCCCGGGTCTGCAAGGCCTCGCGGGAGGAGATGGTCGAGCTTCACCGGCGGTGGATCCTGGCCGACGCGTCGAGGGGCGACCGCAAGGAGTCCCTTCCGGGGGCATCCCCCTCGGCTGCGGCGCCCGCTCAGCCGGTGGCCGCGGACCCGGCCGACCCGGCTGCCGCGGACCCGGCCCCCGCGGACCCGGCTCTCGCGGACCCGGCCGAGGCAGGCGCCCCCGCCGAAGCAGGCGACGAGCCCCCCGGCATCGTCATCGGCCCCGCCCCCGCCGGTGGCAGGAGCGAGGGGAGGGGCGAAGGCAGGGGCGAGGGGAGGCGGCTGCCCCGGGCGCGGGTTCTCGTCGCCGCGGGTGTCGTTCTGGCGCTCGGCGCCACTGCCGTCGCCGTACAGGCCGCGTCCGGCGGCGGTGACCGTGACCGCGCCTCCGTCGACACACCGGCCCCGCACGGCGAGCGTGAGCCGGGTCCGGACGGCAGCGGGTCGGCGTCGCCCTCGGGGAAAGAGTCCGGGAAGGGCAAGCCGGGCAAGGAGCCGAAGGGCTCCGGCGGACCGAAGGACGAGGGGAGCAAGGGCGACGGGAGCGCGACCGGGGCCCCCGGCACCGGAGACGGCGCCAAGGGCGGCGGCACCGATGCCGCCCGGGGCGGTGTTCCGGTGACCGTCTCCACCCAGCCCCAGTACTGGGCGGAGCCCTGCGGTCACCCCTACCTCGTCGACAAGGACCCCGCCACCCTCTCCCCACCCCCCAACGAGCAGGACGCCGCCGGCTGGGTGGCCGCGAACGGCGCGGTCTCCGCGCGGGATCAGACCGTGAAGCTGACCGTGCAGGGCAAGGGCAAGGAAACCGTCGTCCTGGAGTCCCTGAACGTCCGCGTCGCAGGGACGAGCGCACCGCTCGCCTGGACCAACTACAAGATGGGGTACCTCGGCGTCGGCTGCGGGGGCAACGTGTCCAAGCACTCCTTCGCCGTCAACCTGGACGCCTCGGTGCCGCGCCCGACCCCGCTGGAAGGGGAGAGCGGCTTCCCCTACAAGGTGAGCGCCAGCGACCCCGAGGCGTTCTTCATCAACGCGACCGCCAACACCCGTTACGTACGCTGGTACTTGGAGCTGGAGTGGTCGAGCGGCTCGCGGCGCGGCACGGTGCGCATCGACGACACGGGCAAGCCGTTCGCCACGAGCGGCGACAAGGGCCGTCCCGTCTACGGGTTCTCGCTCAACAGCAAGAAGTGGACGAAGACGAATCGCGACAACGACGACGTGCCGGACCCGCCTGCCTAGACGCGCCGACCCGAGCAGTGGGGATGGCGTCCGCATCCCGGAATGGTGCTTGTAAACGCCACGCAGGTGCTTACGCTGCCGGAAAACAAAGGAGCCGCAGATGACCGTCACCGACGCCCACGTCCCCACCGGCCAGGACGAGGAACGGACCCAAAGCCCGGCCCTTGTACCGGAGTTCGCGGCACGTGTCGCCTCCGTCGGTGGCTCTCCGGTACGGGACATCCTGGCCGTGACGGCGCGGCCCGAGGTCATCAACTTCGCGGGCGGGCTCCCCGCCCCCGGCCTCTTCGACAAGGCCGGCATCGCCGCCGCGTTCCACGCCGTGCTCACCGAGCAGCCCGAGCGTGCGCTCCAGTACGCCACGACCGAGGGCGAGCCCGCCCTGCGGTCCGCCATCGCCGCACGCTTCTCCGTGCGCGGGCTCGCGACCGACGCCGACGACATCGTCGTCACCACCGGTTCGCAGCAGGCGCTCTCGCTGCTCGCCACGGCCCTCATCGAGCCCGGCGAGGTCATCCTCGTCGAAAGCCCCTGCTATCTGGCGGCGCTTCAGGCCTTCGGCTTCGCGGGCGCGCACATCGTGCCCGTGCCGTGCGACGAGGCCGGGATCGACCCGGACGCCCTCGACGAGCTCGTCGCCCTCCACCGGCCCAAGCTGCTCTACACCGTCCCCACCTTCCAGAACCCCACCGGCCGCACCATGCCCGCCGGGCGCCGCGCCGCGATCGCCGCCGTCGCCGCCCGCCGCGGACTGTGGATCGTCGAGGACGACCCGTACGGGGAGCTGCGCTTCGAGGGCGAGCGCGTGCCGTGGATCGCCTCGTACCCCGGCGCCGAGGACCGCACCATCCTGCTCGGCAGCTTCTCCAAGGTCATGGCGCCCGGCCTGCGCCTCGGCTGGCTGCGCGGCCCCGCCGCGCTGCTGCGGGCCTGCGCCATCGCCAAACAGGCCGCCGACCTGCACACGCCGACCGTCAACCAGCTCGCCGCGGCGCGGTACCTGGCGGACAACGACCTCGACGCGCACGTCGCACACGTCGCGGGGGAGTACCGGGTCCACCGGGACGCGATGCTCGCGGGGCTCGGGGACGCGCTGCCCGAGGGGTCGAGCTGGCTCCGGCCGGAGGGCGGCATGTTCGTCTGGGCCAAGCTGCCCGACGGATACGACACCGCCGCCTTGCTCCCCGAGGTCGTCAAGCACGACGTGGCGTACGTGCCGGGGGCGCCGTTCTTCGCGGGCGAACCTGATCGGACCACCCTGCGGATGTGCTTCGTGACGCAGTCCCCCGACGAGATCGCCGAGGGACTGCGGAGGCTGGGCGCCGCGCTCGCGGACGCCGTGTGATCAGAGGCGCTCGGGCGTCCTGATGCCGAGGAGCGCCATGCCCTGGTGCAGGGTGCGGGCCGTGATGTCGCACAGGAACAGACGGTTCTCGACCTGCGCCGGGGTGTCCGCCTTCAGGACCGGGCACTTGTCGTAGAACGTCGTGTAGAACGACGCCAACTGGTAGAGGTACGCGGCCAGCTTGTGCGGTGCGTACTCCCCGGCGACCTCGGCGACCGTCTCCGCGAACTGGTCGGCGTGCAGGCCCAACGCCCGCTCGGCCGCGGTCAGTTCGAGCTCCGGGTGTGCCTTCGGCCGTACGTCGCCCGCCTTGCGCAGGATCGACTGGATACGGGCGTACGCGTACTGGAGGTAGACGCTGGTGTCGCCGTTCAGCGACACCATCTGGTCCAGGTCGAACTTGTAGTCGCGCACCGCCGACGTCGACAGGTCCGCGTACTTCACCGCGCCGATGCCCACCTGGGCGCCGCGCTCGGCGATCTCCTCCTCGGAGAGGTCCTGGGCCTTCTCACGGACGATGGCCGACGCCCGGTCGATCGCCTCGTCGAGCAGGTCGATGAGGCGTACGGTCTCGCCCTCACGCGTCTTGAACGGCTTGCCGTCCTTGCCGAGGACCGTGCCGAAGCCGAGCTGCACCGCCTTGACGTCCTCCGTCAGCCAGCCCGCCCTGCGCGCCGTCTCGAAGACCATCTTGAAGTGCAGGGACTGCCGCGCGTCCACCACGTACAGGAGGGTGTCGGCCTTGAGGTTGAAGACGCGGTCGCGGATCGCCGAGAGGTCGGTGGCCGCGTACCCGAAGCCGCCGTCGGACTTCTGGACGATCAGCGGGGACGGGTTGCCGTCCGGGCCCTTCACGTCGTCGAAGAAGACACACAGCGCGCCGTTCGACCGGACCGCGACGCCGGACTCCTCCAGCATGCGGCAGGTCTCCGCCAGCATGTCGTTGTAGCCCGACTCACCGACGATGTCCTCGTCGGCGATCTCCACGTCCAGCTTGTTGAACACCGAGTAGAAGTACACCTTCGACTCGTCCACGAACCGCTGCCAGATCGCGAGGGTCTCGGGGTCGCCCGCCTGGAGGTCCACGACCCGGCGCCGGGCCCGCGTCTTGAAGTCCTCGTCGGAGTCGAAGAGCACCTTCGACTCCTTGTAGACGCGGTTGAGGCCGGACATGGCCTCCTCGCCCGCCTGCTCGGAGCCGTCGGCGGCCTGGTGGCCCAGCGCGTCCGGGTGCTCGATCAGATACTGCACGAGCATGCCGAACTGGGTTCCCCAGTCACCGATGTGGTGGCGGCTGACCACCTTCTCGCCGGTGAACTCCAGGATCTTGACGACGGAGTTGCCGATGACCGAGTTCCGCAGGTGGCCGACGTGCATCTCCTTGGCCACGTTCGGCTGGGCCCAGTCGACGACCGTCGTGCCCGCCTGCTCGGCGTACGGCACGCCGAGCCGCTCGCCGTCGGCGGCGCGCGCGGCGAGGTTCTCGGTGATCGCCTTGTCGGTGACCGTCACGTTCAGGAAGCCGGGGCCCGAGACCTCGACGTCCTTGATCGTGTCGTCGTCCGCCGGGAGGGCGTCCACGACCTTCGTCGCGAGCTCGCGCGGGTTCGCCTTCGCCTTCTTGGCGAGGGCCAGGATTCCGTTGGCCTGGTAGTCGGCCCGGTCGCTTCGTCGCAGCAGCGGGTCGGCGGCGCCGGCCTCCGGCAGGGCAGCCGAGAGGGCGTCCGCGAGGCGCTGGTGGACGGAGGCGGTGAGGGACGTGACCGAGGCCATGAATGGGTGCCGTTCTGCTCGGGTGCCTGGTTGCTGGAGGTCTAGAAATTCGAGTATCCCACGGGGTGAAAAGCGGTTTTCGCTGTTGCGGGTCGACCTGGGAGAATGACTCCGACAAGCGGTACTCACGTAGAAGAAGAGTTGAAGCAGAAAGGCGTGCCGATCGTGGCTCAGAGCACCGATACCACCGACTGGGTCTCCCGCTACGCGGACGAGGTCATCGCCGAGTCGGAGCGTCGTGCCCCGGGCAAACCGGTCGTCGTCGCCTCCGGGCTCTCCCCCTCGGGCCCCATCCACCTGGGCAACCTCCGCGAGGTCATGACCCCGCACCTGGTCGCGGACGAGATCCGGCGGCGCGGGCACGAGGTCAGGCACCTGATCTCCTGGGACGACTACGACCGGTACCGCAAGGTCCCGGCCGGCGTCCCCGGCATCGACGAGTCCTGGGCCCAGCACATCGGCAAGCCCCTCACCTCCGTGCCCGCCCCGGCCGGTTCCGCGTACGCGAACTGGGCCGAGCACTTCAAGGCGGCCATGACCGAGGCGCTGGACGAGCTCGGCGTGGAGTACGACGGGATCAGCCAGACCGAGCAGTACACCTCGGGCGTCTACCGCGAGCAGATCCTGCACGCGATGAAGCACCGCGGTGACATCGACGCGATCCTCGACCAGTACCGCACGAAGAAGGCGCCCGGCAAGAAGCAGTCGCAGAAGCCGGTCGACGAGGCCGAGCTCGAGGCCGCCGAGGGGTCGGGTGCCGCGAGCGAGGACGACGGCAGCGGTGGCTCCAGCGGTTACTTCCCGTACAAGCCGTACTGCGGCGCGTGCGAGAAGGACCTGACCACGGTCACGTCGTACGACGACGAGAGCACCGAGCTCTCGTACGTGTGCGCGGACTGCGGGCACAGCGAGACGGTGCTGCTGAGCGAGTTCAACCGCGGCAAGCTGGTCTGGAAGGTCGACTGGCCCATGCGCTGGGCGTACGAGGGCGTCATCTTCGAGCCGAGCGGCGTGGACCACTCGTCTCCGGGGTCGTCCTTCGTGGTCGGCGGGCAGATCGTGCGCGAGATCTTCGACGGCGTGCAGCCGATCGGCCCGATGTACGCGTTCGTCGGCATCTCCGGGATGGCGAAGATGTCGTCCTCCAAGGGCGGCGTGCCGACCCCGGCCGACGCGCTGAAGATCATGGAGGCGCCGCTCCTTCGCTGGCTGTACGCGCGCCGCAAGCCGAACCAGTCCTTCAAGATCGCCTTCGACCAGGAGATCCAGCGGCTCTACGACGAGTGGGACAAGCTGGACGCGAAGGTCGCGGACGGCTCCGTGCTGCCCGCCGACGCCGCCGCGCACTCGCGTGCGGTGCGGACCGCCGCGGGTGAGCTGCCCCGGACCCCGCGTCCCCTTCCGTACCGGACGCTCGCGTCCGTCGCGGACGTCACGGCGGGCGCCGAGGACCAGACCCTGCGCATCCTGCGGGACCTGGACCCCTCGGACCCGATCTCGTCCCTGGACGAGGCGCGGCCGCGGCTCGACCGTGCGGTGAACTGGATCACGACCCAGGTGCCGGCCGACGCGCGCACGATCGTGCGCGCGGAGCCGGACACGGAGCTGCTCTCGTCCCTGGACGACGAGGGGCGTGAGTCGTTGCGGCTGCTCCTGGAGGGTCTCGACACGCACTGGTCCCTCGACGGGCTCACGCACCTGGTGTACGGCGTTCCGAAGGTCCAGGCCGGGTTCTCGGCGGACGCGACGGCGAAGGAACTGCCGCCGGAGATCAAGGTCGCGCAGCGGTCCTTCTTCGCCCTCCTGTACCGCCTCCTGGTCACCCGGGAGACGGGCCCGCGCCTCCCCACGCTGTTGCTCGCCGTGGGCGCGGAGCGGGTACGCAAGCTGCTCGGCGCGTAACGCCGGCCGCTTTGGCGGTACGGGGGTGGGGGCGGGGCCCAGTCACTACTGGGCCCCGCTGCATCGTTTGGACTACCGGGGGATCACTCTCGGGCAGGACGAACAAGGCCCAGGGGCCAGACACCGTGGACGTATGAAGGAAATCATCGCCATCGTCGGATGGGTCGTCGGGATCCAGGGCGCGCTCGGCGCCGCCGGACGCACCTTCGGGGACAACCCGTGGGGCCTCTTCCACAAGTGGTGGGACATCCCCACCCCCGGATACCTCGCCCTGTTCATCGTCGGCGCCGCCCTCGCAGTCTGGGGCGAGACCAGCAAGAGCCGGGCCCGCGCCAGGGGTTGAGCCCGCCAAGCCCCCGCCAAGCCCACGTCAAGCGCTGTACTCGGAGTCCAGGTCCTCCTGGTAGCGCCCGCGGAAGTCCCGCAGGTAGGGCCGCAGCGTGCTCTCCGCAGGAGGGCCGCCCGCCTGGCCCGTGACGCCGTACAGGTCCATCAGGTACAGGCCGAACTGCCGGGCGTTGGGATAGTCCCCGATCTCGCTCACGTACTTGCGGAACGCCGCGAAGTACGCGTCGTCGCGCGAGACGTCGTCCGGCAGACCGGAAGCCTCGGGCAGCGGCCCCAGCTCCTCCGGCCCGTCCTCGCGGGCCTCGCCCTCGGCGCCCTGCTCCTCGCGCGGCCCGGGAATCAGGTGCTGACCGCCGAGCGGGCGGGTACGGCCGGGTCCCGCGGGCACCTGGAACTCCGGCTCGGCGGGAGCGACCGCCGCCCCGCCCCGCTCGTCGAAGTACGCCTGCTGCTGCTCCAGATACTCCTGCTGCTCGACGTACGCCTGCTGCTCCGCGTACGCCTGCTGGTCCGCGTACCACTGGTCGTGCGGCTCCTCGGGAACGTACGACGGCTGCTGAGCCGCGAACCACGGGCTCACATGCGCCCCCGCGGGCTCCGGCTCCGGCTGCTGCTCCTGCTCGGCCTGCTCCTGCTGAACCTGCGGCTGCCGCTCCGACTCCAGCTGCGGCGCGGGCGGCCTCACCAGCTTCGGCTGCTGCGACTCCGCCGCCACCGGCACCGGCGCGGGCGGAAGCAGCGCGGGCTCGATGCCGGCGGCCGCGAGGCCCGCGGGGGCGGTCTCGGCGAGGGGGACGCCGAAGCGGGCGAGGCGCAGCGGCATCAGTGACTCGACGGGGGCCTTGCGGCGCCAGGAGCGGCCGAAGCGGGCCTGGAGGCGGGCCTGGTA
>NZ_JBSFUS010000026.1:0-33999 GCF_053591915.1 Streptomyces sp. NPDC002853 | reverse complement strand
CCGCGGGCCGGCCGTCCCCATCAAACGACTCCCCCACCGCAAGATGCAGATCCAACCTGACCGGGACAGTCGTCGCCTCATCCACCGGCGACCGCTCCCCCAGCACCTCACCGGCCGAAGCCGCCCTCACCTCACCCAGATCCAGCGCGGAACGCCGCGTGTTCTGCATGGTGAGCATCACCTGGAACAACGGGTTACGGCTCTGCACCCGCGTCGGCGCAGTCTCCTCCACCAGCCGCTCGAACGGCACGTCTTGGTGCGCGAACGCCCCCAGACTCGCCTCCCGCACCCGGCCCAGCACCTGCCGGAACTCCGGATCACCCGACAGATCCGTACGGATCACCAACGTGTTGACGAAGAACCCGACCAGCTCGTCCAACGCTTCATCGGTACGACCCGCAATCGGCGTCCCGATAGGGATGTCGCTGCCGGCACCCAGCCGCGACAGCAACACCACCAGTGCCGCCTGCAACACCATGTACGGCGTCGCACCCTCCGCACGCGCCAACTCCGCCAGCCGCTGATGCACCTCCGCCGACACCCGCACCGGCACCCGATGCCCACGATGACCGATCACCGCAGGACGCGGCCGATCCACCGGCAGCACCAACTCCTCCGGCGCACCAGCCAACGCCTGCCGCCAGTACTCCACCTGCTGCGACAGCAGACTCCCCGGATCCGACGCCTCACCCAAAAGCTCCCGCTGCCACAACGTGTAATCCGCATACTGCACCGGCAACGGCTCGAACACCGGAGCCTCACCACCCCGCCGCGCCGCATACGCCCGAGAGACATCCTTGGTCAGCGGGCCACGGGACCAACCATCGGAGGCAATGTGATGCATCACGACCAGCAACACCTGCTCGTCGGGCCCGCCCTGGAACAGCCATGCCCGAATCGGTAACTCCGCCGACAGGTCGAACGCGTACTGCGACGCACGGGCGACGGCCTCATCCACCGTCCCGGGCTCCACCTGGGAGACCTCCAGGTCCCAGTCGAACTCGTCCGGGTCGGCAATCTCCTGATACGGCTCGCCGTCCACGGCCGGAAACATCGTCCGCAGCGATTCGTGCCGCCCGATCACATCCCGCAACGCCGCACCCAGCGCGTCGACGTCCACATCACGCATGCGGATCGGAGTGGGGATGTTGTAGGTGGGGCTGGGGCCCTCCAACTGAGCCAGGAACCACAGCCGGCGCTGCGCGAACGACAACGGCACCCGCTCCGGGCGTACCCCCGCCCGCAACGGCGTCCGCGCCTGCCCTGCGCGGTCGGCCAGCTCGCCCGCCAACGCGGCAACCGTCGGGGCCTCGAACAACGACCGGACCTCGACCTCCACCCCCAACACGACTCGGATCCGCGACACCAACCGCACCGCCAACAGCGAATGGCCGCCCAGATCGAAGAAGTCGTCGTCGACGCCGACGGACTCCAGACCCAGGACCTCGGCGAACGCCGCACACAGCGCCACTTCCACCGGTGTGGCCGGGGCGCGCCCCGTGCCGGCGACGTACTCGGGGGCGGGCAGTGCCTTGCGGTCGAGCTTGCCGTTGGCGGTCAGCGGTAGTTCCGGCAGCGAGACGACGGCAGCCGGGACCATGTACTCCGGCAGCCTCCCCGCCACGAACTCCCGCAGACTGTCGGGCTCACCCTCGTCGGCTGCCACGACGTAGGCGACCAGGCGCTTGTCACCGGGGCCGTCCTCACGGGCGATCACCACAGCCTGAGCAACGCTCGGGTGGGACAGCAGGGCGGCTTCGATCTCGCCTGGCTCGATTCGGAACCCGCGGATCTTCACCTGCTCATCCGCACGCCCGGCGAAGACGAGCTGCCCGTCCGGGCTCCACTTCACCAGGTCACCGGTCCGATACATCCGCTCACCACCGGAACCGAACGGGCAGGCCACGAACCGCTCACCGGTCAGCGACGGACGCCCCACATAGCCGCGAGCAAGCGCCTCGCCGGCGACGTACAGCTCGCCGGTGACGCCGACCGGCACCGGCTGGAGGGTGTCGTCCAGCACGAACAGGCGGGTGTTGGCGATCGGGGCACCGATCGGCACCACCCCACCAGCCACCGACTCCCCGGTCAGCTCGGCGGTAGCGACACCAATCGTCGTCTCGGTCGGACCGTAGTGGTTGAACACCCGCCGGCCCCCGGCACCAGCCGCCTCCACCAACTCCCGCACCCAACCGACAGGTGCCGCCTCACCCCCGAGAACCACCGACCGCCCGGGCAACAGCGCCTCGACACCCGCCACCGACGTCAACGCCTGCAGATGCGACGGCACCACCTTCAACGCATCGATACCCTGCCCAGCCACATACACCGCCACCGCATCCGGGTCGGTGACCAACTCCTCGCCCAGCACGTGGAGTTGACCGCCCGTGGCCAGGCTGGAAAACACCACCGTGTTCCCCAGATCCGTCACCTGCGCCTGCAACAGCGCATACCTCGCCCCCGGCATCGTCCAACCAAGCCGCTCGGACACCGACGACACGTAGTTGGCCAGCGACCCATGCGTCACCGCCACACCCTTCGGCACCCCCGTCGAACCCGACGTATAAATCACATACGCCAACCCCGCCGGATCAACGTCCAGCCCCACAGCCGTACCCGCATAACCCTCCAGCAGGGCGGTCGTCGTCGGGTCGTCCACAGCGATCATCCGCACCCGACCCGCCGGCAGATCATCCAGCGCATCCCGCGTACCCAGCACCACCTGAACACGACTGTCACCCAGCAGATACGCCACCCGCTCCGTCGGCAACCCACCATCGATCGGCAGGTACCCGGCGCCCGCCTTCCACACCGCCAAGATCGCCGTCACCATCTCCACACCCCGCGGCAGACACAACCCCACCACCGACTCACGCCCCACACCCACATCACGCAAATAGCACGCCAGCCGATCAGCAGCCGCACCCAACTCCCCGTAGGTCAGCTGCTCCCCATCGGCGACCACCGCCACCCCCTCCGGGACAGCCGCCACCTGCCGCTCGAACAACTCCACCACCGACGACGACCCCACCGGCTCCACCGCGGTGTCGTTGAACTCCACCAACACCCGATCCCGCTCCCCGGCACCGAGCACATCCACCGCAGACAGCCGCACCTCCGGATCCGCCACCACGGCCTCGACCACCCGCTCCAGCCACCGCGCGAAGCGGCCCGCCGCGGGCCCGTCGAACAGGTCCGCCGCAACCGTCACCGCCCCGCGCAGGCCGGCCGGTTCGCCATCGGCGTCGTGCACCTCGTTGAGGGACAGCCACAGGTCGAACTTCACCGAGGTCAGCGAGCTCACGTCGAGCGCCGAGGCCTCTTCGTCCTCGACACGGTTCTCGCGTGTGCCACTGTCCACATGGCGGCTGACGCCGGGCATGTCCAGGGACGCGTCCCCGCTCGTCTGCATGGTCAGCACAACCTGCGCCAGAGGATGGCGCGCCATCGACCGGGACGGCGCCAGCTCCTCCACCAACCGCTCGAACGGCACGTCCTGATGCGCGAACGCACCCAGACTCGCCTCCCGCACCCTGCCCAGCACCTGCCGGAACTCCGGATCACCCGACAGATCCGTACGTATCACCAACGTGTTGAGGAAGAACCCGACCAGATCATCCAGCGCCTCGTCCGTACGACCCGCGATCGGCGACCCGATCGGAATGTCGGTACCAGCGCCCAGGCGTGAGAGCGTCACTGCCATCGCCGCCTGCAGCAGCATGAACGTCGTCACGCCCTCGGCACGGGCGAGGTCCGCCAACCGCCGATGCATCTCCGCCGGTATCCGCACCGGCGCGGCATGTCCCCGATGGCTGCCTGCCGCGGGCCGCGGGTGGTCGGTCGGCAGCGTCAGTTCCTCCGGAGCACCGGCGAGCGTCCGCCGCCAGTACTCCACCTGCCGCGACAGCAGACTCTCCGGATCCGACTCATCGCCCAGCAACTCCCGCTGCCACACCGCGTAATCCGCGTACTGCACCGGCAGCGACTCGAACACCGGGGCCTCACCACGCAGGCGCGCCGCGTACGCCGCCGACAGATCCCTGCTCAGCGGCCCCATCGACCAGCCGTCGCCCGCAATGTGGTGCAGCAACACCAACAGCACCTGCTCGCCCGCACCGTCCTGGCCGTCCTGGCTGCTCTGGCCGTCCTGGCCGTTCTGGAACAGCCACACCCGGATCGGCAACTCCGCCGACAGGTCGAACGCGTACCCCTTCGCCTGGTCCACGGCTGAGACCACGTCCTCGGGTGCCACCTCGGACACGTTCAGCCGCCACTCGAAGTTTCGCGGGTCGTGGATCTGCTGGTAGGGCTCGCCGTCCACGGCCAGGAAGGTCGTGCGCAGCGACTCGTGGCGCGCGATCACGTCGCGGAACGCCTGCTCGAGTACCGCTGCATCGACGCCGCTCAGGCCGATTCGTGCCGAGACGTTGTAGGTGGGGCTGGGGCCCTCGAGTTGGGCCAGGAACCACAGCCGCCGCTGCGCGAACGACAACGGCAACCGCTCCGGGCGCGCCCCCGCCCGCAACGGCAGGCGACCAGTGTCCCTGCCCTCTGCCGCGAACCGGGCTGCGAGGCCGGCCACCGTCGGGGCCTCGAAGAGCGCCCGGACCTCGACCTCCACTCCGAGCACCGCGCGGATCCGTGCGGTCAGCCGGACCGCGAGCAGCGAGTGCCCGCCCAGGGCGAAGAAGCTGTCGTCCACCCCGACCGATTCCACACCCAGGACCTCGGCGAACGCCGCACACAGAATCTCTTCCTCCGGCGTCGCCGGACCCCGGCCTGCGCCCGCCGTGTACTCCGGTGCAGGCAGTGCCCGCCGATCCAGCTTGCCGTTCACCGTCAGCGGGAAGTCGGCCAGCTCCACCACCGCGGCCGGCACCATGTACTCGGGCAAGCGGCCTGCCACGAACTCCCGCACGGACTCCGTGCCGACCCCGGCACCACCCCCGTCGCCGTCCCCCTCGACCGGCACCACGTACGCCACCAACCGCTGGTCACCCGGCGTGTCCTCACGAGCCACCACCGCTGCCTGCCGCACACCCGGGCAGGCAAGGAGCACCGCCTCGATCTCGCCCGGCTCGATACGGAAGCCGCGGATCTTGACCTGCTCATCCGCGCGCCCGGCGAACAGCAGTTGCCCGTCCGGGCTCCACTTCACCATGTCGCCGGTCCGGTACATCCGCTCGCCGGAATCCGCTCCGAACGGGCAGGCCACGAACCTCTCACCCGTCAGCGACGGACGACCGATGTAGCCGCGCGCCACGCCCGCACCGGCTACGTACAACTCACCGGCAACACCCGCGGGTACCGGCCGCAGTGCCTCGTCGAGCACGTACAGGCGGGCGTTGGCGATCGGTCCGCCGATCGACGGCTCGTCACCGGGCGTGAGCGGGGCCGACATCGACGCACACACCGTGATCTCCGTCGGCCCGTACGCGTTGATCATCCGGCGGTCCGACGACCACCGCCCGGCCAGGCCCGCGTCCAGCGCCTCACCAGCCGACACCAGCGTCGTCACGGACGCCAGGTCGCCCGCGTCCAGTGCGCCGAGCACGACGGGCGGCAGCGTCGCGTGCGTCACCCCGTGGCGCGCCACGACCTCCGCGAGCCCACCGTCGGGCAGCAGTTCGTCCGCCGGCGCCGTCACCAGCGCCGCTCCGGTGCCCAGCGCCATCAGTACTTCCCACACAGCGGCGTCGAAGCTGATCGAGGCGAACTGCAGGACACGCGAGCCCGGTCCCACCGCGAGCCGGTCGCCCTGCGCTGCCACGAGGTTCGCGGCGCCGGCGTGCGAGACGGTCACGCCCTTCGGTGTGCCCGTCGAGCCGGACGTGTAAATGACGTACGCCGCCCCTGCCGGGTGGATCGTCACCTCGGGCGCGGTCGCGGGGTGCACGTCCAGCAGCGCGGTCGTCATCGGGTCGTCGAGGGCGATCAGCGGAACGCGGCCGACCGGCAGGTCCTCGAGGGTGTCCTCGGTTCCCAGCACGAGTTCCGTGCTGGTTCCGTTCAGCATGTACGCCACGCGATCGACCGGCAGGCGCCCGTCGATCGGCAGGTAGGCCGCACCGGCCTTCCATACCGCGAGGATCGCGGTCACGAGTTGGACGCCGCGCGGCAGGCACAAGCCCACCACCGACTCCTGTCCCACGCCCCGGCTGCGCAGGTGGTTCGCCAGCCGGTTGGCCGCCACGTCCAGCTCGGCGTACGACAGCTCCGCACCCTCGCCCACCACCGCCACCGCATCCGGAGCGGCTGCCACCCACTGCCCGAACAACTCCACAATCGAAGAACCAGTGACCGCGAGCGCCGAGTCGTTCCACTCCCGCAGCAGCACGTCCCGCTCGTCCACGGCTAGCACGTCCACGGCGTCCAGAGCGGTTTTCGAGCCGCCGTCGAGCTCGCGCGTGAGCGCGCTGACCACGTTCTCCAGCGCGGTGTAGAACAGCCTGGCGACCGCCTGGGGGTCGAGCGTGCTGACCGTTTGCACGCCCAGGCTCAGACCTCCTTCGCCTCGGTCGTTGGCCGACACCGCGACCGGATAGTTCGTCCTGTCCTGAACCATGACTCGTCGGATGCCCGAGACGGGGCGCTGCTCGTCCTGTTCCGGGTCGGCCTGGGGCACGGTGGCGCCGGTGACATGCCGGTAGTTGAACAGGGATGTGAAGAGGGGGGTGTGGTCGGCGATGCCGCTGGCCTGCTGCGCCACTGCCAGCGGAGCGTGCTCGTGCTCCATCAGGGCGGTCAGCTGGTCCCGCATCTGCTCGACCGCGGCACGTACCCCGACCTGGCCGGTCCGCACCCGCATGGGAAGGGTGTTCATGAACGGACCGACGACACGGTCGGCGCCCTCGCCCGCGTTCATCCGGCCGAACAGCACCGTCCCGAACACCACATCATCCCGACCCGACAGCGTCGCCAGCACCCGGGCCCACACCACATGCAGCACGGTTGCCGCGCTGACACCCAGATCTCGCGTCGCCCGGCGCAGGCCTTCGGTGATCTCGTCCGCGACGGGCAGGGCCACGCCCACGACCCCGCTGCCGTCGCCGCGCGCTTCGAGCAATCCGTAGGGGGCGGTGGGTTCGGTCACGTCGCCCAGCAGCTCGGCGAAGAACCGCTCGTGCTCCTCACGCGGCACCGCACGCGTCTGCGCGACGAAGTTGCGGAACGGCAGTGCGGGGGCCAACTGGTCGGCCGCGCCGGACAACACCGCCCGCAGCTCGTCCAACAGCACGTCCATGCCGACGTGGTCCTGCACCATGTGATGCATCCGCACGACTGCCAACCAGCGGCCCTCAGGTGCCTCGGCCACGTGCAGGTCCATCAACGGCGCGCGGACGAGGTCCATCACGAGCCCGGCCCTGGCGATCAGGCCCCGCCCTCGCTGCTTCGATTCCATGGAGTCGAACTCCATGCAGTGCTCGATGACCGGCACCTCGACGTGCCGCCGTACCACCTGCAGCGGCTCCCGCAGGCCCTCCCAGGCGATGCCGGTGCGGTAGATGTCATGCCGGTTGACGACCTGCTGCAGAGCGCTTGCGAACTCATCCAGCCGGGAGCGTGAATCGAACTCGACGACGCGCGCGGTGAGGTAGACGTCTTCGCCCTCGCCCGCCATGAGGTGGTGGAAGAACATGCCTTCCTGCAGCGGCGCCAGCGGATAGACATCCGCCACGTTCGCCGCCCCGCCCTCGACGGTCGCGATCACTCGGTCGATCTCAGCCTGCTCCAGCTCCACCAGCGGCAACATCTGCGGCGTGATCTGCTCTGCGTCGGCGGGTATCAGATTGTCGGGCACCTGAACTGGCGCGGTACCCGTCGCACGCGCCAACCCGGCCGCGAGGCCGGCGGGTGTCGGGTCCTCGAACAGCGTCCTGATCTTGACCTCCGCGGCCAGCCGGCCACGAATTCTCGACAGCAACCGGATCGCCAGCAGCGAGTGCCCGCCGAGTTCGAAGAAACTGTCATCGGCGCCGACCGACTCCAGACCCAGCACCTCCGCGAAGATCTCGCAAAGTGCAGCCTCGGTCTCGTTCGCCGGCGCCCGACCGACACCACCACCCGACTCCTCAGGAGCAGGCAGCCCCTTGCGGTCGAGCTTGCCGTTGGCGGTCAGCGGCAGCTCCGGCAGCGCGATGACGGCAGCCGGAACCATGTGATCGGGCAGCCGCGCCGCCACGAACTCCCGCAGGCCCTCTGGCTCATCGCCGTCCGCCGCCACGACGTAGGCGACCAGGCGCTTGTCGCCGGGCGTGTCCTCGCGGGCGACGACCGCCGCCTGGACCACGTCCGGATGGGTAAGCAGGGTGGCCTCGATCTCACCGGGCTCGATACGGAACCCGCGCACCTTCACCTGCTCATCCACACGCCCCGCGAACACCACCTGCCCATCCGACGTCCACCTGGCCAGGTCCCCGGTCCGATACATCCGCTCACCGACGCCGAAGGGGCAGGCCACGAACCGCTCACCCGTCAGCGACGGCCGACCCACATAACCCCGCGCCAGCCCCGCACCGGCGACATACAACTCACCGGTCACCCCCACCGGCACCGGCTGGAGGGTGTCATCCAGCACAAACAGGCGGGTGTTGGCGATCGGGGCACCGATCGGCACCACACCACCAGCCACCAACTCCCCGGTCAGCTCGGCAGTGGCGACACCAATCGTCGTCTCCGTCGGACCATAGTGGTTGAACACCCGCCGGCCCCCGGCAGCAACCACCAGTTCTCGCACCCAGCCAGGACCGGCGGCTTCGCCGCCCAGGACGAGGGAACCAGCAGGAAGCAGCGGCTCGATACCCGCCGCGGACGTCAACGCCTGCAGATGCGACGGCACCACCTTGAACGCATCAATACCCTGCCCGGCCACATACTCCGCCACAGCATCCGGGTCGGTCACCGACTCCTCGTCCAGCACGTGGAGTTGACCACCCGTGGCCAGACTGGAGAACACCACCGTGTTACCCAGATCCGTCACCTGCGCCTGCAACAGCGCATACCTCGCCCCCGGAACCACCCAACCCAACCGCGACGACACCGACGACACGTAGTTGGCCAGCGACCCATGCGTCACCGCCACACCCTTGGGTACGCCCGTCGAACCCGACGTATAAATCACATACGCCAACCCCGCCGACTCCACCGCCACCCCAGGCAACGCGTCCGAAGCGTCCACCGACCACGCCAACTCCTGCGCACCGACCACCACATCCACCCCGGCATCAGCGAGCATGAACTCCACTCGCTCCACCGGCAGCTCAGAATCGACCGGCAAATACGCCGCCCCCGCCTTCCACACCCCCAAAATCCCGACGATCATCTCCACACCCCGAGGCAACCCAAGCCCCACCACCGACTCACGACCCACACCCTGCCCCCGAAGCCAGTTCGCCAGCCGATTCGCCGCCGCACCCAACTCCCCAAAGGTCAACGACTCACCACCGGCAACCACCGCCACCGCAACCGGATCCAGCAAAGCCTGCCGCTCAAACAACTCCACCACCGACGACGACTCCGCCTCCACCGCAGTGTCGTTGAACTCCACCACCACCCGATCCCGCTCCCCGGCACCAAGCACCCCCACCGCAGACAACCGCACCCCCGGAACCGCCACCACCTGCTCCAACACCCGCACCAGGCGCTCAGCAATCCCCTGCACCGTGCTCAGGTCGAACAGATCCGTCGACGCCATGACCGCCCCCCGCAACCCCGCGGGCCGGCCGTCCCCATCAAACGACTCCCCCACCGCAAGATGCAGATCCAACCTGACCGGGACAGTCGTCGCCTCATCCACCGGCGACCGCACACCCAGCACCTCACCGGCCGAAGCCGCCCTCACCTCACCCAGATCCAGCGCAGAACGCCGCGTGTTCTGCATGGTGAGCATCACCTGGAACAACGGGTTACGGCTCTGCACCCGCGTCGGCGCAGTCTCCTCGACCAGCCGCTCGAACGGCACGTCCTGATGGGCCAGGGCGTCCAGGCTGGCGTCCCGCACCCGCGCCAGGACCTGCCGGAACTCCGGATCCCCTGACAGATCCGTACGGATCACCAAGGTGTTGACGAAGAACCCGACCAAGTCATTCATCGCTTCGTCGGTACGACCCGCGATCGGCGTCCCGATAGGGATGTCGCTGCCGGCACCCAGCCGCGACAGCAACACCACCAGTGCCGCCTGCAACACCATGTACGGCGTCGCACCCTCCGCACGCGCCAACTCCGCCAGCCGCTGATGCACCTCCGCCGACACCCGCACCGGCACCCGATGCCCACGATGACCGATCACCGCAGGACGCGGCCGATCCACCGGCAGCACCAACTCCTCCGGCGCACCCGCCAACGCCCCCTTCCAGTACTCCACCTGCTGCGACAGCAGACTCCCCGGATCCGACGCCTCACCCAAAAGCTCCCGCTGCCACAACGTGTAATCCGCATACTGCACCGGCAACGGCTCGAACACCGGAGCCTCACCACCCCGCCGCGCCGCATACGCCCGAGAAACGTCGCGGGCAAGTGGCGCCATCGACCAGCCGTCGCCGGCGATGTGGTGGACCAGGACAACCAGGAGGCCGTCGTCCGGCCGGTCGTCCGTCTGGAACAGCCAGGCGCGGATCGGCAGGTCGGCGGCCAGGTCGAAGATGCTCCAGGCGGCCTCGTCCACGGCGGCCGCCAGCTCGGCGGGCGCGACGTGCCGCACCTGCATGTCCCAGTCGAGGTTCTCGGGGGCCACGATGTGCTGGTAGGGCTCGCCGTCGGAGACCTTGCAGAGCGTACGCAGCGACTCGTGCCGGATGACGACGTCACGCAGCGCGGCGCCCAGCGCCTCGACGTCCAGGTTGCCACTGAGCGAGACGGTCAGCGGCACGTTGTAGGTCGGGCTCGGGCCCTCGAGCTGGGCCAGAAACCACAGTCGCCGCTGCGCGAAGGACAACGGAATCATCACTGGTTCTCCTTACGCATCGGACGAAGAGCGGGTCGAGTCGTCGACTTCTCGGAGCTCAACTTCGCGGCGAGCGCCGCCGGGGTAGGTGCCTCGAAGAGGGTTCTGACCTTGACTTCCACACCGAGCCTCGCTCGGATGCGAGAAAGCAGACTGATGGCGAGCAGGGAGTGGCCGCCGAGTTCGAAGAAGCTGTCGTCGACCCCGACCGACTCGTGCTGGAGCACTTCGGCGAACAACTCGCAGAGGAGCGCTTCGTTCTCATTGGCGGGCTCGCGCCGGTTCGCGCGGTCCGCCGGGTGGTCGGGGGCGGGCAGGGCTTTGCGGTCGAGTTTTCCGGCAGCGGTGAGTGGTAGTTCGGGGAGGGTGACGATCGCGGCGGGCACCATGTACTCCGGCAGCAATCGGGCCAGGTGCTGGTGGAGGCCGCCCTCGCCGCCTTCCTCGCCCGGGCCGCCTGGGGTATCGGTGCTGTCGGCGCTGTCGGCGCGGACGACGTAGGCGACCAGGCGGGCGTCTCCCGGGATCTCCTCTCGGGCGATCACCGCGGCCCGGTCCACGCCGGGATGGCTGCGGAGTGCAGCTTCGACCTCGCCGGGTTCGATGCGGAAGCCACGGACCTTGACCTGCTCGTCCACCCGGCCGACGAACACCAGTCGCCCGTCGGACGTCCACTTCACCAGGTCGCCGGTCCGGTACATCCGCGTCCCCGCGGGACCGTACGGGCAGGCCACGAACCTCTCACCGGTCAGCCCGGGGCGGCTCACGTAGCCACGGGCAACCTGGACGCCGGCGGCGTACAGTTCGCCGGTCACGCCGACCGGCACCGGCGCCAGGTCGTCATCCAGGACGAACACGCGGGTACCGTCGAGCGGTGTGCCGATCGGCACCACACCGCCGTCGACCTTGTCCGCGGTCAGCTGCGTGGTGGCGATTCCGATCGTGGTCTCGGTCGGCCCGTAGTGGTTGTGGACCTGCCGGTTCCCTGCCGCTCGCAGCAGTTCGCCCACCCACTCGGCCGACGCTGCCTCACCACCGAGCACCAGCGAGCTGCCGGGCAGTACCGCCTCGGGCCCGGCGGCGGAGCTCAGTGCTGCCAGGTGCGAGGGCACCGCCTTGACGAAGCCGATGCGCTGCTCGACCAGGTAGTCCGCGACCGCTTCGGCATCCGTGACCGTGGCCTCGTCCAGCACGTGGAGTTGACCGCCGGTGACCAGACTGGTGAACACGACCGTGTTGCCGAGGTCCGTCACCTGCGGCTGCAACAGGGCGTACCGCGCCCCCGGTTCCGACCAGTCGAGGCGGCCCGACGCCGAAGCCACGTACCCGGCAAGACCGCCGTGGGTGACCGCCACGCCCTTGGGTACGCCCGTCGAACCCGACGTGTAGATCACGTAGGCGAGCTGCGCGTGATGGGACGTCACCGGCGGCGCGTCCTCAGGGTATGCGGCCGGCAGGTCCGGGTCGTCCAGTGTCACGGTCGCCACGCCGGGCGGTGTCTCGACCGGTACCGCGGCCTCGGCGGCGGTGAGCAGCACCCGCGCGCCGCTGTCGGCGAGCATGAAGGCGATGCGGTCGGGAGGGAGTTGGGCGTCGATGGGCAGATACGCTGCGCCGGCCTTCCAGGCCGCCAGGATCGCCGTGATCATCTGGAGACCGCGCGGCAGGCACAGACCCACCACGGTCTCGGGACCGACCCCGAGGCTGCGCAGATGGTGGGCGAGCCGGTTCGCGGCGGCGTCGAGCCGGCCGTACGACACCTCGGCGCCGTTCGCCACCACGGCGATGGCGTCGGGGCCGGCCGCCGCCCGTCGCTGGAACAGGTCGACGACCGTCGACTCGGGAGCGGTTCCCTCGGTGCCGTTCCAGCCGTCCAGCACCAGATCGCGCTCGTGCCCGTCCAGGATGTCCACCGCGTGCAGCGGCAGGTCCGGTGCCGCGCTGACGGCCTCGAGCACCCGCAGGAACCGTGCGGCCATCCGCCCCGCGGCCGGTTCGTCGAACAGGTCGGCCGTGACGGTCACGCCGCCGCGCAGTCCGGCGGGGCGGCCGTGCTCGTCGAGCACTTCCGCGATCGACACGAAGAAGTCGTACCTGCCCGGTGCCGATGCGGCCTCGTCGAGTACGGTTCCTGCGCCGCCGGTGCGCAGTCCGGGCAGGTCGAGGGTCGTGCGCCGGTTGTTCTGCAGGGTCAGCATGACCTGGAACAGCGGGTGGCGTCCCAGCGCCCTGGACGGTGCCAGTTCCTCCACCAGCCGCTCGAACGGCACGTCCTGGTGCGCGAGGGCACCCAGGCTCGCTTCCCGTACCCGGCCGAGCACCTGCCGGAATTCGGGATCTCCGGACAGGTCGGTCCTGATCACCAGTGTGTTGAGGAAGAACCCGACCATGTCGTCCAGCGCTTCATCGGTGCGTCCCGCAATCGGCGACCCGATGGGGATGTCATGGCCGGCTCCCATGCGCGACAAGGTCACCGCCAGGGCGGCCTGCAGGACCATGAACGTCGTCACGCCCTCGGCGCGGGCCAGGTCGACCAGCTGACGGTGGACGGCGGCGGGCACGTCGAGGGGCACCCGGTGGGCGCGCTGGGTGGCGACCGCGGGGCGCGGCCGGTCGGTCGGCAGCGTCAGCTCTTCCGGAGCGCCGGCGAGGGTCCGCCGCCAGTAGTCGACCTGTGCCGAGAGCAGGCTGTCGGGGTCCGACTCGTCGCCCAGCACGTCACGCTGCCAGAGGGTGTAGTCGGCGTACTGCACCGGCAGTGGCTCCCAGTCGGGCTCCTCGCCGCGCAGCCGCGCCGCGTACGCGCTCGACAGGTCCCGCGCCAGCGGTCCTTCCGACCACCCGTCGGAGGCGATGTGATGCATGATGACGAGCAGCACCTGCTCGTCGGGGCCGGCCTGGAACAGCCACGCCCGGATCGGCGGCTCGGTCGACAGGTCGAAGGCATGGCGCGACGCCTGGGCCACAGCTCCGGCGAGTGCCCCGGGTGCGACCGGGGTGACTTCCAGTTCCCAGCGCAGGTCCTGCGGATCGATGACCTGCTGACGGGGTTCGTCGTCCACCTCCGGGAAGATCGTCCGCAGCGACTCGTGCCGCACGATCACGTCCCGCAGCGCCGCGCCCAGGGCAGCCACGTCCACGCCGCCGGTCAGGCGGACCGACACCGGGATGTTGTAGGTGGGGCTGGGGCCCTCCAACTGGGCCACGAACCAGAGCCGCCGCTGCGCGAACGACAACGGCACCCGCTCCGGCCGCGCCGCCACCCGCAGCGCGGTGCGGGTCCGGTCCGTTCCGGGCCCGGCCACGCACGCGGCCACCCCGGCGACGGTCGGGGCCTCGAAGAGGGCCCGCAGGGGCAGTTCGACGTCGAGTACGGCGCGGATCCGCGAGATGAGCCGCACCGCAAGGAGGGAGTGGCCGCCAAGGGCGAAGAAGTTGTCGTCGACCCCGACCGACTCCATCCCGAGCACCTCGGCGAACGCCCCGCACAGAACCTCTTCCTGGACGGTGGCCGGCGCCCTGCCCCCGCCGCTGCGGTACTCCGGCGCGGGCAGCGCCTTGCGGTCGAGCTTGCCGTTGACGGTGAGCGGCAGCTGGGTCAGCGACACGAAGGCTGCCGGGACCATGTACTCGGGCAACCGCTCAGCGACGAACACCCGTAGGGCGTCAAAACCGCCGTCGCCCCCAGGATCGGCTGACACGACGTAGGCGACGAGCTGCTTGTCGCCCGGGGTGCCCTCACGGGCGATCACCGCGGCCTGCGCGATGTCCGGGTGCTCCAGCAGGGCGGCTTCGATCTCGCCCGGCTCGATGCGGAAGCCACGGACCTTGACCTGCTCGTCGGCCCGGCCGAGGAAGACCAACTGCCCGCCCGAGGTCCACTTCACCAGGTCGCCGGTGCGGTACATCCGTTGCCCCGCAGGACCGAAGGGAGAGGCCACGAAGCGTTCCGCGGTCAGGCCCGCGCGCCGGACGTAGCCGCGGGCCAACTGCACCCCGGCCAGATACAACTCCCCGGCCACGCCCGGCGGCACCGGTGCCAGAGAGTGGTCGAGGACGAACACCTGCGTGTTGGCCACCGGTGCCCCGATCGGCACCGAACCGGCGCTCTGCGCCGGGTCACAGGCCCAGGCGGTGACATCCACCGCCGCCTCGGTCGGACCGTAGAGGTTGTGCAACTCCACCCCGGCGAAGGCGGCATGGAACCGCGTCTGCGTCGACAACGGGAGCGCCTCACCACTGCACACCACGTGCCGCAGCTCCCGCAGATCACCCGCATCCGTCCGCAGGAAGGCATCCAGCATCGAGGGCACGAAATGCACCATGCTCACGCGGTACTCGCGGATCGCCTCCGCCACGTAGCTCGGGTCGCGGTGGCCACCGGGACGAGCCACCACCAGCGTGGCTCCCCAGAGCAGGGTGCCGAGCAGCTCCCACACCGACACGTCGAACACGGTCGGCGTCTTGTGCAGCACGCGGTCCCCGACGCCCAGTCGATAGCGATCCCCCATCCACGACAGCCGGTTCACGATGCTCTCGTGGGAGACCGCCACACCCTTGGGCCGCCCCGTCGACCCCGACGTGTACATCACGTACGCGACATCCCGCGGGTCCGGCACCGGAGGCACCGGCCCGGGAATCCCGCCATCCGCGACCGACCACTCCGCCACGGCCTGCGGGTCGTCAAGCACCACCACCGGCTCCGCGTCTTCGAGCAGCAGCGCGATCCGCTCGGCCGGATACTCCGGATCGACCGGCAGATACGCCGCCCCCGCTTTCAGCACCCCCCACAACGCCACCACCAGCTCGACACCGCGCTCCAACATCACCGCTACCGTCGAGCCCGCACCCACTCCCTGGTCGATCAGGTGCCGGGCCACACCCGCCGCCCGCACGTCCAACTCCGTGTACGACAGCTGCGTACCCTCGAACACCACCGCCACCGCGTCCGGTGACCGCCGCACGCGCTCCGCGAACAGCCCCGGCAACGTCGCGGACTCCACCGGCACAGCCGTGTCGTTCCACTCGGTCAGCACCCGCGCCCGCTCGCCGGCGTCCAGCACATCCACCTCATGCAGCCGTACGTCCGCTGCCTCGGTGACGCGTTCGAGCACCCGCACCAGCCGCTGCCCGATCACCTCGGCCGTGCCCGCGTCGAACACATCCGACGACGCGTTCACCGAGCCGTGAAGTCCTGCGGGAAGCCCCCGTTCGTCGTAGGTCTCCCACAGGGTGACGTCGAGGTCGAACCGCACCACCGACGCCATGCTCGACTCGTCCAGCCTGGCGAGGCCCTGCTCGGCGCCGGCCAGTCGCAGCGATGTGTTCTCGGTGTTCTGCACGGTCAGCATCACCTGGAACAGCGGGTGCCGCGCCATCGAGCGGGACGGCGCCAGCTCCTCCACCAGCCGCTCGAACGGCACGTCCTGGTGCGCGAGGGCACCGAGTCCGGCTTCCCGCACCCGCGCCAGAACCTGCCGGAACTCCGGGTCCCCGGAAAGGTCGGTGCGGATGACCAGCGTATTGACGAAGAACCCCACGAGGTCGTCCAGTGCCTCATCGGTACGGCCGGCCACAGCGGAGCCGATCGGGATGTCGGTACCGGCCCCTAGCCGCGACAGCGTCATCGCCAGCGCGGCCTGCACCACCATGAACGTCGTCACGCCCTCGGTCCGCGCCAGCTCCACCAGCCGCTCGTGCACTTCGCCGGATATACGCATCGGCGCCTCGTGCCCGACATGGCTCGCCACGGCCGGTCGCGGACGGTCGGCCGGCAGCGTCAACTCCTCCGGAGCGCCGGCCAGCGTCCGCCGCCAATACTCCACCTGCCGCGACAGCAGGCTCTCCGGATCCGACTCCTCACCCAGCAACTCACGCTGCCACAAGGCGTAGTCGGCGTACTGCACCGGCAGCGGCTCGAACACCGGGGCCTCACCGCGCCGCCGCGCCGAGTACGCGGTCGACAGGTCACGGCCCAACGGACCACGCGACCAGCCATCGCTGGCGATGTGATGCACCACGATCAACAGCACCTGCTGGTCCGGCCCGGCCTGGTACAGGCAGGCACGGATCGGCAGTTCGGCGGAGAGGTCGAAGGCGTGCCCCGACGCCTGAGCCACCGCTTCCGCCAGCCCTTCGGACGTCACCTGTACCCGCGGCAGCTCCCAGTCCAGCTCGTGCGGATCCACGATCTGCTGGTACGGATCGCCGTCCGCCTGCGGGAACATCGTCCGCAGCGACTCGTGCCGGACGATCACGTCCCGCAGCGCTGCTCCCACCGCGTCGGCATCCACGTCGCCGTTCAACCGCATCATCGTCGGCAGGTTGTACGTCGCGCTGGGGCCCTCCAGTTGAGCCAGGAACCACAGTCGCCGCTGCGCGAACGACAACGGCACCCGCTCCGGACGTACCCCGGCCCGCAGGGGCAGCCGCACAGGCTCGGACCCGGCTCCCGCGATGCGGGAGACCAACCCGGCCACGGTCGGCGCCTCGAACAGCGAACGCAGCGACAGCTCCACTCCGAGGGCGACGCGGATGCGGGACGCCAGTCGGACCGCCAGCAGTGAATGCCCGCCGAGTTCGAAGAAGTTGTCGTCGACCCCGACCGATTCCAGGCCCAGCACCTCGGCGAACGCCGCACACAGCGCCACTTCCTCGGGTGTGGCCGGGACGCGCCCCATGCCGGCGGCGTACTCGGGGGCGGGCAGAGCCTTGCGATCGAGCTTGCCGTTGGCGGTCAGCGGCAGCTCCGGCAGCGCGATGACGGCAGCCGGAACCATGTGGTCGGGCAGCCGCGCCGCCACATACTCCCGCAGGCCCTCGGGCTCGCCACCATCCGCCGCCACGACGTAGGCGACCAGGCGCTTGTCGCCGGGCGTGTCCTCGCGGGCCACGACCGCCGCTTGGACCACGTCCGGATGGGTAAGCAGGGTGGCCTCGATCTCACCGGGCTCGACGCGGAACCCGCGCACCTTCACCTGCTCATCCACACGACCCGCGAACACCACCTGCCCATCCGACGTCCACCTGGCCAGGTCCCCGGTCCGATACATCCGCTCACCGGAACCAGGGCCGAAGGGGCAGGCCACGAACCGCTCACCTGTCAGCGACGGCCGACCCACATACCCGCGGGCCAGCCCCGCACCGGCGACATACAACTCACCGGTCACCCCGACCGGCACCGGCTGGAGGGTGTCATCCAGCACGAACAGGCGGGTGTTGGCGATCGGAGTGCCGACCGGCACCACGCCACCAGCCACCAACTCCCGCGTCAGCTCGGCGGTAGCGACACCAATCGTCGTCTCCGTCGGACCATAGTGGTTGAACACCCGCCGGCCCCCGGCAGCAACCACCAGTTCTCGCACCCAGCCAGGGCCGGCGGCTTCGCCGCCCAGGACGAGGGAACCAGCAGGAAGCAGCGGCTCGATACCCGCCGCGGACGTCAACGCCTGCAGATGCGACGGCACCACCTTGAACGCATCAATACCCTGCCCGGCCACATACTCCGCCACAGCATCCGGATCGGTCACCGACTCCTCATCCAGCACATGGAGTTGACCGCCCGTGGCCAGGCTGGAGAACACCACCGTGTTACCCAGGTCCGTCACCTGCGCCTGCAACAGCGCATACCTCGCCCCCGGCATCGTCCAACCAAGCCGCTCGGACACCGACGACACGTAATTGGCCAGCGACCCATGCGTCACCGCCACACCCTTGGGTACGCCCGTCGAACCCGACGTATAGATCACATACGCCAACCCCGCCGGATCAATGTCCAGCCCCACCGGTATTTCCGGGACCTCCGACAGCCGCTCCAGATCGCCCGAATCCACCACCACACTCACCCCGGCATCAGCGAGCATGAACTCCACCCGCTCCACCGGAAGCGCCGAATCGATCGGCAAATACGCCGCCCCCGCCTTCCACACCCCCAGAATCCCGACGATCATCTCCACACCCCGAGGCAACCCAAGCCCCACCACCGACTCACGACCCACACCCCGACCCCGAAGCCAATGCGCCAGCCGATTCGCCGCCGCACCCAACTCCCCGTAGGTCAGCTGCTCCCCATCGGCAACCACCGCAACCCCATCCGGGTCAGCCGCCACCCGCCGCTCAAACAACTCCACCACCGAAGAACCGGCCGCACCCGAGGCGGTGTCGTTGAACTCCACCACCACCCGATCCCGCTCCCCGGCACCAAGCACCCCCACCGCAGACAACCGGACCCCCGGAACCGCCACCACCTGCTCCAACACCTGGCCGAACCACTCGGCCATGCGCCCGGCCGTCGGGACGTCGAACAGGTCTGCGGACGCGGTCAGTCCGCCGCGGAGCCCGCACGGCCGCCCTTCGTCGTCGAAGACCTCCGCCAGCGACAGCTCGAGATCGAACTTCGCCGGCACGGTGTCCGCGCTGCCGACCACCGGCGCCCTCGCCGCGGCGCGAGCGCCGGGCAGCTCCAGCGCGGCACGCTCGGTGTTCTGCACGGTCAGCATGACCTGGAACAGCGGATGCCGTGCCAGCGACCGCTCCGGCGCCAGCTCCTCCACCAGCCGCTCGAACGGCACGTCCTGATGGGCCAACCCACCGAGTCCGGACTCTCGCACCCGGCCCAACACCCGTCGGAACTCCGGATCCCCGGACAGGTCCGTGCGGATCACCAAGCTGTTGACGAAGAACCCGACCAACTCGTCCAATGCCTCGTCGGTGCGGCCCGCGACGGCCGACCCGACGGGGATGTCGTTGCCGGCGCCGAGCCGCGACAGGGTCACGGCCAGTGCCGCCTGCAGGACCATGAAGGTCGTCACGCCCTCGGCCCGGGCGAGGTCGACCAGTTCCTGATGCACCTCGGCCGGTATGCGCAGCGGGACCTGATGCCCGCTGTGGCCGGACACCGCCGGGCGGGGCCGGTCCGTGGGCAGCGTCAGCTCCTCGGGAGCGCCGGCCAACGTCTGCCGCCAGTAGTCGACCTGTGCCGAGAGCAGGCTGTCGGGATCCGACTCCTCGCCGAGCAACTCGCGCTGCCAGAGGGCGTAGTCGGCGTACTGCACCGGCAACGGCTCCCAGTCGGGCTCCGCACCACGGAGCCGCGCCGCGTACGCGGTCGACAGGTCCCGCGCCAACGGTCCATCGGACCACCCGTCGGATGCGATGTGGTGCACGACGATCAGGAGCACCTGTTCGTCCCGCCCGGCCTGGAACAGCCATGCCCGGATGGGCAGTTCGGTCGACAGATCGAAGGCGTGGCGCGACGCCCGGTCCACGGCGTCCGCGAGTTCGCCGTGCTCGACCTGACGGACCTGCAACCTCCAGTCCAGGTCCTGGGCATCCAGGACGTGCTGGTACGGCTCGTCGTCCGCGACCGGGAACATCGTCCGCAGCGATTCGTGACGGGCGACGACGTCCCGCAGCGCCGCGCCCAGCGCCTCGGCGTCCACGCCGCTCAGGCGAATCGGTATCGGCATGTTGTAGGTGGGGTTTGGGCCCTCCAACTGGCCGAGGAACCACAACCGCCGCTGGGCGAACGACAGCGGCACCCGGTCCGGACGTGCGCCCGCGGTCAGCGCCGGCCGCACCTCGTCCGCGCCGTCCTCGGCGAGCGAGGCCGCGATCCCGGCGACCGTCGGCCTTTCGAAGAGGACGGACAGCGCCAGTTCCCGGCCAAGCAGAGCGCGGATACGCGAGATCAGCCGGACGCCGAGCAGGGAATGCCCACCGAGCTCGAAGAAGCTCTCGTCCACCCCCACGGTCTCGATCCCCAGCACTTCGGCAAAGGCTCCGCAGAGAATCTCCTCCTCGACGGTCGCCGCCTGGCGCCCGGCACCGGCGTCGGTCGCGAAGTCGGGGGCGGGGAGCGCCTTGCGGTCGAGCTTGCCGTTCGCCGTCAGCGGCAACTCCGGCAGCGCCACCACGGCCGCCGGCACCATGTAGTCCGGCACCTGCCGTCCGACGAACTCCCTCAGGTCGTCGCCGTCGACGGACGTGGCGTCACTGTCGGAGGGGACGACGTAGGCCACCAACCGGGTGTCGCCCGCGGCATACTCGCGCGCGACGACCGCCACCCTGGCCACGCCGGGATGCGAGTGCAGGACCGCCTCGATCTCACCTGGTTCGATGCGGTACCCGCGGACCTTCACCTGCTCGTCGGAGCGTCCCAGGAACAGCAGCTCGCCCTCGGCGCTCCACTTGGCCAGGTCCCCGGTGCGGTACATCCGGTCTCCGGAGCCGAACGGGCAGGCAACGTACCGCTCGCCGGTCATCGACGGGCGGCCCACGTAGCCGCGTGCCAGGCCCGCTCCCGCGACGTAGAGCTCCCCCGGAGACCCGACGGGTACCGGCGCAAGACCTTCATCCAGCACGTACAGGCGTGTGTTGGCGATCGGCTTCCCGATCGGCACCGTGTCGCCGATGGGCCGGCCGGCACGGACCTCGTGGATCGAGCAGCCGACCACCGTCTCCGTGGGGCCGTACTCGTTGATCACCACGCTCTCCGGCGCCACCGGCAGCCAGCGGGCCACCTCGTCACCGGCGAGCGCCTCACCGCCGACCACCCAGCGGCGTGCGGCGTTCCGCAGCCGGTCGGCCGGCAGCAGCTCGGCCAGCATCGGAAGGTGTGCCGGTACGACCTTCACCAGGTCGAACCCGTCGCCGGAGCGCAGTATCTCGGCCAGCCCTTCGACACCGCCGTCCTCGCTCACCGAGATCGCCGCGCCGGCGACGAGCGGCACCAGCAGGCTGGTCACCGTCAGGTCGAACGCCAGAGACGAGTACAGCACCGCTCCGCCGCGCCCCACGTCGTACGTCTTGGCCGCCCAGGCCACGTAGTTGGCCAGCGCCTCGTGCGTGACCGCCACGCCCTTCGGCCTTCCCGTCGAGCCGGAGGTGTACATCACGTACGCCAGCTCGGCGGCGCGGGGCGACACCGGCAGGAGGTCCCTCATGGGCACGAGCGCCGTGTCGAGGTCGTCGACCGCGATCACGGGCATCCTCGCCACGGGCAGAGAGTCGAGAATGTCCGTGGTGCTGAGCAACGTCACCGCCCGGCTGTCGGCCAGCACGAACCCGACTCGCTCGGCCGGCGTTGCCGGATCGATCGGCAGGTACGCGGCCCCCACCCGCCACACGGCCAGGACGCCGGCCACGGCGTCCACGCTCCGCGGCAGGCACAACCCCACGACCGAACCAGGGCCCACGCCCAGCCCGGCAAGCACACCTGCCAACCGCTCCACGCGCGCGTCCAGCTCCGCGTAGGTGAGCGTGGCGCCTTCCTGCCGGATGGCCGTGGCGTCCGGAGCGGCCTGGACCCGTCGCTCGAACATCTCCGGCACCGACGCGTCCGCCACATCCGTGGCGGTGTCGTTCCAGTCCACCACCATCCGCTCGCGTTCGGCGACACCCAGCACGTCCACGGCGCACAGGGCTGCGTCCGGGCCGCCGTCCAGGGCGTCGGTGAGCGCGTCGACCACCCTCTCCAGCGTGGTGCACAGCAGCTGGCTGACCGCGTTCGGATCGAACACGTCGGAGGTCTGCGCGAGCACGCTCAGACCGCTCTGCCCGCGATCGTTGACCGACACCGACAGCGGATAGTGGGACCGCTCTTCTCCGAAGACGGTCCGGATGCCTTCCACCTGCTGCTGTCCGGCAGCACTCTCCTTGGGGTCGGTGATCTGCCGGTAGTTGAGCAGGGAGGTGAACAGCGGCGTGTTGGGCTCTATGCCGCTGGCGCGCTGCGCGATCGCGAGCGGGGCGTGCTCGTGCTCCAGCAGGGCCGCAAGTTGGTCCCGCATCTCCTCGACCGCGGCCCGCACCCCCACCTTCCCGGTCGGTACGCGCACCGGGAGGGTGTTGATGAACGGACCCACCACCCGGTCGGCGCCGGCGCCGGCGTTCATGCGTCCCAGCAGTACTGTTCCGAACACCACGTCGCCCCGGCCCGACAACACCGCCAACACCCTGGCCCAGGCCACGTGCAGCACCGTGGCCGCACTGACCCCGAGTTCCCGTGCCACTCGCCGCAGGCCGACCACGACTTCGTCGGGAACGAGGGTGCCCGCGTCGACGAAGCGGCCGCCGACGTCGCGTACGTCCATCACTCCGTAAGGGGCGGTGGGTTCGGTGACGTCGCCCAGGAGGCCGGCGAAGAACCGCTCGTGTTCCTCGCGGGGAACCGCACGCGTCTGGGCGACAAAGTTGCGGAACGGCAGCGCCGCTGCCAGGTCCTGGGTCTGGCCGGACAGCACCGCGCGGAGTTCCTGCATGACGACGTCCATGCCCATGTGGTCCTGCAGCATGTGGTGCATCCGCACAACACCGAGCCAGCGGCCCTCGGTCGCCTCGGCCACGTGCAGGTCCATCAACGGCGCGCGACGCAGATCCATCACCGAGCCCGCTACGGCGACCAGGGGATCCATCCGTCGCCTCGGTTCGGCGGAGTCGAACTCGAGGACGTGCTCGACGACCGGCAGGTCCACGTGCCGCCACACCACCTGCACGGGCTCACGCAGGCCCTCCCAGGCGATGCCGGTGCGGTAGATGTCATGGCGGTCGACGACCTGCTGCAGAGCGCTCGCGAACTCATCCACTGCACTGCGCGAGTCGAACTCCACGCCGAAGTTCGCGACATAGACGTCCTCGCCGGCGCCAGCCAGGAGGTGGTGGAAGAGAAGCCCTTCCTGCAGCGGTGCCAGCGGATAGATGTCGGCGACATTCGCCGCCCCGCCGTCGACCGTCGCGACGACCCGGTCGATGTCCTCCTGATCCAGCCCCACCAACGGCAGCATGTCCGGGGTGATCCGATCCGCACCGTCCGGGATGCGGTTCTCCGGCACCTCCACCGAACCGGCGCCCGTGGACGCGGCCAGCTGGGCCGGCGTAGGCGCTTCGAACAACGCCCGTACCGACACCGTCACGCCCCGGATACGCAGCCGCTCGACAAGCTGGACCGCGAGCAGTGAGTGCCCGCCGAGCTGGAAGAAGTTGTCGTCGACCCCGACCGACCCCAGGCCGAGGATGTCGGCGAAGGCCGCGCACAGGATCTCTTCCTGGATGGTGGCGGGGGCCCGCCCGGCGCCGGTGACGTACTCGGGGGCGGGCAGCGCCTTGCGGTCGAGCTTGCCGTTGGTCGTCAGCGGCAACTCGTCCAGGGGCACGAACGCGGCCGGGACCATGTACTCCGGCAGCCGGCCCTCGACCAGCTCGCGCAGCTCCGTCACGTCCCCATCCGCCACCACGTAGGCGACCAGACGCTTGTCGCCCGGAACGTCCTCACGTGCCAGCACCGCCGCCTGGGCGACGTTCGGGTGGGACGACAGCAGGGCCTCGATCTCGCCGGGCTCGATGCGGAATCCGCGTATCTTGACCTGCTCGTCCACACGGCCGGCGAACAGCAGCTGCCCGTCGGTCGTCCACTTGGCCAGGTCGCCGGTCCGGTACATCCGCTCCCCGGGAGCACCGAACGGGCAGGCCACGAACCGCTCACCGGTCATGGACGCCCGGCGGACGTAGCCGCGTGCCAGTCCGGCGCCGGCCACGTAGAGCTCTCCCTGCACGCCCGCCGGTACCGGCTGCAGCGCCGCGTCCAGCACATACAGGCGCGTGTTGGCCATCGGCGCCCCGATCACGGGCTTGTCGCCGGCCGTGAGCGGTCGGGACATCGACGCACACACCGTGATCTCCGTCGGCCCGTATGCGTTGATCATCCGCCGGTCCGGAGCCCAGCGCTCCACCAACGGCACGTCCAGGGCGTCGCCGGCCGACACCAGCGTGGTCACCGATCCGAGGTCGTCGGCTCCCAGCACGGCGAGAACGGCGGGCGGCAGTGTCACGTGCGTCACTCCGTGCCGGGCCACCACCTCGACCAGGCCGGCACCGGGAACCAGCTCCTCGGTCGGGGCCACGACCAGTGCGGCGCCCGAGCACAGCGCCATGAGCACCTCGGAGGTCGCCGCGTCGAAGCCGATCGAGGCGAACTGCAGGACGCGCGCCCCAGGTTCCACCGCGAACCGCTGGATCTGTGCCGTCGCCAGGTTCACGGCCCCGCGGTGGGTGAGCGCGACGCCCTTGGGCGTCCCGGTCGACCCGGACGTGTAGATGACGTACGCCAGACCCGCCGCGTCCTGCTCCACCTCGGGCGGCGTGTCCGCGCAGCCCTCCACGAGCATGGTGGTCATCGGGTCGTCGATCGCGACCATGCGCACGCGTCCGACCGGGAGGTCGCCGAGCGTGTCCTGGGTGCCGACGATCAGCTGGGCGCGGCTGTCGTCCAGCACGTAGGCCAGCCGCTCGACGGGCAGCCCCACGTCGACCGGAAGGTACGCCGCCCCGGCCTTCCACACCGCCAGGATCGCCGTCACCAGCTCGACACCGCGCGGTAGTCCCAGGGCCACGACCGACTCGCGGCCGATGCCCAGATCGCGCAGATGGCGCGCCAGGCGATTGGCCGCCGCGTCGAGCTGCCCGTACGACAGCTCGACACCGTCGCCGACGACCGCCACATCCTCCGGAGCCGCAGCGACTCGTCGGGCGAACAGGTCCACGATCGTCGAGGCGGGGGCCGGGGCCGCGGTGTCGTTCCAGCCGCCGAGCAGAAGGGTGCGCTCGTCGGCTCCGAGCACGTCCACGGCGAGCAGCCGGGTGTCGGGGGCCGCCGTCACCAGCGCCAGCACCCGGCTCCACCGTTCGGCGACGGCTTCCACCGAGGCGGCGTCGAACAGGTCCTTCGCCCCGGTCACCGACCCGACCAACCCGGCCGGACGGCCGTGCTCGTCGTAGGTCTCCCCGATCATCACGTCCACGTCGCACTTGACGGACGCGGTCACCGCGGCCTCGATGCCCGCGGCCGCTCCCGCCCGCACGCCGGGCATCCGCAGCCGCGGCCGCTCGAGGTTCTGCAGTGTCAGGGCCACCTGGAACAGGGGGTACCGCGCCAGGGAGCGGACCGGCGCCAGTTCCTCCACGAGGCGTTCGAACGGCACGTCCTGGTGCGCGAGGGCACCCAGGCTCGCTTCCCGTACCCGGCGAAGGACCTGCCGGAAGTCCGGATCTCCGGAGAGGTCGGTGCGGATCACCAGCGTGTCGACGAACGACCCGACCAGGTCGTCCAACGCCACGTCGGTGCGACCGGCCACACCGGAGCCGATCGTGACGTCGGTGCCGGCGCCGAGCCGTGAGAGCGTCACCGCCAGCGCGGCCTGAAGGATCATGAACGTCGTCACGCCCTCGGCCCGGGCGAGGTCCGCCATGCGCTGGTGCACCTCGGCCGGTATCCGCAACGGCGCCCGGTGCCCCTGGTGGCCTGCGACGGCCGGACGCGGGCGGTCGGCCGGCAGCGACACCTCCTCGGGCGCCCCGGCGAGCGTCCGCCGCCAGTACCCCACCTGCTGCGACAGGAGGCTCTCCGGGTCCGACTCGTCGCCCAGCAGCTCCTGCTGCCAGAGGGCGTAGTCGGCGTACTGCACCGGCAACGGCTCCCAGTCGGGAGTGTTTCCCTCCAGCCGAGCGGCGTAGGCCGTCGACAGGTCCCGGGCGAGCGGCACCGTCGACCAGCCGTCACCGGCGATGTGGTGCATGACGATCATGAGGACCTGCTCGTCCGCCCCGGCCCGGAACAGCCACGCCTTGATGGGCAGTTCGGCCGACAGGTCGAATGCGTGCTGCGCCGCCTCGTCGACCAGACCGGCGAGCTCGCCGGCCTCTGCCTGAAGGACCTGGAGATCCCAGTCCATGTCCGACGGGGCGAGGATCTGCTGGTACGGCTCGCCGTCCGCCGCAGGGAAGGTCGTCCGCAGCGACTCGTGGCGGGTGAGCACGTCCCGGAAGGCCAGTTCCAGCACCCCGGAGTCCACGCCGTTCAACGGGATCATCATGGGGATGTTGTAAGTGGGGCTCGGTCCTTCCAACTGGGCGAGGAACCACAGACGCCGCTGCGCGAACGACAACGGAACCCGCTCCGGCCGCACCCCGGCCCGCAGCGGCGTACGCGCCTGCCCAGTGGTGCCGGCAAGGTGCGCTGCCAGGCCGGCCACCGTCGGCGCGTCGAACAGCGAGCGCAGGGGCAGTTCGACGTCGAGCACGGCGCGGACTCGCGAGACCAGCCGGACGGCGAGCAGCGAGTGGCCGCCGAGCCGGAAGAAGTTGTCGTCGACGCCCACGGACTCCAGACCGAGGACGTCGGCGAAGGCAGCGCACAGGATCTCCTCCTGGACGGTGGCCGGCTCGCGCCCCGCCCCTGTGGAGTGCTCCGGTGCAGGCAGTGCCTTGTGGTCGAGCTTGCCGTTGACCGTCAGCGGCAGCTCCGGCAGCGTCACGAAGGCGGCGGGCACCATGTACTCCGGCAGCCGCGAAACCACGAGCGCCCGCAGGGCTTCGAGGTCGAGCTCGTCGCGGTCGGAGACCACGTAGGCGACCAGACGCTTGTCCCCGGAGGTGTCCTCGCGGGCGACCACCGCGGTCTGCGTGACGTCCGGGTGGGCGAGCAACGTGGCTTCGATCTCGCCCGGCTCGATACGGAACCCGCGTACCTTCACCTGCTCATCCGCACGGCCGGCGAACACCAACTGCCCGTCCGACGTCCACTTCGCCAGGTCCCCGGTCCGGTACATGCGCTCCCCGCCGGGCCCGAACGGGCAGGCCACGAAGCGTTCCCCGGTGAGCGACGGGCGGCCGACGTAGCCACGGGCCAGCTGGACCCCCGAGAGGTACAACTCGCCGCTGACCCCCGGCGGCACCAGCCGCAAGGCGTCGTCCAGGACGTAGGCCCGGGTGTTGGCCGCCGGCGCCCCAATGGGCACCGCGCCTTCCGCCTGGGCCGGATCGCACGCCCAGAAGGTGACGTCGATCGTCGTCTCGGTCGGCCCGTACAGGTGGAACAGCTCCACCCCGTCCATCGCCTCGAAGGCCCGCTGCTGTGTGGACAGCGGCAACGCCTCACCGCCGCTGCTCACGTACCGCAGGCTCGGCAGCTCACCCGGGTCCGACAGCAGGAACGCATCCAGCATCGAGGGCACGAAGCCCACCACGGTGATGCACTGGTCCCGGATGACATCCGCCAGGTAGCCCGGGTCCTGGTGCCCGCCGGGGCGAGCGACCACCAGTGTTGCCCCGGAGATCAGGGTGCCGAGCAGCTCCATCACCGACACGTCGAAGACGATCGGGGCCTTGTGCAACACCCGGTCCCCGGGCCCGAAACCGAACCGGTCGCGCATGCGCACCAGCTGGTTGACGATGGCCTGGTGCGAGACCAGCACACCCTTCGGCCGACCTGTCGACCCCGACGTGTAGATCACATAGGCCGCGCTCTGCGGATGCGGTACGACACCGGCCGTCGAAGGCGCCGTGCCGGGGCCGTCGGCGGCTGACCACCGGGCGACGGCCTTGGGGTCGTCCAGCACCACGACCGGCGCGGCATCCTGCAGCAGCAGCGCGATCCGCTCGGCCGGGTACTCCGGATCCACCGGCAGGTAGGCCCCACCGGCCTTCAGCACTCCGAGGATCGCGGTCACCATCTCCACGCTCCGCGGCAGGCACAGCCCCACCACCGACTCCTGGACCACTCCCCGACTCCGCAGGTGGTGCGCGAGTCGATTCGCCGCCGCGTCCAGCTCCCCGTACGACAGCTCCACACCCTCGAAGACCACAGCCACCGCACCCGGATCCGCGGCCACCCGATCCTCGAACAACCTCACCAACGACGTGGCCGGTACATCGACGGCCGTGTCATTCCACTCCGACACCAACAGCTCACGCTCGTCCACGCCGAGCACATCCACCGCGCTCAGCGCGACGTCCGGGCCGCCGTTCACGACCTCGGCGAGCGCGTCGACCAGGTTCTCCGTCGCGGTGCGCAGCAGGCGACCCAGCGCCAGCGGGTCGTGGGTGTCGAGCATCTCCACGCTGAGGCTCAGCCCACCCGTGCCTCGGTCGTTGACCGACACCCCAACCGGATAGTTCGTGCGGTCCTCGCCGAAGACGGTGCGGATGCCCTCCACAGGCCGCTGTTCGTCCCGCTGTTCGCCGGTTGCGGTCTGAGACGACCCCGTGATGTGGCGGTAGTTGAACAGCGACGTGAACAGCGGCACAGCGCCACCTACGCCACTGGCCTGCTGCGCGGTCGCCAGCGAGGCGTGCTCGTGCTCCAGCAGGGCCGCCAGTTGGTCCCGCATCGCCTCGACCGCCGCGCGCACCCCGACCTCGTCGGTCCGCAGACGCACCGGCAGCATGTTGATGAACGGGCCGAGCACCCGGTCGGCGCCGGCGCCCGCGTTCATCCGGCCGAACAGCACCGTGCCGAACACCACGTCGTCCCGCCCTGACACGGTGGCAAGCACCCGCGCCCAGGCCACGTGCAGGACTGTCGCGGTGCTGACACCCAGCTCGCGCGCCACCCGCCGCAGGCTGTCGGTGAGCCCCTCGGGCAGCGGCACGCCCGCCTCGATGATCCCGCTGCCGTCTCCGCGTACGTCCAACAGCCCATAGGGGGCGGTGGGTTCGGTGACGTCTCCGAGCAGGTCGGCGAAGAACCGTTCGTGTCGCGCGCGGGGAACCGCACGCGTCTGGGCGACGAAGTTGCGGAACGGCAGTGCGGGGGGCAACTGGTCGGCCGCGCCGGACAACACCGCGCGCAGCTCGTCCAACAGCACGTCCATGCCGACGTGGTCCTGCACCATGTGATGCATCCGTACGACTGCCAACCAGCGGCCCTCAGGTGCCTCGGCCACGTGCAGGTCCATCAACGGGGCACGCCCCAGGTCCATCGCCGAACCGGCCAGGCCGACAAGAGATTCCGCCCAGCTGCCTGCCCGCTCCGCGGAATCGCGGTCGATCTCGTGCTCGACGATCGGCAGGTCCACGTGCCGCCACACCACCTGCACGGGCTCACGCAGGCCCTCCCAGGCAATGCCGGTGCGGTAGATGTCATGGCGGTCGACGACCTGCTGCAGAGCGCTCGCGAACTCATCCACTGCGCTGCGCGAGTCGAACTCCACGCCGAAGTTCGCGACATAGACGTCCTCACCGGCGCCAGCCAGGAGGTGGTGGAAGAGAAGCCCTTCCTGCAGCGGTGCCAGCGGATAGATGTCGGCGACATTCGCCGCCCCACCGTCGACCGTCGCGACCACCCGGTCGATGTCCTCCTGATCCAGCCCCACCAACGACAGCATGTCCGGGGTGATCCGATCCGCACCGTCCGGGATGCGGTTCTCCGGCACCTCCACCGAACCAACGCCCGTGGACGCAGCCAGCTGAGCCGGCGTAGGCGCTTCGAACAACGCCCGTACGGAGACCGATACGCCGCGAGCACGCAGCCGCTCGACAAGCTGGACTGCCCGCAGGGAGTGGCCACCGCGTTCGAAGAAGTTGTCGTCGACCCCGACGACATCCACGCCCAGGATCTCGGCGAAGGCGGCGCACAGGACCTCCTCCCGCACCGTGGCCGGCGCACGGCCACCGCTGGTGGCGAACTCCGGCTCCGGGAGGGCCTTGCGGTCCAGCTTGCCGTTGGTCGTCAGCGGCAGCTCCGGCAGGGTCACGAACGCGGCGGGCACCATGTACTCCGGCAGTCGGGAGGCGACCAGTTCCCGTAGCCGTTCCGGTTCGTGGCCGTTGGGCACCACATAGGCCACCAACTGGCGGTCACCGGGGCCGTCCTCGCGGGCGATCACCGCGGCCCGCGTCACGTTCGGATCGGTCAGCAGAACGGCTTCGATCTCGCCCGGCTCGATACGGAACCCGCGGATCTTCACCTGCTCATCCGCACGCCCCGCGAACACCAACTGCCCGTCCGCAGTCCACTTCGCCAGGTCCCCGGTCCGGTACATCCGCTCACCGGAACCCGGGCCGAAGGGGCAGGCCACGAACCGCTCGCCCGTCAGCCGCGGATGGCCCACATAGCCACGGGCCAACCCGGCACCGGCCACATACAGCTCGCCCGCAACGCCGACCGGAACCGGCTGAAGGAAGTCATCCACCACGTACAGACGGGTGTTGGCGATCGGACGGCCGAACGGCACCACGCCCAAGCGGTTAGCGTCCACCGTCTCGGCAGCCACCATCACCGTCGCCTCGGTCGGCCCGTAAGTGTTGACCAGCCGACGCCCCTCCGACCAGCGCCGCGCCACACTCTCGCTGACCGCCTCCGCACCCACCAGCACCGTGCCGACCCGGGCCAGATCCTGCGGATCCAGTACCTCCAGCAACGACGGCACCACACTCGCCGCCCCCACCCCCTCCAACTCCCTCAACCGCCGCGGCTCCCGACGCTGCTCCTCACTCGCGATCCACAACGTGGCACCCGACGACAGCGTCACCGCCACATCCAGCACGGAGGCGTCGAAACTGAACGACGCGAACTGCAACACCCCCACACCCGGACCCGCACCCATCACCGGACCAAACACCGACACCAAATTCGCCACCGAACCATGCGAAACGCCCACACCCTTCGGCGTCCCCGTCGATCCCGACGTGAAGATCACATACGCCAGCGAGGCCGGATCAACCTGCACATCCGGTGCCATCTCCGACGCATCGGCAGAGGCCTCCAACTCCTCAACGCCAACCACTACCTCCACCCCGGCGTCGACGAGCATGACCTCCACCCGCTCCGCCGGCAGCGCCGCATCGATCGGCAGATACGCCGCGCCCGCCTTCCACACTCCGAGAGTCCCCACGACCATTTCCGGGCCACGCGGCAGCCGCAGCCCTACCACCGACTCACGACCCACACCCCGACCACGAAGCCAATTCGCCAGCCGCTTCGCCGCCACATCCAACGCGCCGTACGTCAGCTCCACACCCTCAAACACCACCGCCGCCGAATCCGGAGCCGCGGACACCCACCGCTCGAAGGACGCCGGCACCGACACATCCACCACATCGACGGCCGTGTCATTCCACTGCCGCACCACCACGTCACGCTCGTCGGCTTCGATGACGTGCACCGCACGCAGGGTCGTGTGCGGGGTTGCGGTCACCGACTCCAACACGTGACCGAGCCGGCTCGCCATGCGCGCGGCCGTCTCAGCCTCGAACAGGTCCGCCGACGCGACGAAGGTGCCTCGCAGCCCGGCCGGACGCCCCTTGTTGTCGAGCACCTCGTACAGCGACACCTCAAGATCGAATTTCGCCGCCACCGTGGCCACGTCACCCATCGCCGGCTCCCCGGACCGAGCGTGGGCGCCGGGCAGTTCGAGCCGGGCCTCGGCGGTGTTCTCGAGGGTGAGGAAGACCTGGAAGAGGGGGTGGCGGGCCAGGGAGCGGGAGGGTGTCAGCTCTTCCACGAGCCGTTCGAAGGGCATGTCCTGGTGTGCGAACGCGGCCAGGCTCGTCTCCCGCACCCGTGCCAGGATCTGCCGGAAGTCCGGATCGCCGGAGAGGTCGGTGCGAATGACCAGGGTGTTGATGAACAGTCCGACGAGGTCGTCCAGGGCCTCGTCGGTACGCCCCGCGATCGGCGATCCGATCGGGATGTCGGTGCCCGCACCCAGCCGCGACAGGGTCACGGCCAGCGCGGCCTGCGCCACCATGAACGTCGTCACGCCCTCGGCCCGCGCCAGCTCCACCATCCGCTGATGCACCTCGACCGGTATCCGCACCGGCACCCGATGACCCTGATGGCTTGCCACCGCCGGACGCTGCCGGTCCACCGGCAGCTCCAACTCCTCCGGAGCACTCGCCAGCGCCTGCCGCCAGTACTCCACCTGCCGCGACAGCAGACTGTCCGGGTCCGACTCCTCGCCCAGCAGCTCCCGCTGCCACACCGCGTAATCCGCATACTGCACCGGCAACGGCTCCCACCCCGGAGCCTCACCCCCCAGCCGCGCCTCATAAGCCGTGGAGACATCCCGAGCCAGAGGACCGCGAGACCAGCCATCGGCGGCAATGTGGTGCATGACCAGGAACAGCACCTGCTCGTCCTGGCCGGCCTGGAACAACCACGCCTTGATCGGCAGTTCACTTGACAGGTCGAAGGCATACTGCGACGCCTGGGCCACCGCCCCGGCCAGCGCCTCCGGCTCCACATGGGAGACCTGCAGATCCCAGTCCAGGTCCTCCGGGTCGAGAATGTGCTGGTAAGGCTCGCCCTCGATGGCCGGGAAGACCGTCCGCAGCGACTCGTGCCGCCCGATCACATCCCGCAACGCCGCACCCAGAGCATCGACGTCCACGTCCTGGAGGCGGATAGGGCTGGGAATGTTGTAGGTGGGGCTGGGGCCCTCCAGCTGGGCCAGGAACCACAGCCGCTGCTGCGCGAAGGACAACGGCACCGGCTCCGGACGCACTGCGGCCCGCAGTTGCGTACGCGCCTGTCCCGCACCGTCGGCGAGGCGCCCCGCCAACGCGGCCACCGTGGGGGCCTCGAACAACGTGCGGACCTCGACCTCCACCCCCAACACCACACGGACCCGAGACACCAACCGCACCGCCAGCAGCGAATGCCCGCCCAGAGCGAAGAAGTTGTCGTCGACGCCGACCGAGGCGAGGCCGAGCGTGTCGGCGAACGCCGCACACAGAATCTCCTCCTGGACGGTGGCCGGAGCCCGGCCCGCACCGGTGACATACTCCGGCGCCGGCAGCGCCCGCCGATCCAGTTTCCCGTTCACCGTCAGCGGGAGATCGGGCAACTCCACCACCGCGGCCGGCACCATGTACTCGGGCAGGCGGCCGGCCATGAACTCACGCAGATCATCAAGGTCGAGACCATCTGTGTCGGCCGGCACCACGTAGGCCACCAACCGCTTGTCCCCCGGGGTGTCCTCGCGGGCGACCACCACCGCCTGCCTGACCTCCGCATGCGTGAGCAAGGCAGCTTCGATCTCACCCGGCTCGATACGGAACCCGCGTACCTTCACCTGCTCATCCGCACGACCCGCGAACAGCAGTTGCCCGTCCGGGCTCCACTTCGCCAGGTCCCCGGTCCGGTACATCCGCTCACCAGTGCCGAAGGGGCAGGCCACGAACCGCTCACCCGTCAGCGACGGGCGGCCCACATAACCACGGGCCAGGCCCACGCCGGCGACATACAACTCCCCCGCCACCCCGACCGGCACCGGCTGAAGCCC
>NZ_JBSFUS010000025.1:0-44969 GCF_053591915.1 Streptomyces sp. NPDC002853 | reverse complement strand
CGACGCGCACTCGACCTCGCCGACGCTGGCCTTCGCGCTCTCCCGCCTCGCCGATCCGGACACCCTGCACCACACCCCGATCGGCGTCTTCCGCAACGTCGAACGCCCCGTCTACGACACCCTGATGTCCGACCAGCTCGACACCGCCATCGAGCAGAACGGCAAAGGCGACCTGACCGCCCTCCTCACCGGCAACGACACCTGGACCGTGGAGCGATCCTCATGACCTACGTCATCGCCCAGCCCTGCGTCGACCTCAAGGACAAGGCCTGCGTCGACGAATGTCCCGTCGACTGCATCTATGAGGGCGCGCGGAAGATGTACATCCAGCCCGACGAATGCGTCGACTGCGGTGCCTGCGAACCCGTCTGCCCGGTCGAGGCCATCTTCTTCGAGGACGACACTCCCGACGAGTGGCAGGACTACCGGAAGACGGACCTCGAGTTCTTCGCCGAGCTCGGCTCCCCGGGCGGTGCATCGCAGCTCGGGTCGCTCGACCGCGACCACCCGGTCGTCGCCGCGCTGCCCGCCCCGCCCCTCTGACAGGCTCAGCCCGCCCGCCCCACCACCAGCCACTTCGACGGCAGTTCGATCCGTGTGCCGTCCGGGGTGAACTCGGTTGTTGTCAGCGGGAGTTCGCCTTTCGCGAACACCGTGAGGCCCGCCGCGGCGACGTACTTCGGCACCGCGGCGTCGGCGACCTCGCCCGGCGCGATGCCGTGCGCGAACACCGGCGCCAGCTTCGGTGGCGGGCCCTCGGGGCTCTGGGCGAGGCCCCGCAGGATCGGCCCCGCGGCCTCGGCGAGCTCCACGACGAAACCTCTGCCGCGCTCGCCGAGCAGCGTCGCGATGCCGTTCACGAGTGGCTGGCGGTCGTCGGGATCGCACTGGTGGAGCACGCCGCGCATGTAGACGTTCGCGTCGCCGATCTCCGCGTGCAGCTGCTCGGCCTCGGCCTTCTCCACTGCGTCGACCTGCCGGAACTCCACCTGCCCCGCCGGGTCGGCGTCCCGCGCGTGACGCAGCGCGGCGGCGGACAGGTCGGCGCCGAGGACGCGCGGGTAGCGGTCGGCGATGAAGCGCGTCTGGGTGCCGTTGCCGCAGCCGAGGTCCAGGACGGGCAGGCCCGCCGCCACCATGTGCGGTTCGAAGAGGGCGAGGTGGATGCCTGCGGTGAGCACGGGTTCCGCGTCCCAGAAGACGGCTCCCGCTTCGCCGGGGGCGTCCCGCCAGAACCCCTCCCAGGCATCCCTGTACCGACTCGTGACGCTCATGCCCAGCTCCCCAGGATCGCGACGACGACCGCCGAAGCCGACGGCAAGATCGGTCTATCGCGCCCGGGGTGCACGGACAAGTCACCGGCGCAACCAATCCCGCGCCTTCGACACCTTTCCGCCGTGCGTACGCCCCCGCGGAGCGCCCGGAGCCCTTACCCGCCGGGCCCCTCAAGCGCGCGGCGGTCCCAGCTCGAACCACACGGTCTTGCCGGAGGCCGTGCGGCTGGTTCCCCACTCCTTGGCAAGCACGCTGACGACCCGCAGCCCGCGCCCGAACTCGTCGCCGGGGCCCGCGTTCAGCAAGGTGGGCAGGGTGTGGTCGTCGTCCTCGACCTCGCAGATCAGCGTGGCCCCGGAGCGGACGAGTCGGAGCTCGACGCCGCCGCCGCGCGCGTGCCGTACGGCGTTGGTGACGAGCTCGCTGACCAGGAGCTCGGTGGTCTCGGCGAGGGCGTCGCGTGACCAGCCGCGCAGCTGGTCGCGGACCAGGTCGCGGGCCCTGCTCACCTCGCTCGGGTCGAGTGCGAGCCGCCAGCTCGCGACGTCCTCGTCCGCGATGCCGTTCAGGCGTGCCATCAGGAGGGCCACGTCGTCCTTGCGCCCGCCGCGCGTGTTGAGCGCGCGGATGATGGTGTCGCAGGCGGCGTCCATGGAGGCGGCCGGGTGGGCCGCGGACTCGGTGAGCGTGGCGAGGCCGACGCCGATGTCCTCGCCGCGGACCTCGACGAGGCCGTCGGTGCACATCAGGAGCCGGTCGCCGGGCGCCACGCGTACGGTGACCGCCTCGAAGGGCACACCTCCCACGCCGATGGGCGCCCCCGTCGGCAGTTCGAGGAGTTCGCTGCGGCCGTCCTCGGCGCGGACGAGCACGGGCGGGATGTGGCCCGCGTTGGCGAGGTGCAGCTCGCTCGCGATGGGATCGTAGACCGCGTACAGGCAGGTCGCGAGGTAGTGCTCGCCGAGCCGCTGCGCCAGGTCGTCGAGGTTGCGCAGGAGCTGGGCGGGCGGCAGGTCCAGGGCGGCCATGGTCTGTACGGCGGTGCGCAACTGGCCCATCATCGCCGCCGAGTTGAGTCCGTGGCCCATCACGTCGCCGACGACGAGCGCGGTGCGCGATCCGGGCAGCTTCACGGAGTCGAACCAGTCGCCGCCGACCCGGCCGAGGAGCGTGCCCGGCAGATAGCGGGTGGCGATGTCGCAGCCGGTCATGCGCGGCTCGATGTGCGGCAGCATGCTGTCCTGGAGGGTGTCGGCGACGCTCTCCTGGTAGGTGTACATGCGGGCGTTGTCGAGCACGAGGCCCGCCCGGGCGGCGAGTTCGGCGCCGGTGACGCGGTCCATGTCGTTGAAGACGGGCCGCTCCCGGTGGCGCAGCAGGATCATGAATCCGAGCACCACATTGCGGGCCTTCAGGGGTACGACGAGCATCGAGCGGTGGTTGATGAGCGGGCGGATGTCGCGCTTCTCGAACTGCGAGGCGATGGCGTTGCCCATCTCCTCGGTGATGCGCGGCACGAGGACCGGATCGCCCGAGGTCATGCACTGGAAGAACGGGGTGTGCGACGGGAAGGGCATGGATTCGCCGACGGGTACGACGTCGTCCCAGCGGCCCGGCTCGTCCGTGTGCTCCACGGCGACCCTGTGCCACATCGTGGTCTCGTCCGGTGGCCCCTCGGGGAAGCCCTCGCCCGCGACGACCTGTTCGCGCAGATACGTGCCCGCGACGTCCGTGAACCGGGGCACGACGGCGCGGCTGACCTCGATGATGGTGCGCGAGAGGTCGAGCGAGGAGCCGATGCGTCCGCTGACCTCGTTCAGGAACTCCAGGTGTTCGCGTACCGCCGCGTACTCGAGGTCCTCGCCCTCGTCGCTGGTGCCGGGCTCCGGCGTGCGGCCGTCGGCGGCGGCCTGCTGTGCGCGCAGCCTGCGGGCCTTGCGCTCGGCCCGCCGTGGCACGCCCCAGTCGGGCGTGACGGGCACGCGGTCGTGCTTGCTGAACTCCAGGACGGGATAGCCCAGTTCGAGGATCTGCGCCACGATGCGGGAGCTCTCGCCCACGCTCATGCTGGGCAGGATCTCGGGCAGCCGCCCGGCCAGCTCGTCCGCTCCGGGGAAGTCCGTGTGCAGGGCGAAGCCCGGCGCGATCCGCTCGACCTGCCCCGGCTCGGGATCGTCCTCGTCGGCCAGCCGGTCGGCGTCCGCCGCGAGGACGAGCAGCCGTTCCGGCCCGGGGCCGATGAGGGGGTACGCCCACCACAGGACGTCCACCCTGTGGTCTTCGCCGCCGGGCACGGAGAGCCGCGCGCGCCCGGCTGCGGGGTACGAGATGCGTCCGTCGAGGGAGGTCTCCAGGTCGGGGCCCAGGCCGTCGTACTCGCCGTAGTCGGCGTGGCCCGCGGGGATCGCGCCCGCCACCGGGAGCAGGTCGCCCGCCGGGCTGCCGACCGCCACCTCTTTCGCGTACCCGAAAAGTCTGCGCGCGCCGGTGCTCCAGTGCGACACGAGGCCCGCGCCGTCGATGACGACCACGGCGAGTGGGATCCGGCCGGCCACGGCATGCTGCGCCACCGGCCCGTCCGGGGTGCCGTATTCCATGGCCAACGCTCCTTCCGGCGGCACCGCGAAGGCCTGCGCCGCCCCAACCACCGTACGACCGGCACAGGTTGCCGTGCGGTGCAATAAGGGAATTGGGCCTCACGGGGGCGCCTCCGGCGGGTATTTTCTCTCCCTCCCGCCGGAAGGGCCCTTTCCCTCCCGTCAGAGGGGCCCTAGTCCTCGTGGCCCAGCTGGAGATCCCGTTCCGTGCGTCCCCCGCCCGCGACCTGGAGCACGGTCGCCACCGGCGGATAGCCCGCGGCGATGACCGTGTACTCGCCGGACGACAGGTCGATGAACCGGAAGGTGCCGTCCTCCCTGGTCGTGAGGGTGTCCACGACGTTGCCCGCCGCGTCGAGCAGCGTCACGCGGGCGTCCTCCACGGGGCGGCCGCCGGTGGCCCGCACGGTGCCGCGCAGGACGGCACCGCCTGCGAGCTCGACGTCCTGCCGCGTCTCGCGCGAGGCCTGCACGCTGACGGGCAGGGCCGCCGGGCGGAAGGCGGGTGCGCTGGCGGCCAGGGTGTACTCGCCGGCCACCAGCTCCGTGATCACATAGCCGCCTTCGCGCCCGCTGCGGGTGGTGGCGACGACCTCACCGCGGACGTCGGTGAGGGTCACCGCGGCGTCCCTGACCGGGGTTCCGTCGGCGGTGACCACGCTGCCCGCCAGGCGTCCCGCGCCGCCGAGCACCACGTCGAGCTCCACGGGACGCTCGCCGACGGTGACGGTGACCGCCTGCGGCTGATGGCCGCCCGCGGCCGCGATCAGGACGAACGATCCCGAGCCCGGCGTGGAGAGCGCGTAGCGCCCGTCGTCGCCGCTCGCGCCGCGGCCGATCTGCCGGCCCCCGACGTCGATGAGGGTCAGGGCGGCGCGGGGCACGACGGTGCCGTCCGGATGCTGCACGGTGCCGCAGACGGGTACTCCGGCGGCGTAGGAGGTACGGGCCTGGGGGACGGGTGTGGCTTCGGCGGTGGGGGCGTCCTGGGACGCTGCGCTGGACAACAGGGGGGTCTCCTTGAGGAAGAAGGTGATCAGCATGCCGAGGGCGAGCACCGGCACCAGGTACAGGAAGATGCGGGGCATCGCGTCGGCGTACGCCTGGATGTAGCCCTCGCGCAGCGGGGCGGGCATCGCGTGGACGAGCTGCGGGGTGATGGCCTCGGGGTCCGGAAGGCCGGCCCCGGCCGGGAGGCGGTCGGCGAGCGAGTCCGCGAGGCGGTCGGCGAAGAGCGTGCCGAAGATGGCGGCGCCGACACTGCCGCCGATCTGCCGGAAGTAGTTGTTGGCGCTGGTGGCCGTGCCCAGGTCGGAGGGGCGTACGGCGTTCTGCACGGCGAGGATGAGCACCGGCATGACCAGGCCGACGCCCGCGCCCAGAACGGCCATCCAGATGCTGTAGTGCAGTCGGGGCGTGTCGGCTTCGAGCCGGGAGAGCAGGTACATGCCGATGACGGAGAGGATGCCGCCGATGACCGGGTAGATCTTGTAGCGCCCGGTGTGGCTGATGAGCTGGCCGGAGAGGATCGAGGCGCCGACCACGCCGCCCATCATCGGCAGCATGAGCAGTCCGGACTCGGTGGCGCTCGCCCCGTCGACCATCTGCAGGAAGGTCGGCAGGTAACTGGCCGCCCCGAAGAGGGCGATGCCCACGACCATGCCGACCAGCGCGGTGATGTTGAAGACCGGGTCGCGGAACAGGCGCAGCGGGATGATCGGTTCTGCGGCGAAGCTTTCGGCGACCACGAAGAGCACGATCGAGGCGAGGGCCCCCGCCGCGAGACCCAGGATGACGCGTGAGCCCCACTCGTACTCGGTGCCGCCCCAACTGGTCAGGAGCACCAGGCAGGTGGAGGCGGAGGCGAGCAACAGCGCGCCGAGCACGTCGAGTCGGGCCTTGACCGCGCGCTTGGGCAGCTTGAGCCCGAAGCTGACGACGAGGAGGGTGACGAGCCCGAAGGGCACGTTGAAGTAGAAGCACCAGCGCCAGGTGACGTGGTCGGTGAAGAAGCCGCCGAGCAGTGGTCCCGCGACCGACGCGAGGCCGAAGGCGGCGCCGATCAGGCCCATGTAGCGGCCGCGTTCGCGGGGCGGGACGATGTCCGCGATGATCGCCTGCACGCCGATCATGAGTCCGCCCGCGCCGATGCCCTGGATGGCGCGGAAGGCGATGAGCTGGTCCATCGTGCGCGACCAGCCGGCGAGCGCGGATCCGACGATGAAGACGACGATCGCGAACTGGAAGACGCCCTTGCGTCCGAAGAGGTCGCCGAGCTTGCCGTAGATGGGCAGGCCGATCGTGGACGTCAGCAGGTAGGCGGTGATCGCCCAGGACATCTTGTCCAGGCCGTGCAGCTCACCGACGATCTTCGGAAGCGCGGTGGCGACGATCATCTGCTCGAGCGCGGCGAGCAGCAGGGCGAGCATGAGCCCGACGAAGACCATCCGGACACGGCCGGGACTGAGTCCCGCCGTCGCCGACACGTGCTCCTGGGGTGGTGGCGGCTCCTCGACGCCCGGAGGCACCGCCACCACCGACAAGTCCCCCTGCTCGGCGCCCTTCACCAGCGTCGTGCCGCCCACGTCCTGCTCCCCTCGTCTGCGCCTGCGCCGCATTTCTCGCATTACGCGACAACTGCGAGCAAGCGCGACGAGTCGCCCCTGTCGGGGGTCCGGCACACGTATGCGCCGGTCGGAGCCCTACGCCGTACAATTGGCCCGAACAGAAAACCACTCGAAACGGTGAGCGTGACAACAACCCTGTTGGGCTACCGGAGTTGAGGTCCGGCCTGACGCCGTCCTACTTCTCGACCTCGGCGGCGAGCTTGCCGAGCACCTCGTCGTAGATCCGCCCGAGGCCCTTGGGCGCGAAGGTCTTCTCGAAGAAGCCGCCGATGCCGCCCGCGCCGTTCCACACGGTGGAGACGACCACGCGCGCCTTGCCCTCCCCCGCCGGGGTCACGGTCCAGGTGGTGACCATGGAGGAGTTGCGGTCCTTCTCGACGAGCTCCCCGTCGGTCGGCTCGCTGACCTCCAGGAGGCAGTCCCGGATGCGCTTGCTGGTGGCCTGCAGCTTCCAGTGGACGAGCGTCCCCTCGCCGTCGCCGCCCTCGCGCACCTCGAACTCGCTGAAGTGCTCCGACAGGATCTTCGGACGCGTGCCTTCGTAGTCGGCGAGCGCGTCGAAGACGTCCTCCGGCTGCGCCGCGATGATCCGCTCCGTGGTCGCCTCGACCTGCGCCATGGCACTTCCTCCAGCACTCGGTTGTTCAGGGTGATCCCCGGAAGCCAACCACCCTGCGTACCGGGCCCCCAAATCGGGGTCGCCGAGGTATCCCCTCGCACGATCAAGGGAACATGTGTTCTATTCTGTGGTCAGTGCTACCGAGGAGGCGTCATGCGCTGGGAGAACCTCGCCGACGGGCCGTCACGAGGTGTCGCGGATGCCGCGCTGTTCGGCGCGGACGCGGTCACCACGAGGACCTTCGACACCCCCGAGTTCCGTGGGATCACGTTCCACGAGATCCGGGCCAGAACGATCGTGAACCGGGTGCCCGGGGCGTCCCGCATGCCGTTCGAGTGGACGGTCAATCCGTACCGGGGCTGTTCGCACGCCTGCGTCTACTGCTTCGCGCGCAAGACGCACAGCTATCTGGACCTGGACACGGGGCTCGGCTTCGACAGCCAGATCGTGGTCAAGGTCAATGCCCCCGATCTGCTGCGGCGCCGGCTCGCCTCGCCCCGCTGGCTCGGCGAGCACATAGCGATGGGCACAAACGTCGACTGCTATCAGCGGGCGGAGGGGCGCTATGGCCTGATGCCCGGGATCATCGCCGCCCTGCGCGATCACGCGAACCCCTTCTCCATCCTCACGAAGGGCACGCTGATCCTGCGGGACCTCGACCTGCTGCGGCAGGCCGCCGACGTCACCGACGTCGGGATCTCGGTGTCCGTCGGCTTCGTCGACCAGGAACTGTGGCGCACCGTGGAGCCGGGCACGCCCGCCCCACAGAGGCGTCTGGACGTCGTACGGACGCTGACCGAGCACGGCATCGGGTGCGGGGTGCTGATGGCGCCGGTCATCCCCTTCCTCGGGGACCGGTCCGAGCAACTGCGGGCGACCGTGCGGGCCATCGCCGCCTCGGGGGCGACCTCGGTGACCCCGCTGGTGCTGCACCTGCGGCCCGGGGCGCGCGAGTGGTTCATGACCTGGCTGCAGCGGCACCACCCATACCTCGTGCGGCGCTACGAACGGCTGTACGCGGAAGGCGCCTACGCACCCAAGTGGTACCAGCGGCGCATCACCCGCCAAGTGCACGAACTGGCCGAGGAGTTCGGCATCGGCCCCACACGCGCGGAGGCCACCCGCCGCATCCGCACCCCCGAACCCGAGCCCGCCACACCCGGCGGCACGCAGCTCACGCTGCTGTGAACCCATGCTCCAGGATGGGCACATGAGCCGACTGACCCACATCAACGCCCCCGAGGGCGTCTTCCCCGCCACCGCGTACACGCACGTCGTCATGGGCACCGGCCGCTTCGTCGCGATCTCCGGCCAGCTCCCCCTCGACCAGGACGGAGAGCTGGTCGGCGAGGGCGATCCGGCCGCCCAGGCGCGGCAGGTCTTCGACAATCTGCGGCGCTGCCTGCTGGCAGCGGGCGGCGGCTTCGACGACGTCGTGAAACTGACGTACTACGTCACGGACATGGCGCACATGCCCGCGATCCGGGCCGCGCGAGACGTCCACATGGATGCGGCGCGACTTCCGGCGTCCTCCGCGGTGCAAGTCGCCGGGCTTGTCTCGCCGCGGTTTTTGATGGAGATCGAGGCGTACGCCGTCCTCTAGTCCGGCAGTCGGGCGAGGGCCGCGGACGCCGCTGCCGCGAGCCGCGGGTAGCCGCATGCCTGTGTCAGGACGGGCCGGGCCCGCGGGTCCCCCAGCGCCCCCAGGCCCTCCACGCACGCCAGCGCGATTTTCCCGTACGGGTCGTGCGGGGCGAGCCTGCGCTTCAGCGTGGTGATGAGGGCGGGTGCGGATTCGGGCGCGCGCAGCTCGGTGAGCAGACGCACGGGGTACAGGGCGTAGGCGACGCGCAGCTCATTGGTGGCCAGGGCGGCTGCCGCCCGTGCCGTACGAGGATCGCCCAGCCTGGCGAGGGCGTACGCGGCGGCCGCGCACCGCGAGGGGTCCCGGTGGTTGAGGAGCAGCACGAGGGACTCGAAGGCCCGGCTGTCCCCCGCGGTACCGAGCCGGACCGCCGCGAGCTCCCGTGCCCACAGTGGCTGACCCGCCGCGGCGAGCACCTCAGCCAGTTCCTCCACGTCGCCGGTCGCGACCAGCCTCTCGTAACTCTCCGAGACTCCCGCCTCGCGGCGTAAGCGTTCCGTCACCGTGCGCAACTCCACGTCCATGACGGGGAGCCTATCCGCGATGCAGATCACAAACCCTGGGGACTGGCGCGCTCGTTACTCGCCGGTTAATCTCATGTGAGCGGGGCACACTCCCCGTCAGCAGTATCTGAATCTCGCAGCGGCCTGGTGACGCAGCCGGTGCGAGCGAGTGTTTGTCGGTTCGGTGCCTCGAGCACCTCAGCTCCACCCAGTACGACGTGGCTCCGGGACAGAGCCGGTCGACTCCTCACGGGCGTGTGCGTCATGCCGCCCGGTCACGACACACAGCAGCTCACCCTCCGTACGCCGCGCCGCCGTTGCCGCGCACCGCGTGCACCCCTCAGTCGTCACTCACTTCCTGGAGTCCACGCATGGACACTCCCCTGAACACTGTCGCCGTGATCGGTCTCGGCACCATGGGCACCGGTATCGCCGAAGTCCTGGCCCGCGCGGGACGCGAGGTCATCGGCATCGACATCAGCGAGGCCGCGGGCGCCCAGGCCGTCGCCGCCATCGAGTCGTCCACCGCGCGGGCCGTGCGCCGTGAGCAGCTCACCGAGGACGAGCGGCGTGACGCGCTCGCCCGCATCCGCACCTTCACCGACCTGCAGGCCGCGGCGGACGCCGACCTGGTCATCGAGGTCGCCCCGGAGTCGTACGAGATCAAGCAGCAGATCATCCGGGAGCTCGACGGTGTCGTGCGCCCCGGGACGATCATCGCGACCGGCACGAACGCGCTGTCCGTGACCCGCCTGGCCGCCGAGTCGCAGCGCCCCGAGCGCGTCCTCGGCCTGCACTTCTTCAACCCGGCCCCGGCGATGAAGCTGGTCGAGGTCGTCTCGTCCGTGCTGACCGCGCCCGCGGCCGTCGCCTCCGTCACCGACCTGGCGTACGCCCTCGGCAAGGAGCCCGTCGCGGTCGGCGACCGGCCGGGATTCGTCGCCGACGGCCTGCTGTTCGGCTACCTCAACCAGGCCGCGGCGATGTACGAGGCGAAGTACGCCTCCCGCGAGGACATCGACGCGGCGATGCGTCTCGGCTGCGGCCTTCCGATGGGGCCGCTCGCCCTGCTGGACCTGATCGGCGTGGACACCGCCCGCACGGTCCTGGACGCGATGTACTCCGAGTCCCACGACCGTCTGCACGCACCCGCGCCGATCCTCAAGCAGCTCAGCGAGGCGGGCCTGACCGGCCGCAAGGCGGGTCGCGGCTTCTACTCGTACGAGGCGCCCGGCAGTTCGGCCGTCGTGCGGGACGTGCTGACCCCGCCGGAGGACGGGCGCCACGGCGGTGGGCGCACCATCCGCTCGGTCGGTGTCGCGGGGTCGGGGACGATGGCCTCCGGGATCGCCGAGGTCTTCGCCAAGGCCGGTTACGACGTGGTGCTCGCCGCGCGCAGCGAGGAGAAGGCGGAGAAGGCCAAGTCCCGTATCTCCAAGTCGCTTTCGCGCTCCGTCGACAAGGGGCGGATGACGGCGGAGACCGCGGCCAAGACCCTGGACCGCATCACGCCGGCGGGTACCTACGACGCGTTCGCCGACGTGGACCTGGCGCTCGAGGCGGTCGCCGAGGACCTGGAGATCAAGCAGCAGCTGTTCGCCGCCTTCGACAAGGTCTGCAAGCCGGGCGCGATCCTCGCGACCACGACCTCGTCCCTGCCGGTCGTCGCCTGTGCCCGTGCCACCTCGCGTCCCGGCGACGTGATCGGCATGCACTTCTTCAACCCGGCACCGGCGATGAAGCTGGTCGAGGTGGTCCGCACCGTCCTCACGGACGACGACGTGCACGCGACGGTCCGGCAGGTCTGCTCGACGATCAAGAAGCACCCGGTGGACTGCGGCGACCGCGCCGGTTTCATCGTGAACGCGCTCCTATTCCCGTACCTCAACAACGCGGTCAAGATGGTCCAGGAGCACTACGCGACGCTCGACGACATCGACGCCGCGATGAAGCTCGGCGGCGGCTACCCCATGGGCCCCTTCGAGCTCCTGGACGTCGTCGGCCTCGATGTCTCGCTGGCCATCGAGAAGGTCCTGCACCGCGAGTTCCGCGACCCGGGCCTGGCCCCCGCTCCCCTGCTCGAACACCTGGTGGCCGCGGGCTGCCTCGGCCGCAAGACCGGCCGCGGCTTCCGCGAATATGCCCGACGGTAGGCCGGAAGCGGACGGGGGCGCGCCTGACGGCAGAGCGCACACGGACTGGGGCGGGCTGCTCGAACCCTCGGGCGGCCCCGTCCCGCCGTCGCTCGGCCCCGTCCCGCCAGAGCACTCGGCTGCGCATATGCAGTACGTTCGGGTCATGCCCAAGGCCGCCAAGTCCTCACGTACGCCCGCTACGCCCGACGCTCCGGAGAGCGCGGCGGGCAGCCGCGCCGCCGCCCAACGCCTCAAGATGCGCCGGGAGCTGGCGGCCGCCGCGATGGAGCTCTTCGCGTCCAAGGGGTACGAGGCGACGACGGTCGACGAGATCGCCGCGCAGGCCGGGGTCGCACGCCGGACCTTCTTCCGGCACTTCCGCTCCAAGGAAGAGGCGATCTTCCCGGACCACGACGACACGTTGATCCGGGCGGAGGCGGTCCTGAACGCGGCGCCGCCGCACGAGCACCCGCTCGACACGGTGTGCCGGGGCATCAAGGAAGTCATGAAGATGTACGCGGCGTCGCCCGCCGTGTCCGTCGAGCGCTATCGCCTGACGCGTGAGGTGCCCACGCTGCGCGAGCGGGAGATCGCCTCGGTGGCTCGCTACGAACGGCTCTTCACGCGCTATCTCCTGGGCCACTTCGACGAGCACGCCCACCACGACGGCAACGACGATCCGCTGCTCGCGGAGGTCGCGGCGTCGGCGGTGGTGACCGCGCACAACCACGTCCTCCGCCGCTGGCTCCGCGCGGGCGGCCAGGGCGACGTGGAGACCCAGCTGGACCATGCCTTCGCCATCGTCCGCAGGACCTTCGGTTCGGGCATCGGGGCGGGGCGTGACACCACCACCACTCCGGCGGCCTCGGTGAGCACCGGCGGCGATGTCCTGGTCACCGTGGCCCGGACGGACGCACCGCTGGACGAGATCATGCGGACGATCGAGAAGGCTCTGCGGGAGTCGTAGGTCCCACTTTCCACCCTTTTGCCCTCGCCTTCCGAAGGGGCGCTACCCGCCGGTAGCGCCCCTTCTGTCATGCCGCCACACCCTCTGACCTGCACTGATCGATCATCGCTCAAAAATTGATGGCACTCAGTGTCTTGCCCCCTGGCACGCGGTGTCATACGTTGATGTTGTCCGGGCGGCCGGCGTGCAGAGAACCTTCGTACGCCGGCTGTCCCCACAAGCCACGGCTCGTGCGCCCGGACGCCTGCGTCACAGGCAACCTCCCGCGCCACACCAAGCGCTGCCGAGTCACACCCTTCGCCGAACCGACGGCACACCCTCACAAGCACCAGCAGCACCCGACGTAACCCTCAAGAGCGTGTTCCCCTCAAAGGGGGCACGAACTTCGCCGGAGGCATCACCGTGAAGGAAATCCTGGACGCGATCCAGTCGCCGGACTCCACTCCCGCCGACTTCGCCGCTCTTCCGCTCCCCGAGTCCTACCGCGCGATCACCGTGCACAAGGACGAGGCGGAGATGTTCGCCGGGCTCGAGACCCGCGACAAGGACCCCCGCAAGTCGATCCACCTGGACGACGTGCCGGTCCCCGAACTCGGCCCGGGCGAGGCCCTGGTGGCCGTGATGGCCTCCTCGGTCAACTACAACTCCGTGTGGACCTCGATCTTCGAGCCCGTGTCCACGTTCAGCTTCCTTGAGCGCTACGGCCGGCTGAGCGAGCTCACCAAGCGCCACGACCTGCCGTACCACATCATCGGCTCCGACCTGGCGGGCGTCGTCCTGCGCACCGGCCCCGGCGTGAACGCCTGGAACCCGGGCGACGAGGTCGTCGCGCACTGCCTGAGCGTCGAGCTGGAGTCGAGCGACGGCCACAACGACACGATGCTCGACCCCGAGCAGCGCATCTGGGGCTTCGAGACCAACTTCGGCGGACTCGCCGAGATCGCCCTGGTCAAGTCCAACCAGCTCATGCCCAAGCCGGACCACCTGAGCTGGGAGGAGGCCGCTTCCCCCGGCCTGGTGAACTCCACCGCCTACCGCCAGCTCGTCTCGCGCAACGGCGCCGGCATGAAGCAGGGCGACAACGTGCTGATCTGGGGCGCGAGCGGCGGGCTCGGCTCGTATGCCACCCAGTTCGCGCTCGCCGGCGGCGCCAACCCCATCTGTGTCGTCTCCAGCCCGGAGAAGGCGGCCATCTGCGAGGCCATGGGCGCCGAGGCGGTCATCGACCGCAACGCCGAGGGCTACAAGTTCTGGAAGAACGAGCACGAGCAGGACCCCCGCGAGTGGAAGCGGTTCGGCAAGCGCATCCGCGAGCTCACCGGCGGCGAGGACGTGGACATCGTCTTCGAGCACCCGGGCCGCGAGACCTTCGGCGCCTCCGTCTACGTCACGCGCAAGGGCGGCACGATCGTCACCTGCGCCTCGACGTCGGGCTACAACCACGAGTACGACAACCGCTACCTGTGGATGTCCCTGAAGCGGATCATCGGCTCGCACTTCGCGAACTACCGCGAGGCCTGGGAGGCCAACCGCCTCATCGCCAAGGGCAAGATCCACCCCACCCTCTCCCGCGTCTACTCCCTCGAGGACACCGGACAGGCCGCCTACGACGTGCACCGCAACCTCCACCAGGGCAAGGTCGGCGTGCTCGCCCTCGCACCCCAGGAGGGTCTCGGCGTGCGCGACCCGGAGATGCGGGCCAAGCACATCGACGCGATCAACCGCTTCCGGAACGTCTGAGGGCTGAGGGTTCGCACATGACAGAGCGTCAGAAGGACCGGCCGTGGCTCATGCGGACCTATGCCGGCCACTCCACGGCCGAGGCGTCCAACGAGCTGTACCGGCGCAACCTCGCCAAGGGTCAGACGGGCCTCTCGGTCGCGTTCGACCTGCCCACGCAGACCGGCTACGACCCGGACCACATCCTCGCCCGCGGTGAGGTCGGCCGGGTCGGGGTCCCCGTCTCGCACGTCGGCGACATGCGGCGCCTGTTCCAGGACATCCCCCTGGACCAGATGAACACCTCGATGACGATCAACGCCACGGCCATGTGGCTTCTGGCGCTCTATCAGGTGGTCGCGGAGGAGCAGGGCGTGGACATCACGCAGCTCCAGGGGACGACGCAGAACGACATCGTCAAGGAGTACCTCTCGCGCGGGACGCACGTCTTCCCGCCGGGCCCCTCCCTCCGCCTGACCACCGACATGATCACGTACACGGTGGCGCACATCCCCAAGTGGAACCCGATCAACATCTGCAGCTACCACCTGCAGGAGGCCGGGGCCACTCCGGTGCAGGAGATCGCGTACGCGATGTCCACCGCCGTCGCCGTCCTGGATGCCGTGCGCGACTCCGGCCAGGTGCCGGAGGAGAAGTTCGGTGATGTCGTCGCCCGTATCTCCTTCTTCGTGAACGCGGGCGTCCGCTTCGTCGAGGAGATGTGCAAGATGCGGGCGTTCGGCCGCATCTGGGACCGGATAACCCGCGAGCGGTACGGCATCACCAACCCCAAGCAGCGCCGGTTCCGCTACGGCGTGCAGGTCAACTCGCTCGGCCTGACCGAGGCGCAGCCCGAGAACAACGTCCAGCGCATCGTCCTGGAGATGCTGGCCGTCACGCTGTCCAAGGACGCACGCGCGCGTGCCGTGCAGCTGCCCGCATGGAACGAGGCCCTGGGACTGCCGCGGCCGTGGGACCAGCAGTGGTCGCTGCGCATCCAGCAGGTGCTCGCCCTGGAGAGCGACCTCCTGGAGTACGAGGACATCTTCGAGGGCTCGCACGTCATCGAGGCCAAGGTGGAGTCCCTCGTCGAGGAGTCGCTCGCCGAGATGGACCGCATCGAGCAGATGGGCGGCGCGATGGCCGCCGTCGAGTCCGGCTACCTGAAGTCCCAGCTGGTCTCCTCGCACGCCGAGCGCAGGGCACGCATCGAGTCGGGCGAGGAGAAGATCGTCGGCGTCAACGCCTACGAGTCGACCGAGCCGAACCCGCTCACCGCGGACCTGGACACCGCGATCATGACGGTGGACCCGGCGGTCGAGAACCGTGTCGTGAACGCCCTCAAGCACTGGCGCGACACCCGCTACCAGCCGCCGTTCAACCACCCGCGCCCCTGCAAGGCCCTGGAGAAGCTCAAGGAGGTCGCCGCGGGCACGGGCAACCTCATGGAGGCCACCCTGGAGTGCGCACGCGCCGGTGTGACGACCGGGGAGTGGTCCGGCGCCCTGCGGGAGGTCTTCGGGGAGTTCCGGGCGCCCACGGGCGTCTCCAGCGCTCCGGTGGCCGTCACCGCGGAGGCCGGCACGCCGCTGGCCCTGGTCCGGGACAAGGTCGCCAAGACCGCCGCCGACCTCGGCACCGGCAAGCTGCGCTTCCTGGTCGGCAAGCCGGGCCTTGACGGACACTCCAACGGGGCCGAGCAGATCGCGGTGCGTGCGCGTGACGCCGGCTTCGAGGTCGTCTACCAGGGCATCAGGCTCACGCCCGAGGAGATCGTGGCCGCCGCGCTCGCCGAGGACGTGCACGCGGTGGGCCTGTCCATCCTCTCCGGCTCGCACGCGCAGCTCGTGCCGGACGTCCTGGTGCGCCTGCGCGAGGCGGGCGCGCCCGACATCCCCGTCATCGCGGGCGGCATCATCCCCAACAGCGACGCCGAGGACCTGAAGGCGGCGGGTGTGGCCGCCGTGTTCACCCCCAAGGACTTCGGCATCACCGAGATCATCGGCCGTATCGTCGACGAGATCCGGAAAGCGAACAAGCTCGACCCTCTGGAGGTCCCCGCATGACCGCGCCCATCAACCGCCTTCGTCCGCGCCGCTCCTGTCTCGCGGTACCGGGTTCGAACCCGCGCTTCCTGGAGAAGGCCCAGGGCCTCCCCGCCGACCAGGTCTTCCTGGACCTGGAGGACGCCTGCGCGCCGCTGGCCAAGCCCGAGGCCAGGCACACCATCGTCAAGTTCCTCAACGAGGGCGACTGGACGGGCAAGACGCGCGTCGTGCGCGTGAACGACTGGACGACCGAGTGGACGTACCGCGACGTCGTCACGGTCGTCGAGGGCGCGGGCCAGAACCTCGACTGCATCATGCTGCCGAAGGTGCAGACCGCCGACCAGGTCGTCGCGCTCGACTTCCTGCTCACGCAGATCGAGAAGACGATGGGCTTCGAGGTCGGCAAGATCGGCATCGAGGCGCAGATCGAGAACGCGCAGGGCCTGAACAACGTCAACGCCATCGCGCAGGCGTCGCCGCGCGTCGAGACGATCATCTTCGGCCCGGCCGACTTCATGGCATCGATCAACATGAAGTCCCTGGTCGTCGGCGAGCAGCCGCCCGGCTACCCGGCCGACGCCTACCACTTCATCCTGATGAAGATCCTGATGGCCGCGCGCGCCAACAACCTCCAGGCGATCGACGGCCCCTACCTCCAGATCAAGAACGTGGACGGCTACCGCGAGGTCGCCAACCGTGCCGCCGCGCTCGGCTTCGACGGCAAGTGGGTCCTGCACCCCGGCCAGGTCGACGCCGCGAACGAGGTCTTCTCGCCTTCCCAGGAGGACTTCGACCACGCCGAGCTGATCCTGGACGCGTACGACTACTGCACCTCCGAGGCGGGCGGCAAGAAGGGCTCGGCGATGCTCGGCGACGAGATGATCGACGAGGCCAGCCGCAAGATGGCGCTCGTCATCTCCGGCAAGGGGCGCGCCGCGGGCATGACGCGCACCTCCAAGTTCGAGATCCCGGAGGCCTGACATGCAGTTCGGCCGCACCTACGAAGAGTTCACCGTCGGGGACGTCTACAAGCACTGGCCGGGAAAGACGGTCACCGAGTACGACGACCACCTCTTCTGCCTCCTGACGATGAACCACCACCCCCTCCACATGGACAGCAACTATGCGGAGAAGACGACGGACTTCGGGAAGAACGTCGTCGTGGGCAATTACATCTACTCGCTGCTTCTGGGCATGTCCGTGCCGGACGTCTCGGGCAAGGCGATCGCCAACCTGGAGGTCGAGTCGCTCAAGCACGTCGCGCCGACCTTCCACGGCGACACGATCTACGGCGAGACCACGGTCCTGGACAAGACTCCGTCGAAGTCCAAGTCGGACCGCGGAATCGTCTACGTGGAGACCAAGGGCTACAAGCAGGACGGCACGCTGGTCTGCGTGTTCCGCCGCAAGGTGATGGTCCCCACCGAGACGTACATCAAGGAGCGCGGCGGCGAGCAGCCCGGCCGCCCGGAGCTCCTGGACACTCCCAAGAAGACGCAGGAGAAGTAGCCATGAGCCGACTCGCGCAGACCGCAGGTCTCACGGACATCCAGCAGGAGATCCTCTCCACCGTCCGGGACTTCGTCGACAAGGAGATCATTCCGGTCGCCACGGAGCTCGAGCACCGCGACGAGTACCCGCAGCAGATCGTCGACGGTCTCAAGGAGTTGGGGCTCTTCGGGCTCATGATCCCGGAGGAGTACGGCGGTCTGGGCGAGTCGCTGCTCACGTACGCCCTGTGCGTCGAGGAGATAGCGCGTGGCTGGATGTCGGTCTCCGGCATCATCAACACCCACTTCATCGTCGCTTACATGCTCAAGCAGCACGGGACGCAGGAGCAGAAGGACACCTTCCTGCCGCGCATGGCGGCCGGCGAGGTGCGCGGCGCGTTCTCCATGTCGGAGCCCGCGCTCGGCTCCGATGTGTCCGCGATCACGTCCAAGGGCGTCAAGGACGGCGACGAGTACGTCCTCAACGGTCAGAAGATGTGGCTCACCAACGGCGGTACGTCCACGCTGGTGGCCGTTCTGTGCCGGAGTGACGAAGGACACCCCGAGGGCACGGCCCCCCACAAGTCGATGACGACCTTCCTCGTCGAGAAGGAGCCCGGCTTCGGAGAGGTCCGACCCGGCCTCACCATCCCGGGCAAGATCGACAAAATGGGCTACAAGGGGGTGGACACCACCGAACTCATCATGGATGGACTGCGAATTCCAGCCAATCGTGTGCTCGGCGGGACCACCGGCCGAGGGTTTTACCAAATGATGGACGGTGTCGAAGTCGGCCGTGTGAATGTCGCGGCTCGTGGTTGCGGTGTCGCGCAGCGTGCATTTGAGCTCGGCGTCTCGTATGCCCAGCAACGTCACACTTTCGGCAAGGCGATCGCTCAGCACCAGGCGATTCAGTTCAAGCTGGCCGAGATGGCTACCAAGGTCGAGGCCGCCCATGCGATGATGGTGAACGCAGCACGCAAAAAGGACTCCGGGGAACGAAACGACCTCGAAGCAGGGATGGCGAAGTACCTCGCGTCCGAATACTGCAAAGAAGTCGTAGAGGACGCGTTCCGGATTCATGGCGGTTACGGCTTCTCGAAGGAGTACGAGATCGAGCGTCTGTACCGTGAGGCCCCCATGCTGCTGATCGGCGAAGGTACCGCCGAGATCCAGAAAATGATCATTGGACGGCGACTGCTCGAAGAGTATCGATTCCAGGGCTAGATGCCCGATTTGGGGTGTTTTCATCGAGAAGAAGGTCACACCCTGTCAACACTCTTCGGCCGTCGACTCCGCTTCCTGGCTTGCCCAGTTGTGGCTCGCAACCGATACCATCCGGAAAAAGCCGCCGTCCCCCGTTCATGCGCGGCATCATCCGCTACGAAGGTCATCCATGCCCCACAGCCAAACCTCTGCACCACGCGACAGCCTCGCTGGCGTACGCCTTGCGCGCGGAGCATCGCCGTGGCTCCTGCCGACTGTCGCCACCGCGGCACTCAGCCTGGTGCGCGCGCGTCGCTCCAAGGGCGCCGCGGCCGTAGCTGTACCCGCCACCGCTCTGGCGGCGGGCATGCTGTGGTTCTTCCGCGACCCCGAGCGCGACATCACCCAGGGCCGGGTCATCTCGCCGGCCGACGGTGTGGTGCAGAGCATCATGCCGTGGAAGGACGGGCGCACCCGCGTCGCGATCTTCATGAGCCCGCTGAACGTCCACGTCAACCGCGCGCCCCTCGCGGGCACGGTGACGTCCGTGGAGCACATCCCCGGCGGGTTCGTCCCGGCGTTCAACAAGGAGAGCGAGAACAACGAGCGCGTTGTCTGGCACTTCGACACCGAGCTCGGTGACATCGAGATGATCCAGATCGCGGGCGCGGTCGCGCGACGCATCGTCCCTTACGTGCCCCAGGGCACGAAGGTGGAGCAAGGCGAACGGATCGGCCTGATCCGCTTCGGCTCCCGCGTCGACATCTACCTCCCCGAGGGTGTCGAAGTGGACGTCGAGGTCGGTCAGAAGACCGTGGCTGGGGTGACTCGAATTGACCGTGGTTGATCCTGAGACACAAGCGGGCTGGGTGCCCGAGGCGGCCGAGGACGAGGCCGACGAGGAGATGCCTCTCTCACTCCGCCTCTCGATAGCGGACACCCTCACGCTCGGTAACGCCACGTGCGGGTTCATGGCGGTGTACTTCACCACCACCGGCATCCTCATCCCGCACCTGCAGGGCAGCAACGAAACCGGCATGGCGCGGCACTCCGCCGCGACCGCCGTGATCCTGATGCTCTGCGCGGCCGTCTTCGACCTCTTCGACGGGCTCGTGGCACGCAAGCTGCGGTCCTCGCCGATGGGCGCCGAGCTCGACAACCTGTCGGACCTGATCAGCTTCGGTCTGGCCCCCGCGTACTTCGTGCTCGTCTACGGCATGGTCGCCGACGACGCGCACCAGAGAGTGGCCGCGGTCGGAGCGATCGTCGTGCTGTTGGCGGTGGTGCTGCGGCTCGCGCGGTTCAGTTGCGTGACCGTGAAGGACGGCACCTTCCAGGGCATGCCCTCGCCCTTCGGCGCGCTCACGGTCGTCTCGATCGTGCTCCTGGAGCTGCCCTTCTGGGCGACGCTCATGGCGATCATCGGTACGGCTTGGCTCATGGTGAGCCGGGTCGAGTACCCCAAGCCGCGGGGTCCGCTCGCGGTGGCGATGCTCGCGTGGATCGTCGCGGCCATGGGGCTGCTCGCGGCCTGGGCGTTCGACGCCCCGGGCGGCCTGCTGCTCCTGCAGACCGGCTGCGCGCTCCAGGTGGTCCTCGGCGCGGTCATCCCGCTGTTCGCCACGGCCCGCCGGGTGAACAACTTCCGGGACAACCGGCGTGAGGCACGTGCGGCGCAGCTGCCGTAGCAGTTCTGTACATCCACCAGAAGGGGCCCGAACCAATTGGTTCGGGCCCCTTCCGGTCGTTCAGGAACCTCTCAGGCGCCGGGGGTGAATCCCTCGGCCGCCTGGGCCGCGCCCGGCTCCCTTGCCACCTTCATGCCGCCCGTCACGCCCTTGTCGGGGCGCAGGATCACGCTCTCCTTCGAGGAGGGCGCCTTGGGGTCGCTGAAGTCCTGGGTGACGCCGAAGCCGGTGTCGAAGGAGTCGATGGTCAGGAGAGCCTTGTCGACGCCCTCACGGGTGAGGTCCTTGCTCTCGCAGGCCTTCTTGAGGGCCTCTCCGAAGATGGACGCCGCGGTCCAGCCGGCCGTCACGCCGTTGTCCAGGGAATCCTTGGGGTAGGCCGCCTTGTAGTCGCTGACCAGCTTCTTCGCCGCGGGGGTGTCCGCGCCGATCGGGAGGGTCGGTGAGGCCACGTAGTAGTTCTTCGCCAGGGCCGGGCCCGCCTGCGTGCCAAGGAGCTGGGGTGCGAACGCCGAGTTGTTGCCGATGATCGGCACGTCGAACTTGCCCGCCGCCGCGACACCCACGAGCGAGGCGGCCTGGCGCGGACCCGCGCTGATCACCACGGCCTTCACCCCGGCCTTCTTCAGGGCCGCGACCTGCGCCGTCATGTCGTTGTCGGTCGCCTTGATCTTCTGCTCCACGACGGTGAGGCCCGACTTCTTCGCCATGTACTGCGAGCCCTTCAGGGCGTTCTCGCCGTAGTCGCCCTCGAAGTAGACATGACCGAGCTTGTCGCCCTTCTTGAGGCCCTTCTCCTTCATCAGGAAGTCGATCGCGTTGATCGTCTCCAGGTCGTACGTCGAGCCCACGACCCGCACGTACGGGCTGCCGAGGAGGTTCGCCGACCAGGCCTGCGGGAGCACGAGGCTCTTGTCCTTGTCGATCCGCTGCTTGACGGCGGCGACGAACGGGGAGCCGATGAACTGGGCGAAGCCGAGGACGTCCGGCTCCAGCTCGGTGTAAGCGGCGACCGCCTTCTGCGGGTCGTAGCCGTGGTCGCGGACGGTCAGCTTCAGCTTGCGGCCGCAGATGCCGCCGTCGGCGTTGGTCTGCTTGACGTAGAGCTGCTGGGCCTGGGTGACGCTCTTGCCGAGGGTCGCGTAGACGCCCGTCATGTCGGTGAGCACACCGAGTTCGATCGTCTTGGCGGAGACTCCGACACCGGACTTGACCCCGCCCGCGCCCTCCTTGTCGCCCTCGTCGTCCCCCGCCTTGGAGCTGCAACCCGCCACCGCGAGCAGCGCGGCGAGCGCCGTGGCCGTCGCGGTGGCCCTTTTCAGCGTGCGTGAACTCATTGTTCCTCCCCTGGAGTGTGGCCGGACTTCGGCCTGGTGCGCCGGGCGGCGATGCTGGCCAGGCCGCCGGGCAGGAACAGCACCACCGCCACGACGGCGGCGCCGTACAGATACCGGGACGCCTCACCCGGTGTGATCCCGCCACTGCCGGGGGCCGCGACCAGGGGCAGCGCGTCGCTGTACCGGGTCAGGAGCTGCGGCAGCAGGGACACCACGGCGGCACCGGCCACCGCGCCCGCGACCGAGCCGAGGCCGCCGATGACGATCATGGCGAGGTATTCGAGGGACAGCGTCATGCCGAAGTAGTCCGGCACGGTGCGCTGGAAGACGAGGGCGAGCAGGACGCCCGCGAGGCCCGCGTACATCGACGAGAGGACGAAGACGCCTGCGCGGTAGCGGGCGACCGGCACCCCGATGACACCCGCGGCGATGCGGTGGTCGCGGATGGCGTTCATGGCACGTCCGGGGCGTCCGCGCAGCACGCCGCGGGCGAAGAGCCCGCAGCCGACGAGGAGGACGAGGCCCGCGTACCAGAGCTTCTCCGAGGCCCCGAACGGCACGGCCGCCACGACGAGCTCGCTGTCGTCGAAGGTGATGCCGAAGACGCTCAGGGGCGGTACGTCACGTCCGTTGGAGCCGCCCGTCAGGTCGTGCGCGTTGAAGAGCACGTGCTGCCCGATGAAGATCAGCGCGAGGGTCGCGATGCCGAGATAGGCGCCGCGCAGACGTCCCGCGATGGGGCTGAAGAGCCCGCCCGCGACCCCCGCGACGGCGACGGCCAGGGCGGCGGCGATCCAGGTGGGGAGGCCGAGCCCGGTCAGGCCGTCCTCCCCGTCCCCCGCGAAGACGCAGTATCCGTACGCGCCGATCGCGAGGAAGAAGGCGTGGCCCATGGAGAGCTGGCCGGTCGCGCCGGTGAGGAGGTTCAGGCCGATCGCGCCGATCGCCGCGGCCATGGCGAAGAGGCCGGCCTGGAGCCAGAAGCGGTCGAGGTAGAAGGGCAGGGCGAGCAGGATCACGGCGCCCGCGACCCACAGGTACATGCGGGGGCGGCGGGTCAGCCTCGTACGGCCTCGGGAGCGCAGCTCCCGTCCACGGGCCAGGACTTCAGACACGGGCGAGCTCCTTCGTGCCGAAGAGTCCGGCGGGCCGGATGAGGAGGATGACGGTCATCACGAGATAGGGCGCGAGGTCGCCGAGGCCCCGCCCCAGGAAGGTGAGTTCGCTCTGGTACCCGGTGGCGAGGGATTCGGTGACCCCGACGACGAGGCCGCCGACGAGCGCGCCGGTGGTCGAGTCGAGGCCGCCGAGGATCGCGGCGGGGAACGCCTTCAGCGCGGCGAGGGAGGTGGCCCGTTCGAGCCCCGGGGTCGGGAAGACGGTGAGGAAGAGCGCCGCCACGGCGGCGAGGCCGCCCGCCACCGCCCACGCGCCGAGCGAGACCCGGCCCAGGCGCACGCCCATCAGGGCAGCGGTCTCCGGACTCTCGGCGGCGGCACGCATCGCCACGCCCCAGGAGGTGTAGCGGAAGGCGAGCAGGAAGGTGGTGATGAGGAGCGCGGCGGCGACGAACGCGGCGATGCGCGTGTGGGCGATGGAGACCGACCCGATGGTGAGCACCGAGTCGCCCCAGGGGTCGCCGAGGGCGAGCACGTCGGTGCCGAGGCGGCGGGTGAGTTCGGTGGTGAGCAGGATGTCGACGCCGATCGTGACGATGGCGAGGACGCTGTGATCCGAACCGCGGTAGCGCCGCATGACGAGGTACTCGATGGCGGCGCCGACGACGGCGGCCCCCGCGATGCCGACGAGCACCGCGGGCCAGAAGCCGATGTCGTCGTGGAGGGAGGCGATGAAGTAGCCGCCGGCCAGGAGCAGCGAGGCGTGCGCGAAGTTCACGACCTCGGTGGCCCGGAAGATGACGACGAAGCCGAGTGCGATGAGGGCGTATACGGAGCCCATCGAGAGGCCGTTGAGCAGGAGCTCGACGAAGGTGTTCACGAGGTTGCCCCCTCCCCCAGGTAGGCGCGCACGACCGCGGGGTCGTTCTGTACGGCCGCCGGGGCGCCGTCCGCTATGCGCCGGCCGAAGTCAAGTACGGTCACCGCGTCCGCGAGCCGCATCACCACCCCCATGTCGTGTTCCACCAGGACGATCGAGATTCCGAGGCTGTCGCGGACGCCCGCGATGACGGCGGCCGTGCGTTGCCGCTCGTCCGCGGTCATGCCCGCGACGGGCTCGTCGAGCAGGAGCAGCCGGGGCTCCATGCACAAGGCGCGGGCCAGCTCGGCGAGTTTTTGCTGCCCGTACGGCAAGGAGCCGGCCGGGGCGTGCAGTTGATGTTCGATGCCGACGAACGCGGCTATCTCCCGCACCCGTTCGCGATGGCTGCGCTCCTCGCGTGCCGCCGACGGGAGTCGCAGGCCGGCGGCCAGGAACCCGGTGCGGGTCAGCCGGTGGCGGCCGAGCATCAGGCTGTCGGCGACCGTCGCGCGCGGCGGCAGGGCGAGGTTCTGGAAGATCCTCGCGACGCCGAGGTCGGCGATGCGGTGCGGAGGCATCGTCGTCAGATCGTGCTCACCGAAACGGACACTGCCGCCGGTGGCGCGGTACACGCCGGACAGGACGTTGAAGCAGGTGGACTTCCCCGCGCCGTTGGGGCCGATGACGGCGTGCACGGTGCCCGGCCTGACGGTGAAACTGATGGCGTCAAGGGCGGTGAGACCCGCGAAGCGGACAGTCAGGTCCCGCACTTCCAGGGCGGGTACGTCTTCGTCCGGCGGTGTCGCGTCCGTTGCCGGGTGCTCTTCGGTCATCGTCGGCCCGCCCATCGGTTCAGGACCGGCAGCGCGCTGACTCCGCGCGAGGCGTCGGCCGCGGCGGTCTCGTCGACCACGCCCAGGTAGCGGCGGCGTACCTCGTCGGACGCGGCCAGCTCGTCCGCGGCGCCCGCGAGTGCCACTTCGCCCACGTCCAGGACGTACGCGCGTGAGGCGAGGCGCAGGGCCAGCGCGGCGTTCTGTTCGACGAGGAGGACCGAGGTGCCCTGGCCGTTGATCTCCTGGATGGTGTCGGCGATGCGTGCCGCCATCAACGGGGCGAGCCCCAGGGAGGGTTCATCGAGGAGCAGCAGCTTCGGTGAGGCCATCAGCGCCCTGCCCACCGCGAGCATCTGCTGCTCGCCGCCCGACAGGAGACCGGCCCGCTGGCCCGCGCGCTCGGCGAGCACCGGGAAGAGTTCATGGACGCGGTCCAGGGCCCTGGCCTTCGCGGTCCGGCTTCCGGTGGACCCGAGCGCACCCGACCGGAGGTTGTCGGCGACGGTCATCCGGGCGAACACCCTTCTGCCTTCCGGTACTTGCGATACTCCGGCGGCGACCACCCGGTCCGCGTGCAGCTGGTCGATGCGCCGCCCGCCGAAGTGGATGGAGCCGGTGGTGAGCGCCCCCCGGTGAAACGCGAGGGTGCGTGAAATGGCGCGCAGGAGCGTCGACTTGCCCGCGCCGTTGCCACCGAGCACGGCGACCACGGCGCCGTCCGGCACTTCGAGCGACACCTGGCGCAGTGCGCGTACCGGCCCGTATCCGACCGACGCGTCCGCTACGACCAGTCCGGAACCACCCACCTGGGACCCCCTGTCCTCTGCCTGCCCTGTTCGTGTCGCTCGGCCGTCCGTGCCGCTCGGCCCGCCGCGTGGCGCTCAGCCCAGCACCGCCGCGCCCGCCCGTCCACGGCCTGTCCCCGAATCGCTGCGGGTGACCAGCGGGACCGGCCGCCGGTTGTGCACGGGCACAACACCCCGTGTCAGGGGCCTGCCAGGGGTGGCCGAGCGGTGGCATCCTCCCCAGCACCAGGGCACGGCGGGCAGCGGTGACGGGGGTAGGAATCCATGAGCGGACGCAGGCCTCGGACCGGCCACGACTGGAAGGTGCTCGAGGAGGCGTGCGTGGCGCTCAAGCCCCGCATCCCCGAGCTGGTGGACGAACACCTGCGGCAGCTCTTCGAACACTCCCCGGTGTACGCGCGGGTGCTTCCGCACGACCAGCAGTGGCGCGAGGCGGAGGAAGCGATGCGGATCGGCATCGAGACCATCTCGGCGCCGCGCGCGTCGCCGCGCCGCGATCTGGAGTACGCGGAGGAGGCAGGCAGGCGCCGGGCCCAGCAGGGGCTTCCGCTCGACCTGGTGGTGCACTCGTACCGCAACGCGGGCTATCTGGTCTGGGACTCGCTGCTCGAAGGCACCGTGGGGCAGGACCCGGAGAAGCTCGCCGTCCTGATGCGGTCGGCGACGATGGTGTGGGCGGCGGTCGACGCGCAGGCGGCGGCCGCGTCCGAGGCGTACCGGGCGACGGAGATGGAGCTTCGGCGCCGTACCGACGAGCAGCTTCAGGCGCTGCTCGACGCGCTCCTGGAGGGGCAGTCCGCTCCGGGGCTCGCCGCGCAGGTGGCCGCGGGGCTCGATCTGCCGGAGCGCGGGCCGTACGCGGTGGTGGTGCTGCGCGCCGAGCGGCGGGACGGGCGGGCCGCGTTCCACCGGCAGATCGAGCGGGCCGGGTTCCGTTTCGTCTGGCGGATGCGGACGGACCGGGAGGTGGGGGTGGTGGCGCTCGGCGCGGAGGAGGGCCTTGACGAGCTGACCGCGGCGCTCGACGGGCGGTGCCCCGGGCCCGGTGGCATCAGCCCCGTGGTGGCGGGGCTCTCCGACCTCGGCCATGCGCGGCGGCTCGCCGAGCTGGCGCTTCGTACGTGTCCGCCGGACGCGACCGGGATCGTACGGCTCGACCAGCGGATGCCGACGGCGCTCGTGGTGAGCCAGCCGGAGCTGGCGGGGCGCCTTGTGTCGGACGTGTTCGGGGAGGTGCTCGCGCTGGAACCGGCCGACCGGGCGGTGCTCCTGGAGACGCTGGACGCGTGGCTGGCGTGCGAGGGGTCGGCGGGGCGGGCCGCGGGGCGCCTCTACTGCCACCGGAACACGGTCTTCAACCGCTTGCGCCGCCTGGAACAACTGACCTCGCGGTCGCTGGCGCGGCCACGGGACCTGATGGAGATGACGCTGGCCCTCGATGCGTATCGGCTTGCGCCTGGCTAGGACGGTGGGGTTCCCCGGCCGGGGGCGCCCGCCAAGAATCACCGGCTCCGCCGAGCTCGTCCTCAAACGCCGGACGGGCTGAAAACCCCCAGCCTGCCCCGCGCCCCGCAAGGGGCGCGAGGAACTGCGCGACAAGCCCCCACCGGGCCCCAGGTGTAGCACCACCCCCCAGCGAAGCGTCTAGCTCAGGAAATCGCGGGCGATTCCCTCCGCCACCGTTTCCAGGATGGGGCCCGCCTCGGCGATGCAGCGGGCGACGTCCGGCTCCACGTCGGTGAGGGCGTAGGCGCGGCGGATGCCTGCCTTGCCCAGGGCCTCGGCCGGGAGTGCGAGGCGGCCGCAGACCGCCACGACCTCGACGCCCGCCGCGCGGGCCGCCGCGGCGACACCCGCGGGGGCCTTGCCGTGGAGGGTCTGCTCGTCCAGCGAGCCCTCCCCCGTGATCACCAGCGAGGCACGCTCCAGCGCCGGCGCGAAACCGAGGACGTCCAGCATGACCTCGATCCCGGGGCGGAAGCTCGCGCCGAGCCCGACCAGGGCCCCGAAGCCGATGCCTCCCGCCGCCCCCGCTCCCGGGGACTCCGCGTGCTTCAGGGCGGCGGAACCCACCGATTCGGCAAGGACCTGCGCGAAGTGCGCGAGAGCCGCGTCCAGCTCGGCGACGTCCTCCGGGCTCGCCCCCTTCTGCGGGCCGTACACCGCCGGAGCGCCCTTCGGTCCTGTCAGCGGGTTGTCCACGTCGCTGGCGAGGACCAGGTCGACCGAGGCGAAGCGCTTGTCGAGCCCGGAGAGATCCGCCGTGGCCAGCGTGGCGAGCGGGCCGCCTCCCGGCGCCACCGGCGCCCCTGCCGCGTCCAGGAAGACCGCGCCGAGCGCGGCCAGCATGCCGGCCCCGCCGTCCGTGGTCGCACTGCCCCCGACACCGAAGACGATGGTCCGAGCGCCCGCGTCGAGCGCGGCGCTCAGCAGTTCCCCGGAGCCGTACGTCGTGGACGTGAGCGGTGCGAAGACACCCTCGGGCAGGAGTTGGAGGCCGGACGCCTCCGCCATCTCCACCACCGCGGTGCCGTCCCGCAGCGCGTACGCCGCGGTGACCTCGTCGCCGAGCGGCCCCGTCACCCGTACCTCACGGCGCTCGAAACCGGCCGCGACCGCCGCGGCGACCGTGCCGTCGCCGCCGTCCGCCACCGGCAGGGCCTCGACCCGCACCCGCGGGGCGACGCGGCGAAGCCCGGCCGTCACCCGCTCCGCGACCTGCACGGCCGTGAGTGAGCCCTTGAACTTGTCCGCGGCGATGAGCACATGCCCCGCCGTCCCAGCAGCGTCCGCCACCTTGCATCCCCTTGCTTTCCGGGCCTTGCTCGCGTCAAGGCAGTCGCGCCGCTGCGACCATAACCGCAGGAGGGGCCGCCTGCCCATGGCCGTCCGCATATCGGAGCCCCGGACCCCTCCCTTAAATCACCCTAAGAGGGGTGATAGTGGTGCGTTGAGCTCCTCGGAATGATCGATCAGGGCAGCTCGGCCTACTTCGAGAACCAGACAAACGTGTCACGCTCCGCGCCGAACCCGTCACATTGACCGCGCACGGCCGCCCCGAATTCGGTAGACCGGACGCATGACCCCAGCACATACGGAACTCGCCGACCGTGTTCTCGGCGGCTGGACCGGCCGGATCGCGGGCAACATGCTCGGCAAGCCCATCGAGCGGGGCGACTACTGGACGCGCGAGCGCATCGAGCGCTATCTGCGGCAGGCCGACGCCCTGCCGCTCACCGACTACCTGCCCGAACCCCCTTCCTGGGTCGAGGAGTTCCAGCTACGGCCCGAGTGGCAGCAGTGCGTGCGCGGCAAGGTGCACGGCAGCTGCCGTGACGACGACATCGACTACGCGATCCTCGGACTGCACCTCCTGGAGACGCACGGGTTCACGTTCAGCACCGAACAGGTCGGTGAGCTGTGGCTGCTGCGCCTGCCCTATCTGCAGACGTTCACCGCGGAGCGCGCCGCGTACCGGAATCTGGCCAACGGTCTCAAGCCGCCGCTCACCGCGACGTACGACAACGCCTGTCAGGAGTGGATCGGCGCCCTCATCCGTGCCGACATCTTCGGCTGGACGAACCCCGGCGCACCGCGCCGCGCCGCCTCCCTCGCCCGCCGCGACGCCGTGCTCTCGCACACCGGCAACGGCGTCTACGGGGCGATGTGGGCGGCGGCGCTCGTCGCGGCCGCGTTCTCGGCCGCCACCGCGCGTGCCGCGCTGGACGCGGCGTTCGGCGTGATCCCGTCGAGCTGCCGGCTCGCCCGTACGGTGCGCCGGGTCGTCACGCTCCACGAGGCCGGGCTCAGCTGGGAGGAGACGCTGGCCACCGCCGAGTCGGAGACCACCGGACTCGGCTGGGTCCACGCGGTGCCGAACTCGGCCGTCCTGGCCGCCGGGCTCCTCTACGGCGACGGCGACTTCACCCGCACCATCGCCCTCACGGTGCGCGGCGGCCTCGACACCGACTCGAACGGCGCGACCGCCGGGTCCGTCGCGGGGGTGCTGTGCGGGGCCAAGGCCATCCCGGCGCAGTGGCGGGACCCCCTGGAGGACCGGGTGCGCAGTGCCGTGTTCGGCTTCGACGGGGCGCGGATCAGTGAACTGGCCGCGCGTACCGTTGAGTTGGTGCAGGAGTAGGGCGGAAGTGGCGGGGGTGTGGTGGCCCGGGAGCCGGGCCCGCGCCACGTCTACCCTTTTCACGTGACCATTCAGGATTACGCCACGTACATCGCGGGCCTGCCCCGCATCATCGCCGGGGCCGCCGCGCTCTTCCGGGACTCCGAGGGCCGGGTGCTGCTCGTCGAGCCCAACTACCGTGACGGGTGGGCCCTGCCCGGCGGCACCGTCGAGTCGGACGAGGGCGAGACACCGCGGCAGGGCGCGCGCCGCGAGACCGCGGAGGAGATCGGCCTGGACGTCGAGCTGGGCGCGCTGCTCGCGGTGGACTGGGTGCCGGGTGTCGCGCGGCCCCCGCTGGTCGCCTATCTGTATGACGGCGGGGTGCTCGGCGACGACCGGCTGAAGTCGATCAGGCTCCAGGAGGACGAGCTGCTCTCCTGGCGCCTGGTGGCCCGCGAGGACCTGCCCCGGTTCCTGCCGGGCGAGTTGGGGCTGCGGGTGCGGGCCGCACTGGAGACGCTCGACGCGGGGACGGGGACCGTGGAGCTGGAGAACGGCGTGCGGGTCGGCTGAACCAGAGAGCCGAGGTCGGAGTCAGAAGAGGGCGTCCTCCCTGCGTGGTGTGGTCGCGCCCTCGAAGGCCAGCAGCTGCTGCTTGCGGTCGAGTCCGCCGCCGTAGCCGGTCAGGGAGCCGCCCGAGCCGATCACCCGGTGGCAGGGCACGATGACCCCGATGGGGTTCTTGCCGTTGGCGAGGCCGACGGCGCGTGAGGCGTTGGGCTTGCCGAGCAGGGCCGCGAGCTCGCCGTACGTACGTGTCTCGCCGTACGGGATCAGCTGGAGCTGCTGCCAGACGGTGCGCTGGAACGGCGTGCCGTCCAGGCGCATCGGGAGGTCGAACTCCTTCAACTCGCCCTCGAAGTACGCCTCCAGCTGGCTGGTCGTCTCGCCGAACGGGCTCGCGTCGCGGTCGCCGAAGGTCTCCTCCGCGGGGCGGTGCCGCTGCTCTGTCATGTAGAGGCCGCTGAGGACCCCGTCGGTGGCCACGAGGGTCAGGGGGCCGTAGGGGCTGTCGATGAGTGTGTGCTGACGGTGCACGGGGCTTGTCCTCTCGGGCGGCTTTCAGGCCGGGATGTGGTTGATGGGGTGGGCGTCGGTGGCCCACAGGTACTGGACCGCGTACGCCCGCCAGGGGCGCCAGGCCGCGGCCCGCCCGGTCAGCGCGGCCGGGGTGTGCGGAAGGCCGAGCTCCTGCGCCGCGCGGCGGATCCCCAGGTCGGTGGGGAGAAACGCGTCGGGGTCGCCGAGCGCCCGCATGGCGATGACCTCGACGGTCCAGGGGCCGAAGCCGGGCAGTGCGGTGAGCCGGGCGCGGGCCTCCTCCCAGCCGCTCTCCACGCCGAGCCGCAGTGATCCGTCGGCGAGGTGGCGTACGAGCGTGGTCAGGGTGGTGCGGCGGCTGCGCGGCAGCGCGAGTGCCTCCGGGTCGAGCGCGGCCAGGGCTTCCGGCGCGGGGAAGAGGTGGGTGAGGCCGCCCTCCGGGTCGTCGATCGGCTCGCCGTGCGCGGTGACCAGGCGGGCGGCGTGGGTGCGGGCGGCGGCGGTGGACACCTGCTGGCCGAGTACCGCGCGTACGGCGAACTCCGCCTCGTCGACCGTGCGCGGCACCCGGCGCCCCGGCGCCTTGGCCACCAGGGGGGCGAGCAGCGGGTCGGCGCTCAGCTGGGCGTCCACCGCGACCGGGTCCGCGTCCAGGTCGAGCATGCGGCGGCAGCGGCTGATGGCGATCGTGAGGTCGCGCATGTCGGTGAGGCTGAGGCGGCAGGCGATGTGATCCGGGGCGGGCGTGAGGGCGACGACCCCGTGGCCGTACGGGAGGCGGAGCGTGCGGCGGTACGCGCCGTCGCGCCACTCCTCGACGCCGGGTACGGCGGTGGCGATGAGGTGGCCGAAGAGGTTGTCGGGGTTGAGCGGGGCACGGAAGGGGAGGCGGAGCGAGAGCGCGCCGGGGACACTGACTCTGCCGGCTGCCTTCGGGGCGCGGTCCCTCAGCTCGCCGGGGGCGAGGGCGAAGACCTCGCGGACGGTGTCGTTGAAGGTGCGGATCGAGGCGAATCCGGCCGCGAAGGCGATCTCCGCCATGGGCAGGGCGGTCGTCTCGATGAGGAGGCGCGCCGTCTGGGCGCGCTGGGCCCTGGCCAGGGCGAGGGGGCCCGCGCCGAGTTCCGCGAGGAGCTGGCGTTCCACCTGACGGGTGCTGTAGCCGAGGCGTCCCGCGAGACCGGGGACTCCCTCGCGGTCCACCACGCCGTCACCGATGAGCCGCATCGCGCGGGCCACGAGGTCGGCGCGCTGATTCCACTCGGGGGACCCCGGGCTGCTGTCGGGCCGGCACCGCTTGCAGGCCCGGAATCCCGCCTGCTGGCAGGCTGCCGCGCTCGGATAAAAGCTCATGTTCTCGGGCTTCGGGGGGACCACGGGGCAGCTGGGGCGGCAGTAGATTCGGGTGGTGGTGACGGCGGTGTAGAACCAGCCGTCGAACCGGGCGTCCTTCGACTGCACCGCACGTACGCAGCGCTCGGCGTCGGAATGCATCGAGGGGAGCGGCGGAGAACTCGTGGTCATGCCTCAAGGATCGGGCATGGCGGGTGGGGTGGCTGGCGAGAATCCGACATGGATGTCGAGGGCGGGGCGCTGCCCCGCCCCCCCCCAGGTCAGGGTGCTTCCTCCCGGGTCAGGGTGCCTCCTCCCGGGCCCGGACCGGCGTCATGTCGCTCTCGCGGAGGCGTTCCTCCGCCGTGTGTTCCACGTGTCCCATGGCCAGACGCAGGAGGGGCGGTGCCATCAGGGAGGTCACGATGGCCACCAGGACGACGATCGTGTAGACCTCCTCGGTCAGGACGCCGAGCCGCAGGCCCGCCATCGCGACGATCACCTCGATGACTCCGCGCGCGTTCATGCCCGCGCCGATCCCGATCGCCTCCCAGCGGCTGAGCCGGCCCGCGAGCGAGCCGATCAGCGCGCCCGCGAACTTTCCGGCGACGGCCACGAAGAGAACCACGAGCGCCGACAGGAGGACCGTGGGGTCGGCGAGGGCGGACAGGTCCATGCGCAGGCCCGCCGTGGCGAAGAAGACGGGGGCGAGCACCGAGAGGACCACCGTCCGCAGGGGCGCGAGCGCGACTCCGTCCACGGCTCCGCTGGAGCGGATCAGGATGCCGCAGATGAACGCCCCGAAGACCGCCTCGAGCCCCATCGCGTGGGTGGCTGACGCGGCCAGCAGGATGGCCACGACGACTCCGGCGGCCCTGACACCCGGCTCCTGTCCCTTGCCGATCAGGGTGAGGAACTTGCGTACGACGGGTCGGCCGATGGTGGCGGCGAAGGCGATGACCAGGGCCAGGAAGGTCAGGGGAAGGCCCAGGTCACCCACCGCGAGCCCGGTGGTGGCCATCGCGGACACCACGGAGAGCATGATCCAGCCGGCGACGTCGTCGACCACCCCCGCCGCCAGGATCAGCTGCCCGACGTTGCGGTGCAGGAGCTTCATGTCGAACAGCGTCTTGGCGATGACGGGGATGGCGCTGACGCTCATGGCCACGCCGAGGAACAGCGCGAAGACCGTGCGGTCGGTGGAGTCCGGCATGAGTTCGCCGGGCAGGGAGTAGCCGACCAGGACGCCCAGGCCGAGCGGGACGAGGAAGCCGGCCGCGCTGATCTGCGCGGCCACCCTGCCCCGCCGCCGCACCACACCGAAGTCCAGCTCGATGCCGGTGAGTCCGACGAGCAGGACCAGGCCCAACTGCGCGAACGCGTCGAGGAGATGGGCCTGGTTCACGTCGGTCGGGAACAGCCAGCCGGACAGGTCCGGCCACAGCTGATGCAGCACCGAGGGGCCGACGAGCACCCCCGCGCACAGCTCGCCCACGATGGACGGCATGCCCAGCCGGCGGGCGAGGCGTCCCAGGGCCAGGGCGAGCAGGAGCAGGAGGCCCACCTGGAGCAGCAGCACCACGAGTTGGTGCTGGCCGAGCGGCGCCACGAGGCCGGATGCGATCAGCATGCTCAGATGGTCGGAGCCGAGGCGCGGAGGCTGCCCAGGTAGGGGTGCCACAGGTGGGTGGGGTCGTCCTCCACGGTGGCGACGAACTCCCGCATCTCCCGCAGGATCTGCGGGTCCTCCTCCCACATGTCGCCCTGCAGCAGCTTGAGGACGCCGATGCGGTAGCGCGGGTCCTGCACGAAGGCGGCGAAGAGGACGTTGAGGCGGTAGTAGATGGAGATGAAGTCGTACCAGTTCTGGGCGCCTTGGCGCTGCGCCTTCTCGTACTGCCGGAAGCGCTCGTGGGAGAAGTCGCCGGCCTCGAAGGCCGCGATGATGTCCTGCGACGCCAGGCGCGCGGTGTTGAGGGCGATGCTGACGCCGCTGGAGAAGATGGGGTCGACGAACCGCGCGGCGTCGCCGATCATGACGAAGCGGTCGCCACAGATCTGCTTCAGGTGATAGCTGTAATCACCCTCGGTCTTGAGCGGGCGAATTCGCTCGGCCTTCTGGAGTTCCTCGTACAGGTCAGGGCGGGATTTCACGCAGTCCCAGAAGAACTTCTCGCGGTCGGTGTTCGCTTCCTTGAAGCGGTTCTTCTGGGTGACGACACCGAAACTGGTGACGCTGTCGGTGATGGGGATCTGCCAGACCCACGAGTCATTGATCGGCAGGAAGTGCACGAAGATGTGGTCGATCTCTTCGGGGTCGATGGCGAGTGCCTTGCGGTCCACGCCCTCGAACCACGCGTGCACCGCGTACTGGTCGAAGATGGGGTCGGGTTCCTTCAGCTTCAGCTGACGGCCCAGCAGCGTCTGCCTGCCGGTGGCGTCGACCAGCATGCGGCCGGTTATCGGGAATTCCTTGCCGCCCGCACGGCACATGACGCTGACGCCGTCCGGGTCGTCGAAGTCGGCGCGGGTGACGCGGACGCCCTGGAACACCTTGGCACCGAGGCTCTCGGCGTTCTTGAGCAGGATGAGGTCGAACTTCCCGCGGTCGACGTGGAAGGTGTACTCGCGGTCCACGCCGGGCTGGGCGCGCTCACCGAACCTGACCTGGGCGGTCCAGTCGTAGGACATTCCGGTGAAGCCGTTGGTGGGGATCTCGCGGTCCTCGGCCGTCGTCCAGGCCGCCCCGTACTTGCGCGGGAATCCGGCGCGCTCGACCTCGGGCATCACGCCGGTCTCCAGGAGCACCGCCGTGGTCGCCGGCACCAGGGACTCGCCCACATGCGGGCGCGGGAAGTTCTCTCCCTCGATCACGGCCACCGAAAGGCCGGCCTTGGCGAGGTAGGCGGCGGCCGAAGAACCGGCCGGTCCGCCGCCCACGATCAGGACGTCGAAATCCGCGTTCATAAAACCTGCTTCCATTCCCGGGATCGAAGGCGCACGGCCCTTATTCGACAACGCCTTGATCGTAGGATGGTGACTTGGGGCCGTCAGCCCCTAACAGACCTGTGAGCGCCCCTAACAGGACGGCCCACGCCCCTAATTGGCGGTCCTTTTCTTTAGGGGGAGGGCATGAAAAGCGCCCGCCCCCCGGGGGATGTGGGGCGGGCGCCGACAAGGTGGGGGCGGTGCGGTTATTCGCGTCCGCCGCCCGGTGAGGTGACCGCGGGCTCCGCGTGCACGGGCTGCTGGGGCAGCTGCTCCAGCTTGCGCAGCTCGCGGCCTTCGACGTCGACGTCCGGCAGCAGGCGCTGCAGCGGACCGGGGAGCCACCAGCCCGCACGGCCGAGCAGGCACATGACGGCGGGCAGCATGGCCATGCGGACGACGAACGCGTCGAAGAAGACGGCGGCCGCCAGCGCGTACCCCACGGCCTGGACCATCGTGGACTCGGCGAGCGTGAAGCCGCCGAAGACGCTCATCATGATGACCGCGGCGGCCGTCACCACTCGGGCGTTGTACGAGAAACCGGCGACGACGGATTCCTTGGTGCCCGCCCCGTGGACGTACTCCTCGCGCATCCTGGTCACCAGGAAGACCTGGTAGTCCATGGCGAGTCCGAACACCACGCCGATCATGAAGATCGGCAGGAGGTTGACGGTGACGCCGAGGGAGCTCATGCCGAGGACGTCGGTGAGCCAGCCCCACTGGAAGACGGCCACGACCGCGCCGAAGGTGGCGCCGACGCTCAGCAGGAAGCCCAGCGCGGCGGTGAGCGGGATCAGGACCGACCGGAACACGATCATGAGGAGCAGGAAGGCGAGCCCGACCACCAGGATCAGATAGGGCACCAGGGCGTCCGAGAGCTTCTTGGACATGTCGATGTTGAGTGCCGTCTTGCCCGTGACCGCGACGTCCGCCCCGGTCTCGTCCTGGACCGCACTGCCCTTGTCGCGGATGGCGTCCACGAGGTCGTTGGTGGACTCGGTGGTGGGGCCGCCGGTCGGCACCACGGTCAGCAGGGCGGTGTCGCCGGCCTTGTTCACGACGGCCTGGTCGACGGCTGCGACGTGATCGAGTCCCTTGACGTCGTTGTACATCCGGTCCGCGACGGACTTGGCGTCGGTGCCTTCGGGGCTGTCGATGGCGACGAGCAGCGGGCCGTTGAAGCCGGGGCCGAAGCCGTCGCTGAGCAGGTCGTACGCCTCGCGCTGGGTGGTGTGCGCGGGTTCGGTGCCCTCGTCGGGCAGGCCCAGGCGCATGGAGAACGCGGGGATGGCGACGACGGCGAGGCCGACGAGGGTCACCAGGAGGACCGGCAGGGGGCGCCGGGCGACCAGGTTGCCGAAGCGCTTTCCGAGGGGCGGCGTGAAGCTGAACAGCGTTCCACCCGGCAGGACTTGGTCCTTGTCCTGCGTGGTCTCCGCGGGCGCCTTCCCCCCTGCGGCCTGCTGTTCGGCCGTCTTCGCGCGGGCTCCCGCGCGCCGCCCCGCGATGGCCCTCTTGCCCGCGAAGCCCAGGACCGCGGGCAGCAGGGTGAGGGCCACACAGACGGTGATGGCGACGGATACCGCGGCCGAGAGCGCGATCTGTGTCAGCGGCGGCAGCTGCACCACGGAGAGACCGCAGAGGGCGATGATCACGGTGAGGCCCGCGAACACCACGGCCGTGCCCGCCGTACCGACCGCGTGCCCGATGGCTTCCTCGGGTGTCCTTCCGGACCGCACCTCGTGGCGGTAGCGGAACATCACGAAGAGCGAGTAGTCGATGGCGAGCGCGAGGCCGATCATGATCGCGAGGACCATGGCGTCCTCGGTGAGGTCGATGAAGCCGGTCGCCGCGTAGATGCCGCAGACGCTGATGCCGAGGCCCACGAAGGCCAGAAGCAGGGGCAGTCCGGCGGCGACGAGCGAGCCGAAGGCGATGATGAGGGTCACGGCGGCGACCACCACGCCGACCATCTCGGTCAGACCGCTGCCCTGCGGCTTGATCGCGTCGCCGCCCATCTCGACCTTGAGGCCCGCGTCGCGGGCGGGGTCGGGGGCCGCCTTGAGGGCGTCCCTGTCCTTCTCGGTGAGGTCGCCGGCCGGCACCTTGTAGCTGACCTGCGCGAAGGTGATGCGGCCGTCCTTGGAGACGAGATCGCTCGCGTAGTCGACCTTGGCGACGTCGGGGGCGCGCTTGAGGGTGGCGACGGTCTCGTCGATCGCGGCCCTGGCCTCCGGCCCGTCCGTGAGCTTCTCGCCCGGCGGGGCGGCGAAGACGACGCGGGCCGTGGCCCCGTCTGCCGCTGCCTGCGGGAAACGCTCGGCGAGCAGGTCGTTGGCCTTCTGCGACTCCGTACCAGGGACGCGGAACTCCTCCGAGGTCGGGCCGGACAGGGTGACGGCGCCGGTGATGGCGGCGGCGAGCAGCCCCAGCCAGACAAGTGCAACCAGTTTCCGCCGCCGGAACGACAGGCGGCCCAGCCTGTAGAGGAAGGTAGACACAACACCCATCCATCGATAGCTAGTGAACAGTCATTTCGGAGCCTACTCTCGTAATTGACGCCTGGTAAGGCGTTCGGCAGGAAAGAAATGGGATGTGACGCTGCGTCATAACTACTCCAACGCATGCCAGTTCACCCGCCGCGGCGGGTGAACCAGGGGAAAGCCCTTGCTACGGAAGCAGAAGCAGCGCAGCCCTGTCGATCTTGCCGGTCGCACCCCGGGGCAGCGCCTCCCGCTCGATGCGCAGGTCTTCGGGGATGGCGGCCCGCGTGAGCCGCTGCGCGCAGTACCGGCGCAGCTTCAGCACCCCCAGTCCGGCGCCGGGGACGGCGCGGACGAAGGCGCGCAGCCTGTGTCCTGCGAGCTCGTCCGGGACGGCGACGGCCCCGGCCTCCACCACGTCCGGGTGGTCGAGCAGGACCTGTTCCACCTCTTGGACGTTGACGCGTGTGCCGCGCACCTTCACCTGGAAGTCGTTGCGGCCGACGAGGGTCAGGCACCCGTCGGCGTCGCGGTGCACGATGTCACCGCCCGCGAAGTACACGCGCGGCACACCGGTGGCGTCGTCACGGGTGACGAAGCCGCCTCTCGCCGCGCCGGAGCCGAGGTAGCCGCGGCCCTGGAACGGCGTACGGACGACGAGTTCACCCGTGCCCGCACCGGACAGCGGCAGCCCGTCCGCGCCGAGGACCAGCGCGTCGACGCCAGGCAGCGGAGTACCCAGCGGCAGCGGCTCCCCCGCGCTCATGGCCGTGCGGTCCGCCTCGTACAGGAAGCTGTCGTTGGTCTCCGTGCAGCCGTACACGTTGCAGAAGCGGGCCTCGGGGAAGAGCTCCGGCATGGCGGCGAGCACCTTCGGCGGCATCGTGTCGCCGGTGAACAGGACGTGGCGCGGGGTGGCGAGACGCGCGGGCGCGGTGGGCTCGGCGTCCAGGAGCAGCCGGTAGAGCATGGGCACGCCCTGCACGAGCCGGACGTCGTGCCCGTCGATCAGATTCCGCAGGTAGGTGCCGTCCCCGGCCCGGTCGGCGTCCACGCGCACGACGCTGCCGCCGGCGGCCAGGGTCGTCCACACCTCCAGGAGGGACAGGTCGAAGTTGAGCGGGGCATAGCTGAGCACCGGGGTGCCCGGACCGATGCCGAAGCGCCGGGCGGCCCAGGCGATGAACGCCTCAACGCCGTCGCGGGGAAGGGGTACGACCTTGGGCACACCGGTCGACCCTGAGGTCGTGAGCATCAGCCCCACGCCGTCGGGCACGGCCGGCTTGACAGCGTGTACCGGAAGCGGCTCGACCTGCCGGGCCGTCACATCGCCCATACGGCCCGATGGTTCGGGTGCGATAATCCACTGCGCACCAGCCCGGCTCACGAGCTCGCCCAAGGTGTCCTCACCCAGCTCCGCGGACGGCAGCAGCACCGGCCGGTCGTCGGCGAGGCAGGCGATGGTCAGCCCGACGGTCGCAGCCGAGGTCGGCGCGTACACGCAGACCGGGGCGTCGGCGGGGACGTGCGCGTCACGCAGCGCCTCCCCGAACGCCGCTGTCTGCGCCGCCAGTTCACCGTACGTGACGACACCGGCGCCGGTGATCAGCGCCGGGGCCGTCGGCGTACGCCCGGCATGCTCCTTGAAGGACGCGAGGAAAGTGCGGGACGGCACGGTCGAGTCAGCCCAATCCGTCTGGTGGGTACGGCACTTGCACGGGTCAGAAAGTGCCGTACCGGCTGTGTGCGAAGACGAGCGGCCGCTGGTCGCCGAGGGCGCCCGCGGAGACGACTTCACCGATGACGACGTGATGGTCACCGGCGTCGACGACACGCGCGAGGGTGCAGTCGAGGTAGGCGGCGGCGTCGGCGAGGACGGGCGCGCCGGTCCAGGCGGTGGTCAGCCGCTGGCCCGCGAACCGGTCCACGCCGGTGGCACAGAACTGGCGGGCGATCCGCTCCTGGCCGCTGCCGAGGATGCTCACGGCGAAGTGGCCCGCGGCCTCGATGGCCGGCCAGGTCCGTGACGTCCTGCTGATGCAGAACAGGACCAGGGGCGGTTCGAGCGAGACCGAGGTGAAGGAGTTGATCGACACGCCGGCCGGTCCTTCCGGCGTGTCGGTCGTCACCACGGTCACGCCCGTCGCGAGGTTGCGGAGCACGGAACGCAGGTGCGCTGGTGGCACGACGGGTGTCATCTGGCGCGACGCACCGCGCATGTCCGGCTGTGGCACGTACGTGAGTCCTCTCCTCGGCGGCGTGGGCCCGGCTCAGCCGAGCATCGGCCGCGTCTTCTCCGCGAAGAGGCGCAGGGTGCGCTCCATCATCGCGTACGGCTGTCCGCCGAAGTCGACCTGCCACAGGATGGTGTCCATGCCCAGGGCCTTCTGCATCTCGTCGACACGACGGGCCGCGGTCTCCGGTGAACCGATGATGCCGTTGCCGCCCGCGCCCTTGCCGCCGGCCTCGACGGACTTGGACAGGGCCTGGCTGTAGCCCTTGTAGTCGGGGGAGTCGACGGTCAGGACCGACTGGGCCGCTTCCTTCCAGACGTCGATGTACTCCTGGAGGTACGGCTGGGCCGATTCCATGGCCTCCTCGTCGGTGTCGGCGAGGACCAGCGGCACGACCATGGAGGTCTGCGGCGTGCGGCCGGTGTGGCCGTGGTGCTTCTCGAACTCCTCGCGGTAGGCGCTGACCAGGCCGTTGACGAACTGGAACGTCTCCGGCTGGGGGGACGCCGTCACGAGCAGGTTGTAGCCCTGCTCACCGGCCCAGCGGAAGCTGCTCTCCGACATGACCGCGCAGATCCACACCGGCGGGTGGGGGCGCTGGATCGAGGCGGGGAAGGAATTGGCGTTCTCGTAGCGGTAGTACGGGGTGTTCTCGGTGACGTTCTCCTGCGTCCACAGCCGGACGACGGAGTCGACCGTCGTACGGAAACGCACGATGCTCTCGTCCATGCTCACGCCGAACGCGTCGAACTCGTAGGGCAGGAAGGCGCGGGCGAAGCCGACGTCCAGGCGGCCGCCGCTCATGACGTCGACCTGCGCGGCCTCGGCGGCGATCTGGATGGGGTGGTGGAAGGATGCCTGGATGCCGCCGGTAAGCAGCCGGATGCGCTGGGTGCGGGCCGCGACGGCGGACAGGAAGGCCAGCGGGCTGGGGCAGTAGCCGCCGGCGCTGTGCAGGTAGTGCTCGGTCATCTTGATGTGGGAGAAGCCCAGTTCGTCGCCGAGCTCCGCGACGCGCAGCACGTCGGCGAAGTACTCGGGAGCCGAGCGCACCTCCGGGCGGCAGTCGGGAAGCAGCGAGATGCCGTAGTTCATCGAACCCTCCTGGGGGCGCGGGGTGTCGGATCTGCGGGCCGGTACGTCGGAGGCGGCACAGCCGTGTCGCCGGCGGAAGCTCGGCTACGCCAGGCGAACCTATGCAGCGACGGTGGTCCCGTCAGCCCCCTACCGGGGAATCAGGACCCCCTTAACTGCCGTACGAGACACAGGGGTTGGGGGGAAAGCGGGGGCGGGTGGGGGAGCGTGGGAAAAGGTGGGGGCGTGTGGGAGGAGGTGGGGGTCACTCTGCCGGGATGGCCGACTGCAGGGCGGGGCCGAGGTCGGAGCGCTGCTTGACCGACAGCTTGCGGTAGATGCGGGTCATGTGCTGCTCCACGGTGCTGACGGTGACGTACAGCTTCTCGGCTATCTGGCGGTTCGTGTGGCCTTGGCCCGCGAGGACCGCCACGCGTTTCTCGGCGGCGCTCAGGACGGTGACGGTGGAGGTCTCCGGCGCGGCGGCGGGGCCGGCGCCAGGACGTTCGGCGCCTCCCGTCATGGGGATCAGCATGGCCTTGAGCGGTCCCGCACCGCACTGGTTGGCCAGTTTGAGGGCGCGCGCCGCGGTGACCTCCGCGTGGTCGTGCTCACCGAGTGCCTTGTAGGCGTGCGACAGGCCGACGAGCGCCTGGGCGAGACCCAGGCGGTTGCCGACGTGCTGGGATCGCTTGGCGGCTTCCTTGAGCGGGGTCACGGCGGCCCGCGCGTCCTTGGTCGCCGCCCAGGCCCGCAGGGTAAGTCCCCAGGCCTCGTGCTGATCGGGCCCCAGAAGGCTCTGCTGTTCCTTCAGGAGGGCGACGGCCTGCTCCGTCTCCCCCAGGCAGAGGTGTGCGTGAGCGGCGTTGGTGCGCCAGGAGAAGACCGCCGGGCTGTCGAAGCGCCACCGGGCGAGGGTCTCACCGACGGCGTTGAAGTCCCGTAACGCCGCCTTGAACTGACTGGCCGCCAGGTAGTAGTGGCCGCGTGCGTTGAGGTAGGCGACGCCGAAGAGCGTCTGGGACGCGGCGGGCGGCATCTTCATCGTCAGATACGTGGCGGCCTTCTCGTAGTGGCCCATGGCGGTGGCGGTCTGGATGAGCAGGGAGAACGGCAGACCGATCACCACGCCCCAGCTCTCGGGGGCCACCAGCGCGAGGGCGGCCTGGGTGACCTGGGCGGATTCGGCGAGCTCGCCCCTGCGCAGGTGCACGGCCGCCTTGAGGGTCATGAACAACGCCCGCCACATGGGGGTGTGTTCGACGGTGGTGGCGCCAAGAAGGGAGTCGCACCAGGAGGCGGCAACGTCGAGGCGGTCGCCGAACACCATCGTCATGAGCGCCGATGTGACCGGCAGGAGCGTCTTGTCGTCGAGGTGCGTGGTGAGGAGGATCTGCTCGGCCTTCTGCACGGCCGCTTCCAGGTGGCCCTCGCGCAGCACGGCTTCGAGCATGGCCACCGTCTGGTGCTGCGGGGCCCACAGCGAGGAGGCGACCGTGGAGGACGGGTTCGGCGGCTGGGCGGGGCGCCCCATCACCTCGTCGGCGAGACCGGGGAAGAAGTACGGCAACCACAGTGCCGCCGAGTCGAGTTCGGGCAGCCCGTCGGGCTGCCCGGTGGCCGCCTCGCCGTTGCGGCGGATGTCCCGCAGGGTGTCGAGGGCCTGGTCCAACTGGCCGTCCCACAGCAGGTAGTGGAAGGTGCGTACGGCGTCGTCGCCGGTGAGCACACCCGCGCCGACGGCCTCGACGAGCTCGGGCAGATAGCGCTCGACGGCACCCGCGGGGTTGCTGCGCCACTCGGCGCTGATCAGCATGGAGGCGAGCCCGGCGCGCTCGGCGGGGTCGCCGCAGGCGCGATGGGCACAGCGCAGATAGCGGACGGCGGCGCTCGACCGGCCTTCCGCCAGGGCTTGTTCGGCTGCGATGCGCAAGGTGGCCGCACACCAGGGCTGCTGTTCGCCGGAGGCCAGGATGTGCCTGGCGACGACGGAGGCGGCTTCGCCGGCCTCGTGCAGCAGGTGGGCGGCCTGTGTATGGAGTTTCTTGCGTTCACCGCCGCTCATGCTGCTGAGCACGGCGGAGCGGGCGGCCCCGTGGCGGAAGCGGCAGCCCTCCACGAGGCCGGTGGAGCGCAGGACGTCGACGGCCTGGGCGAGCAGGGAGAGATCGTGGCCGAGGAACCTGCCGAGCAGAGGGAGTGTCGCCTGCTGCCCCAGGATGGCGATGCCCTGGGCCGTCTCCTGGACCAGGCGTGAGTCACTGCGGTGCAGCAGGTCGAGTACGGCACGTCGGTGGGCGCTGCCCGCTGCGGGCAGCCCGGATATCAGGTCCGGCTTGGACTGGAAATCGTCGATGAGCGCCTTGACGAGGAGCGGGTTGCCGCCACTCATCCGGTGGATGGGGCCTGCGAGGTGCCCTGCCGTGCTCGGCAGGAGTTCCCCGGCGATGGCGGCCGCGACCCCCGCTTCGCTCAGGAGCTCGACCCGTACGCGGGAACAGCCGGGGGAACGCAGCAGCTCGGACCTGACGTCACGGGGAATCGGGGCGAGGAATTCCGCTTCGCTGAGGACGAGCAGGACCCGGGCCGAGTGCAGTCGGCGGGCCAGGTGGAGCAGGCACTGCAAGGAGGCGTCGTCCGCGAACTGGGCGTCGTCCACGAGGATGACGACGGGCCGGCTGCGGGCCAGGTCTCTGAGCGCTTCGCACACGACGCGAGAGAGCGACAAGGTGCTACATCGTCCACCGGGCGCGGCCCGGTCCGGCACGAGACCGTCGGACGTCTCCTTCATCCAGCCGACAATGGCTTCCTCAATGCACGGCGCGCAGGTTTCACAGGCCTGGAAGATCTGCTCGAGAACACCCAGGAACATGGACTGTTCGGCACGTGAGGCATTGGCGCTCAGGACGGCGGCGCCCCGGCTCTCCGCGTACTCCGCGAAGGTGTGCAACAACGTTGTCTTTCCACTGCTCAACGGACCGCTCACCAAGGCGACCGAAAACTGCCCCGCCATACTCCGCTTCAGTAAGTGATGAAGTTCCATGAACGGAGCATCACGCTCGGTGAGCTCCAGCATCAATCCAGCTTGTCCCATGGCTCCCCCGTTCCTACGGCTTGGACACTTCTTGGCAGACATGACCGGCCGATGTGACAGTGGATGGAGACCAGCACCGTGACCTGAAGTCTGCCGTGTTGATCAAAAGCACTTCACCGCGAGTGACAATGACCGAAGCCAGTCGTCGGTGTCGCCACTCAACCGAGAGCACAGTAGCATTTGGTTGACCAGTCACGGAACCCGCAATTTCGCTACCACGGGCCTGGTGACAGATACCCCGAACTGCGCCTAATTACTGGCATCGACAACACTACTGATCGCGAGCGAAGCGGAATTCAACTTTCCTTTTGTCGCCCCTTACGCCCCTCCCCCTACCCCGCGCCGACCCCCTACTGGGGCGCGGACACTTAGGGGTGACGTACGGGTATGGGGAGGCACCGCCCACGACGGACACTCGGCGTACATCCCTGTCCTCCCTCACCCCTTCCGGAGTGGACTTATGGCCGACGCGAGCGCGGGTTTCACCGGTGCGGTACCGGCGCCCGAGCAGATGCACGAGCTCGACTTCATGCTTGGCACAATGTCATGCGTTCTCAATACCGGAACAAAGATCACCGGAGAGATCAAGCCAGTCCTGAGCGGCCACTATTACGAGTTCGAATTGACGGCGAACCGGACGAACGGTGAGCAGCTCAGCGGCAGATGGCTGCTCGGATGGAACTCCACGGACGCGGTGTTCACCAGCTACTACTACGACGACACGGGAATGCAGGGATTCTCCACCGCACCCGGCTGGCAAGACGGTGAGCTGCCCTTCCAGGGCCGCTACACACTCGCGGATTCACACGTCGAAGTGCGCACCGTCTTTCGACGGGTCGACGAGGACAACTTCGTCATACATGAATCCATGCTCAAGAATGGCGAGTGGGTTCTGCTGGACACCCAGGACTGCCACCGCACGCGCTGAGCGTTTCGCTTCGGCGGCACAACGGGCTGTGATCGACCCCCGGGGGTCGACACGGAACCCCGCCGTGCCCACGTACGGCTTGGTGGCGCCGGGGAGCAGCCGCTCGAGCTCGGACGTGGCGCGCTGTTCCTCGC
>NZ_JBSFUS010000024.1:0-60699 GCF_053591915.1 Streptomyces sp. NPDC002853 | reverse complement strand
CCCGACTTCGGCGGCTCACCCTCCCGCACGACCGCGCCCTCCGAGCGCGGGAAGAACTCGTACCACGACCCGAACAGCGCCCGCTCCCGCTCCACCAGCAGCGGCAACGCGGCGCTCTCGGTGCGGCGTTCGCGCAGAGGGTGGGTCGACAGGAGCGCGCGCACCTCGGGTGCCGTGGCCGCGGCCAGACGATCCAGCGGGGAGCGGGTGTCGTCGCGCAGCAGACCGAGCGCCGTTTCCAGGGTGGAGCGCGCGGCGTCGTCGGGGGCCTGGGCTACGGCCCGTTCGAAGAGCTGGATCCCGTCTTCGAGTGTGATGCCGGTGTCGACGTCGGCGTGCACTTTGATGACCGCGTCGCGCTGCCAGGCGGCCATGGGGTCGGTCCAGGCGGCGACCGCGAAGGTCCAGTGGCCCATCGCGTCCGGGGTGACGTCCGCGCCCCACCGGTCGGTGCCCGGTTCCAGCTCCCGCATGGCCTGACGCCGAATGGTGCGGCCGTCGGGCGCGTACAGGACCGCCTCCGCGCCGAGCACGGCGGAGCCCTCGGCGAACACGAGGGCCGTCACCTCGACGGCCTCGCCGACGACAGCCTTCGCCGGACGCAGGCCGCCGTGGACACAGGGCCGCACATCCTCGATGGGGATGCGGATGTGGCTGGGGTCCACCGACATGCTGTCCACCTCCGGGTCGTACCGTGCGCGTTGATCGTCTTCGCTTCGTTTCCCTGCGGCCTCGCGTGCCGCGTCAAGCGCCGCCGGGCGGGCGTTCCGCGGCCTCGGCCGCCTCTCGCCCGCAACGCCGGCGCGTCACCGCGCACAGTGCGGCCACGGCGTCCTCGAACTGAGCGCGCACCGCTGGATCGTCGGGCGAGGCGAGGAAGCGGCGCTGCCAGGCGCGGTACCTCACCAGTTGCCGACCGACGTCTTGTGTGGCGCGCTCCGCCCGCATCGCACTCGACCTCCTGGGCCTCCCGCGACGGCGAGCCCTGGCGGGCTCGCGGACCGTTCACGGAGGGGGAGCGAGCCGTCACGGCGGGTTCACTCCCTCCCCCATGGTGCGAGGTGAAGCGCTCGCCGTCCTGTTGAACGCAGAGTGCGGGGCCGATCACTCTCGTGTTGCACGAATGGAGTAGGGGGGTGACGCTGGTGCTGACTCTCGAGCGATCACTGCTCACGTTCCGTGCGTATCCCGGCTCCGCGCCGAAGCGCCGCAGCGTGGGCTCCGCGGTGAGGAGCATGAACGATGAAGCACCACTCAGTGCCCCGCTACTACCACCTTGATGTGGACCTGGTGCCGGAACGCGTCGGTCAGATCCGGCGCATCCTGGCCGCCCATCTGAGGTACTGGGGGCTGCAACAGCACGTTTCCGACGTGTCGCGCGGGATCGGTCTCCTGCTGGAGCCGGCTGCGCGGAACATCGGTGCCGGGCGGACCGCCATCGAGACCTGGTGGACGGGACAGCACCTGATCACCGCGGTCTCGCACGGCGATCCGGCCGTCTTGGGTGAGCACGGTGTCGAGTCGCACTCGCTGGCCGAGATCGCGGCGCTCAGTGACGGGTGGGGCAGCTGCACGGCGGATGACCGGCACATCGTCTGGTTCTCGCTGCGCAGCCGTACCGAGCTTCGTGAACCCCTGGTTCCCAAGGGGCCGGAGCCCGACACGATCGAGGCGCGGCCCCTGCCCCGCGCCATCGTGCAGCCGGTCGCCGTGGGCGCGCCGGAAGTGGTGACGCCGCTCGAGGTCGCGGGCCCTGCCTGACCCGGACGCTGCGGCGGGTGCGCGCCCTGAAGGGCGCGCACCCGCCGCATGCCCGATGGTCGAACCAAGAGACCCAAGGGCCATCGAACGGGAGACCTTGTGCGCGTATGGACCGGCCGACCTTTTCCGCTGGGTGCCACCTACGACGGCGAAGGAACGAACTTCGCCCTGTTCAGCGAGGTGGCCGAGCAGGTCGACCTCATCCTTCCGGACGCGGACGGCACCGAGCGGAGCGTGACGCTGGCGGAGGCCGACGGCACGGTGTGGCACGGCTACCTGCCGGACATCGGCCCGGGACAGCGGTACGGCTACCGGGTGCACGGCCCGTGGATGCCCGCCGCCGGTCATCGCTGCGACCCGAAGAAATTTCTCCTCGATCCTTACGCCAGGGCGGTTCACGACCTCCGTGACGACAGGACATCGTCGGAGGCACCCGTTCGAGGGAGGGCGCCCCGCGACGGCGCCGGGCCGAACACCCTGTGCGGTGTCGTGGTCGATCCGGCCTTCGACTGGACGGGGGACAGCGCGCCCTCGCACGCCTACGCCGATTCGGTCATCTACGAGACACACGTACGCGGACTGAGCCGCACCCACCCCGGCGTCCCCAAAGAGCTGCGCGGCACTTACGCGGGCCTGGCCGCACCGGCGGTCCTGGACCATCTGACCTCCCTGGGGGTCACCGCGGTCGAGCTGATGCCGGTGCACCAGTACGTCCAGGACGGGTTCCTGCTCGACAAGGGCCTGTCCAACTACTGGGGCTACAACACGATCGGCTTCTTCGCGCCGCATCACGCGTACGCGGCCCACGGGACACTCGGGCAGCAGGTCAACGAGTTCAAGACCATGGTCAAGGAGCTGCACGCGGCAGGCCTCGAGGTGATCCTCGACGTGGTCTACAACCACACGGCCGAGGGCAACGAGAACGGCCCCACCCTCTCCTTCCGCGGCATCGACAACGCCTCCTACTACCGGCTGTCCGACGACGACTTCAGCCGCTACTACGACACCACGGGGACGGGCAACAGCCTGCTGATGCGCCACCCCAACGTCCTTCAGCTCCTGATGGACTCACTGCGCTACTGGGTCACCGAATGCCATGTGGACGGTTTCCGCTTCGATCTGGCCGCCACCCTGGCCCGGCAGTTCCACGAGGTCGACCGGCTCTCCGCCTTCTTCGACCTCATCCAGCAGGACCCCGTGATCAGCCGCGTCAAGCTGATCGCCGAGCCGTGGGACCTCGGCGACGGCGGCTACCAGGTGGGCAACTTCCCGCCGCTGTGGTCCGAATGGAACGGCAAGTACCGCGACTGTGTCAGGGACTTCTGGCGCGGCGGCGACCGGACCCTCGCGGAGTTCGCCTCACGCCTGACAGGCTCCGCCGACCTCTATCAGCACGACCGGCGCCGCCCGCGCGCCAGCGTCAACTTCATCACCGCCCACGACGGATTCACCCTGCGCGACCTGGTCTCGTACGACTCCAAGCACAACGACGCCAACGGCGAGGGAAACCGGGACGGCGAGAGCAACAACCGGTCCTGGAACTGCGGAGCGGAGGGCCCCACGCACGTCCCCGAGGTGCGCGAACTGCGGGCACGGCAGCAACGCAACTTCCTGGCCACGCTGATGCTCTCCCAGGGCATCCCGATGCTCGGACACGGGGACGAACTCGGCCGCACCCAGGGCGGCAACAACAACGCGTACTGCCAGGACAACGAGACGACATGGATCGACTGGGACCTGGACGAGGAACGCGCGGAGCTCCTGGACTTCACCCGCCGGGTGGTGGCGCTGCGCACCGAGCACCCGATCCTGCGCCGCCGCCGCTTCTTCCGCGGCGACACCGTCACGCACCAGGGACAGCCGCTGCCGGACCTGGTCTGGATGCGCCCGGACTCCACGGAGATGGTGACGGAGGACTGGGACCGGCCCGACGCACACGCGGTGGCCGTCTTCCTCAACGGCGACGCCATCGCGGAACCGGACCGCGCCGGGCGGACCGTCGTCGACGATTCCTTCCTCGTGCTGTTCAACTGCTACTGGGAGCCCATGGACTTCCGGCTCCCCGATGTCACGTACGGAGCGTGCTGGACGACCCTGCTCGACACCTACGAGGCCGGCGACCCGCCGGACGAGACGGAGCACAAGGCCGGGACGACGCTGAGCGTGGAGCCGCGGTCCCTGATCGTCCTTTCCCGTCCCCCGGTCGGGTGACGGGGGCGCGCCTCAGGGGCGGTCCAAGTCAACCTCGAGCTCGTCCGTCTGCGTCCAAAAGCCGTCGTCCGCGTCCTGCAGCCGCGACGCCGCGTGCTTCATGTGACGGCGCACGGCGCTGCGGGCCGCCTCCGCGTCGCCCGACTCGACGGCCGCCAGGATCGCGTGGTGCTCCACCCGGACCGCCTCGATGAAGTCGTCGCGCCGGGCTTCGTTGGCCCGCGTGACGCGGATGCCGCCGCGCATGACCTCGCCCAGATACCGCACGGTCGAGACCATCACCGCGTTGCCGGTCGACTCGGCGATCGACTGGTGGAAGGCCAGGTCCTCGTCGACCCCGTCGCCGCCGTCCGCCACCGCCTTGTCGATCGCGGCCAGTGACTGCCGCATCCGGGCGATGTCCTGCGGCGTGGCCCGGACGGCTGCCAGCGAGGCCGCCTCGCCCTCCATGGCGCGGCGGACCTCCACGATCTGCAGCACCTTGGACTTGGTGCCCGATGCCTCGGCCTCCAGGTCGAGCGGCCGGGTGCGCCGGGGCATGACGAACACGCCCCGGCCCTGGCGCGGTTCGACCAGGCCCGCGTTGCGCAGCCGGGAGACGGCCTCGCGGATCACGGTGCGGCTGACGCCGAGCTGCTTGACCAACTCGACCTCGGTCGGCAGCTTGTCGCCCTCGGCGAGACGTCCGGACTCGATCTCCTCCGAGAGGATCGCGGCGACCCGGTCCGCGAGCCGAATGGGGCCACTCACCTTGGAGAACATGCTCGTCAGTCTATCCGTCAGGGCCTGATCGCCCCGGTCGCGGGCAGGTCCGCGGGCGCGACGGCCTCGGGGTGGTCCTCGGCGTACGCCCTGACGACCGCCTCGAAGCTCTCGTCGGGGCGCAGGCCGAGCGCCGTGGCACGCGCGTTGTCGAAGACGGCGGGCCACGAGCCGACGATCGCCTCGACGGCGGGGTCGGGCGTGACCGTCACCAGGTCGGCGACGGCGTCACCGGCGACCTCGCGCAACGTCTGCAGCATCTCGGCGACCGTGACCGTCAGCGCGGGCAGATTGACCGGGAGCCCGCCTTCGAGCCCGCCGGGACCGCGCCCGGCCTCGGCGACGCGGATGATGCCCTCGACGGTGCGCCGCGGCGAGGCGAGGGCGACCCGCAGGCCAGGGCTGACCGGGCAGGTGGCCGGCAGACCGGCGAGAGGCTCGCGGATGATGCCGGACAGGAAACCGGAGGCCGCCGCGTTCGGCTTGCCCGGCCGCACCGAGACGGTCATCAGGCGCGCCACACGCCCGTCGACGAAGCCCCGCCGGGTGTACTCGGCGACCAACTGCTCACAGACGCGCTTCTGCGTCCCGTAACTGGACTGCGGTGTCGGCAGCGTCGACTCGCTGACCACGGGCGGCAACGGCAGCGCGGCATCGGAGCCGTAGACCGCGACGCTGCTGGAGAACACCACCCGGGGGACCGGCCCGCCTGCGGCCGACTGGGCGCGGGCGGCGTCGAGCAGGGCGCGGGTGGTGTCCAGGTTGGCGCTCATACCGAGGTCGAAGTCGGCCTCGCACTCCGACGAGACCGCCGATGCCAGGTGGATCACGACGTCCACCGGCTCGGCGAAGATCTCGTCGAGGCGCTCGCTCAGGTCGCCCCGGACGATGTGCACCAGCGGGTCGGCCGCCATCGGCGACCCGTCGGGCACGAACCGGTCGGCGAGCACCAGTTGGCCGATCGGCGTACCGCACAGGGTCCGCCGCTTGAGCAGGGCGTCGGCGACCTGCTGTCCCAGGAAGCCGAAGCCCCCGGTGATGACGATCCTCATGCGTGTGCTCCTCGGTAGTTCTTGAGCCAGCCGAGCCCCTCGCTCGTACCGGCCCGGGGGATGTACTCGCAGCCGATCCAGCCGTCGAAGCCCAACTCGTCGACGGTGTCGAGGAGATGGCCGATGTTGAGTTCGCCCCGGTCGGGCTCGTGGCGGTCGGGTACACCGGCGATCTGCAGATGGGCGACGCGGCCGGTGGGAAGGTCGCGGCGCAGTGTCGTGGTGAGGTCGCCCTCCACGATCTGGCAGTGATAGAGGTCGAGTTGTACCTTGAGGTTCGCGGCGCCCACCTCCTGTACGAGAGCGTGCGCCTCCGCCTGCCGGTGCAGGAAGTAGCCGGGCATGTCGCGTCCGTTGATCGGCTCGATCAGGAGGTCAACGCCCACGGCGGCGGCCCGCTCGGCGGCCCACGCCAGGTTGGCCAGATAGGTGGCGCGATGCGTGGCGTGCTGGGTCGCAGTCGCTTCCGGCGGCAGAAGACCGGCCATCACGTGCACCTGGGCGCAGTCGAGCGCCGCGGCGTACTCCAGAGCCCGCTCGATGCCGGAGCGGAACTCACCCTCGCGGCCGGGCAAGGAGGCGATGCCCCGCTCCCCGGCGTCCCAGGCGCCGGGCGGCGCGTTGAACAGCACCTGGCGCAGCCCGTGCCCGTCGAGCAGGCGGCGCAGCTCGGCGGCTTCGTGGGCGTAGGGGAAGAGGTACTCCACGGCCTGAAAGCCGTCGGCCGACGCGGCGGCGAAGCGGTCGGGGAAGGCGTGCTCGGTGTACATCATGGACAGGTTCGCGGCGAACCTCGGCATGCTTGCTCCTGCGGTGGGGCCGGGCCGAAGCCCGGTCAACGGTTGACGACGTCCTTCTTGGTGGTCAGCACGGTGGCCGCGCCGATCACCAGGCTCAGGGCAAGGACGTACATCGGGATGGAGGTCGAGCCGGTGGCGTCCTTGAGCCCGCCGATCATGTACGGGCTGACGAACCCGGCCAGGTTGCCGACCGAGTTGATCAGCGCGAGTCCGGCCGCCGCCGCGGTGCCGCCGAGGAACGCGGTGGGCAGTGACCAGAAGAGCGGGGCGCAGGTCAGTACGCCGGCCGCGGCGAAGGACAGGGCGATCAGGGACAGCACGGTGGATCCGCTCCATCCGGCGGCCAGGGAGAAGCCGACGGCGCCCATGAGGCTGGGAATCACCAGGTGCCAGCGGCGTTCGCGGCGCTTGTCCGCGGAGCGTCCGAAGAGGTTCATGGCGATCAGGGCGGCCACGAACGGCACGGCGCTGAGCACGCCGATCGTGAAGTTGTCGTCGATGCCGGTCGACTTGACGAAGGTGGGCATCCAGAAGGTCAGGGCGTACTGCCCCATCACGAAGCAGAAGTAGATGAGGCACATCAGCCACACCTTGGGGTCACGGAAGCCGTCCCAGACCCGGCCGTGCTTCTGATGGGCGGTGTCCCTGGCGATCGCCGCCTCGACGATGTCCTTCTCCTCGTCGGAGAGCCACTTGGCGCTGCGCACGCCGTTGTCGAGGTAGAACATCGTGGCGACACCGATGAGGAGCGCGGGTATCGCTTCGAGCAGGAACATCCACTGCCAGCCGTGCCAGCCGCTGACCCCGTCGAAGGTGTCCATGATCCAGCCGGAGAGCGGGTTGCCGAAGATGCCGGCCACGGGGATCGCCGACATGAACATCGCGATCACGCGGGCCCGGCGGTGGGAGGGGAACCAGTAGGTGCAGTACAGGATCACGCCGGGGTAGAAGCCCGCCTCCGCGGCGCCGAGGAGGAAGCGGAGCACGTAGAACGTCGTCTCGTTCGTGACGAACGAGAACGCTCCCGAGACCAGGCCCCACGTGATCATGATGCGGGCGATCCAGGTGCGTGCGCCGACGCGCTGCAGCATCAGGTTCGAGGGGACCTCGAAGATGAAGTAGCCGATGAAGAACAGTCCGGCGCCGAGGCCGTACGCCGCCTCGCTCAGGCCCAGGTCGTCGGACATCTGCAGCTTCGCGAAGCCGACGTTGACGCGGTCCAGGTAGGAGAAGACGTAACAGAGGATCAGGAAGGGGACGATGCGGAGAACGACCTTGCGGAACACGGCGTTCTCACGGGCGAGTTCGGGGGTCTCGGCCGTCGCGGTGGGCGTGGACATGCAGAATCCTTACTGCGGCTCAGGGGATTCTCCGACGGGCGGCGTGCGGTCACCAGGAGGCGCCGAACACGGCCTTGAGTTCGTCGAGAGCGGGGGAGGGGAGCGGCTCGGGGCGACGGTCGGTCAGGAGCCAGAGGCGTGCCGTTTCCTCGAGTTCTTCGAGGACGGCGAGAGCGGATGCGGCGTCCGGGCCCCAGACCACCGGGCCAAGACGGTCGAGCAGCACGGCCCTGATCGGCGTGCGTCCCGCCGCACGATCAGCGATGTGGCCGGTCACCAGGTCGGCCACGCGGGGATCTCCGGGCCGGTGGTAGGGGATGAGAGGGACGTGCCCGACCTTCATGACGTAGTACGGCGTGAGGGGCGGAAGCACGTCGTCCTGACTCCACACGCCGGCCAGGGTGAGCGCGACGAGATGCGTGGAGTGGGTGTGGATCACGAACCGTGCCGTGGGGTCGGCGGCACAGATGCGGCGGTGCAGGGTGAGGGTCTTGCTGGCGCGATCACCTGCGATCTGTTCGCCTGCGGCGTCGACCAGGGCGAGGCGCTCGGGGTCGAGGAAGCCCAGGGCGGCGTCGGTGGGCGTGATCAGGTGGGGGCCGCCTCGGGGGTCGCCCCGGGAGTCGCCGATCCGCGCGCTGATGTTGCCCGCGCTGGCGTGGACGTAGCCCCGGGCGAACAGGCTGGTGCCCACCCGTACGATCTCGGCGCGCGCCGCGTCCACCTCGTCCGGATCGCCGGTGGCAGCGCTCAGCGGGCCGGTCATGCCGTCTCCCGGTCGAGGCGGGCGAAGGAAGTGGTGAAGAAGTCGGGGCCGCCGAAGTTGCCGGACTTGAGCGTGATGTGGAGCGTGTCCCCGCCGGGCAGGGCGGCCGCGCACCACGGCACACCGGGGTCGATCTGCGGTCCGATGCGCAGGCCCGTCAGGCCCAGCGCCTGTACGACCGCGCCCGAGGTCTCCCCGCCGGCGACGACGAGTTGACGGACACCCAGCTCGATGAGCCCCTGGGCGACGCGGGCCAGGGTCTGCTCGACGAGCTCGCCGGCCTCGGCGACGCCCAGGCTGCCCTGGACGTCCTTGACCGCGTCGGGCGTCACGGTGGAGTAGACGAGGACCGGCCCTTGGCCCAGCCGTTCGGCGGCGAAGGCAAGCGCCTGCCCGGCCACGTCCTCACCGGCCGCGATCCGCAGGGGGTCCACGCTGAACGCGGGCCGCCCGCCGGTCAGGAACTCCTGGACCTGACCGTTGGTGGCGGTGGACACCGATCCGCAGACGACGGCCTGATGGCCGGTGGGCGGCGGGAGTTGGGCGGCGGCGGGGGACGGCTCGAACCCCCAGTTCGCGGGCAGACCGATCGCCAGGCCCGACCCCGCGGTCACCAGCGGCAGGTCCTTGACCGCCGCACCGAGCCGCAGTAGATCGTCGTTGGATACGGCATCGACGATCGCGGCGCCGACACCTTCCTCGCGCAGCGCGGCGACGCGCTCCCGGATCGCCTCGGCGCCGGAGGCGACCACGGTGTGGTCGATGAGGCCGACCGGGCGGGTGGTCTGCGCACCGAGCACGGACACCAGGTTGGAGTCCGTCATCGGGGTCAGCGGGTGATGCCGCATGCCGCTCTCGCCCAGGAGTACGTCACCGACGAAGAGATGCCCCTTGAACACCGTGCGCCCGTTGTCGGGGAACGCCGGGGTCGCGACCGTGAAGTCGGCGCCGAGGGCGTCCATCAGGGCCTCGGTGACGGGACCGATGTTGCCGGCCCGCGTCGAGTCGAACGTCGAGCAGTACTTGAAGTAGATCTGCTCGGCGCCCGCGGAGCGCAGCCACGCCAGCGCCCGCAGCGAGTCCGTGACGGCCTCGGAGGCCGGGGTGGTCCGGGACTTGAGCGCGATGACGACGGCGTCGGCGTCGACAGGCCCTTCGACGCCTGCGGGCGGTACGCCGATCAGCTGGACCACGCGCATGCCCGCGCGCACCAGGTTGTTGGCCAGGTCGGTGGCGCCGGTGAAGTCGTCGGCGATGCAGCCGAGTCGGATCCCCATGTCAGTTCTCCTCCTGTGCGGGCAGCGCCTGTGCGGGAAGCTCGATCCCCGGGAAGATCTTGATCACCGCGCTGTCGTCCTCGCCGCCCAGACCGGAGGCGGATGCCTGCAGGAACATCTGATGGGCGGTGGCCGCCAGGGGGAGGGGGAACTTCTCCGGACGGGCCGCGTCGAGCACGAGACCCAGGTCCTTGACGAAGATGTCGACCGCGGACAGCGGCGTGTAGTCACCGGCGAGCACATGTGCCATGCGGTTCTCGAACATCCATGAGTTGCCCGCGCTGTGCGTGATCACTTCATAGAGCGCCTCCGCGGGGACGCCCGCCTTGATGCCCAGCGCCATGGCCTCGGCCGCCGCCGCGATGTGCACCCCCGCGAGCAGCTGGTTGACGACCTTCACCTTGGAGCCGATCCCCGCGTGGTCGCCCAGGCGGTAGACCGTGCTGCTCATGGCCTCCAGGACCGGGTCGGCGATCGCGTACGCCGTGGGGGCGCCCGAAGTCATCATGGTGAGCTGTCCTGTTGCCGCACGGGCGGCGCCACCCGAGATGGGTGCGTCCAGGTAGAGCACGCCGCGCTCGGCCAGGCGCCGCTCCAGCTCGGCGGACCAGGTGGGGTCGGCCGTGGAGCACATGACGTAGACGGAACCCGGGTGCAGCCGCTCGGCCGCGCCGCCGTCGCCGAACAGGACCGACTCGACCTGCGCGGCGTTGACCACGACGCCGACCAGGACATCGACGGAGGCCGCCAGTTCACCGGCGGACGCGAAGGCGGTGCCGCCGTCCGCGGCGAAGGCCGCGGCCACCTCGGGGCGCAGATCATGGACGCCTACGTCGAAGCCCGCGTCCCGCAGGCTGCGCGCCATGCCGAGCCCCATGGCCCCGAGCCCCACCACGCCTGCGCGCGGCCGTGCCGGCCTGTCCTGGTCGTTCATGCCCATCCTCGTCTCGCTGTGCCGGGCCGCGTCGTGTCGTTCGGGGCGCGGTCCGGCTCTGAATCCGTGCGGCGATCGGGTCATATGATGACCTGAGGATGTGGGATGGCGCACTGTGATGCCGGTCACGCAGTGAAGGTGGGTGGCGAGGGTCGGACGGAAGGGGAGTTCGGCGGCCACCGCGACGCCTTCAGCCTCGCCTTACGGGAGGTGCGGCGGCCGGGCGCTCAGATCTGCGTCTGCCCCATCCCGGCGAACCACCGGGCCGCCAGGGAAGCGACCTCGTCCAGTGCTCCCGGCTCTTCGCAGAGATGCGTGGCATCGGGGATCACACGCAGTCGGCTGAGTACACGCATCCGGTTGGCCGCTTCCCGATTGAGCCGCAGCACCTCGGTGTCGCGCCCTCCGACCACGAGCAGGACCGGCGCGTGCAGATGACCGAGCACCTCGTCCCCGGCCAGGTCGGGACGGCCGTCGGGGCAGACCACGGTGTCCACGAGGCCGGGCCTCGCGGCAGCGGCCCCGAGCGCGGCCGCCGCCCCGATGCTGGCGCAGAACAGACCGACCGGCAGATCGGAGACGCGGGCGGCCAGCCAGTCCACCGAAGCGATCAGCCGACGTGTCAGCAGGTCGACGTCACTGTGCGGCCGCCCCGTTGCCCGGTCGGCGGCCACCTCGTCGGCGCTGAGCAGGTCGATGACCAGTGTCCCGACCGCGGAGTCGTGCAGCGTGCCGGCCACGGCCCGGCTGTGGGGGCTGCGCAGGTAGGGGCCGCTGCCGTGCGCGAGCACCGTTACACCGAACACCGTGTCCGGCACGGTCAGTTCACCGATGAGTGCCCCCTCGCCGCTGGGCACGGTGACGATCTGGGACAGCATGGGACCTCCGGATTCCGGGAACGGGGTGCACGCCGGGTACCCCGCGAGGTCCCCCTCACGCGGCAGTCACCCTCACGCGGCAGTCGAGCTCACGCGGCAGCCGAGGCACGCCTGGCCCGCACGAGCGCCCGGCCCTCGGCCGCGTACCACTGGTGGCACAGGACCACCGCCAGCGCGATGCCGACCACGTCCCCGCCGTAGTACATGACCTGCGACGCGCGGTGCAGGTCGGCCGCGGCGAACGAGGTGCCGGGCGGGCCCGTGACGTAGAGCGACTTGGACAGGGTGCCGTGCGCGGCGGACGCGGCTAGCAGGGCCGCGCCGCGCAGCGCGAACCCGGCGCGGTGACGCAGCGGGTCGAGGGCCAGGACGGCGAAGGAGAACAGCACGCCGGAGGCCAGGAGATGCACGCTGACGAGCGCGTCCAGCCACGGCCGGTGATGCGCGGCATCCATGAGCGGCGTGCGGTACACCGCCCACAGTCCGGCGATGTGGATGAGTGCCGCCGCCGGCGGCCACACGAGCAGCGCCGCCGCCCGCGAACGGACACAGGAGAGCAGCCGCCGCCGGGGCCCGACCGGCAGCGCGCGCAGCGCCAGCGTCACCGGGCGGCCGAGCACGAAGAGCAGCGGCGCGACCATTCCGACACCCAGATGGGTGACCATGTGCCCGGTGAACGGCGGCCACCCCTGCCACGGAGCGGCCAGCGAGACCACGAGTACCGCGGCGCCCGCGCAGACCGCCGCGTCGCGACGGTACGGCCACCGGTCGCCGCGCCGCCGCAAGTGCCGGGCCGCCGCCACACAGCCGAGGCAGCCCACCACCACGAACAGCGCCGGCGCCGTCATCGGCGGGCCCGGACCAGCAGCAGCGCCCCGGCGAGCAGGAACAGCACGGCGATCACGTTCCAGGTCCAGTCGTAGGGCGCGAGCTCCACCCCGTAGCGGATCTGGTGCAGCTCGAGCGCCTTGTGCTGGAACGTGCCGTCATACAGCTGGAAGCCGCCGAGACCCAGGCACAGGCCCGCCCACCAGGCGGTGAGGTGCCGGGCGCTCCGGCGCCACAGGTCCGCGTACAGGAACAGGCCCGCCACCATCGCAAGCCAGCCGAAAGCATGGAAGATCCCGTCGGACACGAGGCCGGCCTCGCTCGACGCCTTGTCGTAGAAGTGATGCCAGTGCAGCAACTGGTGGAACACCATCTCGTCGATGAACGCGGCGACCCCGACGCCCACCAGCGCCCCGGAGAGCAGGGAGCGCCCCCTCACCGGTCCGCGTCCCTGTGCCGCTTGGGCAAAACGCTTTGCTCACGGGGGTGGAACGTCGTCGTCATCCGGGACTCCTCGGCGCCAGGGCGGGTAAACGGGCGGGAATGATCGGCATGAGTGGTGGGGCGAGGCGCCGGGTACCCGCGAAGCGGAATGGCAGACCGCCACCTTTGCGCCACTGTGTCGCCCGGTGGTCAGGGCCGCGCGCAGGCGGCGGCCATGCGTGCCGCCGGTAGGGCTATTACGGTGAAACCGCAAGGACGACCTGAAGGGACCCCTCGTGAAGCGTGCCGCCCTGTTCGACGTCGACGGAACGCTCGTCGACACCAACTACCTGCATGTGACCGCCTGGTGGGAGGCATTCCGGCAGGCCGGGCACCGGGTGCCGATGCGCGCCGTGCACCACGCGATCGGCCTGGGCGGCACCGACCTGATCGAGCACCTCCTGGGCGAGGACCACGATCCCGACCAGGACGACGCCATCAGCGCCGCGCACAAGACTCTCTACGGCACGCACTTCGACCGCCTCGAAGCGTTCGAGGACGCGGGAAAGCTGCTGCGCTCCCTGGCGGGGCAGGGGTGGACCATCGTTCTGGCCACCTCCGCGGGCGGCGCCGAGCTCGACGCGTTGCGTGCCGCCGTGGACGCCGACGACGTCATCACCGCGACGGCGAGCGCCGACGACGTGGAGGAGGGCAAGCCCGCGGCGGAGCCCGTCGTCCACGCGCTCGAACTGGCCGGTGCGAAGGCTGAGGACAGCGTGTTCGTCGGCGACTCGGTCTGGGACATGAAGGCCGCACGGCGCGCGGGCGTCACACCCCTGGCCGTGCTCAGCGGCGGCATCCCCCGCGAGGACCTCTCCGAGGCCGGAGCGGCGGAGGTGTACGACGACACCGCCCACCTGCTGGCGTCGCTCAAGAGCAGCGCGTTCGCGGAACAGTGAGGGTTCGCGGGCTCGCGTCCGCGGCGCCGGCCTGGCACCGGCAGGTCGGCTGACGCGGTCGCCGTGACAGGGTGACCCCATGGCAACGACCCGCGAGAACTCATCCGCCTTTGAACCTTGGGTCGACAGCGCGGCCGCTCACGGGGATCTCGTGGCGGCCAAGGCGCTGGTGTACGACCCCTGCGGGTTCACCTGCTCGCGACCGGTGCCCGAGGCCGAAAGCGCCGAATACGCCGCACATGAGTTCACTCTCGACGGTCGCCCCGTCCGGTTCCGCGCGGCCAGGACGACCCCCACCAAGGTCGGCCAGTTCGTCACCGTCTGGAAGAGGTCGAAGGCCGGGCCCATCGCGCCCTTCGATGCCGCGGACCCGGTCGATCTGTTCGTCATCAGCACCCGGGAGCAAGGCCACTTCGGTCAGTTCGTCTTCCCCCGGGAGGCGCTGCGCGTGCAAGGCGTCGTGTCCGAGGACGGCGCGGGCGGGAAGCGGGCCTTTCGCGTCTACCCGCCCTGGGTGGCCACCACGAACCGACAGGCGGACCGTGCCCAGGCCTGGCAGGCGGATTTCTTCCTGCACCTGCCCGAGGACGGCCCCATCGACCTGGCCCGCGCCCGGGAACTCTACCGAGCCCGGTGATCAGACCTTCCAGGACCTGATCTGGTCGGCGACGGCGTAGACACTGAGCCGGCTGTCGCGGATCTTGCGGATGAGGTCGGACAGCGCGCCGTAGGGCGGATCGAGGCCCTCGCCCGACTGGTCCATGTACTGGGCGGCGACGAACGCCGCGTACAGGCTGTTGCGGTAGGGCAGGGGTTCCAGGCGCACGATGGTGTGCAGCAGGGCGGCGGCGCGCCACGCGGCGTCCGGGTCGGCGGACTCCAGGGTCGGCAGCTTCGTCTTGTGCCGCGCGACCGCGGCGACCAGCGCGGAGTAGTCCGAGACCGTCATGTCCTCGGGGGCGACCGCGAACTCCTGGACGTCTAACAGCCAGGACACGTCTACGTACAGAACCATCAGGCGGCCGCGGACCCCTCGTGACGTGCGGAGGGCGGGATCTCCTCCGGGTTGGCCGCGTCGAACTCGGCCCGCAGCCGGTCGGCCCAGGCGGAGGCGCCGGCGACGAACTTCTGGCGCTCCATCTCGCGGACTCCGAGGTCGTGGAGGTACTGCTTGAGGCTCTTGCCCTCGGCCGCCGCGGCCGCGCGGACACCCTTGAGCTCCTCATCGGTGAAGGTCACGTTCAGAGACGGCATACGTCCAAGGTACCAACTAGGTACCTGCCGGGGGAGTGCTCCCGTCATCTCCGCCCGGACCGGGCTGCGACAGCAGGGGGAACAGCCGGGTGATGAGCGCCACCGGACGGGCTCCGTCGGGGCGGGCCAGGGGGCGCTGTTCGCGGTCCTGGTAGGGGGCGAGTGCCCGGCGGACGGTGTCGGCGACTTGGCTCATCTCCTCGGGCGTCAGGTAGGCGATGGCGCTGAACGCCTCGTCACGGCGCCATTCGGCGGGGGCCTGGTCGCGCCGGGAGAGCCAGCGCTGCCAGCTCTCGTCCTCCAGGCCCCGGGCCAGGTCGCCGAACTCCTCCTCCGCGGGACCTGTGGTGGCGGGGCCGTCCTGCCGCAGGCGCCAGGGGCGTGCGCGCCCTCCGTGGTGAGGCGCTTCCTCGATGTGTCCGTGACGTGCCAGCTGCCGGAGGTGAAACGAGCAGAGCCCCGAGCTGTAGCCCAGCCGTGCGGCGGCTTCGGTCGCCGTCGCGGTGCCGACTTCGGCGAGCAGGCCCATCAGGGCCGTACGGACGTCGTGCTCGCGCAGGGCGTCGCCGGTGTCCCGCGGCCGGTCGGGGTGCGTGTTGAGGTCCTCTTCGGTCACTTTGCAAAGTCTGCTACTTTGCAAAGCACTTGGCAAGCGGGTCCGCCGCTGCTGTCGGCAAAGGGGGAGACAGACATGTCCGTGCGTCAGGAATGGTCCGGCGGCCCGGCGCGGTCCCCGCACGTGGACCGGCGCGTCCGCGTGCAGGGCCGCCCCGTCGACACCTTCCCCGCACTGCCGCCGGAGGCGGCACGAGGTTCGGTCCGCCGCGTCACGGTGGTGGGCGAGGAGATCCTGGGCCGTCCGTGCCAGGAGGTGACCGCGTTCGGGACCGCGGAGCTGTCCGCGCTCATCGACGACATGTTCCTGACCATGTACGTGGCCGACGGCGCCGGACTCGCCGCCAACCAAGTGGACGTCGACCTGCGGCTGTTCGTCTACGACTGCCCGGACGACGAGGGAATCCGGCATGTCGGCCACATCATCAACCCCGTCCTGGAGCTGCCTGATCCGGGCAGTCGCCGGCTCGTCGACGCATCCGAGGGCTGTCTGTCCGTGCCCGGTGCCACGATGGCGCTTCCTCGCACCGATCGCGCCGTCGTCCGGGGTCTGGACAAGGACGGCAACCCTGTCGTCGTCGAGGGCACGGGCTACTTCGCCCGGTGCCTGCAGCACGAGGCCGATCACCTCGCCGGTCACACGTATCTCGACCGGCTCTCCCACCGGGACCGCAAGGACGCCTTGCGGCAGATGGCGGAACGCCGTGAGGAGGTCTTCGCGCAACGCGCCGCCAAGGCCGACCGCCTGAGCAACTCGGGCCCGACCGCCTGAGCAACTCAGGCCCCGACCGCCTGAGTCGCTGAGCCTCACAGGGCGGCGCGGGCTTCGCCGATCGCCTGGTCCAGCATCGTCAGGCCGAGCGACAGCTCCTCCTCGGTGGCGGTCAGCGGTGGGGCCATCCGCAGCACCCCGCCCATGTTGGCGAGTTGGACGATGTTCATGTGCAGGCCGAGTTCGAGGCAGCGGCGGGTGACCCGTGCGCCCAGCTCGTTCGAGTGCTGCTTGGTCTCGCGGTCGACGACGAGTTCGAGCCCGGCCAGCAGGCCCCGGCCCCGGATGTCGCCGACGACCTCGTGCCGCGAGGCGATGTCCGTCAGGCCCTGGTGGAGGAACGCGCCGAGCGAGCGGGCGCGCTCGTCGAGCCTGTCGCGGGTCAGGACGTCAAGGACGGTGTTGCCGACCGCGGCCACCAGTGGGTCGGCCACATGCGTGGTGAAGAACAGGAACCCGCGCTCGTGCGCCTCCCGCTCGATCTCGGCGCTGGTCACCACGGCCGCCAGGGGCAGACCCGCGCCCAGTGTCTTGGACAGCGTGAGGATGTCGGGCACGACGCCGTCGCGCTCGAACGCGTACCAGGTCCCGGTCCGGCACAGGCCGGTCTGCGCCTCGTCGAGGATCAACAGCATGCCGCGTTCCCGGCACTTGGCCCGCAGGGCCGCGAAGTAACCCGGCGGCGGCTCGATGATGCCGCCGGAGCTGAGAATGGGTTCCACGAGACAGGCGGCAAGGCTGCCCGTCGACTGGGCGTCGATCAGGTCGAAGGCGAAGTCCAGCTGGCGCCGCCAGTCCAGGGAGCCGTCGTCCGTGGTGAAGTCGGGCCGGTAGGTGTTCGGCACAGGGATGGCGAAGTTGCCGGGTGCGCCGGGGCCGTATCCCTTGCGGCCCGCGCTGTAGGTGGCGGACGCGGCGGCCTGCGTCATGCCGTGCCAGGAGCGCGCGAAGGAGACGATCTCGTGCTTGCCGGTGACGAGCTTGGCCATACGGATGGCGGCTTCGTTGGACTCGGCGCCGGTCGTCAGGAGCAGCGCCTTCTCCAGCGGCGCGGGCAGAGACTCCGCGAGACGCCGGGCGAGGTCGACCACAGGGCGGCTGAGCATGCCGCTGAAGAGGTGGTCAAGGGACGCGACCTGCTGCTGCACGGTCGCGACGATCTCGGGGTGCGAGTGGCCGAGGATCGCGCTCATCTGGCCGGAGGTGAAGTCGAGGATCTTGCGGCCGTCCGCGGTGAACACGAAGCTTCCCGCGGCACGTTCGATGATCTCGGGGGTGAACTCGGCGCCGTAGCGCACGAGATGCCTCTCGGCGTCGGCCCAGAAGGTGTCGGTGGACGGCAGGGCTGTGGTCGAAGCGGTCATGCCGTCGACGGTAGGCGGCGCCCGAGCAACACGTCCATCTCACGATTCCGGCTTTCCTGTTCGGTAAAACCGCACAACAATGGGAACGTGATGAACCCCTGGAGGCTGCGGCTGCTGAGCCAGCTCGACACCCTGGGCACCGTGCGAGCGGTCGCCCAGGCCGCCAACCTGAGCCCGTCGAGCGTGTCCCAGCAGCTCGCCGTGCTGGAGAGCGAGACACGCACCCAGCTGCTCGAACGGACGGGGCGCCGGGTGCGACTCACCCCCGCCGGACTGATCCTCGCCCGCCGGGCGCGGGCGATCCTCGACCACATGAGCAGCGTGGAGGCGGAGCTGCGCGGCTTCGGCGAGGAACCGGCCGGGCTCGTGCGGCTCGGGGCGTTCCAGAGCGCGATCCACACCATGGCCGTGCCCGCGGTGAGCCGCCTGGCCCGCGAGCATCCGCATCTCGACGTCGAGCTCCTCGAACTGGAGCCGCACGCGAGCATGCCCGCGCTGCGGGGCGGCGACGCGGACATCATCATCACGACCACGGACTTCGACGAGCTGCCGCTCGGACCGGACCTCGACATCGTGCCGCTGGCCATGGACCCGGTCCTGCTGGTGGTCCCGCCCGGACATCCGGCGACCGGCCGCGGCGCCGTGGACCTCGCGGCGTACGCGGACGAGGCGTGGGCGTTCGACATCCCGCAGTCGTACATGGCCAATCTCGCGCTGCGCCTGTGCCGTCAGTCCGGCTTCGAGCCGCGCGTGGTGTGCCGGTTCAGCAACTACATGATGACCCTGCAACACGTCGAGGCCGGACTCTCGATCGCGCTGCTGCCGGGCCTGGCGGTCGACCGCCGCTACGACGTGGCCACCAGGGAACTCGCCACTCCCATGACGCGCACCATCACCGCGGCGATCCGCCACGGCTCGCCGCCTCGCGCGGCGGTGCGCGCGGTCCTGGAGGCCCTGCGCCACCACCCGGAGCTGCCGCTGCCGGGCGGGGAGTGAGGCCCGGGGCCGCGCCCAGCCCTTGTCCGGCCCTTGCCCGGACGTGCGAGGGGCGGATTGTCAGTGGCGGCTGCGAGGCTGGGAGACATGGACAGGGATGAGGAGTTGCTGCGCGGCCGGGTCTACGGCCAGGACCACGACGACCCCCGCCAGGGTCCCCAGCCCGGGCGGGACTACGGCGAGCTGGTCGGTGGCCCCCTGGACGGCCTGTTGCTCGACATGACCGGCTGGACCAAGGGCGAGAAGGAGAGTGGTGTCGCCCTGCCCACGGAGCTGGGGCACTTCGGTGCCGGCGGGCGAGCGATGTACGACCCACGGCCCGGTGACCGCCGCCGTCGCTGGGACTGGTCCGGCGACACTCCCTGACCGCGGGCCCGCGATCGGGGCCGCTGACCAACCCCACGCTCCCGACCCGGCGTCAGATCCATCCCCACACAGATCGTAGAGTCGCAACAGTGAACGAAAACAACACCTTTGGCATGTCGGCCGCTCCCGATCCAGAGCTGCCGATGCTGACCACCGACCAGGCCACCCGCCTGCGGGCACTCGCCGCTCCGTACGCGCAGGAGGGGCACACCCACTTTCTGTACAACCTGGCGCAGGAGTGCCGGCAGGCGCCGCAGGAGCACTGGCCCGAGCTGGTCAGGGGGCACTTCGCCCGTCTGGCGGAGGGAAGCAAGGGCGACGAGAGCGCCGCAGAACTCCTTCATGGTGTGCATGCGCGTCTGGTGCCCACGGATTCGCTCACGCCGGAGATCGCCGGTGCCATGAGTTACGCGCGCGTGGTGGCCGAGGGGCTCGTCTTCGCCTACGCCCTCGACCAGCCCACCAGTGTGCGCATGCTCACCGACCCCGACGTGGAGCGCGCGGGGATCGAGGAGTTGGGGCAGGCGGCGTACGCGAACTTGATGCGCGTCCCCGTCGACCACGACGAAGTGCCCACCGACGGAGGGGCGGTGCTGCACTCCCTGTACGGCGATTCCCCGTTCGTCGCGAGCAAGGCGCTGTATCTGTCGGAAACGGTCCGGCAGGTCACCGGCGAGTCGCTCCCGGACGCCGGAGCCCTCGTCGTCGTGCCCACCCGGCACCTGCTGGCCTACCACCCGATCGCCGACGGCTCGGTGGCCGACGCGATCAACGCCCTTGCCGCGTACGGTCTCGGTGCGTACGAGGACGGCCCGGGCTCGCTGTCTCCCCGGGTCTACTGGTGGCATCAGGGCCGCCTGACGTCCATCACGGTCATCGACCACGACACCCTCTCCTTCTCCCTGCAGCCGCCGCCGGAACTGCTGGGCCGCCTGAAGGGGCTGGTGCGCCTCGACCGTGCCGGACGACTCGACACCGCCACCGCGGCCAAGGCACCCGACGCGGCCGCCCTCACCCACGCCACGGCCGACGCCATAGCCGGCCTCGCCGAGGACCCGGCCGGACTGGGTGACGCCTTCGCATCGGCTCTCACGCTCGCCCACGCCCACTGCGCCGCCGACCCCAAGGCGGCAGACCACGACACCTGGGACGCCTGGGCCAGCTCGGTACAACTCGGCACGGCACTGTTCGCCGGAGCCTCGGCCCAGACGTGCCACCTGGGCGAGGACATCGTGCGGCAGTTGCCCGTGACCCCTGCCGCGCCGCCCGCCCAGGCCCGCGCCTGGCTCGATGCCTTCTACGTGGCGGTCGCGTGCCGTCAGAAGGACCGGGCCGACCGGCTGTGCCAGGTGCCGCTCGAGGTGCTGCGGCAGGACGACTCCGTCGACGCGTACGTCCTGCACTGGATCGACACCCTGCAGACCTTCTGGTCCCAGCGCCCCATCGACGACGTGGTGCCCAAGCTGCTCGCCACGATGGAGACGTCTCATCCGGAGTCCTTGACGCACACGCCCAAGGACTTCTCGGACCTCATCGACTACCAGCCCGTCGCCCTCTTCCACCGCCTGATCGCCCGCGACCACGACGCTTTCACAAAGGCCCTGGCCGACGCCGTCGATCATCACCGCACCTACTGGGGCGACTCGACGGCGCCGCGCGCCCGGGTGGCGCTGGGGGTCCTCGCGATGACGAGCCTCGCGTACGACTACGGCTTCCCCGTCACCATGCCGCAGCCCTACCTGCCCACCTACCTGCTCAACCGCGAACGGATCGAGGAGATACCGGCGGCCTGATCGAGGAGGTTTCTTTACGGCCTGAGCCCGCGTGCTGAAACCCCCGTGAAACCGCGCTGAATGCGCCGTGCCGCACCCTCTGCGGCATGACGACAACGACGACATCGTCCTCGCCCGCCATCGCGGCCACGGGGATGCGCAAGGCCTACGGGGACAAGACGGTGCTGGACGGCATCGATCTGACGGTGGCGGCCGGCACCGTCTTCTCCCTGCTCGGGCTGAACGGCGCCGGCAAGACCACCGCCGTGAAGATCCTCTCCACCCTCGTCACCGCCGACGCCGGTGACCTGCGCGTCGGCGGCCACGACCTGGCCACCGACCCGCGGGCGGTGCGTGCCGCGATCGGGGTCACCGGGCAGTTCTCCGCGGTGGACGGGCTGATCACGGGCGAGGAGAACATGCTCCTCATGGCCGACCTGCACCACCTGCCCAGAAGCGAGGGACGGCGGGTCGCCGCCGAACTCCTGGCACGCCTCGATCTCACCGAGGCGGGGAAGAAGCCCGCCGCCACCTACTCCGGCGGCATGAGGCGACGCCTGGACATCGCCATGACCCTGGTCGGCAACCCGCGGATCATCTTCCTGGACGAGCCCACCACCGGCCTCGACCCGCGTTCCCGCCACAACATGTGGGCCATCATCCGCGAGCTCGTCGCGGGCGGCGTGACCGTTTTCCTCACCACCCAGTACCTGGAGGAGGCCGACGAACTGGCCGACCGCATCGCGGTGTTGAGCGACGGAAGGATCGCCGCCGAAGGCAGCTCCGACGAGCTCAAGCGGCTCATCCCGGGCGGTCATGTGCGGCTGCGGTTCACCACCCCGACCGCCTACCGGTTCGCCGCCCTCGCCCTGCACGAGGTGACCCGCGACGACCAGGCGCTCACCCTGCAACTCCCCAGCGGCGGCAGCCAGCGCGAGCTGCGCGCCATCCTCGACCGGCTGGACTCGGCCGGGGTGGAGGCGGACGAACTGACCGTGCACACCCCGGACCTGGACGACGTGTTCTTCGCCCTCACCGCCGACAGCGCCGACGCCCCCGACCAGGCCATGGAGTCCGCCCGATGAGCTCTCCGACCTTTGCCGTACGTGACTCGGCCACGATGCTGCGCCGCAACCTCCTGCACGCCCGGCGCTACCCCTCCCTCACCCTGAACATCCTGCTGACACCGATCGTCCTGCTGTTGCTCTTCGTCTACGTCTTCGGCGACACGATGAGCGCGGGCATCGGCGGCAGCGGCGCCGACCGCGCGGACTACGTCGCCTATCTCGTCCCGGGCATCCTGCTGATGACCATCGGGGCCACCCCCGCCGGAACGGCGGTGTCCGTCTCGATGGACATGACCGAAGGCATCATCGCCCGCTTCCGCATGATGGACATCCACCGTGGCTCGGTGCTTGTCGGGCACGTCGTCGGCAGTGTGCTGCAGGCCGTCCTCAGCGTGCTGCATGTGGGCGCCGTCGCCGTGGCCATCGGTTTCCGGTCCAGCGACGCCACCATCCTGGAATGGCTCGCGGCGCTCGGACTGCTCGCTCTCGTCGCGCTGGCGTTCACCTGGATCGCGGTGGGGATGGGGATGGCGAGCCCGAATGCCGAGGCGGCCAGCAACAACGCGCTGCCGCTGATGATCCTGCCGCTCATCTCCAGCGCCTTCGTGCCGGTCGACTCGATGCCGGGCTGGTTCCAGCCGATCGCCGAGCACCAGCCGTTCACCCCGGCCATCGAAACCCTGCGCGGCCTGCTCCTCGGCAGCGAGATCGGCAACAGCGGGTGGATCACGATCGCCTGGTGCCTGGGGCTGGCCGTGCTCGGCTACCGTTGGTCGACGGCGCTGTTCCACCGCGACCCGAAGTAAGCGCACGAACCGCGTCCCACAGCTGGTCCCGCTCCAGGGCGGCGTACCGCGACACCGCGTCGCCGTACGCCGCCCGGTCGGCGTTCTCGGCCGCCTCCCGGGCCCGGGCCGCCGACATCGTCGGCTGGAACTCGCGCAGCACCCGCAGCCGTTCGGCCAGCGCGATCATCCGTACGGCGACGGCTGGGCCGACGGCGTCACCGGAGGCGAGCGCGGCCATGCCGAGTGCGTGCAGCACGGTCCCGAACACGGGCAGCTCCAAGGGCGAGCGGGGCGGACCGTCGAGCAGCGTCCGCAGCCGCTGCCACAGCCGGTCGACCGGCTCCGCGACCAGGTCGAGCCGGCCGGCGTGCGCGTGTGCCGTCACCGCCGCGGACTGGATCTGAAGCGCCCACGGGTCGAGCCACGGGTCGCCGCCGTGGATCGAGCCCGCCTCCTGCATCCGCTCGACGGCGCCGCGCCACAGGCTCAGCCCGGCCTCGGTGTGCCCGCGGGCGAGGGCGATCTCGGCGCGGCCGCCGAGGGCGGGGCTGTAGAAGTCGTCATCCCGCGGAGTGGCGTCGCCCTCGGTCTGCCGCAGCCAGTACTCGGCCTCGTCGGGGTCGCCGCGCTGCAGGCAGGCCAGGACCAGGGCCGAGCGGATGCCGATGTAGTCGAGCTCGTCACCGAGCCGCGGCAGCGCCCGCAGAGCCGCCCTGAGGTGCTCGTGGGCGGTCTCGCCGTGTCCTGCCCGCAAGGACAGTTCACTGAGCCGGGAATGGCCCATGAGCTGCAGGGGAGGCTGGTCGACCGGAGCAAGTGCGCCGATCATCCGGTGGGCCGAGGCGAGCGCGCGGTCGATGTCGTGCTCGTACTCCCAGACGTAGGTGGCCACGCACTCGGCGATGCCGGCGACCAGGGGCTGCTCGTCGGCGCAGAGCGTGTGCAGCACGGCGTAGTCGGGCGGGCGCATCTCGGGGAGTGCGCTCAGGACCGTCGCGGTGGCGCGCGGCAGGGTGTCCGGCGGAGCCGGGGGGAGCCGGCGCAGGGTGACGAGCTGGCGTATGCCGTGCGGCCCGTAGTTCATGAACAGGCCCCCCGCGCACAACACAGCAGCCGTGCGCGCGACGTCGACGTGGTCGGGACCGGGGCGGTAGTGCGAGAGCGGCGGGCCGGTGTCGGCGGCGAGGGTGGCCAGGCGGGGGTAGTTGGAGTCGGTGGACCACAGGGCGGCGAGTACGGCGGTCAGGGCGGCGATCGTGGGGCAGTCGACGCGGGCGAGGGCGTGCCGCAGGGCCGGCACGAGGTTGTCCTGCTCGGCCCTGATCCGCTCTCGGGCGTCGATGGGGCCGCCCCGGGGCCGGTGAAGCCGGGAGCCGGGGGGAGGTTCCGGACCGAAGAGCACATCGTGGGACTCGACGCCGAAGTCCCGTGCCCAGGCCAGGAATCGGCCCACGGCCTCGTCGTCCTCGCCGGCCTGTGCACGGTGGGCCGCGCTGAACTCGCGTACGGCCTCCAGCATCCGGAAGCGCACGCCGGCCGGGGTGTCGGCGAGGGTGAGCAGCGACTGCGCGGCCAGCTGATCCAGGAGCAACAGCGCGTCCTCGCCGAGCACTTGCTCTGCCGCTGCCCCGGAGAAGCCGCCGGGGAAGACTGACAGGGTGCGCAGGGCCGCCCGCGCGTCCTGTGTGAGCAGGTTCCAGCTCCACTCCACGACCGCGTGCAGCGTGCGGTGGCGCTCCGGCGTGTCCCGCGCGCTGCCCCGCAGCAGCGCGAACCGGTCGTCGAGCCTGCGGGCGATCTCCGGCACCGAAAGGACCCGTACCCGCGCCGCCGCCAGTTCCACGGCGAGCGGCAGCCCGTCGAGGTGGCGGCAGAGCCCGGTCACCGCGTCCGGCGGCAGCTCCACCCCTGGCCTGGCGGCCCGGGCACGCTGGGTGAACAGTTCGATCGAGGTGGTGAGATCGAGCTCCGGCAGCGCGTACACGGTCTCGGACGTGAGGTCGAGCGGGGCCCGGCTGGTGGTGAGTACCCGTAGCTCCTTGGAGCCGGCGACCAAGGCCCGCACGAGGGCGGCGGCGCCCCCGATGACCTGCTCGCAGTTGTCGAGCACCAGCAGGGCGGGCCCGGAGCCGAGCACGCCGAGGATGCCGGACACCGGGTCGGCCGAGGTGTGGCCGCTCACCACGCCGTGCCGGCCCTCGCCCGCGCCCAGCGCGGAGGCCACCTCGGTCGCCACGTCCGCGTCCGCGGTGACGGCGGCGAGCGGCACGAAGTACACCACGCGCTGCGCCGCCCGGCGGCTGACGGCGTGTGCGAGCCGGGTCTTGCCGAGGCCGCCGGGCCCGACGACGGTGACGGCACGAATGGCGCCCAACAGCCGTTCCACCGCGGCGATGTCCTCATCACGGCCGAGGAGCGGGTTCGGCTCGTGCGGCACGCCGTGGCGCACCGCCGGGGCGCCGGCGCGCAGCAACTCCCGCTGCACGGACCTGAGTCCGGGTCCGGGATCGGTGCCGAGCGCCTCGCGCAGGTCACGGCGGTACGTCTCGTAGCGGGTGAGGGCGGCGGCCGGGCCGGCTGTCGCCGCCTGCCCGCGCAGCGACTCGGCGAGCAGTTCCTCGTCGCGCGGATGCTCCGTGAGGGCCGCGGCCAGCGGGCCGGCCGCTTCCGCATGCCGTCCGAGGCGGGCGAGCGCGAGCGCCTGCGCGCGTACGAGAGCGGCGCGGACGGGGGCACGTTCGGCGCGCAACGCGGCGACGGGGGCGTCGATGCCGGCCGATCCGTCAGGGGCACCGTCCCACAGGGCGAGTCCGGCTTCGGCCGCCGCCAGCCCTCCCGCGTGATCCCCGGCCCTGGCCCGCTCCGCGCTCACGGCGGCGTGCAGCAGCAGGGCCGAGCTGTCGACCTGGTCCTCGGCGAGGGCGAGCCGGTATCCCGTGGGTGTGCTCGCGATGACGTCGGCGCCCAACTGCGCCCGCGCCCGGGACACAAGAACCTGCAGAGCCTTGCCCGGCCGCTCCGGCAACGCCTCCGGCCACAGCCCCGCCACCAGCCGCTCGATGCCGCAGCCCGCGCGCAGATCACCCGCGAGCAGCGCGAGCAGGCCGCGGAGCCGGGGCGCGGTGACCTCCTGCCCGCGATGTGCGACACGCGGCAGCAGGGTCAGTTCGATGGTCACCCGAGCAGATTAGCCAAGCCTGCACCGGGCTCCGGCCGCCGCCGTGGCGTCGTGTGCCCCAGACCACACGACGCGGGGAGGCATCTTCGGCAAGAATGCGCCGATGGAACTCCCCAGCCAGCTCACCCCGATCCCGAACGCCGCCGGGCTGCACGTGTGGATGCCGTCCGGCGGCGGCAGTTGGGGATTCGCCAACTGCCTTTGGATCGTCTCCGGCGACGATGCCGCCCTTATCGACACCCCCTATGACGAGCCGCTGACCGACGCGATGATCCGGGCGGCCCGCCCGATCCTCGGCTCGCGACGCGTGAGCACCGTGGTCAACACGCATGCCAACGGCGACCACAGCTGGGGAAATCACCTGTTCCCCGGCGCGGACATCATCACCACCCGCTCCGGCCACGAGCACCTGGCGCATGAGCCGACTCCCCAGGAGATGCACCACCTGCTGAACGAGACACCCTCCGAAGGAGCGCTCGGCTGGTACCTGCGCCGTCACTTCGGTGTCTTCGACTTCCTCTCGGCCCGCGTCACCCCGCCCACCTCCACCTTCAGCGGCAAGCACGTCTTCACGGTCGGGGAGACGGAGGTCGAGCTCATCGAGGTCGGCCCCGCGCACCACGCGGGCGACCTGATCGCCCGGGTGGGCGACGTGGTCTGCGCGGGCGACGTCTTCTTCCCCGAGGACCACCCCCCGCACTGGTCAGGCCCGCTGCAGAGCGTCATCGACGCCAACGAGACCATCCTGGGTCTCTCGCCGCGGATCATCGTTCCCGGACACGGCGGGCTCAAGGGGCCCGGTGACCTGAGCGAGCACATCGACTACCTGCGCACCATGCAGAGCGAGATCCGGCTGCGCTTCGAGAGCGGTCTCACGGCCCGCGAAGCCATGGACGACATCTTCGGCCGTGGGCTCTACCCGCAACTCGGCCTTCCCGAGCGCCTCATGATCGTCATAGCGCTCGAGTACGGGCACCTTCGGGGCACAGGGCCCGGCCACACCGTCATCGAACTCGCGCACAGCGCCGCCCAGTGGGCGTTCGACCGGCACACCGAACCCCAGCAACTGCCGGTCGCCTGACGGTGTGCGGCCGCCCCCTCCGCCAAGGCGGCACCCGACCATGCGGGGCACGGCCGGGGGCGACCGTTCCGGCTCCCCGGACACACACACCCGCTCTGGGTTCGGCGCACGAGGCGTGACCATCAAAGCGCGGCGGTCACGGCGGGCGCACCGCGCGAGCCCGCCGAATCGGCCCCGGTTCCAACGGCCGGAATGAACCGGGGCCGCCGTTTCACCCAGCGGAACAGGCGACCGGGTCGGGCTTGAAGACGAGCATCGTGAAGCGCGCGCCGGGCGAGCCGAGCGGCATCGCCGTACACATGGTGACATCGCCCACGCGCGAGGGAGCGTGCTGCTCACAGCACCGGTCCAAGTACGCTTCCTCGTCCGGGCCCCCATAGGCGTTGTACCGCATCTTGCGTGTGTCGCCGTTGGGGTGCACATAGGCGACATGCCGTGTCCGGTAGATGGGGCCCACCACCGGGTCCGCGTCGACTTCCTGGTCCAGATCCTGCAGATCCGCGTTCTCCGGGTGGGCCGCCACCGCGGTGCGCAACTGGGCGGTCAGCGGTATCGCCCACTGCGTCTGCCAATTGACCATGTGATGCTCCCTGGTGTCCTCCCGCAGCAGCATGTAGCGCATGAGGTTCTGCTCCGGGAGCGCTGCCGGCGATGTGTCTTTCGCGCGGCGCGGGAACATGCGGATGAAGTCGTCGTTGCAGGCGAGGACGTTCCAGGCGACGTCGTTGACGTAGCAGGGCTGCCCCTTTATCCCCTCCACCGCCACCTTCCAGCCGGGCGGCACGTTCGTGCCGGCCAGCGGATCCTGCGGATGGGGCGGCTCGTGGCCCACGGAGTAGACGTAGAGCGCGATGCGTTCCCGCTCGTGCAGCTGGAGCACCTTGGACACCCGGTCGAGGAACTCGGGTGTGGGCGAGGCCATTTCACCGCGCTCCAGCTGGGCGTAGGTGCGCTCCGAGACGTACAGAAGCTGCCCGACCTGTGCCTGCGAGAGACCGCTGGAGCGGCGGCCGCGGCCGGTGCGCGGGGGCCAGCCCAGAGTCGAGGGATCAACTTGTTTCCGCTTCCACTGCAGCAGTTGCCGCAGAGCCGCCTTGTTGTCCACTGTTCACCCCCGCCTGTGCCGACGAGTGGCCGGGCCCGCCCCATATACCGGAAAGGAAGCTTCCTGAAATTCGGTGACAGGAAAAAACTGGGCCTGGTGGTGCACGAGGGGCGGTCGCGACAATGGCTCCTCAGATCCGACCGCGTTGCGGCAGACGCGACGATCCACAACTGCAAGGGGGAGTTCGCGTTGCAGACGCCCGCCGCCGCCATACCCTCGGAGTCCAGGGGTGGCTCCGTGGGGCGTACGCTCGCGGTCCTGCGGGCCCTGCATCAACTGGGCCCCGGGGCCCATCCGTTGACCTCCGTCGCCGCGCGGGCGGGCCTGCCGGCCCCGACCGTCCACCGCTACGTCCAGGCGCTGGTCGGCGAAGGGGCCGTGCAGCGGCAAGGGCCGCGCGGCCACTACTCCCTTGTAGAGGCACCGCATCTCTTCTCCGGCTCCTTCTCGGACTCGTCCGGTCCACCGACCGGCACGGGGTCGGCTACTGTTCGCGCCGAACTGATCACACTACAGTCACGCACCGGCCACATCGCTCTGGCGTACGTACCGCTCCTCATCGGCACCCCGATGCGCATCCACGCCGAGCAGGCCCTGGGCGCCCACGCGCAACAGCTGCACGCGACCCCGCACGCGATCCTCCAGGCGCTGTGGCGAGCCCCCCTGGAGGCGGACCCGCCGGGATGGGCGATCCAGGCGTGCCTGGGGGACGTCACCGCGGCGCGGCCGCAGCTCGCGCGCATCCGCCAGGACGGATATGCCCTGGGGCCCTCGCTCCTGCTCGGCAGGGACGCCATCGCCGCACCCCTGTGGCGTGGTTCGGCGGTGGCCGGTGCGGTCAGCCTGCTCGCCACCCACAGCCAGCTGCGCAGCCCCACCGTCCGCAACCGCTTCATCGAGGCCGTGATGGACACCGCAGCCATGATCAGCCGTCAACTGACCCGTTCCGGGGTCACCGCGACCGCTGTCTGACCTGCTGCGACCCATCGGCCGCCCTGACTGCTCCACAGCAACGTTGCACAGCAACGTTCCACAGCATTTCGAGAAAGGCTCCTTGTGACCCGCTCCGTCCTGATCACCGGCGGCAACCGCGGCATCGGCCTGGCCGCCGCCCGCGCCATGCAAGCGGCGGGCGACCGTGTCGCCGTCACCTACCGCACGGGTGAACCCCCGGAGGGGCTGTTCGGCATCCGGTGCGATGTCACCGACACCGAGCAGGTGCAGGCCGCCTTCAAGGAGGCGGAGAACGAGCACGGTGCGGTGGAAGTCCTGGTGTGCTGCGCAGGGATCACCAGGGACAAGCTCCTCATGCGCATGAGCGAGGAGGACTTCACGTCCGTGCTCGACACCAACCTCACGGGCACCTACCGCGTGGTCAAGCAGGCCACCAAGCCGATGCTGCGTGCCAAGTTCGGCCGTGTCGTACTGGTTTCCTCGGCGGTGGGCCTGCGGGGGGAGAGCGGCCAGGCCAACTACGCCGCCTCCAAGGCGGGGCTCGTCGGGTTCGCCCGCTCGATGGCGCGCGAACTCGGCTCCCGCAACATCACCTTCAACGTCGTCGCCCCCGGCCTCACCGAGACGAAGATGATCGAGAGCCTGACCGACGAGCAGCGGGAGAACCTCGTACGGCAGATACCTCTGGGCCGCCTGGCCCGCCCCGAGGAGATCGCCGCCACCATCGCCTTCCTCGCGTCACCCGCGGCCAGTTACATCACCGGTGCCGTCATTCCCGTGGACGGCGGTGGCGGCATGGGGCACTGAACCCCGCGCGCCGCCGGGAGACGCGGGGCCTTGATGGGGGAGGCTTGCCCGGGGGGTGTGATCTGCGTCTGTAGGAGGGGTGGTTGACTCATGCACCAAGGGGACAAACCAGAGCATGCAGAGCAAGTGCGCCGGGCAGAGCAAGCGCATCGGGCGGAGCCGGTTCAGCAGGAAGAGCAAGCGGATCCGTACGAGATGGTCGACATCAAGGTGGCGCTCGTAGGCTTCGGCGAGGCGGGGCGGCAGCATCTGCAGGCCTTGGGCGGCACGGTCGGCGCGTGTCCTGTGGCGGTGGTCGAGGACGACCGCGAGGCCGCCGCGGTGGCCAGGTCAGCCGGCCTGGAGACCCGCGACATGGATCAGGTCCTTGCGGACGAGTCGATCCGCCTCGTCGCCCTGTGCCGGCCTCCTGAACACCGTCGGCAATGGATCAGGCCCCTGGTGGCGGCAGGCAAGCACCTCCTCGTGGACGCTCCTCCGGCTCAAAGCGCCCACGAACTGTGTGAGTTGCTGTTCCTGACCGAGCGGGCCGAGGTGCTCGCGGGGGTCATGGCGCAACACCGCTTCACGCTGCCGAAGGACATCTGGCACGGGGACCCGAGCCGCTTCGCCGGCGCAGAGGCGACCCTGCTGGTCTCCCGCCCCGCAGGCGTGCACTATCTCGACCTCGCCTGCCAGATCCTGGGCACGCCACGCGAAGTGAGAACACTGGATCAGGGTGTTGGAGCACCGGAAGCCGACGTTCAGGCAGCCGCGTACGTACGATTCGAGTCGGGCGCCCATCTCACGCTCACCGTCACGAGCGCGACGTGTCCCCTCAGCGAACGGCTTTCGGTGCTGGGTGGCAGCGACTGGATCGACATCCGGGCGGGTGCCGTCAGCGGCGAGGTGGCAGGGCGGCCGTTCACCCGCCCGGCACGCCCTCCCATGCTGCTGCGCACCGCCGTCTACCAAGAGATCACGGACGCGGTGCGCGGGGAGCGACGACTGGATCTGGCGGGACTGAGGCGCAGTACTGGAGTGATGCGCGTGCTGGATGGTCTCTCACGTGAGGGGTGCTCATGAACGCCCGGGTGGTCGCGGCCTGGAAGCGGATCGAGACATGGCTGCGCGCTCACGCTCCGGTGTCCGCCGAAACGGTCCTTCCTCCGGTCGACGAACGGGTCCTCGCCGCTGCCGAGGCCCAGTTGCACGCCGCGCACGGGCATGGATTTCCCGAGGAACTGAAGGCGTTGTGGCGCATGTGCGGCGGGGTGGAGTGGGTCGATGTCGAGGAGGACGAGGACGGCGACCTGGCGGCCTACGACTTCCTCGACCGCGTGCTGTTGGGACCGGACGAGGCGGTGCAGGCTCGCGGGACGTGGGAATCCCTTGCCGGTGGGCTGGCGGGCGAACTGTCGCGTCCGGCGGGGGAGTGGGTTCCATGGCTGGGGGCGGACAATGACGCTCCCGACAGCGGCCTGTACGTCTCACCCTCGGGTGTGGGGCGCTGGGCCTACTACGAGGGCGCGGAACTTGGCTCCCCGGCGGAGTCCGCGTCGGTGGCGGAGTACCTCGAAGCAGTGGCTGACGCCTTTGAACACGGCACAGGCGCGCTGATGTCGAGGCCGGAGCCCAACCGGCATGTGCCCGGGGTCGTGGGTGGAGCGCTGATATGGGCGCACATCGACCACCCCTACGGAATTCCGGACGGCTGGCAGCCGATCCACCCACTGCCCGGGAACTGGCGCGCGAGCTAACCGGCGCGCCACATGTGGATCATGGACGGGAGTCAGCTCCGCCGGACGTCGCCGAGGAACACGAGCCCGTCGATCCTCGACAGCTGGGCCGGGTCGAGCGGGGCGTAGCCGAACCAAGCAGATACGCGGGGCGCGGGCAGTGTGGGGCCGAGGGCGGAGGCCAGACGTGGGGCGTCGATGACGCAGCGGTCCTGCGGGAGCGCGTAGAGCAGCCCTTCGACGGTGTCCGGCGGCGGGGCGTCCACTCCCTGGTGAGGGAGCGTGCCGAGGGCCGTGGCCACGAAGGCATACCCCTCGCCTTCGCCCAGGCGGGAGTTGACCAGTGCGCCCGCGCTCCACCACTGGAGCAGCGGCTGGTCCCACATGCGCATCGTGCTCGGGTCCCGCTGGAGATGGCTGTTGTGGGCGTGGACCAGTGTCGGGCCCCGTTCGGCGAGCGCGAGGACGTTGTGCGCCATCATCTGGTCCCGCAGGCCCACCAGGCGGGCCATGCGGCTCGGTGAGGCGTCGGCCATCCAGTGGTGGTAGCGCAGCAGGCCGGTGGCGGTGCGCCCGTACAGGCGGGCGCGGTCCCAGTCGTCCCGCGAGGTCACCGCGATCAGGTGCGGGGTCTGCGCGTCGAGCAGGGCCGCGAGATCGTCGGCGAGCAGCCGCAGCTCCTTCGCCTCGCCCGACTGCCCCACGGACCGGGCCGGGTCCATCATCGCGGCGGGATCGACCCACTGGCCGTCGTCGCCGAGCAGATGGTCGAGGGTCTTGGCGGTGCAGGGCAGCAGGCCCGTGTCCACCAGGTGGGCCGCGAGGTAGCTGTGGAGCGAGGTGAGGGCCTGGCGGGGGCTCGCGGCGTGGGTGATCTCCAGCGGGCCGTCGATACCGGCGAAGCGGACGTGCTCGGAGGGGGATCGGTCGGCGTTGAACGTCCGTGCCCAGCGTACGAGTTCACGGTTGGCCGCGGAGGTTCCCAACCCCAGGTCGGCGTGGCTGAAGCCGCGCTCCATGACCTCGTCGAGGGTGCCCGCGCCGGAGGTGACGTAGTCGTCGACGATCAGACCCGAGACGCAGTCGCTCTCGATCGCGATCGTCCGGTAGCCCTCCCGCTCGACGAGCTCCTGGAAGAGCTCGTTGCGCAGTTCGAGCAGAGTCTCCTCGCCGTGGGTGGGCTCGCCCAGGGCGAGCACCTGTGGCCGGGTGCGGAGCAGCCTCATGACACTGGCGGCCTCGACCGCGTGAGTGGTGTCTTCGATGTCAGTAGCCATGCCTTAAACGCTATCGTTGAACTCTCGGTTGAAACTTTTCTCCGGAGTTGGCGGGTGCATGGGGCGAAACCTTAAAAGCGGGGAACGGCTGAGGCCGGTTGACCTGGCGCGCGGGCACGGTCTGTCCACGCAGGCGGTCCGGAACTACGAGGAGGCCGGCATCCTCCCGGCCGCCGATCGCACCCCGAACGGCTATCGCACCTACACCTCGGTGCACGCGCGGGCCCTGCGCGCGTTCCTGGCCCTGCTGCCGGGCCACGGCCACCAGACCGCGACGTCGATCATGCGGGCCGTGAACCAGGGCGTGGTCGACGAGGCGTTGCGCCTCATCGACGAGAGCCATGTGCAGCTATCCGAGGACCGCCGGACCCTCCAGGCGGTGGAGCGAGCACTGCGCGACCTGGAGCCCGTGCCGGCGTCCGGGTCCGGGGCCGGGCCTGAAGGCGTGTTCGTGGGGCCGCTCGCCGCGCAGCTCGGAATCCGGCCGGCGACGCTGCGCAAATGGGAGCGAGCCGGTCTCGTGCACCCCCACCGGGATTCACACACCGGCTACCGCGTGTACGACGAGGCAGATGTGCGTGATGCCCGGCTCGTGCACCAGCTCCGGCGGGGTGGCCATCTGCTGGAACAGATCGCCCCCCTGATCGCTCAAGTACGGGCCGCCGGCGGCCTGGAACCCCTGGAGACCGCGCTCAGTGACTGGCGTGCCCGACTGACCGCCCGCGGACGGGCCATGCTGACCGGCGCCGCCGAGCTGGAGGCGTACCTCAGCGGGGGAGCCTGAGCCCGCGCGGCGCCGGACGCCGGCGTGCCGGGGCGTGTCGCGGTGACGCCGGTGGGTGTACGACGGGAGGCGGGGGCGAAGGCCCTCGGCGGCCGGAAGACCTGCTGCGATGTGGAGAAGGGGCGCTCCTGGGTATATGGCGATTTCAGCGGAGTGGCGATCGATGCGGGTAGAAAGGTGGCACAGGTCGATGACAGGAGACGGTGTGGCGTCGGACGCGGACGACAAGGACGGGGAGCGTTTGCTGGACGGGCTCTCGGTGGACGAGGCCCGGCCGGAGCGCCCGGTGCTGCTCGACGCGGAGGGGGAGCCACTGCGGACCTGGCAGGAGAACTATCCCTACTCGGAGAAGCTGAGGCGCAAGGAGTACGAGCGCCAGAAGCGGATCCTGCAGATCGAGCTGCTCAAGTTGCAGAGGTCGGTGCGTGAGCAGGGCCGGCGCATCGTGGTCCTGTGCGAGGGGCGTGACGCGGCGGGCAAGGGCGGCACGATCAAACGCTTCACCGAGCGCCTCAACCCCCGCGGAGCCCGCATCGTGGCGCTGGACAAGCCCACCGAACGCGAAGCGGGTCAGTGGTACTTCCAGCGGTACGTCGCGCAACTGCCGTCCGCCGGAGAGATCGTCTTCTTCGACCGCTCCTGGTACAACCGGGCAGGCGTCGAGCCCGTCATGGGCTTCTGCACCCCTCGCCAGCACGAGGAGTTCCTCGAGCAGGTGCCGCTGTTCGAGAAGATGATCACCGATGACGGCATCGTCCTGGTCAAGTTCTGGTTCTCCGTCTCCCGGGCGGAGCAACGCACACGCTTCGCGATCCGCCAGGTGGACCCCGTGCGGCAGTGGAAGCTCTCGCCCACGGACCTTGCCTCGCTCGATCTCTGGGACGCCTACACCCGCGCCAAGGTCGAGATGTTCCGCTCCACGGACACCGTTCATGCGCCGTGGTCGGTGATCAAGTTCAACGACAAGCGCCGGGGGCGCCTCGAAGCGATCCGGCATCTGCTGTTGCGTGTCGACTACGCGTCGATGGACAAGGAGGCGGTGGGGGAGGCGGACCCGCTCATCATCGGCCCGGCCGACACACTGCTGGAGGCGGACGAGGATCCGACGGACCTGTCGCCCAGCCGCCTCGCCGACAACGGCCGGCTGGGTCCCGGCCAGCACCCGTGAACGTCCGCCGCCCGGCACCGCCCCCACCGGAAGGCGAAGGACTTGCCCGCACCCACGTCCGGACCGATGCCCACTCCGAGTCTGCTCGCGGTCTTCGCCCACCCGGACGACGAGTCCCTGGTGGCGGGCGGAGTCCTCGCCCGTCACGCAACGGCGGGCGCCCGCACCGCGGTTGTCACGGCGACCTGGTCCAAGGACACGGTGCGGGCCACCGAGCTGGCCCAGGCTCTGCAGATCCTCGGCGCCGGTCCACCGCGACTGCTCGGCTACGCCGACGCGCGCGTGCCGCGGTCGGCTCCGGGTGCGGCGCGCTTGTGCGATGCGCCTCTCGATGAGGCGGTGCGGGAACTGGTCGTTCACATAAGGGAGTTCCGCCCACGCATTGTGATCACCCATGATGCGTATGGCGGTCTTTCCGGCCACCCGGACCACGTGCACACACACCGGGTGACCCTGCTCGCGTGCCAGGCGGCGGGGCTTGAGCGCCTCTACCCCGACGCGGGCGCCCCCTGGCAGCCGAGCGCCCTGTATACGGCCACGCATCCGCACTCGGCCGTACGGGAGTGGGGCGGGCGCCTTGCCGCGGCAGGCAAGGCCACGCGCACCGTCCCGGACGAGTGGGTCACCGCCGCCGTCGACGTCAGGCCGTGGCTGGAGCAGAAGGTGGCCGCGGTGCTGGCGCACCGCACCGAGGTGGAGCGCGGGGCCGTCCCGGGGCTGATCGCGGGCCTTGCGCCGTCCGACCGGGAGGAGTTGCTCTCCACCGAGTGGTACATCCGCCACGAACTCATCCCCCACCGGGCGGCTCAGGCCATGCAGACGGAGCTGATGGCCTGAGCGTCAGGCAGCGGCAGCGGCAGCGGCAGCGGCGGCAGTGGCGGGCGGACCCGTCAGCGCGCCGCGAGGCCCGCGAGCAGCTCGGCGGCCGGCTTCGGGTGGACGAGCCAGCGCAGGTGGCTTCCCTCAAGGGTCTCCACGTCGAAGGGGTTGTCGGGGGTGAGCGCGTCGCCCTCGCGGATCAGGCGGTCCTGCATGGCGAGCGGGATGCTGGCGTCGTCGGCCAGGCGCACATAGGTCTTGGGAATGCGGCCCCACGTGGCGGCCTGCGTCCGGTCGGCGGACGTGCCGACGTCGAGGTTCTCGTCGGGCTGGAAGGTGTTCAGGAACGTACGGAACTCCTCGTCGGTGAGGTCGGCGGCGAACGCCTGCTTGAGCGCGGCGTACGTCCCCGGGTCGGCCGTGCGGAAGTTGACCCGGAGCAGGCCGAGCTCCGCCGGGTTCCCGACGAGCGCCGGAGCGAAGGCTCCCGGGTCGACACCGGCCATCTCCGGCTGGGCGTAGTAGTCGTTGACATCCAGGTCGACGGGGCACCAGGCGGAGACATAGGCGATCCGGTCGACCAGGTCGGGCCGGGCGTTGCCGACCGCGGTCAGCGTGATGCCGCCCCTGCTGTGGCCGACGAGGATGGTCGGCCCGTGCTGCTTCGCCCGCTCAAGGACCTCGATGACGCGCGCGGCGTTGTCGGCAAGCGTGACCCCCTTGATGCTTCCGGGTTCCTGAGCGAGCGCATCGAGGTCCTGCGGCGCCTGGTAGCCGGCGGCGTACGTCGCCTCGAATCCGTGCCCCGGCAGGTCGACCGCGACCGAACGGTGCCCGAGGAGACCGAGCTCTGCCTGCAGCGGTGCGAACGAGAACGAGTTGGCGAAGGCGCCATGTACAAATACGTATGTCGGCTGATTTTGCATGCCGGTAGCCTCCAACGAAACGATCTTCAGAAACAAGCACGAATTGGATACGCCGTGCCGACGACCGGCCCGCTGCGGAAACCGCGCGAAGCGGACCCGCCGCGTCCGCGAGGGACTCCGCGCGGACGCCCGCGTGCATAGCATGGCCTCATGACCGTAGATCTGTTCGCGGGCATTCCCGTCCGCGACTACACGACGGCGGTGGCCTGGTACGAGCGACTGCTCGGCGGGCCCCCGGCCTTCCTGCCCAATGACACCGAGGCGGTGTGGGAACTCGCCGAACACCGTTACGTGTTCATCGAAGTGCGGCCCCAACACGCCGGGCACGCCCTGCACACCGTGTTCGTCGATGACTTCGACGCCCGCATCTTTGCGATCGCCGGCCGGGGCCTGAAACCGGACACGCGCGAGACGTACGCGAACGGGGTCCGCAAGGCCACCTTCCGCGACCCGGACGGCAACGAGATCGGATTCGGCGGCGGCCCGACGGAGTGAGTGGGCCGGGCCGTCACCTCGCTCGGCCGGCCGCCGATGCCTTGGCACACAGGTACGGACGCGCCAGAAACAGCGCCGTGCCGGTCAGGAGGATGCCGAAGTAGACCGGCGCGAGGTGGATGAGATCGGTGTAGTGGATCGAACCGTGCACCACGACAGCGGGCAGGAAACCCGCGGCCGCCGCCACCGCCAGACTCCAGAACACCCAGGCCTCGCCGCGCCGCCAGCCCCACGCGCTGAGCAGCACGATCGCCACCGCGGCGGACATCAGGGCCCCGCCGAACCCCGCGCGGTCGTGGGCCAGGAACGGCACGAGCCGGGGATTCACGGCTTCCAGGCTGTGCCTGTCGGTGCCCAGGAAGGTCAGGTCGGTCGGGACGAAGACATCGGTCAGGCCGACCACGGAGATCACCGCCCCGCCGACGAACAGTCCCGTACCCGTGAGAATCATCAGCAGCTGGCCGACCAGCGCCCGCCTGCGCTCCGGCTCCGGCCCCTCGGCTGCCGGCCGCCACCGTGGCGCGTGCGGGGTGCGGCGGACCGCGGCGACGAACATCGGGAACAGCACGAGGGCGGTGGCCGTGTGCAGAGGTTCCACAAAGCCGGTGGCCAGGAAGTAGAACAGGGTGGGGAAGCCGATGGCCCCCGAGAGCAGGTACACCTCGCGGGCCCAGGGCCAGCCCCGGCGGATGCCGCCCACGGCTAGGCCGGTGTAGAGGGCGCCGATGGACACCATCGTCCCGGCCATGGTGATCCGGTCGTGCTGGAGGAAGTGCACCAGGTGGTGGTTGGCGGCGTGCAGTTCGTGCAGCGTCATGCCGAGGTAGTCGCGGTCGTACCAGAGCAGCACCGGGCCGAGCGTGATCGCCGCGGCGCCGAGCCCGGCGCCCGTCATGCCGAGCCCGACGAGCAGCGCCCACCACCAGGCGGGCCAGCGGCGCGGATCGCGGCCCACGTCGCGCAGCACCGGAGCGGATGCCGTGGGCGTGGCGGCTTCGGTGACCCGCGCGAACCAGCCGGGTCCGGCGGCCACGAGCACGGCCGGGCGGGCGAGGACGACGGTGCCCGGGTCTTCGAGCGCCGTCGCCGCCGCCGTGACCGACGGGTCGCACACGTGGACGACGCGCGGGTCGTCGCGCCCGGTGAACCCGTCGACGTGAGGCTTGAGGGCGGCCTCGACCTCCGGGGCGCAGGCCCCGACGACCACCGGGAGGGAACGGCCCGCGGCGGCATCGCGCACGATCGCCACGTCGGCTGCCGAGACCGGAGCCACCTCGACGACACCGGCCCCCAGCGGGGACATGGCGCGGACCGTGTCGCGGGCGAGTGCGGGCGGAACGGTGATGCCCAGGCGCACGGCCACGGGCACCCCGGCGATGTCGCCCGCGAGCCGCCGCGGCGGATGGCGGTGGCCGAAACCCCGGGCGATCAGCCGCGCACCGGCGGGCCGGGAGCCGACCGAGGCCAATATGCGCAGGGCGGCGCGCTGCGAACGCCGCAACCCGAGGACGGCGGCTGCCGCGCCACGCAGCGGCTGATAGGTCCAGTCCGGCATCAGCGGCTCTCGTTCCCCGTCGCGGTCCCCTGGTCACCGGGCGGGGTCCAGCCGAGAACCGGCGTCATGGACCGCAGCGTCGCCGCCGTCGGCATCAGCCGGGCGGCCGTGTCCCGCAGCAGCACGGCCGGCGGCCACGACAGCTGGCCCAGGGTGCCGAGCCGGGCGGAGCGGCGCGTGATCGCCTTGGTGCGCGGACGACGCAGCTGGTCGTACGAGCGAAGGGCGGCGGCCACCTCCGAGGTGCCGTCGAGGCAGTGGGCCAAGGTGACCGCGTCCTCCAGGGCCTGGCACGCGCCTTGCCCCAGGTTCGGGGTCATGGCGTGCGCCGCGTCGCCGAGGAGCGCGACCCGGCCGCGGACGAAGGAGGACAGCGGCGGCAGGTCGTACAGGTCGTGGCGCAGCACCGCTGCCGCGGGAACCGCGGCCAGGAGGGCGGGGATGGGGTTTGGCCACGCCCCGAACCGGCGCAGCAGCTCCTCGTGCTCGGACGTGTCGGCGGTCGTCCCCGCGGGCAGCGAAGCGGTCGCGAAGCAGTACATCCGCCCGCCCGGCAGCGCCGTGTAGCCGAACCTCTCCCCGCGACCCCAGGTGGCCGCGCCCTCGGCGGGCGGCTCGGCCAGGGGTTCGGTGACCATGCGCCAGGCGGAGTAGCCGGCGTAGCGCGGGCCGGCCGCATCGGGCCAGAGCGCACCGCGGACCGCGCTGCGCAGCCCGTCGGCGCCGATCACGAGGTCGGGCCGGGACTCGCCGCCGGGGTGGGTGACGACTGGGCCGTGGCCGTCGTCGCGGACGAAGGACACCTCGCTGGCCGGCCGCAGACTGTCGGCGGGCAGCGCATCGGTCAGCGCCCGCAGCAGGTCCGCGCGGTGCAGGACCACCAGGGGATGGCCGAAGCGCCGGGCCAGCTCCGCGTTGTCCGTACGGGAAAGCCAGCGGCCCCGCCGGTCGCGTACGCCACCGGTGGCCTCGACGGCGCCGAGTGCCCGGACGGTGTCGGCCAGGCCGAGCACGTCGAGCGCGCGCAGCGCGTTCGGCCACAGGGAGACGCCGGCGCCGATCTCGGTGAACCGCGGGGCGCGCTCGAGCACTTCGACGCGCCAACCGCGGCGGTGCAGGGCGATGGCAGCGGCGAGGCCGCCGATCCCGCCGCCGACGATGGTCGCGGCGCGCTGCGGCATGGTTCTTCCTCGCTCTGGCTTCGGGGGCGCCACCCCCGGTCAGGTGGCCGTCGATCCGGCCGGTGCCCGGGCGGCGAGCCATGTACGCAAGTCCGCCTGAGCAGCGCCTTATAGCAACATGTCGACAGAGACCTGTCAACGTGATGGAAAGCGGACCGACCAGCTCCGACACCCGTGCTCGGGTAGACGAGGCGGACCTCGACGAAGAGGGATGGATCTGGCCGACGGCGGCGGACGCCGACTGGTACGGCAGGTATGCGTTCGCCCGCACCCTGAGCTCCAGTACGTCCGGGACCACGCCGGGCCGGATCTGCGTACTGCCTTGGACCGCTTCGCGGCCGCACTGTTCTGGGATGGTCTGGAGTACGTGGCCGACCCCGCCGCGACAGCCGGGAGTCTCCCCGAGCGGGAGCGCCCTCGGGACGTCGGCCTGCTGGTGTGGCGGCGTCGGGGTCCGCTGCTGACCCACACCCCCGGGACAAGCGTCGGCTAATCCGTGCGGGGGCGATGGGCGCGGACGTCCACGGGCCGTCCGTCGGGGTCCCGAGCCGTCATCGTCCACTGCGTGGGCAGGGTCACGATGGCGCCGACCGGCCACCCGGCCCCCAGAATGTGCTCGCGAACCTCACACAACTGCGCATGAGTTCCCACGCGCAGCCCCCAACCCGCCTGGCCCAGGGGGTCAAGTCCGGTGGTGGGGGCGGCTGCGGTTTCGACGATCATCAAGTGGTCGTCTCCGCCGACGTCGAGGACCGCGATCCGAGGATCGGACGAGGTCGCCGCACGCTCGAAGGCGAGCGTGGCTCCGAGCAATTCCGTGTAGTACGTCACGAGTTGGTCGAGGTCGGTCGTGGACAGCGTCAGGTGGTTGATTCCGAGGAGGTCGGGCATGGTCGGGCACTGTAGTGCAGGGCCGACGGGGCGGCCGGGCAGTTGAGCGGCGGCCAGCCCCTCATGTGGGAATCCGGTCAGGTCGGCTGCGGGCGTGTGCCGTGGGGGATTGGATGCGGCCGTGCGCAAGGGTGAGGATCTGGTCGGCCGTGGTGAGGTTAGCGGGGTCGTGGGTGATCAGGAGCGTCGTACGGCCGTGGGTGGCATGGAGGATGTCGGCGAGTACGGCGTCGGCGGTCTGGGGGTCCAGCCCTTCGGTGGGCTCGTCGAGGACGAGCACAGGTGGGTCGGCGAGCAGGGCCCGAGCCAGGAGAAGACGCCGGCGTTGGCCGCCGGACATGGCGGAGCCGTTCTCGCCGAGGAGGGTGTCCCAGCCGTCGGGGAGGGATTTGATCCAGGTCAGGAGCTGGGCTTTGCGGACGGCCTCGTGCAGCTCGGGGTCGGTGGCCGCGGGGCGGGCCAGGAGGAGGTTGGCGCGAATGGTGGTGTGGAAGACGTGGGCGTCCTGCGTCATGCCGGTGATCGCGCGGCGGACGTCGGTGCCCGCGCAGTCGCGCAGTTCGCGTCCGCCGACGCGGACGCTGCCGGACTCGTAGGGGACGAACCGCATGAGCGCGGCGATCAGCGTCGACTTGCCGGAGCCGCTGGCGCCCAACAGAACGGACAGACGGCCGGGCGGCAGGCTCAGAGTCACTCCGTCCAGGACCGGAGGGCCGTCGGGAGTGTGACGTACGCGCAGGTCGGTGATGTCCACGCCGACCGGCGCACGGATGGCGAGCGGAGCCGGCCCGGGCGGCTCGGTGACCGGTGGTGGAGTGTCGAGGAGATCGGCCAACCTGCGTGCGCTGACCCGCACTTCGGCCAGGTGCCGTGCGGCGGCGGGCAACGGCGTCAGCGCCTCGAAGGAGACCAGTGCGAGGACCGCGAGGACGGTGAGGTGCACGGCGGGCAGTTCCCCCGCCGTGTGGGCGAGCAGCGCGAGCCAGGTCACGCCGATCGCCGCCGCGGCCTGGAGGAGCAGGACGGTGGTGGAGGCGACCGAGGTGGTCCAGGCTGCCCGGCGCTCCAGCGCGGCGATCCGGGCGCAGGTGCGGAGGTTGTGATCGTGGGCATGAGCCCTGGCCCCGTACGCGGCGAGATCTACCGCCCCCTGGGTCAAGTCCAATGTCAGGGCGGCGAGTTCGGCCCGAGCGCTCTTGTCCGCGCGGCTGGTCCGGCGGGACCGTGTGAGCACCAAGGCGGGTACGAGGACTCCTGCCACGGCCAGCAACAGTCCGAGCAGTACACCTGCCTGCGGCAGCAACATCGTGGCCATGGCCGTGGCACTGGCGGCGACGGTGCAGGCGGCCGCGGCAGGGATCAGGACCCGCAGCAGGAGGTTCTGTGCGGCGTCGACATCGTCGACCAGGCGGGTGAGCAAGTCGCCGTTGCGGAAAGCGGGGATGCCCGCGGGGGCGAGAGGTACGAGGGCCTCGTACACCTGGGTGCGGAAGCCTGCGACGGCCCGCAACACACCGTCGTGGCCCAGCAGCCGGTCGACGTAGCGCAGTGCTCCGCGTCCCAGGGCCAGGGCCCGGACGGCGACGATCGCCAGGCTCACCGAGGCGAGCGGGGGCTGTTCGGCTGCTCGCGTGATCAGCCAGGCGGCGGTGGCCATCAGCGCGGCGGCCGCCAGCTCGCTGCAGGCCGATGCGAGGGCGGCGGGCAACAGGCGGCGCCAGTGCGGCAGGAGGTGGCGCAGAAGGCGGAGAGTGGGGTGACGCCGCGTGCGCGCAGGGGCGGGGACGGCGTCGGCGGCGTGGAGGTTCATGGGGTCATCAGGCCTTCGGCGAGCGCGAGTTGAGAGTGAGCGACTTGCGAGGGAAGGGGTGCCTTGACCGTGGCGATGAGGCCCGCCTCTACGGTGATGACTCGGTCGGCGTGCGGCAGCAGACTTGTGCGGTGGGCGACGACGACCGAGGTCTTGCCGCGCATGAGGCGCACTGTGGCGCGCGTGACGCAGGCTTCGCTCTCGGGGTCGAGGTGGGCGGTCGGCTCGTCCAGGAGCAGTACGGGTGCGTCCTTGAGGAAGGCGCGGGCCAGGGCGATCCGCTGGCGCTGGCCCGCGGACAGTCCGGCGCCGTGCTCGCCGAGCACCGTGTCGTACGCCTGGGGCAGCTCCTCGATGAAGTGACCTGCGTAAGCGGCGCGTGCCGCTCGGCGCACCTGCGCGTCACTCGCATCGGGGCGCCCCAGGCGGATGTTGTCCGCGACGGAGGTGGCGAACAGGTGCGGGCGTTGTGGCACCCAGGCCACCTGGGTGAGCCATTGGTCGGGGTCGAGGGCGGCGAGGTCGGTGCCGCCGACTGTGACACGGCCCGACGCGGGGTGCGTGAAGCCGAGGAGCAGCGCGAGGAGCGTGGACTTGCCCGCGCCGCTCGGCCCGACCAGCGCGATACGTTCACCGGGCCGCAGAGTGAGTGAGACGTGGCTGAGGGCGGGGGCGGCACGGCCCGGGTAGTGGACCGTGACGTCTTCCAGGCGCAGGTCCGCCGCGCGGGTGTCGGGCACCGGAATCTGACGGGCGGCGCGCGCCGAGGACATGCCCCGGCCATCGGCTTCGGTGTCGTCGAGGATGGCGAAGACCCGCTCGGCCACAGCGATGCCCTCGGCGCTGTCGTGGAAGGCCGCCCCTGCCGCGCGCAGCGGCAGATACGCCTCGGGGGCCAGGAACAGCACGACGAGGGCCGTGCGCAGGTCCATCTCCCCGTCGAGCAACCGCAGTCCGACCGGAACGGCCACCAGCGCCACGGAGAGAGTGGCGACCGTTTCCAGCACGAAGGAGGACAGGAAGGCCACGCGCAGCGTACGCATGGTGGCCCTGCGATGGGCGTCGGCCATCTCGTGCACCACACGCGCTTGGTGCCGCTCGCGCCCGAACGCGCGCAGCGTCGAAAGACCGGCCACCACGTCCAGGAAATGGCCGCCCAGCCTGGACAGCAACCGCCATTGCCGGGCGGTGCGCCGGGCGGTGTGGGCGCCGACCAGCGCTCCGAACACGGGGATCAGCGGCAGCGTCACGACGATGATCAGCGCGGACGTCCAGTCCGTCCACGCCAGCCAGGCGACCACCGTGAGGGGCACCACCGCGGTGGCCGCCATGGTGGGCAGGTAGCCGACGACGTACGCGTCCAGGGCATCGAGCCCCCGGGTCAGCACCGTGGCCGTCTCGCCCTGGCGCCCCGCCGTGAGCCGCAGAGGGCTGGTGCGCCGCAGCCGACCGGTGATCCGCGCGCGCATCGCGTACTTGGCGTCGGCCGCGGCGCGCTGCGCGAGCACCCCGCGCCCCCAGGTCAGCAGCGCGCGCAACGCCATGACAGCGGTCAACGCGGTCAGCGGCGCGAGGCGGACCGGGCGCCCCTCGAAACCGTCCGCGAGGACCGCCGCCAGCAGGACCGCCTGGGTGACGGTGAGCGTGGCGACAAGGAACGCGAGCACCGAAGAGGTCGTCATGTGGCGGCGCAGCACCGGCAGTTCACGCATCAGACGCCGTTCGACGGGCTTCATCCTGAGATCCTCTTCCTTGTCGATGTGTCCCCGGGCCGGTGCTTCGCCGGGGCCGGAAGCGGCCGGCCGGGGTCAGAAGTAGCTGGGGTGACGGCGGCCCGTCCGGCCTCGGAAGGCCCACCAGCTCCACGTCTGGTACGCGAGGATCGTCGGGACCACCAGGACCCCGAACGCGCTCAAGATCTTGAGCGTGGTGCCGTCCGTGACGGCGTGACCGACGGTCAGCCCCTCGCCCGCCGTGGTGATCAGGAGGTACGGGTAGTGGCCCGCGCCCACGAGCAGCACCGGCAGCGCCGTCGCGCAGCACGTGGCCGCGAAGGCCGCGATGTCGCGGCCTCGGGCGAAGCACCACCAGGCGCCGGCGAGCGCCGCCGCGAACAGGGCGGCGACGACCGCCGATGTGGCGCGGTTCGTCATCGAGGCGCCTGCCCCGAAGAGCGAGAGCAGGAGTGCGAGGGTCCCCACGGCCGCGGCCCCACGGAGCAGGGCGACACCTATGTGCCGCGCCCTGGAAGCGAGGGCCGGAGCGGAACGCACCGAGACGAAGGCGGCGCCGTGCGCCGCGAAGAGCAGCGCGGTGGTGATGCCGCAGGCCAGCGTGAACGGCGAGAACACATCGCCGAGCCCGATGTGGAAGCTCCCGTCGGCCCGGCGCGGTACGCCCCGCAGGAGCAGACCCACGACGAGCCCCCAGCACACTGCGGGCAGCGCCCCACCGAACACGATCAGGGCGCCCCACCAGCGGCGGCCGCGAACGCCCCGTGTGCGACGACGCAGTTGGACGGCCGCGTTGCCGAGGACCAGGCCGACGAGGATCGCGACGATCAGGGGATACAGGCCGGGCAGGAGGGTGCCTTCCAGGTGCGGGAAGGCACCGAACAGCACGCCCGCGAAGGCGACCAGCCAGACCTCGTTGCCCAGGAAGAACGGCGCGATGGCGTCGAGGGCGGAACTCCGGCCGGTGTGCTCGTCCTGTTGCGCTTGTTGTGCTTGCTGCTCTTGGTGCTCCTTGCCGTCGCGGTCGCCGAGGAAGGGGTGCAGCATCTGTACGCCGTAGTCATAGCCGCCGAGCACGAAGTACCCGGCGAGCAGCAGGCCGAGGAGGGCCAGCCAGGCGGTTTCCAGTGTCATCTCGCTCAACTTTCCGTTCCGGCAGGGGAGTGCCGCAGGGTCCGGCTGTTTCAGAAGGCCGGGACCGGCTGTTTCTCGTCGGAGCCGTCGCCTGGTCCCTCGGGCAGGTCCGCGGGCAGCGGCTCGGTGGTGCCGAGCTGGGTGGCGTCAGGGCCCCGGAGGGCGAAGCGGGTGATCAGGGTCCAGTTCGTCACCGCCAAGGCGAGGAAGACGGCGATGAATACGGTGCAGGACACGGCCAGGGCGGTCGTACTCACGTGGGAGAGGGCATCCTCGACCGTCAGTTCTCCGTAGACGAGCCAGGGTTGTCGGCCGACCTCACGGACGACCCAGCCGCCCACGGAGGCGATGAAGGGGAACGGGACCGTCGCGACCAGCACCCACAGGGCGGGGCGCCAGCGCGTCAAACGGTTCTTCCACAACAGGATGACGGCGATGAACGTAATGGTGGACACGGTGTTGCCGATGATCGTCATCACGTCCATCGAGATCCGCATCGTGTCCTGCCAGGGCACGTAGTCGCCGGGCCCGTGCTCCTTGACGAGTTGGGCCTGCACCTCGGCGACGCCGCTGTTCTCCAGGACCGCGTCCTTCATGGGCTGGGTCCGCTCGATCACGGGCCGCTGCATCTCGCCGACGACCACGACGAAGAACGAGGTGACCATGGCCACCCACAGGCCCAGACGCAGGGACCCGCGGAACAGCTCGGTCTCCTTGGTGCGCCGGAGGAAGTGGTGGGCGCTGACTCCGGCGACGAAGACGCCACCCGTGGTCAACGCGGCCAGCGCGATGTGGAAGAGCGCGACCAGAGCGCTGGAGTTGGTCAGCAGCGCGCCGAAGTCGGTCAAGTAGGCCGCGCCGTCCCGCACTTCATGGCCGACCGGGTGCTGCATAAAGCCATTGGCGATCATGATCCAGTACCCGGAGGCGTACGCGGTCAGGGCGACCAGCCAGATCAGCGTGACGTGCACGCCTCTGCGCAGGCGGCCCCAGCCGAAGATCCACATGCCGAGGAAGGTGGACTCGGCGAAGAAGGCGATCAGGGTTTCGAGGGCCAGCGGGGCGCCGAAGACGTTGCCCGCGAACTTGCTCAGGCCGCTCCAGCTGAGCCCGAACTGAAACTCCATGACCAGGCCGGTGACGATGCCGACCGCGTAGTTGATGACGTAGAGCTGGCCCCAGAAGCGGGTCATGCGCTCCCGCAGGGCCTTCTTGGCGGGATCACGGGTGTACGCGGCCTGGGTGTGCATGATCGCCACCAGCGGGACGAGCCCCATGGTGAGGATCACGAACAGCCAGTGGATGCCTGTCGTGGCCGCGAACTGGAGTCGGGCCAGATCCGCAGCGCTCATGGTGGGACCTTCCTGGGGACGGGTGGTCGGCCGGACGGTCGGCGAGTGCGCGATGCCGTACGCGGGCGACGGGAGTTGCCGGCGAAGTGCCGAACGGGGGCTCTGAGGAAGACCGTAGAGAGAAACGCTTATGCGATCCAAGACTTGTTCTGCCATGTGAAGATGACTCTGAAGGCATAAGAGGGAGCCGGCTCAGAGGGCCGAAGGAAGCAAGGCGGATCATGGATCTTCTGCAGTTGCGCTACTTCCAGGTCGTCGCCCGTTTCGAGCACATCAGCCGCGCCGCCCAGGAACTACGCGTCGCCCAGCCCTCGTTGAGCCGCACCATCGCGCGCCTGGAATCCGAGCTCGGCTCGCCCCTCTTCGACCGGCAGGGCCGCCGTATCCGGCTCAATCCGTACGGAGCGATGTTCCTGCGGCATGTGGAGCGCGCCCTGAGCGAACTCGACGACGGTCGCAGGGCCGTGCGTGAGGCGCGTGACACCGGCCTGGGGCGCGTGAGCGTGGCCTCCGAGACGCTTCTGACGGTCACTCACCTTGTGGGCAGCTTCCGGGGCGATCATCCCCGTGCCGACGTACGGCTCTTCCAGTCGACCGCGCAGGAGATGGACCGTCGGCTGCGCACCAGGGAGGTCGACTTCTGTGTCGCCTCACAGCCGCTGACCGGAGTGAATCTTGAGTCGGTCGAACTCGCCCGCGAGGAGGTGCTCCTCGCGGTGCCGCCGGGTCATTGGCTCGACGGCAGGGAAAGCGTGACGATCCCCGAAATCGCCGACGAGCCCTTCGTGACCACCCGCCCGGGTCACTGGCAGCGCACTCTGCTCGACCGGCTGTTCGCGGCCGAGGGACTCACCCCGCTGCTGTCCTGTGAGGGCGACGAACCAGGTGCCAGCCAGGACATGATCAGTGCGGGTCTCGGCATCGGTCTCATCCCGGCGATGTCCCGCCGTGCCGGTACGGAGGCCGTGGTGCGGGTCGCCTGGGTCCGCCTGGACGCGCCCGGTTGCGAGCGGGTGCTCACCTTGGTGTGGGGCCGCGACAGCTACCTGTCCGAAGCCGCCCTCAAGTTCAGGGATTTCATCACCAGCCGGCCTTTCATGACCCACCGCTTGCCCGCGGCGCGAGGCGAGGGTGTCGTCGACCCGTCCTGACGGACCGACGTGCGGACAACCGACGTGCGGACAGCTGATTCGGCTCAGACAGCTGAGACCGCTCAGGCGCCAAGGAGGACTCGGGAGTCGAGGAGGACTCAGCCAGTTCAGCTCGTCTGTCGCTGACGGGACGCGTAGGACCGGGACTTGTTGCGGTTCCCGCACACCTTCATCGAGCACCAGCGGCGGCTGCGATTCTTGGACACATCCCAGAACACCCAGCCGCAGGTGTGTTCCGCGCAACGCTTGAGCCGGGGGGCGTCCCCGGTGGTGACCAACTCGTTCCAGGCGATCGCCAGCGTGGCCAGGGGCCCGCGCTCCGGCGTCAGCCCCGGCGCGGGGGTCAGCCGGCCGCGCGTGGTGACCAGCACCGGATGCTCGGCCAGCACGCGGTCGGCCGCGGCGAGCAGTTGCGGGTCGGGAGTGTCGCCGACGTGGGCTCCCAGCTCCTCGCGGATGCCCGCACGCAGAGCCACGTAGCGCGCGTGGTCGTCGACGTGAATCTCCGCGGCCGTGTCGAGCAGGCCGCGGCCCTTCAGCCAGATGGACAGGTCGGCCGGGGTGGCGATCTCGTCGCTCGCCTCCTCCACGTCGACCGTGTTGGCGAACGCCTCGACCAGGACGGCTGAGGCCGGCGGTTCCAGCATCGCGTGTCACCTCCCGCAGGTTCTCGCCATTCTACCGCCTAACCGTTTTACCGGTTGCGGATGGTGGGCCGCGTGCGCCAAAGTGGTCTCACCGGCTAAAGCTTTAGATGGTTAGGGGTTGCTCATGGCCACGGCAGTGCCCGAGCGGACGGACGCCGACAAGAGCTTCGGCGCATCGAGGCCGAAGGACCGCCACCGCTCCCCACGAGGCCCCGGTCATCACACGCGCAGGCCCTCGCGCGGCACAGGTCGTCGCAGATCCAGAACCCCGAAAGACCCCGGCCCTCGCAACACCGCCGTCCTGGTCGGCTTCACCGCCGCGACCAATCTCGCCGACGGCGTGATGAAGATGGCTCTCCCGCTGCTCGCCGCCGAGCTCACCGGCTCTCCCGCGCAGGTCACCGCCGTCTCGCTGACTCTCACGCTGCCCTGGCTGCTCGTCGCGCTGCACGTGGGCGTGCTCGTCGACCGTTTCGACCGCCGGTGGCTGCTCTGGGGCGCGAGCGCCATGCGGTTGGCTGCCATGGGGTGGCTCACTGTCTCCGCCGTGACCGGAGGGATCACCCTCGGCCAGCTCTTCACCGCCGGAGCGGTGCTCGGCGTCGCCGATGTACTCGCATCGACCTCCGGCTCCGCGCTGGTCCCGGCCGCCGTGCCGGAGGCGGGACGGGAGCGTGCGAACACCTGGATGGTGGGGGCCGAGACGGTGGGGCAGGAGTTCGCCGGTCCTTTCGTCGGCGGGCTGCTGCTGGCCGCCGGGACGGGTCTCGCGCTGGGCCTGATCAGTGCCTCGTACGCCGTCGCCGCCTTGGCCCTGCTTCTGCTGGTGGGCCGTTTCCGGGCGGACGGGCCCGCCCCGGACGTGGTTCCTGTATCGGTCAACAGCCGGATCGCCGAGGGGCTGCGCTTCCTCTGGCGCGACCGGCTGCTGCGCACGCTCTCGGTGGTCGTCGCCGTGCTCTCCGCCGTCTGGGGCGCATGGCTCGCGCTCATGCCGCTCTACGCCAAGCAGGCCATGGAGCTCGGTCCGCGGGAGTACGGCATCCTGTTCAGCGCCCTCGGAATCGGAGGGCTGGCCGGCACGGTGGCCGTGTCCTGGGTGAACCGGCTGCTCGGCGCGCGACGGGCCATGTTCGCAGACCTGATCGGCACCACCGCGATGGTGGCGCTGCCCGCCCTGACCACCAGTATCTGGGCGGTGGCGGCCGGAGCCTTCCTCGGCGGCATGGGCGGCACGCTGTGGTCGGTCAACGCCCGCACCATCACCCAGCGCATGGTTCCCGACGGGATGCTCGGCCGCTACGGCGCGGCAGCCCGGCTCTTCAACTTCGGTGCCATGCCGCTGGGTGCGGCCCTGGTGGGCCTCCTGGCCGAACTGGGCGGGATGCGCCTGGCTTTCGCGGTGTTCGCGGTGGCCGTGGCGGCGACGCCGGTGCTGTTCCTCAAGAACGTCACCCCGGCCGCCCTGGAATCCGTGAAGGGGCCGCGCTGACGCCCTGGGGGAGGGCGCAGTCGCAGACCCTCCCGCGGGCACGCACGCTCAGCCGATGGGCTCCGGCAGTGGCACCACCTGGTAGGCGAGCCGGATCGTGTTGCCGGTGGCGGGGTCGCCCAGCTCCACGCGCCACCCCTCGGCGAACTGGTCCACGTCCTCGGCCATGGGGATGGTGCCCGAGATCAGGACGGTTCCCGGAGTCAGGTTGCCGCGCTCTCGCAGGACGCCGGTCCAGTAGCCGGGCGTGAGGAGTTCGGCGAGCGTGCCGTGCTGGATCTCGGTCTCCCGGCCGTCGGCGTGGGTGACCCAGGCGCGCAGGGTCAGTTCGTCGATGCGCGATTCGACGTCGGTCAGGAGCCAGGCCTGGCGGGCAAGGACATCGGGTGCCGCGTTCTTGCTCCAGGCCACGCCGTGGACCTCCAGGTCGCGGTCGGTGTGGTCGCAGGCGGCGGTCAGCAGCAGTTCGCCGCCGTCCGCGACGACCAGCGCCCATTCGGCCTCGCCCGAGGTGTGCGCGTGCGGGGCGGCGACCCGGTCGGTCTGCTGGGCGAGGTAGGGGGAGACGGGGTAGAGCGCCGGGGTCACCGACGGTGCGGGCACGCCGAGTCGGGCGAGTTCGGCGACGTGCGCGGCGACGTCGGCCTGCCTGCGCCCGGCGTATCCGGCGTTGAGCACCTGCACGACGTCGACGTCACGGGCGGAGCCGTCGGGCAGTTCGAAGGTCAGCAGGGCCATGGGCACTCCAAGGGGTGGGTCTCGGCGCGGGTCGGGACATGGGTCTCGACACGGTCAACTTCCGGCGCGGGGGTTGCGCATACGATCTGTATACAAGAAGTATGCCGGAAGGTCGATGTCCCCTCGACACTCTCGACGCCCTCGACGCAAGGACCGGGAAGCATGCAGCACACCCCACAGGGCCCACCGGCGGTCGCGCCGGGCCGCGCCGGCATCCGCCGGGCCTTCTTCGCCAGCCTCACCGGGACCGCTCTGGAGTGGTACGACTTCGCGGTCTACTCCGCCGCCGCGGCCCTCGTCTTCGGCGACCTCTTCTTCCCCTCGGAGGACCCCCTCACCGGCACCCTCCTGGCGTTCTCCACGTACGCCGTCGGGTACGTCTCACGCCCGCTCGGCGGCTTCGTCTTCGGCCGCCTCGGCGACGTCATCGGCCGCAAGAAGGTCCTCATCGCCACCCTGGTCCTCATCGGCGCGGCCACGTTCCTGATCGGCGTCCTGCCCACCTACGGCACCGCGGGCGTCACCGCCCCCATCGCCCTGGTCCTGCTGCGGTTCGCGCAGGGCGTCGGGGTCGGCGGCGAATGGGGCGGGGCCGTCCTGCTGTCCAGCGAGTTCGGCGACCCGCGCCGCCGCGGCTTCTACGCCTCGGCCGCCCAGATCGGGCCGCCCGCCGGAAACCTCCTGGCCAACGGCGTGCTGGCCGCCCTGGGCGTGCTGCTCACCGAGGAGCAGTTCCTGTCCTGGGGCTGGCGCGTGGCCTTCCTGCTCTCCGGCGCGCTGGTCGCCTTCGGTCTGTGGATCCGGGCGAAGCTGGAGGAGACCCCCGTCTTCAAGGCCATGGAGGCCGAGGAGTCCCGGCCGCAGGCCCCGATCCGCGAGGTCTTCACCACCCAGCCCCGCGCCTTGTGCGCCGCGATCCTCAGCCGGGTCGCCCCCGATGTGCTGTACGCGATGTTCACCGTGTTCGTCCTCACCTACGCCACCGACGAACTGGGCATGACGCGCGGCTCCGCCCTGACGGCCGTCCTGGTCGGCTCCTTCCTGCAGATCTTCCTCATCCCGCTGGCCGGGGCGCTGTCCGACCGGGTCAACCGGCGTCTGCTGTACGGCTGTTCCGCCCTCGCCGCAGGGGTGTGGCCGTTCGTCTTCTTCCTCGTGGTCGACGGCGGCAGCTGGATCCTGCTGGTGTGTGGTGTCGTGGTGGCCCTGGCCATCCACTCGTTCATGTACGGACCGCAAGCGGCCTTCGTCGCCGAGCAGTTCTCGCCCCGCCTGCGCTACACCGGCTCCTCGCTCGCCTACACCCTCGCGGGCCTCATCGGCGGCGCGGTGGCCCCGCTGCTGTTCACCGCCTTGCTCAGCTCGTACGGCAGTTGGGTCCCGCTGGCGCTCTACCTCGCGGTCGCGGCTGCCGTCACTCTCATCGGCCTCTGCCTGGGCAGGGACTCCGCGCACGCCGAGCAGGAGGATGAGCTGCTCGCCGGTACGGTCACACCGGAGACCGCCCCCGCAGTCCGTGTCCCGTAAGAGCAGAGCCAAGCACCCTCCCGACGTCCTCCCGAAACCGAAAGGCAGCCCACCGTGCGCATCGCACTGAGCCAGCTGACGACCGGCCCCGAGCCCGGCAAGAACCTCGCCCTCATCAAGGAATGGACCTCACGCGCGGCGGACGCCGGCGCGGACGTCGTCGTCTTTCCCGAGGCGTCGATGGCCTGCTTCGGCACGCCCCTGGCGCCGCTCGCCGAACCCGTGGACGGCCCTTGGGCCAATGCGGTCCGCGCCGTCGCCGAGGAAGCGGGCGTCACCGTTGTCGCGGGTCTGTTCACCCCGGCCCCCGGCGGCCGGGTCACCAACACCCTGCTGGCCACCGGACGCGGTGTCGAGGCGACGTACGACAAGATCCACCTCTACGACGCGTTCGGCTTCGCCGAGTCCGACACCGTGGCCGCCGGATCGAAGGTGGTGACCATCGACGTGGACGGCGTACGCCTGGGCCTGGCCACGTGTTACGACGTGCGGTTCCCGGAGCTGTTCCGGGCCCACGCCGACGCGGGGGCCACCGCGACCCTGCTGGCGGCATCCTGGGGCGCGGGTCCCGGCAAGCTCGATCAGTGGGAGCTGCTGGTGCGGGCCCGTGCCCTGGACGCCACGCTGTGGGTCGCGGCCGTCGGCCAGGCCGACCCGGCCGCGGCGGGCGGAGCCGCGACCGGAGGCACGGCGCCCACCGGAGTGGGACACAGCATGCTCGTCGCACCCGACGGGACCGTACGCCGGCGCCTGGGTGCGGAGCCCGAGCTCACGGTGGTCGAGGTGGACGCCGACGAGGTCGCGGCGGTCCGCAAGAACATCCCGGTGCTGGCCAACCGCAGGCTGGGGGAGCCGCGCTGAGAGGTTGGGGCCGCAACACCGCGCCCGTCTATCCGGCGAGCAGCACCTTCAGCGTCGACTCAAGGTGGCTGTCGATGGCGGCGCAGGCGGCCTGCGCGTCCCCGGCCGCGAGCGCGTCCACGATCGCACGGTGCTCGTCGAGCACCGCTTCCTGGCGGCCCTGCTGGTTGTAGAGAGCCACCACACCGGCCCGCACCTGGCGGCTGCGCAGCCCTTCGTAATGCCGGTCGAGCAGGGTGTTGCCCACGGCCGACACGAGAGACGAGTGGAAGAGGTGATCCACGTCGATGAACTCTTTGGCCTGGTCCGGCCCGCTCAGCGCACGCTGACGCTCAAGGCACGCGCCCAACTCCCGCACCGGCGTTCGCCCCGTGCCGATGACGTGCTGCGCCGCGTACCGCTCGACGATCCCGCGGAGCTGCATCAGCTCGGTGATCTCGCGCCCGGACAGCGGCGCCACCCGCGCCCCGCGCTTGGGCACCAACTCGACGAGGTCTTCGGCGGCCAGCAGGAGCAGCGCCTCGCGGATCGGGGTGCGCGAGACTCCGATGCGATCGGCGATGTCCTGCTCGGAGAGGAACTCGCCCTGCATCGCCGGGTCCGTGAGTACCGTCTCCTTGAGGTACGCGTACGCCTTCTCCCGACCCGACGCCACCACTACCCCCAGAGATCGCATACAGCTTGTATACGGAAGTTACCACGGTGCTTGCATCCCGGACCCGCCCGGAGAGAAGAACGCCGCAACCGCCGCCCCTGAGCGCGATTTGGACGGCCGAAGCTGGGAACGCCGCACGAGAGGGTTCCCAGGGCCCTCCGGGCACCGTCCCGAACAGGGGGACTCCCGCACCCCTGGGTGCCCGTCGAGGGAGTGCGTCCCGCTGGGGGAGAGGGGAGCTCGCCCGCGCGGGGCGCACGCTGCGGCCGCCATGAGGGGCCCTCGCTCGCGGCGACCGCGGTCAGTAGGGGCCGCCCCGGAAGTAGATGCTCCGGTGGCCTCGGGGACGGTCATCCCGCTCGTGCGCGGCACCGGAGCGGTCCGCGGGCGCCGACCGCTCGTGCGCGGCATCGGAGCGGTCCGCGGGTGCCGAACGCTCGGCCAGTGCGCGCAGCGTGCGCAGACCGGCCAGGACGTCGGCGCGGTGTTCCGACCTCTTCATCCAGGCGGGCAGTCGCGCGAACATGGCCATGGTCGGCCGCAGTCCGGCACGCTCGCGCAGGCGGGCGCCGATATAGGCGGACAACGCATCGACGTGCTCTTCGTTGTAGGCCCACAGGATCCGGCCCACGCAGCGGGTCTGCAGCCAGAGCGGCTGCCGGAAGAACGGGTCCTCGCTGCCGCGGAGTACCGCACCGACCAGGCCGCCGCCCCGCATCTCCGCTTCCCGGTCGGCGACGGCCCCGCACCCGCCGCAGGCCAGACGCCTCGGCAGGAACAGCAGCTCGCTGGAGTACCTGGGTGCCGGGAGCCCGGGCCGGGGGACCACGACCGCACGGCCCCCACACGACGGGCAGACCACCAGCATGCGGCCGGAGAAATGGGCCAGCCAGTGTCCGGCGTCCAGGTGACGGACGGGCTCGCTCCCCGACGAGTCATTCATGACGACACTTTCGCAGCTTCGCGTCGTGGTCGACGGACCGGCCCGTCACCCGGGAGCGAATGCCTGGCGCCGGGACAGGGTTAGGCGGCGTCGTTCCCGGTCGATTTCGGTGACGACGACGGGGATCTCGTCGCCGATCTGGACGACGTCCTGCGGGTTCTCCACCGGCGTCCACGCGAGTTCCGTGAGGTGGACCAGCCCCTCGATCCCGTCGGCAACCCGTACGAAGGCCCCGAACGGGATCAGCTTGGTGACCCGCCCTTCCAGGTGCCTGCCTACCGCCGTGCGGTCGGCGAACTCCTGGAAGGGGTCCGGCCGCAGCGCCCGCAGGGACAGCCTGGCCTCCAGGTTCCACTCGTCGAACTGGAGGAACTCACAGGCGACACGCTGCCCGACCTCGACGACTTCCTCCACCGTTTCGATGCGGCGCCAGGCCAGTTCGGGGACGGTGATGAAACCGACCCCGGGGAAGACGGGGTGCACGGGGCCGTCGTCCAGCGCGACGAACACCCCGAACCGTTCGATGGCCGCGACCCTGCCGGTGAGGATCTCGCCGAGGCGCAGCGACTCCAGGAAAGCCCAGAGCTCCGGGTTCGCCGACCGGTCCAGGCTGGGAGTGCCCGAGCCCATGTCGCAGTACGCCGGTTCAGCCGGCGACGGGTACGGCCTGCGGGTCGGCCTCACAGCGAGCGACCGAGGAGGCCAGGCCCTCGCCGCCGATCTCGATCCGGGTGGTCGTCTTGCCCTTTCCGGGCACCTTGACCTCTTCGCTCTCCTCGATGACCGTGATGCCGTCCGCGTCCACGAAGGTGACCGACACCCAGAAGCGGCCCGCCTTCGCGTTGCCGTTGGTGACCTTGACCGTTGCGTACGGGTCCTTCTCGGACGCGCAGGTCACCAACTTGACCTGCGCGTCGTCCAGTTGACCGCCACCGGAGGAGCTGGAGGAGCCGGAGGACGTGGAGTCGTGGGTCGGCGGCCGGTTGTAGGAGCCGCCGCTGGTGCTGCTCCCGGCGCCGCTGCTGCTGTAGGCATCGTCATCGTCGTCGTAAACAGAACCCGATGTCGTCGACCCCGAGGAACCGGATGACCCGGAGCTGCTCGACGACGAACTGTCGTGGTCCTGGCTCGAACTGCTGCAGCCGCCCCCGCCGCCCCCGCCACCGTGCCGACTGCCGCCGCCGTGACCTCGCCCCGTACTGAAGCCGGTCAGCGCGAGCGCCGACAGCACCAATACGGCTGTGACCTTGAGTGTGTTCCCCCGATTGCTCATGTGATCACCCTACTCGCAGTCGCTGACAACTCCCGTCGGGGCGACGGCCGTTCACCTTTGCCCGCAAATGAGCTCCGCCCTCTACCAGAGTGACTCGGTGACCGCCTTCGACTGGAACGCCGACGGCATGCCGCTGCTGAGCCAGCACGGCGCGCTGCGGCGGGGGCAGTGTCCGCAGCACCTCGCGCACGGCGAGGCGGGTGGCGACCTGCTCCTCGTGGCCGGGCTCGGGCACCTCGGGCGGCCACGGGGCCGGGATCTCCCCCGTCCGGCGCCGCCGTCTGTCCTTGATGAGCAGCCGAAGCGTGGTCGTGCGGGTGTACGCCTCCGCCTGTGCCGCGCCGATGCGGTGCCAGGCCCGGTAGGTGCGAAGTAGCGCCCCTGCCGGAGTGCATCCTCGCCCCTTCGCTGCTCGTGGCGCGACGCGTGGGTTCCCACTCTCTGCAGAGACCCTGGGTCCGCGGGAGGTTCCCGCAGGGGGCGGTTCGGCTCCGCCGGGCGGCTCTTTCCGGTGGCGGGGCGGAGGAAGCGTGCATAGAACGGGAGACACGATCACGTGCGGGGCGAGGACGTCCCGCTGGAATGGAGAAGCGAAAATGGCCGCTGAGTCATTCTCTGCCGCGGGGGACACTTCCGGGACCGGTGAACCTCTGGTGTCGACGTCCCTTCACTGGGGCACCGCGCAGCTCGGCGCCCCACCTGCCCACCCGCCCGCCCCGTGGCCGCAGGAACTTGACCACGACATCGAGGACGTGCCGCCGGAGCGCGCCGCGTACGCCGACGACGACGGGCCTCCGCGAGAGGCGCCCGACACCGACAGCGCACCCTCGAAGCAGGCAACGCCCAGCATCCACGACGACACGGTGGACGAGCTCATACGTGTCGCGGTGGTGTCCAGGCCGCTGGACGACGTCGTCGACCTCGTCACCCTTCTGGAGCAGTCGCCTGACGGTGTGACAACCGCCGCGTCGGTGCTTCGCCTGGCCGCCGTGGCCCGCTCCGTGGACGACGTCACCCGCCTGGTCGAACTCCTTGGCCCGCCGGAGCACCCGGCCGACCACATGGACGAGGCCATTCGGCACGCCGCCGAGGAACGGCCCGTCCCGGAGGTGAGCCGCCTCGTCCACCTGCTGTCCCGCCCGCCGCACGACGCGCACAGCAGCGCCGAGGCGGTGCACGCCGCGGGCACGACCAGGTCCGTCGAGGACCTGATGCAGCTGATCGGCAGCCTCAGGGAGCACAAGGAAGCCGACACCCCCGAGGCCAAGACCCCGGCCGCGCCGCTCGCGTCGCCCGCCGGTGCCCAGGCGGGCCACCCCGCACAGGCTCCGGCCGCCGACGCCACGCAGGACACGGGGGCCGCGACGGCCCAGGGCAAGACGCCGTTGCTGTGGCTGCGTCGGGCGGCGGGTGTACTTCTCCTGCTCTGTGCCGCGGCACACTTCCCGGTGAACTGGTCGGACGCGTCGACCGTCGGCCTCTTCGCCGCGCTCGGGGTCTCGGTCGTCTGCGCACTGGCAGGCGTGGCGCTGTGCCTGAGCGCGTCGCCGATCGTGGCTGTGGCGAGCGCGTTGGCCGCCGGTGCGCTGACCGTCGGTCACTTGGTGGAGGACCGGGTCAACTCCACGACGCTGGCCTATGTGTTGCGGCCCGACGGGGTGTCAGCGCCGATCCCGACGCTGACGGCGGTGGCCGCCACGTTGGCCGCCCTGCTGATCGTGGCGCTCACGGTCGCGGGCCTCCGGGCCGCGGGCAACCGGAACGCGACCCCGAACCTGTAGGCACGGACAGCAGGTGCTCGCGCTTGCCGACGAAGGCCGGTGAGCGCGAGCACTGCGTTGAGCTGGGGGCACGGCCGACTCCGCGCCTTGAGGCAGCCCGACTCCCGGGTGGCCGCTGCCGTTGCCGTCGTAGGCGCTCATGGCGAGCACAGCACGCCCGCAGCCGTGGCTCAGCCCTCGGAGCCGGTCGCCGCGTTGAGCCAGCTCCCGATGGCCGGCAGCGCTTCGGGACCGCTGTCCTGTCGCACCGAGCCGACCAGATCGGCGATGGACACGGCCTGGAGTGACGCCCGCCAAGCGGCATCGGCCGCGCTCATGGCGCGCGCGATGGGGCATGGCTTCGTGCAGTCCTCCGGCGGCGTCCCGAAAGGACCTCGCTGGCGGATCTCGGTGCACGTGAACGCCGGGCTCGCGCCGTCGACGGCCTGCACCACGTCCAGGACCGAGATGTCGGCCGCCGTCCTGGTCAGAACGTATCCGCCGGTCTTGCCCTGCACGGATTTCACCAGGTCCGCGCGGGACAGGGCCTGCATCTGCTTGGCCAGATAGCTGGGCGAGACGTCGTGCAGCTGCGCGAGACGGGCAGCCGGGACCGGCTCGGTTGCCGCGGTCAGCACCACACAGCAGTGCAGTGCCCATTCCACGCCGCCGGACAGTTTCATGCGCCCTCCCAGTTGACTCGGACACAGGATATCCGAGTATTATCTCGGACATCAGTTATCCGAGTTAGCGTCGCCCGGCGCACTCGGTTCACAGAAGGGTTCGATCATGAACATCACGGTCATCGGCGGCACCGGACTGATCGGTTCCCAGCTCGTCTCCCGGCTGCGCGAAGCAGGGCACGAAGTGGTCGCCTCATCCCTGTCGACCGGGGTCGACCTGCTCACCGGCGCGGGCCTAGACGAAGCGCTCAAGGGCGCGGACACGGTCGTCAACGTGTCGAACTCGCCCACGTTCGACGAAGCCTCCCTGGAGTTCTTCCGCACCACCATGGGGAACCTGCTGGCCGCGGGGGAGCGCGCGGGTGTCCGGCACCAGGTCATCCTCTCCATCGTCGGCGTCGACCAGGTGCCGCAGCTGGACTACTACCGCGCGAAGACCCTCCAGGAGGATTTGCTGCGGCAGGGCCCCGCCGCGTACTCGATCGTGCGTGCCACACAGTTCTTCGAGTTCATGGACGCGGTCATGACCTGGACCGCCGACGACGAGAGCGTCCGGCTGCCCGCCACACGCGTGCAGCCCATCGCGACGGCCGAGGTGGTGCGGGCCCTCGCCGACGTCGCCACCGCCGCGCCGCTCAACGGCACGCTCGACGTCGCGGGCCCCGATGTCTTCCCGCTCGACGAACTCGGCCGCCTGACGCTGTCGGCGCACAAGGACTCACGTGCCGTCGTCACCGACGACACGGCGGGCATGTTCGCGGCCGTCGAGGGTGACGTGCTGATCGCAGGACCCGACGCGCGCCTGGCCCCCACGCACTACGAGGACTGGCTCACCACCTCCCGCTAGCGGCGCCCCGGCGGGGGCCGCCCGCCCCCGCCACGCCGCCACCTGGTCGCCGGTCAGGCTGGGCGCTTCAACGCCACCGCCACCGGTCAACGGCCAGACCGTGACCCTCAACGCCACCCCCTGAGCCCCGACGCCACCGCCACCACGCCGAGCAGCCCGACGTAGGCCCAGGCGTGGAGGCGGTCGGGTATCCGCGGCGGACGGCGCCGCAGCACCGCGGTGAGCGGCAGCGCGCCCAGAAGCAGCGCCGAGGCGGCCCGGACATCGATCAGACCCACCAGGTGCGCCGGTGCGTACGCGGCTGCGGGCACCGTGGCGGCGCGGGAGGGCAGCTCGAAAGCCCCGTCGTCCGGCGCAGCCGCGCCCCGCTGCTCGCGGCCCCCCCGCCTGCGCGCCGCATCGGTCACCGAGGTCGTAAGCCACGCCTCTCCAGAGGCGCCGCTCATCGGCGCCCTCACCCGTGCCCCGCCCCGCTTCGCCAGAAGCCGCCCAGATGGCAGCTACAGCCCGCCTGACCTGCACTTTCGCTGAGTACGCGCGGGGTAAGGGGGCAAGCCGGGTCGGCTACCCCTGCGACGCCATTTCCACGCCCCGCGTTCCGGCCAAACACCGCTCAGGCTGTGAGCCCACCCATAGGAGCCACGTCACATGCTAGGGACGGTAGTAGCGCGCCGGGGGCGCCCCCGGTGGGCCAGGGGCCAGCTGTGCGGCGCCTGACCCGGGCGTCCTGCGTACCGCGGTAGTACGTCACATCATTGCGCCCAGCTCCGGCCACCGCTAACCCTTGCTGAAGTTCCGGAGAGCCGGGATCGATCGGGCGAAATCGCCCGCCTCGACCGAGCCCCTCCTCAACACACTTCGCATTGGAGAGTTACCCCCGCATGGCCATTACTCAGACGCAGACCAAGCCCGGCCGCATCACCCGACTGCGCAAGATCTCCGTCGCCGGTATCGCCACCGCAGGTGCCGCGGCCGCCGCGCTCACGCTGGTCCCCACGCAGGCCCAGGCCGCCGAGCCGGCCGCCGCGAGCAAGAAGGTCTCCCAGGCCGCCGCTGCCGACAAGAACTACGCTGACAACCTCGACGGCTGGATCAAGGAGTCCCTGGACATCATGAAGTCCAAGGGCATCCCCGGCTCCTACGAGGGTCTGCACCGCAACATCATGCGC
>NZ_JBSFUS010000023.1:0-66849 GCF_053591915.1 Streptomyces sp. NPDC002853 | reverse complement strand
GGCTCCAGCGGCTCGATCACGAACCGGGAGCGGAATTCGTCGACGACCTCTTCGGTCAACGAGGGACGCTGAGCGATCAGCATGAAGTATTTCCTTCAGCTCAGGGGCACCCACTATTTGATGCCCTGATGTTGTTACAAGGGTACGGGCGGTACGGCTCCGAGGAGCCGCACCGCCCGAGAATCCCTGGGTCAAGCGACGTGCGTCAGACGCGGCGACGCTTGGGGGGACGGCAGCCGTTGTGCGGCGTCGGCGTGACGTCCTGGATCGAACCGACCTCGAGGCCGGTCGCCTGCAGCGAACGGATGGCGGTCTCGCGACCGGAACCCGGACCCTTGACGAAGACGTCAACCTTGCGCATGCCGTGCTCCTGGGCGCGACGCGCGGCCGACTCGGCGGCCATCTGCGCGGCGAACGGAGTCGACTTGCGCGAGCCCTTGAAGCCGACGTGGCCGGCGGAGGCCCAGCTGATCACGTTGCCCGTGGGGTCCGTGATCGAGACGATGGTGTTGTTGAACGTGCTCTTGATGTGGGCGTGCCCATGAGCGACGTTCTTCTTTTCCTTGCGGCGCACCTTCTTGGCAGCGCCCTGACGACCCTTGGGGGGCATCTATTACTCCTACGGGAGGTGGTCGGTCCTGCAGCGACAGCTGTCGATAGACCGCTGAGCGAGGACTACTTCTTGCCCGGCTTCTTCTTACCGGCGATGGCGCGACGCGGGCCCTTGCGGGTACGAGCGTTCGTGCTGGTGCGCTGACCGCGGACGGGCAGGCCACGACGGTGACGAAGACCCTGGTAGCAACCGATCTCGACCTTGCGGCGGATGTCGGCCTGGATCTCGCGGCGGAGGTCACCCTCCGTCTGGATGTTGGCGTCCACGTACTCGCGGATCTTGATCAGGTCCTCTTCGGACAGATCACGAACACGGGTGTTGCGGTCCACACCGGTGGCGTCCAGCGTCTGCTGGGACAGCGTGCGGCCAATGCCGAACACGTACGTGAGGGCAACCTCAACACGCTTATCGCGCGGGAGGTCAACACCTTCAAGGCGTGCCATTCAAGGCTCCTGTTGATTTTCGGAGGTCTTCAGCAGAACCGTTCCCAGGTGCCGACCGCTCCCTCGGGAGAGGTGGTACATCCTGGGTCCCCGGCCTCCGACCGGGGGTGTCGCCCTCCATCACTGAAGAGGAACGGGTCCTGCACATGTGCTTTACGTGCGTCGCGCGAAAATCTGCGAACTGCAGTCGTGCGTCAGCCCTGGCGCTGCTTGTGGCGCGGGTTGTCGCAGATGATCATGACCCGGCCGTGACGGCGGATCACCCTGCACTTGTCGCAGATCTTCTTGACGCTCGGCTTGACCTTCATTGGGTGAGGTTCTCCGGGTCAGTGCCATCACCCCACGTGAATGGGGTGCGGGCAAGATCTACTTGTACCGGTAGACGATCCGGCCACGCGTCAGGTCGTACGGAGACAGCTCCACCACGACCCGGTCGTCAGGGAGGATGCGGATGTAGTGCATACGCATCTTGCCGCTGATGTGTGCCAGGACCTGGTGGCCGTTCTGGAGCTCAACCTTGAACATTGCGTTCGGAAGAGACTCAACGACAGTGCCCTCGATCTCGATGGCACCTTGCTTCTTGGCCACGCTTTGCCCTTCGAATCGACTACCTTGATCGACTTCGTACGCCGCATGCAGGCACACGGATGCACGAGAGCCGACGAGTCAGTCTACGTCAGGCACCCCGGAAACACGAATCGAGGAAGTCTGCCCCACGAGCAAGATCCTTAAGCAGCAACACAACAGCCCTCAACCCAGCAGATCCGCCGCGACCGCAGCCCCGTCCTCAGCCGGCCTCGCCTCGCCACCGTCGGCGCCAGAGCGCCTCACAAGCTTCGAGCGGCTGCGCCGGACTCCGTCCGACGGCCTCGGCTCAGCCCAGCGGGTCCGGCGCGACCGTGACCCCGTACTCCGCCAGCTTCGCCCTGCCGCCGTCCGGCGACGTCAGCACGAACGGCCCCTCCTCCGTCAGCGCGATCGAGTGCTCCCAGTGCGAGGACCAGGTGCCATCCGTCGTGATGACCGTCCAGTCGTCCTCGAGGACCTCGGTGCGGGGGGTGCCGAGGGAGACCATGGGCTCGATGGCCAGGCAGAGGCCGGGGACCAGCTTGGGGCCCTTGCCGCGGCGGCGCTCGACGTAGTTCAGGACGTGTGGGTCCATGTGCATCTCGGTGCCGATGCCGTGGCCGCCGTAGTCCTCGACGATGCCGTACTTGCCGCCGCCGGGCTTCGGCTGGCGGCGGATGTACGTCTCGACCGCGCGGGAGATGTCGACGAGCCGGTTGCCCTGCTTCATGGCGGCCAGGCCCGCCCACATCGACTCCTCGGTCACCCGGGAGAGCTCGATCAGCTCCGGGGAGTGACCGGTGCCCACGAACGCGGTGTAGGCGGCGTCACCGTGCCAGCCCTCGATGATCGCGCCCGCGTCGATGGAGATGATGTCGCCGTCCTTCAGGACGGTCTTGTCGTCCGGGATGCCATGCACGACGACCTCGTTGACCGAGGTACAGATCGTCGCCGGAAAGCCGCCGTACCCGAGGAAGTTGGACTTCGCGCCGTGCTCGGCGATCACCTTGCGGGCGACGTCGTCCAGGTCCTTCGTGGTGGCACCCGGCACCGCCGCCTCACGTGTCGCGGCGTGGATGGCAGCGACCACAAGGCCCGCCTCACGCATCTTCGCGATCTGCTCGGGGGTCTTGATCTGCACCATGGGGCTTCCGCTCTCCGTCATCCGTCCAACAACCGGCTACGTACACAACCGCTACGTACACAACACTACGGCCGCGGTCCCCCCGAGGGGCACCGCGGCCGAGACAGCGTACTGGCTACTTGCTACTTGTCGCCCTTGAGGGCGTCCATCGCACGCTTGGTGACCTCGTCCACCTTGCCGAGCGCGGAGATCGTGACCACCAGGCCCTGGGCCTTGTAGTGGTCGATGATCGGCTCGGTCTCGCGGTGGTACACGTCGAGACGCTTGCGCACGGTCTCTTCCTGGTCGTCACCGCGCTGGTAGAGCTCGCCGCCGCAGACGTCACAGACGCCCTCGGTCTTCGGCTTGCTGTACGTCACGTGGAAAACGTGGCTCGAGTCGTTCCGGCAGATGCGGCGGCCGGCGATGCGCTTGACCACCTCGTCCTCGGGGACCTCGAGGTCGAGCACCGCGTCGAGCTTCTGGCCGTCCGCCTTGAGCGACTCGTCCAGGGCCTCGGCCTGCGACACGTTCCGCGGGAAACCGTCGAGCAGGAAACCGTTCGCGGCGTCCGACTGCGTCATGCGGTCGTGCGCCATCCCGATGGTGACCTCGTCGGGAACGAGGTTGCCGGCGTCCATGAACGCCTTCGCCTGCTTGCCCAGCTCCGTGCCCTGGCTGATGTTGGCGCGGAAGAGGTCGCCCGTGGAGATGTGCGGGATCGACAGGTTCTTGGCGAGGAACGCGGCCTGCGTTCCCTTGCCCGCCCCGGGCGGCCCGACGAGGACGATTCGCATCAGCGGAGGAACCCTTCGTAATTGCGCTGCTGGAGCTGGCTCTCGATCTGCTTCACGGTCTCCAGACCCACACCCACGATGATCAGGATGCTTGTCCCGCCGAACGGGAAGTTCTGGTTCGCGCCGAAGCCCACCAACGCCATCGTCGGCACAAGAGCGATCAGACCCAGATACAGCGAGCCCGGCCACGTGATCCGGTTGAGTACGTAACTCAGGTACTCAGCGGTCGGACGGCCAGCCCGGATGCCCGGGATGAAGCCACCATACTTCTTCATGTTGTCCGCGACTTCCTCGGGGTTGAACGAGATAGCCACGTAGAAGAAGGCGAAGAACACGATCAACAAGAAGTACGTCGCGATGTAAATCGGGTGGTCGCCCTTGGTCAGGTTCGCCTCGATCCACTGCTTCCACCCGGAGTTGCCACCCGCGAACTGGGCGACAAGAGCGGGGATGTAGAGCAGCGAAGAGGCGAAGATCACAGGGATGATGCCCGCCTGATTGACCTTCAGCGGAATGTACGTCGACGTGCCGCCGTAGGACCGGCGACCGATCATGCGCTTCGCGTACTGAACCGGAATGCGGCGCTGAGCCTGCTCCACGAAGACGACCAGACCGACCATGACGAGACCCACCGCGATGACGGTGCCGAACTCGATCCAGCCGCCCGCCAGGGAGCCCTGCTTCTTGATGGCCCACAGGGCGCTCGGGAAGGTCGCGGCGATCGAGATGAACATCAGGATCGACATGCCGTTGCCGATGCCGCGGTCGGTGATGAGCTCACCGAGCCACATGACGCAGGCCGTGCCCGCGGTCATCGTGATGACCATGGTGACGGTCACGAAGATCGACTGGTCCGGCACGATCTCGGTGGCGACGGGGCAGCCGGAGAACAGCGAGCCCGTGCGTGCGGTCGCCACGAGGCCGGTGCCCTGGAGGATCGCGAGCGCGACGGTGAGATAACGCGTGTACTGCGTGATCTTCGCCGTGCCGGCCTGGCCCTCCTTCTTCAGGGCCTCGAGCCGCGGGATCACCACGGTCAGCAACTGCAGGATGATGCTCGCCGTGATGTACGGCATGATGCCGAGCGCGAAGATCGTGATCTGCAGCAGCGCCCCGCCACTCATCATGTTGACCAGACCGAACAACCCCTGGTTGGAGTTGGCCTGGTCCATACATACCTGGACGTTTTTATAGCTCACGCCCGGGATCGGAATGTGCGTTCCGAGCCGGTAGATCACGATGATGCCGAGAGTGAAGAGCAGCTTCTTGCGCAGGTCGGGCGTCTTGAACGCCCGGGCGAACGCGGTGAGCACGGTGCCTCCTGCGACCCCCGCGCGCGTGCGTCAGAGGTAGTGGTCTGAGGAATGACGAATACGTATCAGTCACAAAAACCGCACGGGCAGACCGCACGGAGCTTAGACAGTGCACGCCACCTTACCGGCGACCGTGCCCCCCTAGGAACGACCAACCGGGGATGCCCCTTTTGTGGGGCATCCCCGGCTGGGAATCGCTCAAGTCATCGAGTGGCCTGAAGAATTCAGACGAGCTCGGTGACGGTACCGCCGGCGGCGGTGATCTTCTCCTTGGCGGAGCCGGAGACGGCGTCAACCGTCACCTGCAGCGCCACGGTGACCTCACCCTGGCCGAGGACCTTGACGAGGCTGTTCTTGCGAACCGCACCCTTGGCCACGAGGGCCTCGACGGTGACCTCGCCACCCTCGGGGAACAGCGCGCTCAGCTTGTCGAGGTTCACGACCTGGAACTCGGTCTTGAACGGGTTCTTGAAGCCCTTGAGCTTCGGGAGACGCATGTGGAGGGGCATCTGGCCACCCTCGAAGCGCTCCGGAACCTGGTAACGGGCCTTGGTGCCCTTGGTACCACGACCAGCGGTCTTACCCTTGGACGCCTCACCACGACCCACACGGGTCTTGGCGGTCTTGGCGCCCGGGGCGGGCCGGAGGTTGTGGACCTTCAGCGGGTTCTGCTCCGCCATGTCAGTCGACCTCCTCAACCGTCACGAGGTGGCGGACGGTGTGCACCATTCCGCGGAACTCGGGGCGGTCTTCCTTGACGACCACGTCGTTGACCCTCTTGAGGCCAAGCGAACGCAGCGTGTCGCGGTGGTTCTGCTTGCTGCCGATGTACGACTTCGTCTGCGTGACCTTGAGGCGAGCCATTACGCACCCGCCCCGGCACGTGCACGCAGCAGAGCCGCGGGGGCCACGTCCTCGAGGGGCAGACCACGGCGAGCCGCGATCTCCTCGGGACGCTGCAGGCCCTTGAGGGCCGCCACGGTCGCGTGCACGATGTTGATCGCGTTCGACGAGCCGAGCGACTTCGACAGGATGTCGTGAACGCCGGCGCACTCGAGCACAGCACGCACCGGGCCACCGGCGATAACACCGGTACCGGGGGAAGCAGGCTTGAGCAGGACGACGCCTGCGGCCTTCTCGCCCGTGATCGGGTGCGGGATGGTGCCCTGGATACGCGGAACCTTGAAGAAGTTCTTCTTGGCCTCTTCAACGCCCTTGGCGATGGCCGCGGGAACTTCCTTGGCCTTGCCGTATCCGACACCTACGGTGCCGTCACCGTCGCCCACCACGACCAGCGCGGTGAAGCTGAAGCGGCGACCACCCTTGACAACCTTGGCGACACGGTTGATCGCGACAACGCGCTCAACGTATGCGGTCTTTTCGGCGGCAGCGCCACCGTCGCGACCCTTCCGGTCCCGCCGCTCGCCGCCACCGGCACCGCTTCCGCGGCGCTGGGGTCCAGCCATTGGAATTACCTCTCTCTGTTACGTCCGCTAGCTCCGGAACCGGGGCTTAGAACTTCAGCCCGGCTTCGCGGGCGGCGTCCGCCAGAGCGGCAATGCGCCCGGCGTACTTGTTGCCACCGCGGTCGAACACGACGGCCTCGACACCCGCAGCCTTGGCACGCTCGGCGACGAGCGCGCCGACCTGCTTGGCCTGCGCGGACTTGTCGGCCTCGCCACCGCGGATCGTCGCGTCCAGGGTCGACGCCGACGCAAGGGTGTGACCCTTGAGGTCGTCGATGACCTGAGCAACGATGTTGCGGTTCGAGCGAGTCACGACGAGGCGCGGACGCTCCGCCGTACCCGACACGTGCTTGCGGATGCGGATGTGGCGGCGGGCCTTGGCGGCACGCTTGTAAGCGTCGCCCTTGGCGATCTTCACACCGTATGCCATGGCTTACTTACCTGCCTTTCCGACCTTGCGCCGGATGACTTCGCCCTCGTACTTGACGCCCTTGGCCTTGTACGGGTCGGGCTTGCGCAGCTTGCGGATGTTGGCCGCAACCTCGCCGACCTTCTGCTTGTCGATGCCCTCGACCGAAAGCTTGGTCGCGGACTCCACCTTGAAGGTGATGCCCTCAGGGGCCTCGACCAGGATCGGGTGGCTGTAACCCAGCGAGAACTCCAGGTTGGAGCCCTTCGCGAGGACGCGGTAACCGACACCGCTGATCTCGAGCTTCTTCACGTAACCCGCGGTCACGCCGGTGATCATGTTCGCCACCAGCGTGCGGGACAGGCCGTGCAGGGCCTTGTTCTGACGCTCGTCGTTCGGGCGGGTGACGTTCAGGACGCCGTCCTCACCCTTAGCGATGTCGATCGGCGCGACGACGGTGTGGGAAAGGGAGCCCTTGGGACCCTTAACCGAGACCGTCCGGCCGTCGATGGTGACGTCCACGCCGGCGGGAACCGTGATGGGGAGCTTGCCAATACGCGACATTAGCTATTCCTCCGTTCCCGACTACCAGACGTAGGCGAGGACTTCCCCACCTACGCCCTTCTTGCCTGCCTGCTGGCCGGTGAGCAGACCGTGCGACGTGGAGATGATCGCCACGCCCAGGCCGCCGAGCACCTTCGGCAGGTTGGTGGACTTCGCGTAAACCCGGAGACCGGGCTTGGAGATCCGCTTGATGCCCGCAATGGAGCGCTCACGGTTCGGGCCGAACTTCAGCTCGAGAACGAGGTTCTTGCCGACCTCGGCGTCCTCGACCTTCCAGCCCGTGATGAAGCCCTCCTGCTGGAGGATCTCCGCGATGTGAGACTTGATCTTGCTGTGCGGCATCGCCACGGAGTCGTGGTACGCCGAGTTCGCGTTACGCAGACGAGTCAGCATGTCCGCGATCGGATCAGTCATGGTCATGAATTGGCCTTCGGCCTCTCTCGCCGGGGTTTCCTATCTGCGCCATCCCTCTCCCCACTCAGAGGCGGGACGGGTGCGGCGCGGGGACCTACGGCGTAGTAAGTCGGTCAGGGCGGCAGGCGCCCAACCCTCCTAGCCTAAGCCATGGAGAGGTGGGCCACCTACCGACCAGATACTTACCGAGAGCCTCCGGTAATTCCCAAGTCCCTAAGGACAGAGGGGAATTACCAGGAGCTCTTGGTCACGCCCGGCAGCTCGCCACGGTGAGCCATCTCACGAAGGCAGACGCGGCACAGGCCGAACTTGCGGTACACGGAGTGCGGACGGCCACAGCGCTGGCAGCGGGTGTAGCCGCGCACACCGAACTTGGGCTTACGAGCAGCCTTGGCAATAAGAGCCTTCTTCGCCATCTCGCTTACGCCTCCTTGAAGGGGAAGCCGAGGTGACGGAGAAGGGCACGGCCTTCGGCGTCGTTGGTCGCCGTGGTGACCACGGTGATGTCCATACCCCGGACGCGGTCGATCTTGTCCTGGTCGATCTCGTGGAACATGACCTGCTCCGTGAGACCGAAGGTGTAGTTGCCACGGCCGTCGAACTGCTTGGGGGACAGACCACGGAAGTCGCGGATGCGCGGAAGCGCGAGCGACAGGGTGCGGTCCAGGAACTCCCACATGCGGTCGCCACGGAGCGTGACGTGGCAGCCGATCGGCTGACCCTCGCGCAGCTTGAACTGCGCGATGGACTTCCGGGCCTTCGTGATGGCCGGCTTCTGACCCGTGATGGTGGTCAGGTCACGGACGGCACCGTCCATGAGCTTCGAGTCACGGGCGGCGTCGCCGACACCCATGTTGACCACGATCTTGACGAGGCCGGGCGTCTGCATGACGTTCTCGTACGAGAACTCTTCCTGCAGCTTGCCCGCGATCTCCTCGCGGTACTTCGTCTTCAGACGCGGGCTGGTGGTGGTCGTCATCAGATGTCCTCACCCGTCCGCTTGGCAACGCGGATCTTGTTGCCGTCATCGTCGAAGCGGAAACCGACACGCGTGACGACCTTGTTGCCGTCCTTCTCCACGACCAGCTGGACGTTGGAGACGTGGACAGGGGCTTCGGTGGTCACGATGCCGCCGGCCTGCGAACCGCTGGCGGTCGGGCCGGCCTTCGTGTGCTTCTTGACCCGGTTGACACCCTCGACCAGGACGCGCTCGTCGCGCGGGTAAGCGGCAATGACCTTGCCCTGCTTGCCCTTGTCCTTACCGGTGATGACCTGAACCAGGTCGCCCTTCTTGATCTTCATGCTTACAGCACCTCCGGCGCGAGCGAGATGATCTTCATGAACTTCTTCTCGCGCAGCTCACGGCCCACCGGGCCGAAGATACGGGTGCCGCGAGGGTCGCCGTCGTTCTTCAGAATGACGGCGGCGTTCTCGTCGAAGCGGATGTACGAGCCGTCGGGACGGCGGCGCTCCTTGACGGTGCGAACGATGACAGCCTTGACGACGTCACCCTTCTTCACGTTGCCACCGGGGATCGCGTCCTTGACGGTGGCGACGATGACGTCACCGATACCCGCGTAGCGGCGACCCGAGCCACCGAGAACACGGATGGTGAGAATTTCCTTCGCACCCGTGTTGTCGGCGATCCGAAGTCGCGACTCCTGCTGGATCACGTCTATCTCCTGTTTGTCTGCCGGTTCCCGGCGGGGGCGAATCCCTTACGGGAGCCGGCCCCCACCGAGCCTGGCGGAACTGATCCGAGGGGAAATCCCCTCGGAAATTACTTGGCCTTCTCGAGGATCTCGACGATGCGCCAGCGCTTGGTCGCCGACAGCGGACGCGTCTCCATCAGGAGGACGCGGTCGCCGACGCCGGCAGCGTTCTGCTCGTCGTGCGCCTTGAGCTTGTTCGTACGGCGGATGACCTTGCCGTACAGCGCGTGCTTCACGCGGTCCTCGACGGCGACGACGACGGTCTTGTCCATCTTGTCGCTGACGACCAGACCCTCACGGGTCTTGCGGAAACCGCGGTCAGTGTTGGTCTCAGTCACGTTGCTCTCGCTCATCAGGCGCTCTCCACCGTCTCGATGCCCAGCTCGCGCTCACGCATCAGGGTGTAGATCCGCGCGATGTCCTTACGGACGGCCTTGAGCCGACCGTGGTTCTCGAGCTGACCGGTCGCCGCCTGGAAGCGGAGGTTGAACAGCTCTTCCTTGGCCTCGCGGAGCTTGTTGAGAAGCTCCTCGTTGCCCAGTTCGCGCAGCTCGGACGCCTTGGTACCGGCCGACATCACGACTCACCTGCCTCGCGCCGAACAATCCGGCACTTCATCGGAAGCTTGTGAGCAGCGCGGGTAAGCGCCTCACGCGCAGTCTTCTCATTCGGGTAGGACAGCTCGAACATCACCCGTCCGGGCTTGACGTTCGCGACCCACCACTCGGGGGAACCCTTACCGGAACCCATGCGGGTCTCGGCGGGCTTCTTCGTCAGCGGGCGGTCCGGGTAGATGTTGATCCAGACCTTGCCGCCACGCTTGATGTGGCGGGTCATCGCGATACGAGCCGCCTCGATCTGGCGGTTGGTCACGTACGCCGGAGTGAGGGCCTGAATGCCGTACTCGCCGAACGCAACCTGCGTACCACCCTTTGACATACCGCTGCGCTTGGGGTGGTGCTGCTTGCGGTGCTTGACCCTACGAGGGATCAGCATGTCGGTCAGGCCTCCGTTCCGGTGCTCTCAGCCGGAGCGGCAGCTGCGGCGGGAGCGTCGGCCTTGGGGGCCTCGGCAGCCGGCGCGGACTGCTGCTGCGGCTTGCGGCCGCGGCCGCCACGCTCGCCACCACGGCCACCACGGGCCGGGCGGTCGTTGCCGCCACCACGGGCCGGGCGGTTACCCGCACGGGCCGCGGCGTTCTCGGCGCGGACCTCGGCGATGTTCTTGACGTCGCCCTTGTAGATCCAGACCTTCACGCCGATACGGCCGAAGGTCGTCTTGGCCTCGAAGAAGCCGTAGTCGACGTTCGCACGGAGGGTGTGCAGGGGCACGCGGCCCTCGCGGTAGAACTCCGAGCGGGACATCTCGGCGCCGCCGAGACGGCCGCCACACTGGATCTTGATGCCCTTGGCGCCGGCCTTCATCGTCGACTGCATGCTCTTGCGCATGGCGCGACGGAAGGAGACGCGGGAGGACAGCTGCTCCGCAACGGCCTGCGCGACCAGCTGAGCGTCGACCTCGGGGTTCTTGACCTCGAGGATGTTCAGCTGGACCTGCTTGCCCGTGAGCTTCTCGAGGTCTCCGCGGATGCGGTCGGCCTCGGCGCCACGGCGGCCGATGACGATGCCGGGACGCGCGGTGTGGATGTCCACCCGCACGCGGTCACGGGTGCGCTCGATCTCAACCTTCGAGATGCCGGCGCGCTCCATGCCGGACGTCATCATCCGACGGATGGCGACGTCTTCCTTGACGTAGTCCTTGTACAGCTTGTCGGCGTACCAACGCGACTTGAAGTCGGTGGTAATGCCGAGCCGGAACCCGTGCGGGTTTACCTTCTGGCCCATTACCGGGTTCCTTCCTTGCTGCTGACGACCACGGTGATGTGGCTGGTCCGCTTACGGATCCGGTAGGCACGGCCCTGGGCACGCGGACGGAACCGCTTCAGGGTCGGGCCCTCATCCACGTACGCCTCGCTGATGACCAGCGAAGAGGCGTCACTGTGGTCGTAGTTGTGTGCAGCGTTGGCGATGGCGCTGTCAAGCACCTTGCCAACCGGCACGCTCGCGGCCTGCGGGGCGAAACGCAGGACCGCCTGAGCCTCCGTGGCATCCATGCCACGGATGAGGTCCACCACTCGGCGGGCCTTCATGGGCGTGACGCGGATGTACCGCGCCTGGGCCCTGGCTTCCATGGTTGTCCCTTCGGTGTAAGTCATAGTCGTTCCACCCCGCGCTAGCGGCGCTTCGACTTCCGGTCGTCCTTGACGTGGCCGCGGAAGGTGCGAGTCGGCGAGAACTCGCCGAGCTTGTGGCCGACCATCGCCTCGGTGACGAACACCGGGATGTGGGTCTTGCCGTTGTGCACCGCGATCGTGTGGCCCAGCATGGCCGGGACGATCATCGAGCGACGGGACCAGGTCTTGATGACGTTCTTGGAACCAGCTTCGTTCTGGACATCCACCTTCTTGATGAGGTGTCCGTCGACGAAGGGCCCCTTCTTGAGACTGCGCGGCATCTAAACCCGCTCCTAGCGCTTCTTGTTCGTCTTGCGGCGGCGGACGATGTACTTGTTGCTCGCCTTCTTCGGCGAACGAGTACGACCCTCCTTCTGACCCCAGGGCGAGACCGGGTGGCGACCACCGGAGGTCTTGCCCTCACCACCACCGTGCGGGTGGTCGACCGGGTTCATCGCCACACCGCGAACGGTCGGGCGAACGCCCAGCCAGCGCTTACGGCCGGCCTTGCCCCAGTTGATGTTCGACTGCTCGGCGTTGCCGACCTCGCCAATCGTGGCGCGGCAGCGGGCGTCGACCAGGCGGATCTCACCGGACGGCATACGAAGGTGGGCCATGGAGCCCTCCTTCGCCAGCAGCTGCACGGAGGCACCCGCGGAGCGGGCGAACTTCGCGCCGCCGCCGGGCCGCAGCTCGATGGCGTGGATGGTCGTACCGACCGGGATGTTGCGGAGGGCCAGGTTGTTGCCCGGCTTGATGTCCGCGCCCGGTCCGTTCTCGACCCGGTCACCCTGCGACAGGTTGCGGGGGGCCAGGATGTAGCGCTTCTCGCCGTCCGCGTAGTGCAGGAGCGCGATGCGCGCGGTGCGGTTCGGGTCGTACTCGATGTGCGCGACCTTCGCCGGCACGCCGTCCTTGTCGTGACGACGGAAGTCGATCACTCGGTAGGCGCGCTTGTGTCCGCCACCCTGGTGGCGAACGGTCACACGACCGGCGTTGTTACGGCCGCCCTTGCTGTGCAGCGGGCGGACCAGCGACTTCTCCGGCGTGGACCGCGTTACCTCGACGAAGTCGGCGACGCTGGAGCCACGACGGCCCGGCGTAGTCGGCTTGTACTTGCGGATTCCCATTTCTCAGTCCTCGTCCGATATTCGGACCAGGGCGCTCCGTTAGGAGGCCTGGCCGAAGATGTCGATACGGTCGCCCTCAGCAAGGGTCACGATCGCGCGCTTGGTGTCAGCGCGCTTACCGAACCCCGTGCGGGTGCGCTTGCGCTTGCCCTGGCGGTTGATCGTGTTGACCCCAGTGACCTTGACCGAGAAGACCGCCTCGACGGCCTGCTTGATCTGGGTCTTGTTGGCGCCGGGCGCGACGACGAAGGTGTACTTGCCCTCGTCGAGAAGCGCGTAGCTCTTCTCGGAGACGACCGGCTTGACGAGGACGTCACGGGGGTCCGTGAAGCTCTTGCTCAGCGGCGTCTCAACGGTGTTCTTGCCCTCGGTGGCGTGGCGCTTCGCCTTGGCGAGGCGCGCGGCCTTGGCGGCCTTGGCCGCCTTGGGGGCGATGCTCGGGTGACGCGTAGCCATCAGGCTTCGCTCCCTTCGGTCTCAGCGGCCTGGGGGCCAGACACGAAGGACTCGAAAGCAGCCTTGGTGAAGACCACGTCGTCCGAGACGAGCACGTCGTACGTGTTCAGCTGGCCCGGCTCCAGGATGTGCACCTGGGGCAGGTTGCGGGCGGAGAGCAGCGAAGTCTCGTCCGCGCGGTCGATGACCAGGAGCACGTTCTTGCGCTCGCTGACCTTGCCGAGCAGCGTCTTCGCGGCCTTCGTGGAGATGTCGCCCTCGACCACGTTGGTGACAACGTGGATACGAGCGTTGCGGGCCCGGTCGGTGAGGGCGTGGCGCAGGGCCGCGGCCTTCATCTTCTTCGGGGTCCGCTGCGAGTAGTCACGCGGCTGCGGGCCGTGGACGACGCCACCGCCGGCGAACTGCGGCGCACGGGTCGAACCCTGGCGGGCGCGGCCGGTGCCCTTCTGGCGGTACGGCTTCTTGCCACCACCGCGGACTTCACCGCGGCGCTTGGTCTTGTGCGTGCCCTGACGGGCAGCGGCCAGCTGAGCGACAACGACCTGGTGGATCAGCGGAATGCTGATCTTCTCGACGTCGAAGATCTCCGAGGGGAGCTCGACGGTCCCGGCCTTGTCGCCTGCCGGCGAAAGGATGTCAATGGTGCTCATCGGTTCCTCAAGCCCCCTTGGCCGCGGTACGGACCAGGACGAGGCCGCCGTTCGGACCGGGAACTGCGCCCTTGATGAGGAGCAGGCCCTTCTCCGCGTCAACGGCGTGAACGGTCAGGTTCTGGGTGGTGACCCGCTCGTTGCCCATACGGCCCGCCATGCGGAGGCCCTTGAACACGCGACCCGGGGTGGCGCAGCCACCGATCGAGCCCGGCGAGCGGTGCTTGCGCTGGGTGCCGTGACCGGCGCCGAGTCCCTTGAAGTTGTGACGCTTCATGACACCGGCGAAGCCCTTGCCCTTGCTCTTGCCCGTGACGTCAACCTTGACGCCGGACTCGAACACCTCGGCAGTAACCTCCTGGCCCAGCGTGTACTCGCTGGCACCGGGGGTGCGGATCTCCACCAGGTGGCGGCGGGGGGTCACGTCGGCCTTGGCGAAGTGACCCTTGAGGGGCTTGTTCACCTTGCGAGGGTCGATCTCGCCGAAGGCGATCTGGACCGACTCGTAGCCGTCGGAGTCATTCGTACGGACCTGGGTAACGACGCAGGGCCCGGCCTTGACGACGGTGACCGGGACGACACGGTTGTTCTCGTCCCAGACCTGGGTCATGCCGAGCTTCTCGCCCAGGACGCCCTTGATCTGCTTAGTCATCTGTCCGCGCCTCTCAGAGCTTGATCTCGATGTCGACGCCGGCCGGAAGGTCCAGGCGCATCAACGAGTCAACGGTCTTGGGCGTCGGGTCGAGGATGTCGATCAGGCGCTTGTGCGTGCGCATCTCGAAGTGCTCGCGCGAGTCCTTGTACTTGTGCGGCGACTTGATGACGCAGTACACGTTCTTCTCAGTGGGCAGCGGCACCGGGCCTGCGACCGACGCACCAGTGCGAGTCACCGTCTCGACGATCTTCTTCGCCGAAGAGTCGATGACCTCGTGGTCGTAGGCCTTGAGCCGGATGCGGATCTTCTGTCCCGCCATGGCTACTTGGTAGTCCTTTGTCTCGAAGGCTCTGGCTCCCGGGAGGCCCTTTTTTCTACTTCCTCCGACCCACGCGGTCGGGCGTGTCGCAGTCCCGCTCACGGAGATTTCCCGAAGGATTTCCCTGCTAGGGGCTGCGGCCCAGATGACCGCGGGTCCGGGGGAAGAAACCCACCGGGCGCCTGGTTGAGCTTCCGCACCGCACTTCCCAGAAGATTCCCGTACGTCCGCTCCAGCGCTGCCTGCGGGCTTCTTACGACCGTTTGGCAGATGGGGCGACGAGTACTGTGGGACTCGCTTCCGGTCCTCCCGGCGGGAGGCGCGCAGCATCGGCACTCAACCGAGCAACCCCGACAGTCTGCCATACGGGGCACGGGCCTGGCCAATCGAAGCTTGGGATCGTACCCGGCGGGCGGCGGGGGTCAAACCCGGGGTGACTCCCTCGGGGCCGATGGCGTCGACCCGGACGGGCGGCACCGCCCTGAAGAGGGCGCGCACAGCCACCGTAAGCATTCGCATAGTCACTGGACGTCGCAGAAGTCGAAGGCCAGGCTGACGGAGTGCCGTGCCTCAGGAAGCCGCCGGACTTCATGGTGGCTGGGCTCTCGCTCCAGCCCAAACTGAGCCTCACGCCACCGGAACCCGCACCCTCATGCTCCGGTACCACTGGCGCCTTTCCCCAAGAGACCTGAGAGGGAGAGAGAACCCGCCAAACCCCACTCCACCGCTGGCAGGAGCGCCCGCCCGAACGTCGTCGGCAACGACCGGGACCTCGGTCACTCACCCGAGTGAACATCACCGGCTCCGCTAGATTTCCGCTCCCCCAACTGCCTTAGTCTCAGCCCCAGTAGGCCAAACAACAGCAGACATGCGACGGCCCCCGCCGGGACTGCAATCCCGAGGCGAGGGCCTGACCACCGAGGAAGAAGAGAGCTTCCCGATGGATACCCGAAACCCTAGCGCGCCCCCGCGCGCCCAGTCCGCCGTTGGCGGCAGTCAATCCCACGCACGAGCGACCCGACGCCCCCGCAGGGGCCCGGACGCGCGGCGACGCCTCTACGGCGGCATCTCGCACGACAACACCCGCCACACCACCCGCTTCACGGTGATCGGCAACCACCTCACCCAGCACCAGGAGCTCTCCCTCCTGGCGATCGGCCTGGGCTGCCACATGCAGTCGCTGTCCGCCGGGGCCCGCGTCGACATCAAGACGCTCGCCGCCCGCTTCCCCGAGGGCGCGACCCGTATCGCCGCCGCCCTGCGCGAGCTGGAGGCCCACGGATACCTGCGCCGCGAACGCGAACGCACCCCCGCCGGCCGCATCGTCACCCGTACGACCTCCTGCAACCAGCCACACGCGGCTGCCCAGCGACGCTCGCACCCGACCGCCTCGCCGCAGGTCCCGCCGCCCGAGACCAACGGGACTCCGGTCCCACACACGCGCCCCAACCAACCCCGCCCCCTCCCCGCCGTACCGCAACCGGCCTTCCCCGCCTCCACCCTCCTCCAGCAGGCCGCCGACCTCCTCGCCGACCTGCGCCACGAGGACCCGCGCCTGCTGCTCTCGGCCCGCGACACCGCCCGCCTCGCCCCCGGCGTCGCCGCCTGGCTGGAACGCGACGTCGCACCCACCGCCGTACGCCACGCCCTCACCCACGACCTGCCCCCCGAGGGCCCCCGCCGCCCGGCCGCCCTGCTGGCCCACCGCCTGACAGCGCTCCTTCCACCCCCACCCCCCTTCCACAGTCCACCGCCCGCCCGGCATCCGCTCCAGAACTGCGACGCCTGCGACCGCGCCTTCCGCGCCCCCGAACCAGGCCGCTGCGGCGACTGCAACAGCTCCCCGTACACCCACTGACCAGGGGAAACACTCAGCAATGTTCGCGTCCCCGCACCCCGGGAGCCCCGGCCGACTAACCTGGCCAGTGCACTCCCGGGAGGACTCCATGAGCACGCAGGCCGATCACGGGCACGAGCTGGCGCCCCGCCCTGAGCAGACCCCGGACGCCCTGCGCGCCGCCCTCGCCGTCGTCTCCCCCGCGCGCCTGCCGGAGATGCAGCGGACCAAGGACGAGGCCTTCGCCAAGGCCGTCGAATGGCAGTCCCTCAGCCCCGTGCAGAGCTGGGTACTTGCCTGGGCCCGGGACATCGAGATCGCCCGCCGCCCCGACCTGTCCGCCCGGCACGCCCGCGCCACGCGGGATCTGGAGCATGAGGACGCCGCCGTCGCCCAAGAGGCATTGCGCGAGCTGAGCGCCGTCCTGGACGAGGCCATGAAGGCAGTACGGACTTGAGCTGGAGCTGGGAGTACGCCTTCGGGGCAGAGGAAGCCGCCCGCACCGCGTCACCAGCTTTTCTCGCCGAAGTGGAGCGCAAGGCCGCCGAGCTGGTCAGGGCGGCCGAGGCGCTGTACGTCCACGGACGCGGTCGCCAAGGCGTCGACCCGAAGGGTGGCGACATCACCGTTCCCGGCGGGATGTTCCGGTACCAGATCGTCGTACGCAGCGAACGCGTCTACGTCGTCCAGCTGACGTACCTGGGCTTCTGAGTCCTGAAGGCCTCAGAACGCCTGCAGATAGACCCGCGCCCGACCGGACTCGAGAGCCTGCACGTGGATCTCGACCCACTGAACCTTCTTACGGCGGCCGTCGTTGACGCAGGGCGGGCAAACGCCCGCCCAGCGCGTTCCCTTCAGGGTCTGCGGCTCGGCAAGACCCAGATGCCCGAAGAGCTCGGCCTTCGGCACGGCTTCCGCTTTACCTGCCCGGAGGGGCTCTTCGGAGTGCAGGGTTTCCGCGATGCCCTCGGCGTCCTTCTCGCCGGTGACAAAGGACAGGAGGTAGACGTCCCCCTGAGGGTTGACCTGAACTGCGCCTTTAACCTCGGCCGCCCCCTTGGGCACCGCCACCTCCATGAAGGCTGAAGCTTCGTCCGCTCCTGCCTCCTTGTCCCAGTGCCAGTCACGTCCTTCGGTCACCGGACGATCGCCCGTGTCAGGGACGGCACAGGCGGCGAGGGAGAGACCGACAGCCAGGGCCGCGGCAGAGCACGCACCACGTTTGATCATCACTGGTCCCCCTCGCGCCACGGTTACGGCTGCCAGCACGAAAGGGCCCGTACGACCAAGGTCGTACGGGCCCTCCCGTTACTGCGTGTACTGCTGTGCTCTCAGTTCAGAGCAACCGGGTCTCCCCGATCAACGCGCAAGCGAGAAGCTTACTTGTTGATCTTGGTGACCTGGCCGGCGCCGACGGTCCGGCCACCCTCACGGATGGCGAACTTCAGGCCCTCTTCCATCGCGACGGGCTGGATGAGCTCAACGGTCATCTCAGTGTTGTCGCCCGGCATGACCATCTCGGTGCCCTCGGGGAGGGTCACGACGCCGGTCACGTCCGTGGTGCGGAAGTAGAACTGCGGGCGGTAGTTGTTGAAGAAGGGGGTGTGACGGCCACCCTCGTCCTTCGACAGGATGTAGGCCTGGGCCTCGAACTCGGTGTGCGGCGTGACCGAACCGGGCTTGATGATGACCTGGCCGCGCTCGACGTCCTCGCGCTTGATGCCACGGAGGAGCAGACCGACGTTCTCACCGGCCTGGCCCTCGTCGAGCAGCTTGCGGAACATCTCGATGCCGGTGACCGTGGTGGTGGTCTTCTCGGTCTTGATGCCGATGATGTCGACGGTCTCGTTGACCTTGAGGATGCCGCGCTCGATACGACCGGTGACGACGGTGCCACGACCGGTGATCGTGAAGACGTCCTCGATCGGCATCAGGAACGGCTTGTCGACGTCACGCTCGGGCTCCGGGATGGACTCGTCGACAGCCTTCATCAGGTTGAGGACGGACTCACCCCACTCCTTGTCGCCCTCGAGCGCCTTGAGCGCCGAGACCTTGACGACCGGGAGGTCGTCGCCCGGGAACTCGTACTCGGAGAGGAGCTCACGAACCTCGAGCTCGACGAGCTCCAGGATCTCCTCGTCGTCCACCATGTCGGCCTTGTTCAGGGCGACGACGATGTACGGAACGCCGACCTGGCGGGCCAGGAGCACGTGCTCCTTGGTCTGCGGCATCGGGCCGTCGGTGGCGGCAACCACGAGGATCGCGCCGTCCATCTGCGCGGCACCCGTGATCATGTTCTTGATGTAGTCCGCGTGACCCGGGCAGTCGACGTGCGCGTAGTGACGCGTCTCCGTCTGGTACTCGACGTGCGCGATCGAGATCGTGATACCGCGCTGGCGCTCCTCGGGAGCCTTGTCGATCTGGTCGAAGGCCGAGGCCTCGTTCAGCTCGGGGTACGCGTCGTGCAGCACCTTGGTAATGGCGGCCGTAAGGGTCGTCTTACCGTGGTCAATGTGACCGATGGTGCCGATGTTGACGTGCGGCTTAGTCCGCTCGAACTTTGCCTTCGCCACTGAATCCTCCTGCGGAGTGGTTCTGTACGCCTTGCTTCATCGGCGCCAGGTGATCTTTGCTGGGATGCCGGGGTCCGAGGCATTCCGTCCGTAGAACGGTCGGAATGCCTCAGGACTTCCGGTGACAAGCCTAAAGCGTGAACTCGGGGGAGTTACTCGCCCTTGGCCTTCGCGATGATCTCCTCGGCGACGTTCCGCGGAACCTCGGCGTAGGAGTCGAACTGCATTGAGTAGCTTGCGCGACCCGACGTCTTGCTGCGGAGGTCTCCGACGTAGCCGAACATCTCCGAGAGGGGCACGAGGCCCTTCACGACGCGAGCGCCGCTGCGCTCCTCCATGGCCTGAATCTGGCCACGGCGGGAGTTGATGTCACCGATGACATCGCCCATGTAGTCCTCGGGCGTGGTGACCTCGACGGCCATCATCGGCTCGAGCAGCACGGGCTTTGCCTGGCGCGCGGCCTCCTTGAAGGCCTGCGAACCGGCGATCTTGAAGGCGAGCTCGGAGGAGTCGACCTCGTGGTAGGCGCCGTCGAGAAGCGTGATGCGAACACCAGTCATCTCGTAGCCCGCCAGGATGCCGAACTGCATGGCCTCCTGCGCACCGGCGTCCACCGACGGGATGTACTCCCGCGGGATACGGCCACCGGTGACCTTGTTCACGAACTCGTACGACGCCTCGCCGCCCTCGATGGGCTCGATCGCGATCTGCACCTTGGCGAACTGACCGGTACCACCGGTCTGCTTCTTGTGGGTGTAGTCCACGCGCTCGACGGCCCGACGGATCGTCTCGCGGTACGCGACCTGGGGCTTGCCGACGTTCGCCTCGACGCGGAATTCGCGCTTCATGCGGTCGACGAGCACCTCGAGGTGAAGCTCGCCCATACCACCGATGATGGTCTGGCCGGTCTCCTCGTCCGAGTGGACCTGGAAGGAGGGGTCCTCCTCCGAGAGACGCTGGATGGCTACACCCAGCTTCTCCTGGTCACCCTTGGACTTGGGCTCGATGGCGACCTGAATGACCGGCGCCGGGAAGTCCATGGACTCCAGGATGACCGGCTTCTTGTCGTCACACAGCGTCTCACCGGTGGTGGTCTGCTTCAGGCCCATGACGGCGACGATGTCGCCGGCGCCCACCGACTCGATCTCCTCACGCTTGTTCGCGTGCATGCGGTAGATCTTGCCGATGCGCTCCTTCTTGCCCTTGACCGAGTTCAGCACCGCGGTGCCGGCCTGCAGGCGACCGGAGTAGATCCGGACGAAGGTGAGCTTGCCGAGGTGCGGGTCGCTCGCGATCTTGAACGCAAGAGCCGAGAGCGGCTCCTCGTCCGAAGGCTTGCGCTTGACGACGACCTCGGGGTCCTTGACGTCGTGGCCCTCGATGGCCTCGACGTCCAGGGGCGAAGGCAGGTAACGCACGACCGCGTCGAGCAGGGGCTGGACGCCCTTGTTCTTGAACGCGGTGCCACAGAACACGGGGGTGACGGTGGTGTCGCCGCCCTTGCCGGAGGCGATGGTGACGCGGCGAATGGCCTCGTACAGCTGGTCCTCGGTGGGCTCCTGGCCCTCGAGGTACAGCTCCATCATCTGCTCGTCGTTCTCGGCGACAGCCTCGAGGAGCTTCCCGCGCCACTCTTCAGCGGCCTCGGTGTGCGTCGCGGGGATGTCGACGATGTCGTACGCCTCGCCCATCTTGGTCTCTGCGGACCAGACGAAGGCCTTCATCGTGACGAGGTCGACGACACCCTTGAAGTCAGCCTCTGCGCCGATGGGCAGCTGCATGACGATCGGGGTCGCACCGAGGCGGTCGACAATCATGTCGACGCAGCGGTGGAACTCGGCACCCGTACGGTCGAGCTTGTTGACGAAGCAGATACGCGGGACGCCGTAGCGGTCCGCCTGACGCCACACGGTCTCGGACTGGGGCTCAACACCGGCGACGCCGTCGAACACCGTCACGGCACCGTCGAGGACACGGAGCGAACGCTCTACCTCGACGGTGAAGTCGACGTGGCCCGGGGTGTCGATGATGTTGATGGTGTGGTCGACGTCGTTCAGCGGCCAGTGACAGGTGGTGGCAGCAGAGGTGATCGTGATGCCACGCTCCTGCTCCTGCTCCATCCAGTCCATCGTCGCGGCGCCGTCGTGAACCTCACCGATCTTGTACGAGACACCGGTGTAGAACAGGATCCGCTCGGTGGTCGTCGTCTTGCCCGCGTCGATGTGGGCCATGATGCCGATGTTGCGCACCTTGGCCAGGTCAAGTGAAGTGGTAGCCATATCGGCTCAGTCTTCTCTCGGTCTCGATGTGGGTAGCGACTACCAGCGGTAGTGCGCGAAGGCCTTGTTGGACTCGGCCATCTTGTGGGTGTCCTCACGCTTCTTCACAGCGGCACCAAGGCCGTTGGAGGCGTCGAGGAGCTCGTTGAGGAGACGCTCGGTCATCGTCTTCTCGCGACGGGCGCGGGAGTAACCGACCAGCCAGCGCAGGGCCAGCGTGTTGGCACGACCGGGCTTGACCTCGATCGGAACCTGGTAGGTCGCACCGCCGACGCGGCGGGACTTGACCTCGAGGGTCGGCTTGATGTTCTCGAGCGCGCGCTTGAGCGTGATGACCGGGTCGTTGCCGGTCTTCTCGCGCAGGCCCTCCATGGCGCCGTACACGATGCGCTCGGCGGTGGAGCGCTTGCCGTTCAGCAGCACCTTGTTGATGAGGGAGGTCACCAGAGGAGAACCGTAGACCGGGTCGATGATGACCGGGCGCTTCGGGGCGGGGCCCTTACGAGGCATTCTTACTTCTCCTTCTTGGCGCCGTAGCGGCTGCGGGCCTGCTTGCGGTTCTTGACGCCCTGGGTGTCAAGGGAGCCGCGGATGATCTTGTAGCGAACACCCGGCAGGTCCTTCACACGGCCACCACGCACGAGCACGATGGAGTGCTCCTGCAGGTTGTGTCCCTCACCCGGAATGTAAGCGGTGACTTCGATCCCGCTGGTCAGACGCACACGCGCGACCTTACGCAGGGCCGAGTTCGGCTTCTTCGGGGTGGTCGTGAACACACGCGTGCAGACGCCGCGGCGCTGGGGCGAACCCTCGAGTGCGGGCGTCTTGTTCTTCTCGACCTTGTCCTGCCGGCCCTTCCGGACCAGCTGCTGGATCGTAGGCACTACTTCTCCGGTTTCTGTGTGCCGAATGGTAAAGCTAACCTGGAACGTCGCCGACCCACGCGGTCGGGTGTGTCGAATCCTGCAGACTCCCGCCGCAAGGCGGATAGGAGCGCAGATTGCGGTGGCCGTTCTCGGACTCACACAGCGGCTGAAGACACGCGCGCGAGCCCAGGCACACCCCAGGCACAAGGTCTGAGCGTACCTACCTCATCGGGGTTGGTCAAAACAAATGCGATCGCCCCCGACACGCCGGGCATCTGGACGCATCAAGGACGCCTCCCGGGAAGGCTTGACAGCGGCCCTCACGGCCACTAAGCGGCCCAGAGTCGCAAGCCGCGGACCAGCGACTTCCACCCCCGGGAGCGGCTGCTCAGCCCCGCCGCGCACCCTCCCCCGGGATCGCGCCGCGCGCTATCAGGGCCGTGTCGTACGTCATACCACCGGGGAACGCCGAAGGGCGGCCACCCCCCTCGGGGTGACCGCCCTTCAACAGACCTGGGGCTTACTGGTTGTAAGGCCCGTAGTCGTAGTCCTCCAGAGGCACAGCCTGGCCCGACCCCGTCCCGAAGGGCGAGTAGTCGATGTCGTCGTAGCCGACGGCCGAGTACATCGCGGCCTTGGCTTCCTCGGTCGGCTCGACCCGGATGTTGCGGTAGCGGGAGAGACCCGTACCGGCCGGGATGAGCTTACCGATGATGACGTTCTCCTTGAGGCCGATCAGGGAGTCGGACTTGGCGTTGATCGCCGCGTCCGTCAGGACCCTGGTCGTCTCCTGGAAGGAGGCCGCGGACAGCCACGACTCCGTCGCGAGCGAGGCCTTGGTGATACCCATCAGCTGCGGACGGCCGGAGGCCGGGTGGCCACCCTCCGTCACAACACGACGGTTCTCGGTCTCGAACTTCGAGCGCTCGACGAGCTCGCCCGGCAGCAGCTCCGCGTCGCCGGACTCGATGATCGTCACGCGGCGCAGCATCTGCCGGATGATGATCTCGATGTGCTTGTCGTGGATCGACACGCCCTGGCTGTTGTAGACCTTCTGGACTTCGCCGACCAGGTGGACCTGGACCGCGCGCTGACCGAGGATCCGCAGCACGTCGTGCGGGTTGGTGGCACCGAAGGTGAGCTTCTGGCCCACCTCGACGTGGTCACCCTCACGCACGAGGACCTTGGCGCGCTTCGAGATCGGGAAGGGAGTCTCGTCGCTGCCGTCGTCCGGCGTGACGACGATCTTCTTGGTCTTCTCGGTCTCCTCGATACGGATGCGGCCTGCCGCCTCCGAGATCGGGGCGACACCCTTGGGCGTACGAGCCTCGAAGAGCTCGACGACACGGGGCAGACCCTGGGTGATGTCGTCACCGGCCACACCACCGGTGTGGAACGTACGCATCGTCAGCTGCGTGCCGGGCTCACCGATGGACTGGGCGGCGATGATGCCGACCGCCTCACCGATGTCGACCAGCTTGCCGGTGGCGAGCGAACGGCCGTAGCAGAAGGCACAGGTGCCGACCGCGGACTCACAGGTCAGGACCGAACGGGTCTTGACCTCCTCGACGCCGTTGGCGACCAGGGCGTCGATGAGGACGTCACCGAGGTCGACGTTCGCCGGCGCGATGACCTTGCCGTCGATGACGACGTCCTCGGCCAGCATGCGGGCGTACACCGAGGTCTCGACGTTCTCCGTCTTGCGGAGCACACCGTCCTCGCCCTTGACCGCGATCTTGAGCTTCAGACCGCGCTCGGTGCCACAGTCCTCCTCGCGAATGATGACGTCCTGAGAGACGTCGACCAGACGACGGGTGAGGTAACCGGAGTCAGCGGTACGGAGAGCCGTGTCCGCCAGACCCTTGCGGGCACCGTGCGTCGAGATGAAGTACTCGAGGACGGACAGACCCTCGCGGAACGATGCCTTAATCGGGCGCGGGATCGTCTCGTTCTTCGCGTTCGACACCAGACCACGCATACCGGCGATCTGACGCATCTGCATCATGTTTCCTCGGGCACCCGAGTCAACCATCATGAAGATGGGGTTCGTCTTGGGGAAGTTCGCGTTCATCGCCTCGGCAACCTCGTTGGTCGCCTTGGTCCAGATCGCGATGAGCTCCTGCGTGCGCTCGTCCTTGGTGATCAGACCGCGCTCGTACTGCTTCTGGACCTTCTCGTCCTGCGCCTCGTAGCCCGCGACGATCGCCTTCTTGGCCTCGGGGACCACGACGTCGGAGATGGCCACGGTGACACCGGAACGGGTCGCCCAGAAGAAGCCCGCCGCCTTCAGGTTGTCGAGCGTCGCCGCCACGATGACCTTGGGGTAGCGCTCGGCCAGGTCGTTGACGATCTCGGAGAGCTGCTTCTTGCCCACCGAGTAGTCGACGAACGGGTAGTCCTCGGGCAGCAGCTCGTTGAAGAGCGCGCGGCCCAGGGTCGTCCGCAGCCGGAAGCTGTCGCCCTGCTGGTACTCCTGCTCGCCCTCTTCGACGGCCGGCGGGGTCCAGCCACGCGGCGGGATGGTGCCCACCGGGAAGCGGATGTCGACCTTCGCCTGGAGCGAGAGCTCCTTGGCGTCGAACGCCATGGTCGCCTCGGCGGAGGAACCGAACGAGCGGCCCTCACCGATGACCTTGCGCTCTTCCTCGTCCGTCGTGAGGAAGAAGAGACCGAGAACCATGTCCTGGGTCGGCATGGTGACGGGACGGCCGTCTGCCGGCTTCAGGATGTTGTTCGAGGACAGCATCAGGATGCGGGCCTCGGCCTGCGCCTCCGCGGAGAGCGGCAGGTGCACGGCCATCTGGTCACCGTCGAAGTCCGCGTTGAACGCGGTGCAGACGAGCGGGTGGATCTGAATGGCCTTGCCCTCGACCAGCTGCGGCTCGAAGGCCTGGATGCCGAGGCGGTGCAGCGTGGGCGCACGGTTCAGCAGAACCGGGTGCTCCGCGATGACCTCTTCCAGGACGTCGTACACGACCGTGCGGCCGCGCTCGACCATGCGCTTCGCCGACTTGATGTTCTGCGCGTGGTTGAGGTCAACCAGGCGCTTCATCACGAACGGCTTGAAGAGCTCCAGTGCCATGGCCTTCGGCAGACCACACTGGTGCAGCTTCAGCTGCGGGCCGACGACGATCACGGAACGCGCGGAGTAGTCCACACGCTTGCCGAGAAGGTTCTGACGGAAACGACCCTGCTTGCCCTTGAGCATGTCGCTCAGGGACTTCAGCGGGCGGTTACCGGGACCGGTGACCGGGCGACCACGACGACCGTTGTCGAAGAGGGCGTCCACGGCCTCCTGGAGCATGCGCTTCTCGTTGTTCACGATGATCTCGGGAGCACCGAGGTCGAGAAGCCGCTTCAGACGGTTGTTGCGGTTGATGACGCGGCGGTACAGGTCGTTCAGGTCGGAGGTCGCGAAGCGGCCACCGTCCAGCTGCACCATCGGACGCAGGTCCGGCGGGATGACCGGCACGCAGTCGAGCACCATGCCCTTGGGGCTGTTGCTGGTCTGCAGGAACGCCGAGACGACCTTGAGGCGCTTGAGCGCACGGGTCTTCTTCTGGCCCTTGCCGGTACGGATGATCTCGCGAAGCCGCTCGGCTTCCTCATCCAGGTCGAACGACTCAAGGCGCTTCTGCAGTGCAGCGGCACCCATCGAACCGTCGAAGTACGTGCCGAAACGGTCACGCAGCTCGCGGTAGAGCAGCTCGTCACCCTCCAGGTCCTGGACCTTGAGGTTCTTGAAGCGGTTCCACACCTCGTCGAGACGGTCGATCTCGCGCTGCGCACGGTCACGCAGCTGCTTCATCTCACGCTCGGCACCTTCGCGCACCTTGCGGCGTACGTCGGCCTTGGCGCCCTCGGCCTCGAGCTCGGCCAGGTCGGTCTCGAGCTTCTTGGCGCGGGCTTCGAGGTCGGAGTCGCGACGGTTCTCGACCTGCTGGCGCTCCACGGAGACGTGCGCCTCCAGGGAGGGCAGGTCACGCGTACGGCGCTCCTCGTCCACGAACGTGATCATGTACGCCGCGAAGTAGATGACCTTTTCGAGGTCCTTCGGGGCGAGATCAAGCAGGTAGCCGAGGCGCGACGGGACGCCCTTGAAGTACCAGATGTGCGTGACAGGGGCGGCCAGCTCAATGTGGCCCATCCGCTCACGACGCACCTTGGCGCGAGTTACCTCGACGCCGCAGCGCTCGCAGATGATGCCCTTGAAGCGGACACGCTTGTACTTGCCGCAGTAGCACTCCCAGTCCCGGGTCGGACCGAAGATCTTCTCGCAGAAGAGTCCGTCCTTCTCGGGCTTGAGCGTGCGGTAGTTGATGGTCTCCGGCTTCTTGACCTCGCCGTGGGACCACTGTCGGATGTCGTCCGCGGTGGCAAGGCCGATCCGCAGCTCGTCGAAGAAGTTGACGTCGAGCACTTTGTCGTCAATCCCTCTTTCGGGGTCGAGTCTCAATCATGGTCTGAACGGGTCCGGGGAGAGCCGGCCGGACACGAGGTCCGGCCGGCCAACCCGTCAGACCTCTTCGACGCTGCTCGGCTCGCGCCGGGACAGGTCGATACCGAGCTCCTCCGCCGCGCGGAAGACGTCCTCGTCGGTGTCGCGCATCTCGATGGACATGCCGTCCGAGGACAGCACCTCCACGTTGAGGCAGAGCGACTGCATTTCCTTGATGAGCACCTTGAAGGACTCGGGAATGCCGGGCTCGGGGATGTTCTCGCCCTTGACGATGGCCTCGTAGACCTTCACGCGGCCGGTCACGTCGTCGGACTTGATCGTCAGCAGCTCCTGGAGGGCGTAAGCGGCGCCATAAGCCTCGAGCGCCCACACCTCCATCTCACCGAAGCGCTGACCACCGAACTGAGCCTTACCACCCAGCGGCTGCTGGGTGATCATGGAGTACGGACCGGTCGAGCGAGCGTGGAGCTTGTCGTCGACCAGGTGGTGCAGCTTGAGGATGTACATGTACCCGATCGAGATCGGGTCCGGGAACGGCTCGCCGGAGCGACCGTCGAACAGCCGCGCCTTGCCGGACGGGAGGACCATGCGGTCGCCGTCGCGGTTCGGGACGGTGTGCTCGAGGAGGCCGGTCAGCTCGTCCTCGCGGGCGCCGTCGAAGACCGGGGTCGCGACGTTCGTCCGCGGGGCGACCTGGTCGGCGCCGATGCGCTGCAGGCTCTGCGCCCACTCCTCGCTGAGACCGGAGACGTCCCAGCCCTGGCTGGCGAGCCAGCCGAGGTGGATCTCCAGGACCTGACCCGGGTTCATTCGGGACGGGACACCCAGCGGGTTGAGGATGATGTCGACCGGCGTGCCGTCCTCAAGGAAGGGCATGTCCTCGATCGGAAGGATCTTGGAGATGACGCCCTTGTTGCCGTGACGACCGGCGAGCTTGTCACCGTCCGTGATCTTGCGCTTCTGCGCCACGTAGACACGAACCAGCTGGTTCACGCCCGGCGGCAGCTCGTCGCCCTCTTCACGGTCGAAGACGCGGACGCCGATGACCTTGCCGATCTCACCGTGCGGCACCTTCAGCGAGGTGTCGCGCACCTCGCGCGCCTTCTCACCGAAGATCGCGCGGAGCAGACGCTCTTCCGGCGTCAGCTCGGTCTCACCCTTGGGCGTGACCTTGCCGACGAGGATGTCGCCGGCGACGACCTCGGCACCGATACGGATGATGCCGCGCTCGTCGAGGTCGGCGAGGACCTCTTCGGAGACGTTCGGGATGTCCCGGGTGATCTCCTCCGGGCCCAGCTTGGTGTCACGGGCGTCGACCTCGTGCTCCTCGATGTGGATCGAGGAGAGGACGTCGTCCTGTACGAGGCGCTGCGACAGGATGATCGCGTCCTCGTAGTTGTGACCTTCCCAGGGCATGAACGCCACGAGCAGGTTCTTGCCGAGGGCCATCTCGCCCTCTTCGGTCGCGGGACCGTCGGCCAGAACCTGGCCCTCGATCACGCGGGCGCCCTCGTCGACGACAACCTTCTGGTTGACGGAGGTGCCCTGGTTCGACCGGGAGAACTTGGCGATGCGGTACGTGGTGTACGTGCCGTCGTCGTTCGTGACCGTGACGTAGTCCGCGGAGACCTCCTGGACCACACCCGCCTTCTCGGCCTTGATCACGTCACCGGCGTCGACCGCACAGCGGTACTCCATGCCGGTGCCGACGAGGGGAGCCTCGGCGGTGATCAGCGGCACGGCCTGACGCATCATGTTCGCGCCCATGAGGGCACGGTTGGCGTCGTCGTGCTCGAGGAACGGGATCATCGCGGTCGCGACCGACACCATCTGGCGCGGCGAGACGTCCATGTAGTCCACGTCGTCGCCGGGGATGTAGTCGATCTCGCCGCCACGACGGCGGACGAGCACGCGCGCCTCGGTGAAGCGCATGTCCTCGCCGAGCACGGCGTTGGCCTGGGCGATGACGAAGCGGTCCTCTTCGTCGGCCGTCAGGTAGTCGACGTCGTCGGTGACGACGCCCTCGACGACCTTGCGGTACGGCGTCTCGACGAAGCCGAACGCGTTGACGCGGCCGTACGAGGCGAGCGAGCCGATCAGACCAATGTTGGGACCTTCAGGCGTCTCAATCGGGCACATGCGGCCGTAGTGAGACGGGTGAACGTCACGGACCTCGAAGCCGGCCCGCTCACGGGAGAGACCACCCGGGCCAAGCGCCGACAGACGGCGCTTGTGGGTGAGACCCGACAGCGGGTTGTTCTGGTCCATGAACTGCGACAGCTGGCTGGTGCCGAAGAACTCCTTGATGGAGGCGACGACCGGCCGGATGTTGATCAGGGTCTGCGGCGTGATCGCCTCGACGTCCTGGGTCGTCATCCGCTCACGCACGACGCGCTCCATACGAGCCAGACCCGTGCGGACCTGGTTCTGGATGAGCTCGCCGACGTTGCGCAGACGACGGTTGCCGAAGTGGTCGATGTCGTCGGTCTCGACGACGATCGACGTGCCGCTGTCGCCAACGGTCTCGGTCTCACCGGCGTGCAGCTTCACCAGGTACTTGATCGAGGCGATGATGTCCTCGACCGTGAGGATGCCCGCGTCGAGCGGAGCGTCCGCACCCAGCTTCTTGTTCACCTTGTAGCGGCCGACCTTCGCGAGGTCGTAGCGCTTGGGGTTGAAGTAGAGGTTCTCAAGCAGCGTCTGAGCGGCCTCACGGGTCGGCGGCTCGCCCGGACGGAGCTTGCGGTAGATGTCGAGCAGCGCGTCGTCCTGGCCCTGGGTGTGGTCCTTCTCCAGGGTGGCGCGCATGGACTCGTACTCGCCGAACTCCTCGAGGATCTGCTCGGTCGTCCAACCGAGAGCCTTGAGCAGAACGGTGACCGACTGCTTGCGCTTGCGGTCGATGCGTACACCGACCATGTCGCGCTTGTCGATCTCCATCTCCAGCCAGGCACCCCGGGACGGGATGATCTTGGCGGAGAAGATGTCCTTGTCGGACGTCTTGTCGATCGAGGAATCGAAGTAGACACCCGGCGAACGGACCAGCTGCGACACGACGACACGCTCGGTGCCGTTGATGACGAAGGTGCCCTTGTTCGTCATGAGCGGGAAATCGCCCATGAAGACCGTCTGGGACTTGATCTCGCCGGTCTCGTTGTTGGTGAACTCAGCGGTCACGAAGAGCGGGGCGGCGAACGTGAAGTCGCGCTCCTTGCACTCGTCGATCGAGTTCTTCGGAGGCTCGAAACGGTGGTCACGGAACGTCAGGGACATCGACCCGGAGAAGTCCTCGATCGGGGAGATCTCCTCAAAGATCTCCTCCAGACCGGACTTGGTGGGGACGTCCTGTCCGCTGTCCAGAGCCGCCTCGACACGAGCCTTCCACGCGTCATTGCCGAGCAGCCAGTCAAAGCTTTCGGTCTGCAGCGCAAGAAGGTTCGGAACCTCGAGGGGCTCCTTGATCTTTGCAAAGGAAATGCGCAGCGGGGCGGTGCTTGCGCCGTTGTTCGTATTCGCGGTCGAGGCAGTGCGCGAGGCGGCCAAGAGGGGGTCCTTCCGAGGGCTCGGACTCACTACGCGCGTACCGGTCCCAGGTTGGACGCAGGGACGGAACACCCCAGGTCAGGGAAAGTCCAGTCCACTGTGCTCAAGCATGGGCATGCCCCTGGTGACGGGCAGGAGGCAGCTAACAGGCAGCGCAAAGGGTCAGTGTAGCCACTAGGCCCACTGATGTCCAGTGCGGGTTTTTGAAGACCCTCGTTGTTCTCAACCCCTGCTGCAAGCCACGCCCTCGATGCACATCGATACTGCCCTCTTCGCCGTCGATCCATGCCTCGGATGCGGATCGATGTGACGACGCGTCCTGAGAATTGCGCGCTGCGTGCAGTTCGTCAAGGCCCCCCTGCCCCGACTTGGCTCTCAGCTCGTCACCGTCACGGCCGTTCCGGGGCACGACGAAGATCACCATACTCGTCGGGGCGGGCTTCGCAAGGCAGCCGTGGGGTGCGCCGGAGAACGCCGAAGGGCGACCACCCAGATGGGTGATCGCCCTTGACGTGCGCTGCCTGAAGCAGCGCCGAAAAGTCCTGCCGCCTACGCGCCCACAGGCGCGCGGCAGACGACTCGCGAGGAGTTACTTGACCTCGACGGAGGCGCCGGCGGCCTTGAGGGACTCGGCAGCCTTCTCAGCGGCCTCCTTGGCGACCTTCTCGAGGACCGGCTTCGGGGTGCCGTCGACGAGGTCCTTGGCCTCCTTGAGACCCAGGGAGGTGAGCTCGCGCACGACCTTGATGACCTGGATCTTCTTCTCGCCGGCGCCGGTGAGGATGACGTCGAACTCGTCCTGCTCCTCGGCAACCTCGGCGGCGGCGGCCGGGCCGGCCGGGGCAGCGGCGACGGCCGCGGCGGCGGTGACGTCGAACTTCTCCTCGAAGGCCTTCACGAACTCGGAGAGCTCGATGAGGGTGAGCTCCTCGAACTGAGCAAGCAGGTCTTCCTGGCTGAGCTTCGCCATGATGGGCGATCCTTCCACTAATTCGGCTGGTGCCGGGTGTATATGAAGGCGGGCGTACGTTCGGCCCGCTGCGACCGTCGCCCTAGCGGGCGGCGATCAATGCGCGAGCCGAATTACTCGGCACCGCCCTGCTCGGCCTTCTTGGCACGAAGCGCCTCCGCGGTGCGGACGAACTTCGAGGGAAGCGCCTGGAAGAGCTGCGCAGTCTGCGTCTGCTTGCCCTTCATGGCGCCCGCCAGCTTGGCGAGCAGAACCTCGCGGGACTCGAGGTCCGCGAGCTTCTTGATCTCGTCGGCGGACAGCGCCTTGCCGTCAAGGACACCGCCCTTGATGACGAGGTTGGGGTTGTCCTTGGCGAAGTCACGAAGACCCTTCGCCGACTCCACCGGGTCACCGGTGACGAAGGCAACAGCGGTCGGACCCGCGAACAGGTCGTCCAGCTGGTTGATCCCGGCCTGGTTGGCCGCGATCTTGGTCAGCGTGTTCTTCACCACGGCGTACTCGGAGTTCTCACCGAGCGAACGGCGCAGCTGCTTGAGCTGGGCCACGGTGAGACCCCGGTACTCGGTCAGCACGGCGGCGTTCGAGCTGCGGAACTTGTCCGTGAGCTCGGCTACCGCGGCAGCCTTGTCGGGCGTCGGCATAGAGCGTCGGCCTCCTTCCGGGTGATGAGGACCGCTCAGAAGGGGCTGACAAAACAAAACGCCCCGGCGCAGGCGCCGGGGCATGAGCTCGACCTGACGGAATCCCGTCCGGGAGCACTCACTTCCACAGTCACCTACGCGGGTCGTCCGCAGTTTCAGCGGATCCTTCGGCCACCGAACACTCTTGCGAGCACACGGCAACGACCAGCGGTCTTTGGCTTCTGTGGAAGAGTACGCGAACGGGTTCTCGTCAGGCAAATCGGCTCAGGCGCCGCTGTCCGAGCCCATGTCCATACCGCTCTTCTCGAGCTCCTTGAACATCTCCATCAGGTCGAAGGTCTCGCCGGCCGGCGGAGCGGACACCTTGGCGGTGGCCCCGTAGTCCGAGAACTTCTGCGAGGTCTTCATCGTGCCCTCGGGGCTCTTGATGTCGATGTCCATGCGGACGGGGTAGTCGTCCTCGTTGACCCAGACCTCGGTGTCGTAACCCTTGATGCCCGACTTCTCGATGCTCTTGAAGAGCTCGTCGCGCTCGCTCTTGCTGAGCACGTCGCTCAGGCCCTTGTTCGACTCCATCATCTCCTTGACGGAGAGACGGCCCTTGTAGCGCTGGGTCGAGACACCGTCGACCTTGGCCGGGCCGGCGTGCTTCAGGTTCGGCGAGTCCAGGAGCATCGCGAGCTGCTGGGCCGGGTCCTGGTTCATGCTGTCCAGGCCGCCGGTCATCTGCTTGGCGAGCTTCTCGTCACCGGCCTGCTCGGCGATGGTGTTGAGGTCCATCTTCATCCACCGCTTGCCGTCCATGTCCTTGGCGGCGGCGGTCCCCATGTCCATGTACATCACGTTGTCGAGCCAGCGCATCCGGATCTCCTTGGGAGCCTCCGGGTCGCCTTCCGTGAGCGCCGAGCCCGACATCGTCATGTCCATGACGGTCGGGTCCCAGCCCATGACGCCGGACATCTTCATGTTGCCGGACGCGCCCGCCATCGACTTCGGCGCCGACATCGTCATCTCGACCTTGGCCGACTTGGCCTTCGAGGTCTTCTCGTACGCCGCCGTGATGACCTCGGTCACCTGCGACCGGGACTGGGTCTCCCCCGAGCCCGTCCCGTTGGCCTTGCCGTCCTTGTCGGAGCCTCCGCAGGCCACCGCACCCGTACACAGCAGCGTGGTGGCGAGCACGGCGCCCGCCATTCTCTTCACAGTCATGACCCCACCCCTAGGAACACATGATCGACATAATTCGGTCCGGCGAGAATACCTGACCCCCGAGATCAGGCCTGCGGCTGCTGCTTCATGAGGTCCTTGAAGCTCATGGTGTCCGAGGCCGCGGGCTTCTCCACGGAGACCGGGGTGCCGTAGTCGCTGTAGTAGACGGTCTGGTTGAAGGCGCCGGTCTTCATGTCGGCCTTCTCGGTCTTCTTGACCAGCAGATCGTCGTCGTTGACCCAGATGTCGATGGTCTCGGTGCTCATCCCCGCCTGGCTGAACTGCTCCTTGAGCTCGGCCAGTTGAGACGCGTCCAGGTCGGAGTTCTTGCCCGTCAGATCGGCGACATCGACCTCGCCGGAGTAGTGCGTCGTCTTCGTGCCGCGCACCGTCTCCTCGCCCACGCGCTTCACGTCACCCGAGGCGAGCAGCATCTTGACCGACTGGTTCGGGGTGGTGTTCTGCATCTGGTCCTTGAAGGCGTCACCGGCGGCGCCGCCCAACTCGGCCAGCGTCTCGTAGTCGTACTCGATCCAGTGCTTGCCGCCGCCGGCCTGCGAGGCGAACTGGTCGCCCATGTTCGCGTAGAAGCCCGTCTTCAGATAGCGGTAGTCGATCTTCGACTGGCCCATCTGCTTCATCTGCTCGGCCTGGGTGCCGCCGGTGAGGGTCGCGGTGACGTTGCCGGTGATGCCGTCCGACCACGCCATGGCGCCGTCCATGTTCATCGACATCTGGGTGCCCATGACCGTCTTGCCCTCGATCTTGGCCGAGTCGGCGTCGTCGGTCTTGTCCTCGATGGAGCGCAGGGCGGCTATCGGGCTCAGGGCGACGGAACCGTTCTTCTTGCCCTTCGCGTCACCGTCGCCGCCGCCGGAGGAGCCACAGGCCGCGACCCCGGTCAGCGCGGCGGCCACCGCGATCGACAGGCCCGCGCGTCGCATGGTCGTGCTGTTCATGACATCCCACCCCTTGTACTCGTGTGAATCCTGCACGCTAGCGCAGTCCCCCGACAGCTCTGAGGGACATGCACGAATACGAGGACGGGCCCCGCACCTCGAAAGGTTGCGGGGCCCGTCCACACAGAACGCGTACGCGACGCGGCTGCCGTCAGAATCAGACGGCGGCCGGGTCCTCCTCGACGAGGAGGTTGCGGGTGCGGTTGCTGTCCAGCGGAATGCCGGGGCCCATCGTGGTGGCCAGCGCGGCCTTCTTGATGTAGCGACCCTTGGCGGCCGACGGCTTCAGACGGAGGATCTCCTCCAGCGCCGCGGCGTAGTTCTCCACCAGCTTGGTCTCGTCGAAGGAGACCTTGCCGATGATGAAGTGCAGGTTCGAGTGCTTGTCGACGCGGAACTCGATCTTGCCGCCCTTGATGTCGTTGACAGCCTTCACGACGTCGGGGGTGACGGTGCCGGTCTTCGGGTTCGGCATCAGACCACGCGGACCGAGCACGCGGCCGAGGCGGCCGACCTTGCCCATGAGGTCCGGGGTGGCGACGACGGCGTCGAAGTCCAGGCGGCCCTTCGCGACCTCGTCGATGAGCTCGTCGGCGCCGACGATGTCGGCCCCAGCGGCTTCCGCGGCCGCAGCACGGTCACCGGTCGCGAAGACCAGGACCCGGGCGGTCTTGCCGGTGCCGTGCGGGAGGTTCACGGTGCCACGGACCATCTGGTCGGCCTTGCGCGGGTCGACACCCAGGCGGAAGGCGACCTCGACGGTGCCGTCGAACTTGGTCGCGGAGGTCTCCTTGGCGAGACGGACGGCCTCGAGCGGGGCGTAGAGCTTGTCCCGGTCGATCTTGGCGTCCGCAGCGCGGAGAGTCTTGCTGCGCTTCACTTCTGCTCCTGGTGGTTTCAGGTGTGGAGTCGTGGTGCGGACCAGCGCTTGGTCCTACCACTGAGAAAGGTCAGACGGGTGAGGCTCTTAGCCCTCGACCGTGATGCCCATGGAACGGGCGGTGCCGGCGATGATCTTCGACGCGGCGTCCAGGTCGTTGGCGTTGAGGTCTTCCATCTTGGTGGTGGCGATCTCGCGGACCTGCGCCTCGGTGATCTTGGCGACCTTGGTCTTGTGCGGCTCGCCGGAGCCCTTCTCGACACCCGCGGCCTTGAGGATCATCTTGGCGGCCGGCGGAGTCTTGGTGATGAAGGTGAAGGAGCGGTCTTCGTAGACCGTGATCTCCACCGGGATCACCCAGCCACGCTGCGACTCGGTCGCGGCGTTGTAGGCCTTGCAGAACTCCATGATGTTGACGCCGTGCTGGCCCAGCGCGGGGCCGACCGGCGGGGCCGGGTTGGCTGCGCCGGCCTGGATCTGGAGCTTGATAAGCCCCGTGACCTTCTTCTTCTTGGGAGGCATTGCTCTCTCCGGGTCCTAGTGAGAGTTTCCAGCCACCATCCAGTCATCCGGATGGAGGCATACCGCACCACGATAACGGGTATAGTCGCGCGGCCAAAAACCGAGCAGGTCAGACAGGCTTTGAGAGCCCGTCTGACCTGTTCGGAGGCGTATGTTCCAGAGGAGCCGCGAGGGCTAGTTCTTCTGGATCTGGTCGAAGCTGAGCTCGACCGGGGTCTCGCGGCCGAAGATCTCGACGAGACCCTTGACCTTCTTCGAGTCGGCGTTGATCTCGTTGATCGTCGCCTGCAGCGTCGCGAACGGGCCGTCGGTGACGGTGACCGAGTCGCCGACCTCGAAGTCGAGCACCTGGACCTCGACCTTGCGGGACGGCGCCGGCTTGCCCTCGGCCTCGGCAGCCTCACGGGCGGCCTTCTCCTCGGCCTCCGGAGCGAGCATCTTGACGATCTCGTCCAGGGTCAGGGGGTACGGGTCGTAGGCGTTGCCCACGAAGCCGGTGACGCCGGGGGTGTTGCGGACGACGCCCCAGGACTCGTTCGTCAGGTCCATGCGCACCAGGACGTACCCGGGGAGCTTGTTCTGACGGATGGTCTTGCGCTCGCCGTTCTTGATCTGCGCGACCTCTTCCTGCGGCACCTCGGCCTGGAAGATGAAGTCCTCGACGTTCAGCGAGACGGCACGCTGCTCGAGGTTGGTCTTCACGCGGTTCTCGTAACCGGCGTAGGTGTGGATGACGTACCACTCACCGGGGAGGGTGCGGAGCTCGTCGCGCAGGGCCACGATCGGGTCGACCGGCTCGGCCTCTTCCTCGGCCTCCGCGTCCTGCGCAGTCTCAGCCTCGGCGTCTTCGGCGTCTTCGGCGTCCTCGTCGGACTCGGCGGCGGCTTCTTCGCCGGCCTCGGCGTCCTCGTCGGACTCGGTGTCGGTCTCGACGTGCAGCGCCGACTCTTCGGCGGGTACGCCCGCGGCGGCGTCGGCAGCCTCGGCCTGGTCCGGGTCCTCGGAGTCCGCCGCCTCGACGATGTCGAGCTGGTCCTCCACGGACTCCGCCGACTCGATGGCGTCGTTCAGGTTCGGGTCAGACACGGTGGCTGCTTCTTCCTGGATACAGAGGGGTGGAACGCGCGAAACGGGCGCCGGGTACGGCGCCCTTCGCTCTCGGCTCAGCCGAAGACGTACTTGACGGCCTGGTTGAACCCATAGTCAATCACGGTCACAAGGCCGATCATGATGACGACGAAGACAATCACCACGGTGGTGTACGTCGTGAGCTGACTGCGAGTCGGCCAGACGACCTTGCGGAGTTCCGCGACGATCTGGCGGTAGAAGAGCGCGAGACGGCCGAAGGGGCCCTTCTTGCCGCGCTTGCCGCCCTTGCGGGCCTTCTTCTTGGACTCCGGCGCCTCGTCCTGGGCATCAGGCATGTCGATGGAGCCCACGGCGTCCGTCACTCGTCCTCACCTGATTCCGGGTCGTGGCCGTGCCGCGCCCGGTATGAGCCGCACGGCGGTGCAATGCAGTACGTACATGTGCGCACACATCCTGGTGAGAGGAGTGTGTAGCAGGGCCGGAGGGACTTGAACCCCCAACCGCTGGTTTTGGAGACCAGTGCTCTACCAATTGAGCTACGACCCTTTGATTTCCCCCAACCTACCGCATCCGCCCGGGTGCACAGAGTGCGAGGAGAAGGTGCGGCCGGTGAGGGCCAACGAGCAGTGAGTGTACGTGCTCTGCGGCGCCCCGTCGAACAGAAACGGATCCGGTGGTCTCGCGAAGGCGCGTGCCGGGGGTCTTCCCGGTCTGGAACGATGGGGCGATGAGCGCTTCCACTTCTCCCACCGAGCGCCGGGTCTCCGCCCGCGTCGGCGCGATCTCCGAGTCCGCGACCCTCGCCGTCGACGCCAAGGCGAAGGCCCTCAAGGCCGCCGGGCGACCGGTGATCGGTTTCGGTGCGGGTGAGCCCGACTTCCCGACGCCCGACTACATCGTCGAAGCCGCCATCGAGGCCTGCAGGAACCCGAAGTACCACCGCTACACCCCGGCCGGCGGGCTCCCCGAGCTCAAGGCCGCGATCGCCGCGAAGACGCTGCGCGACTCCGGGTACGAGGTCGACGCCTCGCAGGTACTGGTGACGAACGGCGGCAAGCAGGCCATCTACCAGGCGTTCGCCGCGATCCTCGACCCGGGCGACGAGGTCATCGTCCCGGCTCCGTACTGGACGACGTACCCGGAGTCGATCCGTCTCGCGGGCGGCGTGCCGGTCGATGTCGTCGCGGACGAGACCACGGGCTACCGCGTCTCGGTGGAGCAGCTCGAGGCCGCGCGCACGGAGCGCACGAAGGTCGTCCTCTTCGTGTCGCCGTCCAACCCGACGGGCGCCGTCTACAGCGAGGCCGACGCCGAGGCGATCGGCCGCTGGGCCGTCGAGCACGGCCTGTGGGTCATGACCGACGAGATCTACGAACACCTCGTCTACGGGGACGCGAAGTTCACCTCGCTCCCGGCGATCCTGCCCGAGCTGCGCGACAAGTGCGTCGTGGTCAACGGCGTCGCCAAGACGTACGCGATGACCGGCTGGCGCGTGGGGTGGATCGTCGGCCCGAAGGACGTGGTGAAGGCCGCGACGAACCTGCAGTCGCACGCCACGTCGAACGTGTCCAACGTCGCGCAGGTGGCGGCCATCGCGGCCGTCTCCGGCGAGCTGACCGCCGTCGAGAAGATGCGCGAGGCCTTCGACCGGCGCCGCAAGACGATGGTGCGGATGCTGAACGACATCGAGGGCGTGTTCTGTCCCGAGCCGGAGGGCGCCTTCTACGCGTACCCCTCGGTGAAGGGCCTCATCGGCAAGGAGATCCGCGGCAAGCGCCCGCAGGACTCCGTGGAGCTCGCCGCGCTGATCCTGGAGGAGGCCGAGGTCGCGGTCGTCCCGGGCGAGGCCTTCGGGACGCCGGGTTACCTCCGTCTTTCGTACGCCTTGGGTGACGAGGACCTCGTCGAGGGCGTCTCGCGGATCCAGAAGCTGCTTGCCGAGGCCCGCGACTAGCCTGCCGCCGGTCTCGCGCGGGCCGTCTCCCCTCTCCGGGGAGGCGGCCCGTTTCTTCGTTCGGGGAAGACCACGAAGGGGGAAAGTGGCTATCGGGACGCCACGCGCGTACGGCAAGATCCTGGAATGGAGCGTGTACGTGACGTAAGAGAGCTGCCCAAGGCCCACCTGCATCTGCACTTCACCGGGTCGATGCGGCCCACGACCCTGCTGGAGCTCGCCGACAAGTACGGGGTGCGGCTGCCCCCGGCGCTGACCGGCGGTGAGCCTCCGCAGCTGCGGGCGACCGACGAACGCGGGTGGTTCCGCTTCCAGCGGCTCTACGACATGGCGCGGTCCTGCCTGCGGGAGCCCGATGACATCCGGCGCCTGGTGCGGGAGGCCGCCGAGGAGGACATCCGGGACGGGTCGGGGTGGCTGGAGATCCAGGTCGACCCGACGTCGTACGCGCCGCGGCTCGGTGGGCTCATCCCGGCCCTGGAAATCATCCTGGACGCCGTCGAGAGCGCCTCGCGGGACACCGGCCTCGGAATGCGCGTGCTCGTCGCCGCGAACCGCATGAAGCACCCTCTGGACGCCCGCACGCTGGCCCGCCTCGCGGTGCGGTACGCCGACCGCGGCATCGTCGGCTTCGGGCTCTCCAACGACGAACGCCGGGGCTTCGCGCGGGACTTCGACCGGGCCTTCGCGATCGCGCGGGACGGCGGCCTGCTCGCGGCGCCGCACGGCGGTGAGCTCAGCGGGCCGGCCTCGGTGCGGGACTGCCTCGACGACCTGCACGCGGGGCGGATCGGGCACGGGGTGCGGGCGGCGGAGGACCCGCGGCTCCTGAAGCGGCTCGCGGAGCGCGGGGTGACCTGCGAGGTGTGTCCGGCGTCGAACGTGGCCCTGGGTGTCTACGAGAAGCCCGAGGACGTACCGCTGCGCACCTTGTACGACGCCGGGGTGCCGATGGCCCTGGGGGCCGACGATCCGCTGCTTTTCGGGTCACGACTGGCCGCGCAGTACGAGATCGCGCGCAAGCACCACGCCTTCGACGACAGCGAGCTTGCCGAGCTCGCCCGGCAGTCGGTGCGCGGCTCGGCGGCCCCCGTCGACGTACGGGAGAAGCTGCTTTCGGGCATCGAGGAGTGGCTCAGCGGCTGATGCCCGCGAGGAGCGTGCGCGCGAGACCGGCGGCGAACTCCTCGACGGGCTGCGGGGGTTGCTTGCCGATCGTGGAGTCGTAGGCGAAGGCGCGCTGGGCGCAGGCTCCCAGGAGGAGCGAGGCGGCCGCGAACGTGTCGGCGCCGGGGGCGATCCGGCCTGCGTCACGTTCGGTGCGGAGGTAGGCGTCGAGGGCCTCGATGGGCACGTGCGGGCCCGTGCCCATCTCCTGCATGGAGTCCTCGTGGCGGCGCTTGAGCTTGGTCTCGGCGTAGAGGGAGGCGGCGATCGGGAAGCTCTGGGCATAGAAGTGGCTGGCCAGGCGGGCGATCTCGGCGAGGTTCTCCTCCACGGGGCGCTCCCCCGGGTCTTCCGCCAGGCGGCGCAGGAGCGGGCCGAGCCGGGGCAGCCTCTCCTGGAGGACGCCCACGAACAGCTCCTCCTTGCTCGCGAAGTGCTTGTAGAGGGCTGCTTCGGAGCAGCCCGCCGCCTTGGCGATCTCCTTGGTGGTGGCACGGGCGAGGCCGATGGTGAGCATGAGGGCGTGCGCCGCGTCGAGGATGCGGGCCCGGGTGGGCTTCTGCTGCATGTGCCGTCCAACCAACCTTGACGAAGAGGTGAGCGGATACTCACCCTAGGGGTGAGTGAATACTTACCCACCTGGGGAGGGTGCGCGATGAGGCTCACGGTGTTCGGTGCGACCGGAGGTGTCGGCGGGGAGATCGTCAGGCAGGCGCTCGCGGCGGGCCACGAGGTCACGGCGGTCGTGCGTGATCCCTCGCGGCTGAGGGCGACGGGCGAGGGCCTCGAGGTGTTCCGGGCCGACCTGACCGATCCGGAGGCCCTGCGGGCGGCGGTGGCCGGACGGGACGCCGTCCTCTCGGGGCTCGGACCGCACAAGAGGGCGGACGCGGGGATCGCGGCACCGCTCACACGTTCGGTGCTGCACGCGATGGAGGCCGAGGGGGTGCGCAGACTGGTGGTGGTGAGCGCGTCACCGGTGGGTCCTCCTCCCGAGCGCCAGACGGTGCTCGACCGGATCGCGGGCGCCCTGGTCAGCAAGATCCTGAAACCGGTGTACGACGACCTGCGGGCCATGGAGGCGGACCTGGCGACCAGCGCGACGGACTGGACGTCCGTGCGCCCGCCGAGGCTGCAGGACAAGCCGGCCACGGGTGTCTACCGCCGGGTCGTCGGGGGCACGCCCACCAGCGGGCGGTTCATCGGCAGGGCCGACGTGGCGCACGCGATGCTGGCGGCGGTCGACGACCTGACGACGGTGAAGCAGGGCGTGGGCGTCGCCTACTAGCCCGCCGCCCACCGGGGGCTCAGAGGCTGACGCCCACCGTCACCGGCTCGTTGACCAGCGTGACCCCGAAGGCGTCCCGTACCCCGGCGACGACCTCACGGGCGAGGGCCAGCAGGTCCTCCGTGGTCGCGCCGCCGCGGTTGGTCAGGGCGAGGGTGTGCTTGGTGGAGATGCGCGCCGGGCCCTCTCCGTAGCCCTTGGTGAAGCCCGCCTTGTCGATGAGCCAGGCGGCGGAGGTCTTCACGCGGCCGTCCTCCGTCGGGAAGGCGGGAGGCGCCACGTCCGGGCCGAGACGGTCCACCACGCGCGCGTGGAACGCGGTGAACTCCTCCTCCGTGAGGATCGGGTTGGTGAAGAAGGACCCGGCCGACCAGCTGTCGTGGTCCTCGGGGTCCAGCACCATGCCCTTGCCCGCCCGCAGCTTCAGGACGGTCTCACGGGCGACGGCCGCGGGCACCCGGTCGCCCGCCTCGACGCCGAGCGTGCGGGCCGTCTCCGGGTACTTCAGCGGGGCACTCATCCCCTGGGCGTCCTCAAGAGCGAAGCGGACACGCAGCACCACGAAGCGGTCGGGCTCGGCCTTGAAACGGCTGTGGCGGTACGAGAAGTCGCACTCGGCGTTCGGGACGGTGACCGTCTCGTGGGTCTTCCTGTCGTACGCGACCACTTCAGTGATGGTCGCCGAGACCTCCTGGCCGTACGCCCCCACGTTCTGGATCGGCGTCGCGCCCGCGGAGCCCGGGATCCCCGCGAGGCACTCGATGCCCGCGAGGCCGGCCTCCACGACGCGGGCCACCGCGTCGGTCCACACCTCGCCGGCCGCCAGCTCCAGCTTCGTGCCGTCGAGTTCGAAGCCCTTCGTGGCGATGCGCAGAGCGGTGCCGTCGAAGCCCTTGTCCCCGATGACCAGGTTCGAGCCGCCGCCGATGAGCAGCAGCGGGGTCCCGGAGTCGTCGGCTTCGCGGACGGCGGCGATCACCTCGGCGTCGGTCGTCGCGGTGATCAGACGGGCCGCGGGACCGCCGAGCCGGAAGGTGGTCAGCGGGGCGAGGGGAGCATCGTGGAGTTCCTGCACGTGCTCAAGGGTACGGTCCGTGGCCCCGCCGCTCGGGCGGGGCCACGGACCGTGGGGGCAGGAACGGGCGGAGCCGGTTCAGACTCCGGCCGCAGTGCGCTCGTCGGCCTCGGCCGGCTCGGCGCCGATCCGCTTCGCGGTCGCCGCCTTCCCCGGGAGCAGCGCCGCCGCGACCGCGCCCACGGCGACCATCGCGGCACCGGCCCACAGCGCGGGCCCGAGGCCGTCCACGAAGTTCTGGGCGGACTCGTAGCCACCCTGGGCGGAGAACACCGCGGCGAGGCTCGCGATGCCGAGGGCACCGCCCACCTCCCGCAGGGCGTTGTTGGCGCCGGACGCGATGCCCTGCTCGGACGGGCGGACGCTGGACATCACCAGGTTGGCGGCGGGGGCGAAGTACAGCGCCATGCCGACCCCGCTGAGGATCAGGGCGGGGAGCTGGGCGGCGTACGACACCTCGGAGTCCACGATGACCGCGAACCAGGCGAGGCCGACGGCCTGGAGCGCGAGGCCCGCGGTCACCACGGGGCGGCCGCCGAATCGGTCCGCGAGGAAGGCCGCGACGGGAGAGACGAGCATCGGCATGCCGGTCCAGGGGAGCATCCGCAGGCCCGCCTCGGTGGGCGAGTAGCCGAGCACGGTCTGCAGGAACTGGCTGAGCAGGAAGATCGAGCCGAACATACCCACGAACATGAGGAGGCTCGCCGCGTTGATCGCCGAGAACGCACGGCTCCGGAAGAGCCGCATCGGCAGCATCGGGTTCTCACTTCGGATCCCGTGGCGCACGAAGAGGGCCAGGAGCGCGCCGCCGCCGATCAGTCCGACCAGGACGGTCGCACTGGTCCAGCCGTCGATGTTGCCGCGGATCAGCGCGTACACGATGCCGAAGAGCCCGCCGCTGGCCAGCAGCGTTCCGGTGATGTCGAGCGGTGCTCCCGTGCCGTACGACTCGGAGAGCCGCAGGCGGGCCAGCGGCAGCAGCGCGAGGCCGAGCGGGACGTTCAGCCAGAAGATCCACTGCCACGAGATGTGTTCGGTGAGGCTGCCTCCGATGAGCGGACCACTGGCGACCGCGAGGCCGTTGACGGCGCCCCAGATGCCGTACATCATCCCGCGCTTGGCCACCGGGACGGCCGCCGTCAGCAGGGTCAGCGTGAGCGGCATCATGATGGCCGCGCCGACGCCCTGGACCGCGCGGGCGGCGACCAGCGCCTCGATGCCGGGCGCGAGGGCCGCGGCGGTGGAGGCTCCGGTGAAGATGGCGAGGCCCGTGATGAAGAGCTTGCGGCGTCCGAAGCGGTCACCCAGGGCCGCGCCGAACATCAGCAGTACGGCGAAGGTGAGGGTGTAGGCGCTCACCGTCCATTCGAGGTCGTGCAGCGCTCCCCCGAAGTCCTCGCGGAGACGACGAGGTTGTCGAGGGCCGCCATGAATCCGGCGACGCTGGTGATGGCGAGGGCCCAGGCCGCTTCCCCGCGCCGTGCTGGCTGCTGTGACATTGCTTTCCCCTGTGGTTAGTTATTGATGACTAACTTTCATGGGCGCAAAAGTACGCACCCCCCTGCCGCGCGCCGGAGCGCGCGCTTCACTGCTTGGGCTGCACCGACTCGTAGAAGCCGGTCCACACCCGATGCTCCGGACTGAACCCCATGGACACCAGGACGTTCACGAGCATCCCGTACGCGAGGAACTGCGTCGTCTCCTCGACATCCGCTCCCAGTGCGAGGCGGACCGTGTCGTACATCTCCATCCAGGCGGCCCGCAGCGCCTCGCCGAACTCCCGGTCACCGGACGCCTCCGCGGAGGCCACGGCGACGTACATCTGCATCTGCATGAGGAGCTTGTCCGGGTCGTCGGCGATGAGCGCCTGATAGGCCTCACCCATGGCGTGCAGGGCCTCCTCCCCCTCGAGCCCCTCGGCCGCCTTCCTGAAGACCTCGGTGACCTCCTGGCAGCAACGCCCGGACGCGGCGAGGAAGATGGCCTGCTTCCCCGGGAAGAGACGGAAGAGATACGGCTGCGAGACACCCACCCGCTTGGCGATCACCTCGGTGGACGTGCCGTTGTAGCCACCGCGGGCGAACTCGATCATCGCCGCCCGGATGACACTCTCGCGTCGCTCTTCCGCACTCATCCTGACCATGTAATGAAGTTAGTGGCCAATCACTACCTTGGTCAAGTGGTCGTGACGACGAGCCACGAAGTAAGGGGCGTCCGCTGTAGCGGGCGCCCCTTACTTGTACGGCTTACTTGTACGACCCGCGATACCCGCGACCGTCAGGCGAGCTGGACCACGGCGCGGGACATGCCGAGCACCTTCTGGCCCCCGCTCATCGCCACCAGGTCCACCCGGACCCGGTTGTCGTCGAGCTTCACGGCGACCTTCGCGCTGACCTCGATCAGCGCGCCCTTGTCGTCGTTCGGGACGACGACGGGCTTGGTGAAACGCACGCCGTACTCGACGACCGCGGCCGGGTCACCCGCCCAGTCGGTCACGACCCGGATCGCCTCGGCCATGGTGAACATGCCGTGCGCGATGACGTCAGGAAGGCCGACCTCGACCGCGAACTTCTCGTTCCAGTGGATCGGGTTGAAGTCACCGGAAGCGCCCGCGTAACGGACGAGCGTGGCACGCGTCACAGGGAAACTCTGGGGCGGCAGTTCGGTGCCGACCTCGACGCTGTCGTACGAAATCTTGGCGGTCATCGCGTCACGCTCCCTCTGCCGCGGGCTCCGCCGCACGCGCGACGAGCTTGGTCCAGGCGGTCACGACGTGCTCGCCGGCCTCGTCGTGGACCTCGCCCCGGATGTCCAGGATGTCGTTGCCCGCCAGCGACTTGATGGCCTCGATGGTCGAGGTGACCGTCAGCCGGTCCCCCGCACGCACCGGGCGGGTGTACGTGAACTTCTGGTCCCCGTGCACCACCCGGCTGTAGTCGAGCCCCAGCTGCGGGTCCTCGATGACCTGGCCCGCGGCCTTGAAAGAGATGGCGAACACAAAAGTCGGCGGGGCGATCACATCAGGGTGCCCGAACGCCTTGGCGGCCTCCGCGTCGGTGTACGCGGGATTGGCGTCACCCACCGCCTCGGCGAACTCACGGATCTTCTCCCGGCCGACCTCATAGGGATCGGTGGGCGGGTAGGACCGCCCCACGAAGGACTGGTCGAGCGCCATGGACTCCGTACCTCCTGCAGGTATGGGTAAACGACGCGAGGCCGCCCCCAGAAATCGGGGACGGCCTCGTGTACGAGCCTGTGTCTAGCGCGTTTCGCGGTGCGCAGTGTGCGCGTTGCAGCGCGGGCAGTGCTTCTTCATCTCAAGACGGTCCGGGTCGTTACGCCGGTTCTTCTTGGTGATGTAGTTCCGCTCCTTGCACTCCACGCAGGCCAGCGTGATCTTCGGGCGGACGTCTGTGGCAGCCACGTGAGTGCTCCTTGACGGACGGATGGACGGATGAACGCAAAAAAATAGTAGCCGATCGAAGGTCCGACCCCACAATCGGCTACCAATTCAGTAGCGGTGACCGGACTTGAACCGGTGACACAGCGATTATGAGCCGCTTGCTCTACCGACTGAGCTACACCGCTGCAGATGCCGGATCCCCTCGCCCGAAGGCGAGGATCAACCAACATCAGAGCCCCAATGCGGAATCGAACCGCAGACCTTCTCCTTACCATGGAGACGCTCTACCGACTGAGCTATTGGGGCGAGCGATGAAGACATTACACGGTCGGTCGCCGATCGCCCAAATCCGTTTCGCCGGGGCTGTCCGGGGGCATCTCGGCAGTCGCCCCGGGCGTCTCACCACGTCACTTCGGCGCCTCGCGCCACACCGGTTCGGCGGCACGTACCGCCCCTGTCCGGAGCTCCCCGCCACGCCTCTTCGGAGTCCCGCACCGAGCCCCACACCACGCCGGTACGACTATTTCGCTCCTCCTCGAAGAGGGCCGGTCGTCGCCCTAGGCTCGACCCACTCTGCGTGATCTTGGACGTTTTCGTCCGGACGCCTCCGTCCCGGATGACGCCACGCACCGCAGCCGCCCCCGAGCCTCAGGAGCGCGATGCCCGACAGCCAGCCGCAGCCCCACTCCTCCGGGCCCTCCGGCTCTTCCGGCTCTTCCGGTGAGGACGCCGACGCCTCCGCGCTGCTCCTCTGCGGCGCCCGGCTGACCGACGGCCGGACCGTGGACGTGCGGCTCGGCTCCGGACGCATCGAGGCGGTCGGCACGGCGGGCAGCCTGACCGCGCACGGCACGCGCGTGGACCTCGGCGGCTATCTCCTGCTGCCGGCCGCGGCCGAACCGCACGCGCACAGCGACACGGCCCTGTCCGCGGACACCGAGGGCCCGGTCTCGTACGAGGTCGCCGACGTCCAGCGCCGGACCACCGAGGCCGCCCTCCTGCAGCTCGGGCACGGCGCGACGGCCCTGCGCTCGCACGTGCGGATCGGCGACGTCCCCGGGCTCACGTCGATGGAGGCGGTGCTGCAGGCGCGGCGTTCGCTGCGCGGCCTGGTCGACCTGGCGGCCGTGGCCGTGCCGCGCCTGCTGACCGGGGTGGCCGGCGCCGACGGGCTCGCGATGCTGCGGGACGCGGTGAAGATGGGCGCATCCGTGGTGGGCGGCTGCCCCGACCTGGACCCCGATCCCACCGGGTACGTGGAGGCGGTCCTCGAGGTCGCCGCCGAACACGGCTGCCCCGTCGACCTGCACACGGACGGGGGCGACCCGGCGCGGCTCGGGCGGCTCGCCGCGATGGCGGGCGGGCTGCGGCCCGGGGTGACGATCGGGCCGTGCGGCGGGCTCGGGCGGCTGCCGTCCGATGTGGCCGGGCGGACCGCGGAGCAGCTGGCGGCGGCCGGTGTGACGGTGGTGTGCCTGCCGCAGGGCGGGTGCGGAAGCGTGGAGCGGCGCGGAGCGGTGGCGCCGGTACGGCTGCTCCGGGCGGCCGGGGTGCGGGTCGCCGCGGGCAGCGGGGCCATGCGGGACGTGTCGAACCCCGTGGGGCGCGGTGATCCGCTGGAAGCCGCCTATCTGCTGGCCTCGCGGTGCGGTCTTCGCCCCGGGGACGCGTACGGCGCGGTCAGCTCAGCGGCACGGGCCGCGATGGGGCTCCCCCAGGTCCGGGTGGAGGCGGGTTTCCCCGCGGAGTTGCTGGCGGTGCGGGGCGACCATCTCGCGGGGGCGCTCTCGCTCGCGTACAGCCGCATCGTGGTGCACCGGGGGCGCGTGGTGGCACGGACGAGCGCGGTGCGGGAGTACTGCGACTCGGCGGCCGCCGTGGCGCTCGACCTGCCCCGGCAGGGCCGCTCGCAGGGGAGCGGTCCGGGACGGCCGAAGGGCGCGGAACCCTCCTGAGGGCGGGCGACGCGTCCTGGCGTGCTCCCGCGTGCGCGGGGCGATCACGCGAGAGCTGTCGTACGGTCGGAGACATGCGCATTGTCATCGCTGGTGGTCATGGTCAGATCGCGCTGCGGCTCGAGCGGTTGCTCGCCGCGCGGGGTGACGACGTCGTCGGGATCGTCCGCAGAAGCGGGCAGGAGGCCGATCTGCGGGACGCGGGTGCCGAAGCGGCACTGTGCGACCTGGAATCGGCGTCCGTCGACGAGGTGGCCGGGCTTCTGGAAGGCGCCGACGCCGCGGTCTTCGCGGCCGGCGCGGGTCCGGGCAGCGGCGCCGACCGCAAGAACACCGTGGACCGCGACGCCGCCGTACTGTTCGCCGACGCGGCCGAGCGCGCGGGCGTGCGGCGCTATGTCGTCGTGTCGTCGATGGGCGCGGACCCCGCGCACAAGGGCGACGAGATCTTCGACGCCTATCTGCGCGCCAAGGGCGAGGCCGACGCATCCGTACGCGGCCGCAAGGCCCTGGACTGGACGATCCTGCGCCCCGGCATGCTGACGGACGACGCGGGCACCGGTCTCGTGCGCCTGGAGGCGTCGACCGGGCGCGGGCCGATCCCGCGTGACGACGTGGCCGCGGTCCTCGCCGAGCTGGTCGACTCGTCGGCGACGGCGGGCCTGACACTGGAGCTGGTCAGCGGGTCGACGCCGGTGTCCGTGGCGGTCAAGTCCGTTGCGGGGAACTGACGTTCGTTCGGGCCGTATGGGTATGTCGGTCTCCTGAGGGATGCCCCGCGCGCGGGGCGGTGCTTGGCTGGAGGCACCGCCTACGTGAGGAACGCCATGCCTGCTTCCGATGTGCCCGCCGCGCAGGAAGCCCTCTTGCGGCAGATGTACGCCGTCTTCGGTACCGAAGAGCGCGATGCGTTCATCCCGCGCTCCCTGGCACCCGACGTGAATTGGCCGAACCTCCTGGACAACACCCGCGCCCGGGGCATCGCCGCGGTCCGCGCCTACTGGGCACGGCAGTTCGCGGTGATGCATCCCCTGGTGCACCTGGAGCGGCTACGGCTCGACGACGACGGGCGGCGGGTCGTGGCGACCGTGCGGCCGGGGCTGCGGGACGAGACGGGCGACCACTGGGCACCGACGACGGTCGAGCACGTCTACACGTTCCGGGAAGACGGCCTGGTGAGCCGGATGGACGTACGGCAGCGGTGACCGCCCCGCGCCGGACGCCGTGAAGGCCCGTGGGAGCGCCTCAGAACAGCGGGAGCTGCCCGGGGAAGTCCGGGACCGCGTAACCGTCCAGAGCGGGCTGTGCGGCGCCCAGCATGGCCTGCCTGCGCGAGCCGGGGCAGGAGACGAGGTCACCGCGGCCGCGCGGGCCCGGCGGATCATGCCGGGCGAACCGGCCTCCGACGACCGCGATCTCCCGGCGGCACTCGAGGCAGTTCCTGCGGCGCGATGAGGACGGCATGGCTGGCATCGACGACATACCCCTCAGCGTACGAAAAGACCCCCTCCGACTTGCGTTTCCGCAAGACCGGAGAGGGTCTCCTTCGTGTGGCGGCGCCAGGATTCGAACCTGGGAAGGCTGAGCCGGCAGATTTACAGTCTGCTCCCTTTGGCCGCTCGGGCACACCGCCTGGGTCGCTGCCTGGAAGCGTCCGCTTTGGGGCGGCGTTCCGTGGCAACGACGTAAACGATACCTGATGGACAGGGGTGCTTCGCCACCCGATTGATCGGCCCCCGGCGCGGGGGCGGTGGCTAGGCTTTGCGGATGCGGCCAGGGACCGAAGGCCGTGCACCAGCCGAGTACGCAGACCCCGATACAAGGAGCCACAGGACATGGCCGACTCCAGTTTCGACATCGTCTCGAAGGTCGAGCGGCAGGAGGTCGACAACGCCCTCAACCAGGCCGCCAAGGAGATCTCGCAGCGCTACGACTTCAAGGGCACGGGCGCCTCGATCGCTTGGTCCGGCGAGAAGATCCTGATGGAGGCGAACGGCGAGGAGCGGGTCAAGGCGATCCTCGACATCTTCCAGTCCAAGCTGATCAAGCGGGGCATCTCGCTGAAGTCGCTGGACGCGGGCGAGCCGCAGTTGTCGGGCAAGGAGTACAAGATCTTCGCCTCGATTGAAGAGGGCATCTCCCAGGAGAACGCGAAGAAGGTCGCCAAGATCATCCGTGATGAGGGCCCCAAGGGCGTCAAGGCGCAGGTCCAGGGCGACGAGCTGCGGGTCAGCTCGAAGAGCCGCGACGACCTGCAGGCCGTACAGGCGCTGCTCAAGGGGCAGGACTTCGACTTCGCGGTGCAGTTCGTCAACTACCGCTGATTGCCGGTGCGTGCGCCAGTAAGTACTGCTGGCCGCTCGTCGTACGACGCCGAAGGGCGGGCACCCTCTCCGGGTGCCCGCCCTTGCTGCTGGCCGCAGATCGGGGGAACGGCGCCTGGGGGCGCGGATGGCTCAGCGGCGCGAGTGGCCGAAGAGGATGCGGTAGGCGACGAGCAGGACGAGCGAGCCGCCGATCGCGGCTGCCCAGGTCGCGCCGTCGTAGATGTCGGTGGCTATCGGGCGGTCGAAATAGCGGGCCGAGAGCCAGCCGCCGATGAAGGCGCCGGCGATGCCGATGACGGTCGTGCCGATGAAACCGCCCGGGTCGCGGCCGGGCAGCAGGACCTTGGCCACGACACCGGCGAGCAGCCCTAGAACGATCCAGCTGATGATGCCCATGCGGTGTACCTGCCCCTCTTCGTGCTGTTGTCCTTGAGGACGTCACGGGAGCGGGGCGCGGTTGCGGTGGTCAGCCTGATGCGGTGTATGACACACGAGGGCCGCGCCGCTGTGCGGCACGGCCCGGCGAGTATGTCAGCGCGCGGCGAACGGCTGGTCCGTGCGCACGATTTCGCGGCCGAGCGGCATCAACGACACCGGGATCAGCTTGAAGTTGGCGACGCCCAGCGGGATGCCGATGATCGTGACGCACAGGAGGAAGCCGGTCACGATGTGGCCGAGCGCGAGCCACCAGCCCGCGAGGATCAGCCACAGGACGTTCACGACGCAGGACGGCGCGCCCGCGTCGCGGCGCTCAACTGTCGTGTATCCGAAGGGCCACAGGGCATAGCGGCCGATGCGGAAGCTGGCGACGCCGAACGGAATGCCGATGACCGTGATGCACAGGAGCACCCCGGCCAGGAGATAGCCGAGGAACATCCAGAAGCCGCACAGGACGAGCCAAATGACGTTCAGGATTGTCTTCACTGTTGGCGACCTGCCATCTGCTCGAGCCGGGCAATGCGCTCCGCCATCGGCGGATGCGTGGAGAACATCTTGGACATGCCCTGCCCCGGACGGAAAGGGTTCGCAATCATCATGTGACTTGCCGTCTCAAGGCGTGGCTCGGGCGGCAGCGGAAGCTGCTTCGTCCCCGCGTCGAGCTTGCGCAGGGCGCTCGCGAGGGCCAGGGGGTCCCCGGTGAGCTGCGCACCGGACGCGTCGGCCTCGTACTCCCTGGAACGGCTGATCGCGAGCTGGATGACCGAGGCGGCCAGCGGACCCAGAAGCATGATCAGCAGCATGCCGAAGATGCCGGGGCCTTCGTTGTCGTTCGACCTGCCGACCGGGATCAGCCAGGCGAAGTTGACGAGGAACATGATCACCGAGGCGAGGGCGCCGGCGACCGACGAGATCAGGATGTCGCGGTTGTAGACATGGCTGAGCTCGTGGCCGATGACGCCCCGCAGCTCGCGCTCGTCCAGGAGGCGCAGGATGCCGTCGGTGCAGCACACCGCCGCGTTGCGCGGATTGCGGCCCGTCGCGAACGCGTTCGGCGCCTCGGTGGGCGAGATGTAGAGGCGGGGCATGGGCTGGCGGGCTTGCGTCGAGAGCTCGCGGACCATGCGGTAGAGCTGGGGGGCCTCGAATTCGCTCACCGGGCGCGCGCGCATGGCGCGCAGGGCGAGCTTGTCGCTGTTCCAGTACGCGTACGCGTTGGTGCCGAGCGCCACGAAGAGCGCGACGATCAAGCCCGTACGTCCGAAGAAACTGCCGATGACGAGGATGAGAGCGGACAGTCCCCCGAGGAGTACGGCGGTCTTCAGCCCGTTGTGCCGGCGGTGCACGGTACGCCCTCCTGTGGTGCGTGGGGGAACCCTCTGTCTGCTGGTGCTTCCACTCTTCAGTGGACCCTCCCGTACTGGTCAACGCCAGGCGGGGAGCACTAGTTCCCTTGTGCGCGCGGGAGCGGCGCAGGAGTGACGTGGGCCGCTCGGGTGACGGCCCGAGCGGCCCTACGGGGAAGGCGGCCCGTCAGAACAGACCGGTGTCGGAGAACCTCAGGACGAGTTGCGGCGCTCCGGAGAGCGCGATGCCGAGGACCGCGGTCAGGGCGATGGCGACCGTCAGGGGGGCCGGTACGCGGTGCTTGGCCGGCTGGCCCTCGGGGGCGCGGAACAGGAGCGCGGTCCACTGGAGGTAGTAGAAGAGCGCGATCACGACGTTCACGGCCATCACCACGGCGAGCCAGCCGAGGCCCGCGTCGACCGCCGCCGAGAAGACGGTGACCTTCGCGAAGAGGCCGATGATGCCCGGCGGCAGGCCCGCGAGGCAGAGCAGGAAGAACCCGAGCACCAGGGCCGCGAGGGGGCTCCTCGCGTACAGGCCCCGGTAGTCGCTGACGCGGTTCAGGCGCTGCGTACGGCCGACGAGCGCGGCGACGGCGAACGCCCCGAGGTTCACGGCCGCGTACATGAGGGCGTACGCGACGGTGGAGCCGACGGCTTTCTCGGCCTCGGCGGGGTTGTCGGCGTATCCGGCGGCAGCGATCGGCACCAGGAGGTATCCCGCCTGGCCCACCGAGGACCAGGCGAGCAGACGTACCGCGCTGTACGCGCGCGTGGCCTGCTGACGCAGCGCAGCCACGTTGCCCGCCGTCATGGTGAGAGCGGCGAGCACGGCCAGCGCCGGGCCCCACACATCGGCGTACGAGGGGAAGGCGACGACGGTGACGAGGATCAGGCCCGTGAAGCCGACCGCCTTGCCGACGACGGAGAGATACGCGGCGACGGGCAAGGGCGCGCCTACGTAGGTGTCGGGCACCCAGAAGTGGAACGGAACGGCGGCCACCTTGAAGGCGAAGCCGACGAGGGTGAGGGCGACACCGGTCTGGGCGAGCGTGTCCAGCTGCCCGTCGACGTGCTGGAGCTCCTCGGCGATCTCCGTGAGGTGCATGGTCCCGGTCGCGGCGTACACGAAGCTGACGCCCATCAGCGTCACGGCGGTCGCGGTGACGGAGGAGAGGAAGAACTTCAGGGCCGCTTCGGAGGACCGCTTGTCGCCGTGCCTGAGGCCCACGAGCGCGAAGGCGGGCAGGGAGGCGACTTCAAGGGCGACGATGAGCGTGGCGAGGTCGCGTGAGGCGGGCAGCAGCGCGGCGCCCGCGGCGGAGGAGAGCAGCAGGAACCAGAACTCCCCTTCGGGGAGCTCCTTGTCGGTGCCGTTCGCGTCCTTGAGTGTGCTGATCGAGAGCAGCGCCGCAAGCAAGGCACCGCCGATGACGAGCAGTTGGATGACGAGCGTGAAGCGGTCGGCGGTGTAGCTGCAGGCCTCCGCGCCACCGGTCAGGCAGAACGTCGACCGGTCGTCGTTCAGGATCGGCAGCAGGGAGAGGGCGGCCACGGCGAGGCCCGCCACGGAGACCCAGCCGAGCAGCGCCTTCTTCTTGTCGCCCACGAAGAGGTCGGCGACCAGCACGAGGAGACCGACGACCGCCGCGATGGTGGGCGGAGCGATCGCGAGCCAGTCGACGGACTGGACGACGCCGGCGGCGCTTTCGGCGGCCACGGTCACGACTTGCCTCCTGAGAGGAGCTGCTGCACGGCCGGGTCGGTGAGGCCGAGCAGAGCGGCGGGCCAGAGTCCGGCGAGGACGGTGAGGGCGACGAGCGGGGTCCAGGCGGCGAACTCGTAGCCCTGGACGTCGGCGAGCGCCGGGGTGTCGGTCTTGGCGGCGCCCTGGGCCCCTTGAGCCACCGGGCCCATGCAGACGCGGCGTACGACGATGAGCATGTACGCCGCAGTGAGCAGGGTGCCGACGGCGGCGATCGCCGTGAAGGTGAGGAAGGCCGGGCGGCTGAGTCCTTCGGCGGGCTTGAACGCGCCGAACAGGGCGAGCATCTCGCCCCAGAACCCGGCGAGGCCCGGAAGGCCGAGCGAGGCGACCGCGCCGAAGGCGAGGAGGCCGCCGAGGCGGGGCGCCCTGCCGTAGAGCGCGGCGCCCGATTCCTGCGCGAGGGTGTCGAGGTCGCTGGTGCCCGTGCGGTCCTTCAGCGCGCCGACGAGGAAGAACAGCAGGCCGGTGATGAGGCCGTGCGCGATGTTGGCGAACAGCGCGCCGTTCACGCCGGTCGGGCTCATCGTCGAGATGCCGAGGAGCACGAAGCCCATGTGGCCCACGGACGAGTACGCGATGAGGCGCTTGAGGTCGCCCTTCGCGCCCTGCTTGGCGAGGGCGAGGCAGGCGAGCGAACCGTAGATGATCCCGACCACGGCGAAGGCCGCGAGGTACGGCGCGAAGGTGCGCATCCCGTCGGGCGTGATCGGCAGCAGGATCCGGACGAAGCCGTACGTGCCCATCTTCAGCAGCACGCCGGCCAGCAGGACCGAGCCGACGGTGGGCGCGGCGGTGTGCGCGTCCGGCAGCCAGCTGTGCAGCGGCCACATCGGCGTCTTGACCGCGAGGCCGATCCCGATTGCCAGAACGGCGATGACCTGCACGGATGTGCTCAGGGCGGGGTCGTTGTCAGTGGCGAGTGCCACCATGTCAAATGTGCCGGACTTGAGGCCGATGAGGAGGAGGCCGAGCAGCATCACGACGGAGCCGAGAAGCGTGTAGAGGATGAACTTCCAGGCGGCTTGCGTGCGTTGGGCGCCGCCCCAGCGTGCGATGAGGAAGTACATCGGGATGAGGACCATCTCGAACGCGAGGAAGAACAGCAGCAGATCGAGGACGGCGAAGGTCGCGAGGGTGCCGGACTCGAGCACGAGGATCAGCGCGACGAATGCCTTGGGAGACGGGCCCGCAGGCATTTTGAAGTAGGAGTACAGCGCGCAGAGGAAGGTCAGCAGCGCGGTCAGGACCAGGAGGGGGAGCGAGATGCCGTCGATGCCGAGGTGGATGCGCACGTCGAGTGCGGGGATCCAGCTGATATCGGTCGTGGCCTGCATCTTTGACGGGTGGTCATGGTCGAAGCCGAGTGCGAGGACGATCGCCGCGATGAGGATCGCGCCGGTCACGATCATGCCGTGGCGCAGCACGGCCTGGTCGGGTGACTTCCCCTTCAGTCCGGGCGGGGCCGGGAGCAGGGCGGCCACGGCGCCGAGGAGCGGGCCGACCACGATCAACGCGAGAAGAAGCTGCATCACGGATTCACTGATATCGATCACGGCTGCTCACGCTCCGGCGGTGGCGACGAGGACGGCGGCGACAGCCAGGACGACGGTGCCTGCGAGCAGCGCGCTCAGGTAGGTCTGCACGTTGCCGGTCTGCGCGCGGCGGACGGCCGCGCCGAGCCAGCGGGGTGCGGTGCCCGCACCGCGCACGTACGTCTCGACGACCTCGCGGTCGAGGAACCGGACGAGGCGCGCGGCGGCCTGGACGGGGCGCACGAACAGGGCGGCGTAGACGGCGTCGAGGTGGAAGCCGACGGCGGCGTGCCGGTGCAGCGGGCCGAGCAGGAGGCGGCCGGGGTCGGCCGGGTCGTGGGCGGCGGCCACGTCTCCGTACACGGGGGCGTGCGAGGCGATGGCCTCGGCTTCGACCAGGCCTCCGTCGGCTCCCGCGTCGGCGGCGACCGCGCCCATCGGGTGGCGGGCGGCGAGCGCCGTGGTGTGGCGCCACGCCCCGTACGTGACGAGCCCGCCGACGAGGGCGAGTCCCGTGCCGAGGACGGAGGTGGTGAGGGTCGGAGTGAGCGAGTGGCCGTCGAACCAGTCCGGCAGGACGCCGACGGTCAGGCCGAAGGCGAGTGAGGGGACGGCGAGCACCCAGAGCACGGCGGTCATCGTGATCGGCTGGCGGCCGTGGTCCGGGGCTTCGGGGCCCTTGCCGTTGAAGGCGAGCAGCCACAGACGTGTCGCGTAGGCGGCGGTGAGGAGGGCGGTCAGCAGACCGGCGATCAGGACGATCCAGCCCGCCGCGGTGGGGGCGGTCTCGGAGTGGCCGGTGGCCGCGTGTTCGGCCGCGCCCAAGACGGCTTCCTTGGAGAAGAAGCCGCTGAAGGGCGGGATCGCGGCGAGCGCCAGGAGCGCCACGGTCATCGTCCAGAAGGCGTCGGGGACCCGGTCGCGCAGGCCCTTCATACGGGACATCGCGGCGAGGGAGTTGGTGCCGGCGGCGTGGATGATCACGCCGGCGCCGAGGAAGAGGAGCGCCTTGAAGGCGCCGTGCGAGAGGAGATGGAAGACGGCGGCACCGCGGTCGCCCACGGCGAGGGCGCCGGTCAGATAGCCGAGCTGGCCGATCGTCGAGTACGCGAGGACACGCTTGATGTCGTCCTGGGCGAGCGCGGCGAGTGCCGAGCCGGCCATCGTGACGGCGGCCATGACGGCGAGGACGACCAGTGCCGCAGCGGATGCGGCGAAGACCGGGAGGAGCCGGGCCACGAAGTAGACACCGGCGGCGACCATCGTCGCGGCGTGGATGAGCGCGGAGACGGGCGTGGGGCCCGCCATCGCGTCGGGCAGCCAGGTGTGCAGCGGGAACTGCGCGGACTTGCCCGCCACACCGGCGAGGAGCAGCAGGGCGATCAGCGTCGGGTGGTCGAGGCCGCCGCCCGCGACCGTCGCGAGGACGGTCGTGATGCGGAACGACCCGGCGTCGACGGCGAGCGCGAACAGGCCGATCAGGAAGGGGACGTCGCCGAGCTTGGTGACCAGGAAGGCCTTGAGGGAGGCCGCGCGGGCTTCGGGCGTCTCCCAGTAGTGGCCGACGAGGAAGTACGAGCAGATGCCCATGATCTCCCAGCCGACCAGGAGCACCATCAGGTCGCCGGAGTAGACGACGAGCAGCATCGCGGAGGTGAAGAGGGAGACGAGAGCGGCGTACGAGGGGTAGCGCGGGTCGTCGCGCAGGTAGCCCGTCGAGTAGATCTGCACGCAGGAGGCGACGACGCCGACCAGGACGGCGACGAGGGCGGCGAAGCCGTCGATGTGCAGGGCGAGTTCGATGGGGACCGAGCCGGTCGGGGTGAGCTCGGTGGCGGAGTCGATGTCGGTGCCGCCGCCGTGGCGGGCGGCGACCATGACGGCGATGAACAGCGCCGCCAGGGTGGGCAGCACCGCGAGGGGACGTACGAGACCCGGGACGGTTCGGCCGAGCAGCAGGCCGGCGACGGCGCCGAGGAACGGCAGGAGGGGGACGAGTACGGCGAGGGTGGTCGTGGTCACGCGGTGGCCTCAGCCTTCTGCGACTTCTGCGAGGACTTGGCCGGGGCGGGCTCTTCGGTGGCCGCGCCCTCGGCGTCGCCCTCGTCATCGTCGTCGGGGTCGTCGGGCCCCTCGGCGGTGTCGCGGAGGTCGTCGACGGCGGAGGAGCCGCGGTTGCGGTAGACCGCCAGGACGATCGCGAGGCCGATGCCGATCTCCGCGGCTGCGATGGCGATGGTGAAGAGGGTCAGGGCCTGGCCGGAGTGGAGGGCGTCGCGGAGCCAGACGTCGAAGGCGACCAGGTTGAGGTTGACGGCGTTGAGCATGAGCTCGACGGACATCAGGACCAGGATCGCGTTGCGGCGGGCGAGCACTCCGTACAGGCCCACGCAGAAGAGGAGGGCGGCAAGGACGGCGGGATAGGCGAGGTGCATCAGCGCTGCTCCTTGTCGCCGGCGGCACCGGTAACGGGGCTGTCGCCGGTGGCGTCGGTCTTGCGGGGCAGGCGGGTCTTGCGGGGCAGGCGGGTCATGCGGGCGTTCCTGCGGGAGAGGACGATCGCGCCGACCAGGGCGGCCAGGAGCAGGACCGAGAGCGCCTCGAACGGCAGCACCCAGTGCCGGAAGAGGAACTGCCCGGTCACCGCGGTGGAGCCCTGGGCCTCGTCGGCGGCGCGGTCGAGGTCGATCCAGGTCGTCCGGAAGGCGTCGACGACGACCCAGACCAGGGCGGCCGCCGCGAGGACGGCCACCGCGAGCGCGACCGGGCGGTTGCCCGAATCGGCGTCCGGGGAGCGGCCGATGGGGGCCCGCGTCAGCATCAGGCCGAAGAGAAGGAGGACGACGACGGAACCGACGTAGATCAGTACCTGTACCCAGGCGATGAACTCGGCGGTGAGCAGGAGGTACTCGACGGCCAGGCCGCCCAGCGTCGCCACGAGCCACAGGGCGGCGTGCACCAGTTGCTTCGTGGTGACGGTGACGATCGCCGAGCCGAGGGTCACGAGGCCGACCAGGAGGAAGGCGATCTCCACTCCCGTCGGGGAGAGGAAGCCTTGCGGGGCGGCGGCTGCGAGGGTCACGCTCACGCGGATCCCTCCTGTCCGGCGGCTTCGGCTTCCTGCGCCGCGGCCAGCTTCTCCGCCGCCTTGCGGGCGGTGACGATCTCCTTGGGGTCCTCGGCCGCGGGGTCCAGGGCCGGTGGGGCCGGGACCGTCCACATCCAGTCGCGGAGCTTGTCGCGCTCGTGGGTGAGTTCGTGGATGTCGGTCTCGGCGTACTCGAACTCCGGGGACCAGAACAGTGCGTCGAAGGGGCAGACCTCGATGCAGATGCCGCAGTACATGCAGAGGGAGAAGTCGATGGCGAAGCGGTCGAGGACGTTGCGGCTGCGTTCGCGGCCGCCCTCGACGGCCGGCGGGACCGTCTCCTTGTGCGAGTCGATGTAGATGCACCAGTCCGGGCACTCGCGGGCGCAGAGCATGCAGACCGTGCAGTTCTCCTCGAAGAGCCCGATGACGCCCCGGGTACGGGGCGGGAGTTCGGGCTGGTGCTCGGGGTACTGCTCGGTGACGGTCTTCTTCGTCATCGTGCGGAGGGTGACGGCGAGGCCCTTGGCCAGGCCGCTGCCAGGGATCGGAGGCATTTAGTTGATCGCCACCTTCACGATTCCGGTGAGCGCGATCTGCGCGAGGGCGAGCGGGACGAGGAGGGTCCAGGAGAGCTTCTGGAGCTGGTCCTCGCGGAGACGGGGGTAACTGACGCGCAGCCAGATCACGACGAAGGCGAGCAGTCCGGTCTTCAGGAGGGTCCAGACCCAGCCGAGGCCGTCGGCACCCCATGGGCCGTGCCAGCCGCCGAGGAAGAGGACGGTGGTGAGGCCGCAGAGGACGACGATCCCGGCGTACTCGGCGAGGAGGAAGAGGGCGAAACGGAGGCCCGTGTACTCGGTGTACGCACCGAAGATGATCTCCGAGTCGGCGACCGGCATGTCGAAGGGCGGGCGCTGGAGTTCGGCGAGGCCCGCGACGAAGAAGACGAGGGCGCCGACGATCTGCCAGGGCAGCCACCACCACTCGAAGGCGTTGAGGATGCCGGGGAGCGACACCGTCCCGGCCGCCATCGCGACCGAGGCCGCGGCGAGCAGCATCGGGAGTTCGTACGCCAGGAGCTGGGCGGCGGTGCGCAGGCCGCCGAGGAGGGAGAACTTGTTGGCGCTCGCCCAGCCCGCCATGAGCGAGCCGAGTACGCCGATGCCCATGACCGCGAGCACGAAGAAGATGCCCGCGTCGACGAGTTGGCCGACGGCGCCTTCGCTCGGGCCGATGGGGATGGCGATCAGGACGAGGAGGTAGGGCAGCAGGGCGATGGCGGGGGCGAGCTGGAAGATGCGGCGGTCGGCCTCGGCCGGTACGACGTCTTCCTTCTGCGCGAACTTCACCCCGTCGGCGACGAGCTGGGCCCAGCCGTGGAAGCCGCCCGCGTACATGGGGCCGAGGCGGCCCTGCATGTGGGCCATCACCTTGTGCTCGGTCTGGCCGATGACCAGGGGCAGGACGAGGAACACGGCGAAGACGACGAGGAGGCGCAGGGCGACGTCGAGCGCGTCGGTCACTCCGAGCCTCCTGGGCGGTCGTTGTCTTCGGGGCTGCCGGCTTCGCTGCTGCCGGCTTCGGGGGTGCTGTCTTCGGAGCTGCCGGCTTCGGGGCTGCTGTCTTCGCGGCTGCTGGCTTCGGGGCCGTCGGTCGTGGCCGGTGCGGTGTCGGCGGGCTTCTCGGGGGCGGCCGGGGCGGGCTCCTCCGTGTCCTCGAACGCCGGGCGGGCCTGGTGCCACGGGGCATCAGAACTGACCGCGCGGGGCTCGGGCTTCGGCTCCGGTACCGGAGAGGGCTCGGGGGACGGAGAGGGCTCCGGCTTCGCCTCCGGTGCCGGAGAGGGCTCCGGCTTCGCCCCCGGTGCCGGAGTGGGCTCAGGAGCCGGAGAAGGCTTTGCCTCCGGTGGTGTCTCCGCTGGCGGAACAGGCTCTGGCGTCGTTCGCTGTGATGCCGAGCCCTGGCTCACGCTGCGCGAGCGGCGCGGAGTCCGGGCTTCCGGCTGCGCGGCCTCTGCCTGGCCCGCGGCCGCCGGAGCAGCAGCCGCCGCCTGGCTCGCCGAACCCTCCCCCGCCGTGCGCGCCCGGCGTACGGGACGGTCGCCCGCCGCTCGAGCGGCGCCGCGGGCCGGGCGGGCCGGGGCTGCCGGGAGTTGGCCCTTCAGGGGGCCCCATTCGTTCGGGTCGGGTACGCCGGGAGGCAGCATCTGGCGGCGCTTGGGCCCGCCGTGCTCCGACTCCCCCGGCTCCTTCGCGCCGGGCCACGCCTTGGCGACCCGGGCCGCCAGGACGAAGTCCTTGCGCAGGGGGTGCCCTTCGAAGGTGTCCGGCAGAAGCAGCGGAACCAGGTGCGGGTGGCCTTCGAAAGCGACGCCGAACATCTCGTGCGTCTCGCGCTCGTGCCACGCCGCGCCCGCGTAGACGTCGACCGCCGTCGGCAGGACCGGGGCCTCGTGCGGAACGGTCGTACGGATGAGGAGGCGACGTACAGGAGAGAGGGCGACGACGTGGGCCGAGACGTGGAAGCCCGTGCCCGGTTCGTCGACGGCGCTCAGCCAGTCGAAGTAGGTGCAGGTCAGCGTCGTGCGCGCGGTTTCGAGCGCCGCGATCCACGAGCTCGGCGGGACGTCGACCGTCAGGAGGTCGTACGACTCGTCCGCCGTGGCCTCGGCACCGAAGAGCTCCTCGACGGGGCTCGGCAGCCAGCCGGTCATGACGTCCCCTCCCCCGCCGCGGCCTCGCCCGGCACCGGCGGCTTCACGAGTCCGCTCTGCAGCGCTGCCGCGGAAGGACGGTTGCCATGCCCCTTCCCGCGGCCGTAGCGCTCGCCCAGCGACTCCGCCGCGATCTTCTCCTGGAGCTTGAGGATGCCCTGGAGCAACGCCTCGGGCCGCGGCGGGCAGCCGGGTACGTACACATCGACCGGGATGATCTGGTCGACGCCCTTGGTCACCGCGTACGAATCCCAGTACGGGCCGCCGCAGTTGGAGCAGGCGCCGAAGGAGATGACGTACTTGGGCTCGGGCATCTGCTCGTACAGGCGCTTCACGGCCGGGGCCATCTTGTCCGTGACCGTGCCGGAGACGACCATCAGGTCGGCCTGGCGCGGGCCGGGCGCGAACGGGATCACGCCGAGCCGGATGAAGTCGTGCCGGGCCATGGAGGCGGCGATGAACTCGATGGCGCAACAGGCGAGGCCGAAGTTGAAGACCCACAACGAGTACCGGCGGCCCCAGTTGAGGACCACCTTCATCGGCTCGGGGGCCAGCCGCGAGAGCACGCCGAGCTTCTGTGGCTCGGGCGTGGACAGCACGGTCGGCTCGGGCAGGAGCACGGGCTCCGGGGTCACGTCCGTGCGAGGACGCTCCGGGGTCACGTCCATGTGAGGACGCCCTTCTTGTATGCGTACAGCAGGCCCACGGTCAGGAAGCCGAGGAAGATGAACATCTCCACCAGCGTCGTCGCACCGTAGCCGGGCGCGGCGAAAACCGTCGCCCATGGAAAGAGGAAGATCGAGTCGACGGCGAAGATGACGTAGAGGAACGCGTAGACGTAGTAGCGGACCTGGGTGTGCGCCCATCCCTCGCCGACCGGGTCGACACCGCACTCGTACGTCAGGAGCTTCTCTGGTGTCGGCACGACGGGCCTGAGCAGGCGCCCCGCGCCGAAGGCGACGGCGACGAACAGCACGCCGACGACGGCGAGCAGTCCGACGACGGAGTACGACTGGTAGTAGCTCGCCGCGACGTTCGTCACGTGCACGTCAGCCCCTCACTCCCTGACCGCCTCTGAGACCGCCTCTGACACTCAGCACTGTTCGACGATCTGTACGCACGGGAGTCTAGGGCCTGCTAAAGGTGAGGTAAGCAGAGCGTCACGCATCGGGTGGGGTTATCCCCCGGGAGTCCTGGCGGCCCTCCTCATGGCATCGCGGCGTCGAGCCGTGCAGTCTGACGCATATGACCGCACGCGCCATGTCCTCGACCACGTCTTCGGCGTACCCGCCGCATCCGCCGTACGCGCCGCCGCCCCCCGCCCGCTTCGCGGCGTACGACGCGCAGACCTGGAAGGAGATCGCCCACCTCCTCGCCAACCTGCCGATCGGCGTGGCCGGTTTCGTCTACGTGGTCGTGACGCTCGCCGCCGGCGGCGGTCTCGCCGTGACGGTCGTCGGCCTGCCGCTGCTCGCGGGCGCGCTGCTCGGTGCCCGCCTGATCGGCAGGGCGGAGCGGGCGCGGGCGCGCAAACTGCTCGGGCTGCGGATCGACGAGCCGAGCCCGATGCCCAAGCAGCGGGGCCATGGCTTCTTCAGCTGGCTGTGGTCGAGCCTGAAGGATCCGGTCGGCTGGCGCACGATGCTGTACTCGTTCATGCGGCTGCCCTGGGGCGTGGTGACCTTCGCCGTCACCCTGACCGGGCTCTTCGTGCTCTGGCCGGTGCTCCCTTACATCGTGCGCGGCCTGACGAACGCCGACCGGGCGATGGCGCGCGGGCTGCTCTCCCCCTCCGACGAACTGGAGCGGCGCATCGTGGAGTTGGAGTCGGACCGCGGTGTCGTCGTCGACACCGCCGCCGCCGACCTGCGCCGCATCGAGCGCGACCTGCACGACGGGGCGCAGGCCCGCCTGGTGGCACTGGCCATGGGGCTCGGTCTGGCCAAGGAGAAGCTTCTGGAGGGGCAGGCCGACGACACCGTGGCGGCGATGGTCGACGAGGCGCACGGCGAGGTGAAGCTGGCCCTCCAGGAACTGCGCGACCTGGCCCGTGGCATCCACCCGGCGGTCCTGACCGACCGCGGCCTGGACGCGGCGCTGTCCTCGGTGGCCTCGCGGTGCACGGTCCCGGTGAAGGTGACCGCCGATCTGCCGGCGCGCCCGGCCGCCGCGATCGAGGGCATCGCGTACTTCACGGTCTCCGAGCTCCTGCAGAACGTCAGCAAGCACAGCGGGGCCCGTACGGCGTCCGTGGACGTGTGGCGTGCCGACCAGCGGCTGCTCATCCAGGTGTGGGACGACGGCGGGGGCGGCGCGCGTCTGGACGGGGGTTCGGGCATGGCGGGGCTCGCCGACCGGCTCGGCGCGGTCGACGGCCTGTTCGTGATCGAGTCCCCGGAGGGCGGCCCCACGACGATCACGGCGGAGCTGCCGTGGCGCGATCGGGGCCTGGACCGGGAGCAGCCGGCCCGGGGGTAGGGAAAACCCCCGGTCGAAGACACCTACGCACCACATGGTCCGGATCAGCCGCGGCCAGCACGCTTGAGATACGACGCCGAACCAGCGCGTGAACCAACGAGCGTGAACCGAAGAGCGTGAACCGAAGAGCGTGACCGAGCAGAAACGGACGACACCGATGGCCACGGAGTACGGACAGGAGTACGGGCGCATGAACCGTTCGGAGTTCCGGGGATCCGACCTCGACGATCGGCGGCACCGTCTCCCCGCCGGGCTGCGGGCGCCGATCGAGGCCCGCGCCTGGAAGGAGTTCGGCTATGTGCTCCTCAGCCTGCCGATCAGCATCGTCACGTTCACGTTCGCGGTCACGATGCTGTCGGTCGGCGCGGGGCTGCTGATCACGTTCATCGGCATCCCGGTGCTCGCCGCCGGTCTTGCCGCCTGCCGCGGCATCGGCTCGCTCGAACGGGTGCGGGCGCGGGCGCTCCTGGGCGTCGAGGTGGCCAACCCCGAGCCATTGCGGCCCAAGAACGGCGGCGGGCCCATGGCGTGGATGGGTGCCGTGCTCAAGAGCGGCGTCTCCTGGCGGCACGTCCTCTACTCCATCCTCCACATGCCCTGGGCGGTCTTCTCCTTCACCGTGTCGGTGATCTTCTGGACGTACAGCTGGGCGATGCTCACGTACCCGCTGTGGCAGTGGCTCTTCCCGGTCTGGGGCGGCCAGGACGGCATCCAGCTCTACCGCGACAACGGTCACCAGATCTACCTGGACAACCCCTTCGAGATCGGCGTCACCGCCCTCACCGGCCTGCTGATCACGCTCGCCACGCCCTGGATCATCCGAGCCCTGACCACCGTCGACCGCGTCATGGTGGCCGGTCTGCTCGGCCCCTCCAGCCTGGCCACGCGCGTCGTCGAGCTGGAGTCGGACCGCGGTGTCGTCGTCGACACCGCCGCCGCCGACCTGCGCCGCATCGAGCGCGACCTGCACGACGGGGCGCAGGCCCGCCTGGTGGCGCTCGCCATGGACCTGGGCCTGGCCAAGGAGAAGCTGACCGAGGACCCGGAGGCGGCGGCGCGCATGGTGGGCGAGGCGCACGGCGAGGTGAAGGTGGCTCTCCAGGAGCTGCGCGACCTGGCCCGCGGCATCCACCCGGCGGTCCTGACCGACCGTGGCCTGGACGCGGCGCTCTCCGCGCTCGCCGCCAGGTGCACGGTTCCGGTCCAGGTGGAGGTGGATCTTCCCGCGCGTCCCGCGGCCGCGATCGAGGGCATCGCGTACTTCACGGTCTCCGAGCTGCTGCAGAACATCAGCAAGCACGCGCGGGCGTCCCACGGCTCGGTCGACGTGTGGCAGGTCGAGGACCGGCTGATGCTCCAGGTCACCGACGACGGTGACGGGGGCGCGGACGTGACCGGCGGTTCCGGCCTCGCCGGACTCGCCGAGCGGCTCGACGCGGTCGACGGGATCCTGGTCGTGGATTCACCGGTGGGCGGGCCCACGACGGTGACGGCCGAGTTGCCCTGGCGGGCGTAGCCGCGGATCGCCCTCCGCACTCACCCACCCGGTCGCCCCGCAGAGCGGGGAGGCCGGGTGGGTGCTGCCGTGCCCGCGACGAGTGAGCACGGTGCAAGCGGTTGTCCGCGAACGCCGTTACGCCCTTCGCAGGCGTTCGTACGCGCGATACTGAGGTGCCGGGGGACAACCAGAATCAAATATGCCGGGGGGCCGTGAACGTGGAGGACAAAGTGCGGGTCGTCATCGCCGAGGATTCAGTGCTGCTCAGGGAGGGCCTGACCCGGTTGCTGACCGACCGCGGGCACGACGTCGTCGCGGGGGTCGGCGACGCGGACGCGCTGATCAAGACGATCAACGACCTCTCCTCCGCGGGCGCGCTGCCCGACGTGGTCGTCGCCGACGTGCGGATGCCGCCGACGCACACCGACGAGGGGGTGCGGGCCGCGGTGCACCTGCGCCACCAGTTCCCGGGGCTCGGGGTGCTCGTCCTCTCCCAGTACGTCGAGGAGCAGTACGCCACCGAACTGCTGGCCGGGTCCAGCCGAGGTGTCGGCTATCTGCTCAAGGACCGTGTCGCCGAGGTGCGCGAGTTCGTGGACGCCGTGGTGCGTGTCGCGCAGGGCGGCACGGCGCTCGACCCGGAGGTCGTGGCGCAGCTGCTCGGCCGCAGCCGAAAGCAGGACGTCCTCGCGGGGCTTACTCCTCGCGAACGCGAGGTACTCGGTCTGATGGCCGAGGGCCGGACGAACTCGGCGGTGGCAAGGCAGTTGGTGGTGAGTGACGGCGCGGTCGAGAAGCACGTCAGCAACATCTTCCTGAAGCTGGGACTTTCCCAGAGCGACGGGGACCACCGGCGCGTGCTGGCGGTGCTCACCTACCTCAACTCCTAGCCATCTGACACCCTGTCAGTTCATTGACAGCAGCGGCAACCGCACACCGCACGAGCACGAGCACGGAGAACAGTCCTAGAACCAAAGGATGAGTGGGGGCGTCTTCCATGTCGGGCCGGAGGGTGAGGCAGACCATGACAAAACGGGGCATTGCAGCGTCTCAAAAGTGCGTCCGTCATGCGATCAACCCCAGGAAGGCGACCCTTACAGACGTAGGGTGGGCCTTGGGAAGGCCGGTCGCCCAGCCCTTCCCGCTCAGCCGCCCGAGGGAGGTCCAGTTCAGTGACCAGCCAGGTCAGTAGCCCAGCCGAGCAGGCCGATGGGGCAGTCGTCGGAGAGCAGCGCAAGCATGCTGGTGAGAAGGATGTACGCCGTCTGGACCGGGTGATCATCCGCTTCGCGGGTGACTCGGGTGACGGCATGCAGCTCACCGGTGACCGGTTCACTTCGGAGACGGCGTCCTTCGGGAACGACCTCTCGACACTGCCGAACTTTCCCGCCGAGATCCGTGCTCCTGCCGGGACACTGCCGGGTGTCTCCTCGTTCCAGCTGCATTTCGCCGACCACGACATCCTCACGCCGGGCGACGCGCCGAACGTCCTGGTCGCGATGAACCCGGCCGCGCTGAAGGCGAACATCGCCGATGTGCCGCGCGGCGCGGAGATCATCGTCAACACGGACGAGTTCTCCAAACGGGCGATGCAGAAGGTCGGCTACGAGGTCTCGCCGCTGGAGGACGGTTCACTGGACGGCTACAGCGTCCACCCGGTGCCGCTGACGACGCTGACGGTCGAGGCGCTCAAGGAGTTCGACCTCTCGCGCAAGGACGCGGGCCGCAGCAAGAACATGTTCGCGCTGGGTCTGTTGTCGTGGATGTACCACCGGCCGACCGAGGGAACGGAGAAGTTCCTGCGGACGAAGTTCGCCAAGAAGCCGGACATCGCCGAGGCCAACATCGCCGCCTTCCACGCCGGTTGGAACTTCGGCGAGACGACGGAGGACTTCGCGGTCTCGTACGAGGTCGCTCCCGCCGCCCAGGCCTTCCCCACCGGCACCTACCGCAACATCTCGGGGAACCTGGCCCTCTCGTACGGTCTGATCGCCGCGGGCCGGCAGGCGGATCTGCCGCTCTATCTGGGCTCGTATCCCATCACCCCGGCCTCGGACATCCTGCACGAGCTCAGCAAGCACAAGAACTTCGGTGTGCGCACCTTCCAGGCCGAGGACGA
>NZ_JBSFUS010000022.1:0-99583 GCF_053591915.1 Streptomyces sp. NPDC002853 | reverse complement strand
TCCGACTCTATCAGACTCTTTCGTGTCCGATTTCCTCGGTGCCTTTCCGGTTCCCGCTCCGGCCTTTCGGCTTTCGCGTTTCCCTTTCCGGCGAGTCCGACTTTATCAGAAGTTTTCGGCCGGTCTTACCGGCTGGAGTTTCCGATTTATCGGGGGCGGCTTCTTGGCTTATGAGAATCAAGAAGCAGGCAGATAGTAACTGCCGCCGCTGGACTTGTCCAGCTCTAGGCAACTGTTCGAATCTACCTCCCCAGTCCTTCCGTGTCAACGGTTTTTCTGGGGCGTCGAGGACACTAGCAGGTCAGCGAGGGCGGACGCACATCAGGCCGCGACGGGGACCGTGGCGCTGCGTTCGGCGGGGTCCAGGTCACCTGTGGCACCGGCACGCGCCGCCCTGCCGCCCAGGACGTAGACGTAGGCGAGGAAGGCCAGTTCAGCGGCGATGCCGATGCTGATGCGGGCCCAGGTCGGCAGGCCCGATGGCGTGACGAAGCCTTCGATGGCGCCGGAGATGAACAGGACCAGGGCCAGGCCCACCGCCATGCCGAGGGCGGCTCTTCCCTCTTCGGCGAGGGCTGTTCGGCGTGAGCGCGGGCCCGGGTCGATGACGGTCCAGCCGAGGCGCAGGCCCGTACCGGCGGCCACGAAGACCGCGGTCAGTTCCAGGAGGCCGTGTGGCAGGACCAGGCCGAGGAACGTGTCGAGGCGGCCTGCGTCGGACATCAGGCCGATGCCTACTCCCAGGTTCAGCATGTTCTGGAAGAGGATCCAGATGACAGGAAGGCAGAGGAAGGCGCCCAGGACCAGGCACATGGCCGCTGCCTGGGCGTTGTTCGTCCAGACCTGGGCGGCGAAGGATGCCGCCGGGTGGCTCGAGTAGTACGTCTCGTACTGGCCGCCTGGGCGGGTCATCTCGCGGAGTTCGCTGGGGGCCGCGATGGATGACTGGACCTCGGGGTGCGTGGCGATCCACCAGCCGATGATGGCCGCGAGGACCGTCGAGAGAAGCGCGGTGGGGACCCACCAGTGGCGGGAGCGGTAGACCGCTGCCGGGAAGCCGTGGCTCAGGAAGTGCGTGGCGTCGCGCCAGGAAGCTCGGCGGGTGCCCGTCACCGCACTACGCGCGCGTGCCACGAGGTGGGTCAGACGGCCGGTGAGCTGTGGGTCGGGGGCGCTGGACTGGATGAGGGAGAGGTGGGTGGCGGTGCGTTGGTAGAGGGCGACGAGTTCGTCGGCCTCTGCTCCGTTGAGGCGGCGCCGGCGGCGCAGCAGGGCGTCGAGTCGGTCCCACTCTGCTCGGTGGGCGGAGACGAAGACGTCGAGGTCCATCAGGTGGCTGCTCCTCGTACTGCGGCGCGATGCTGCCTCAGCTTGGCAGACTGGCGGTTCCGACGGCAGGGCAGGGAAGGGCGGCTGGCGTGAGTGAGCTGGTGACGGGCGAGGCGGTGGCGCTCGAGCTGCGTCCGGCGAAGCTGCCGAGTCGTGGGCTCGCCGTACTGATCGACCTGGTGGTGGCCTGGGCGGTCTACCTGGGGGTGACCTTGGCGATCGTGGCCTCCACCTCCTCGTTGGACGACGCGGCTGCCGCGGCGGTCGCCGTGGCGAGCTTCGTGCTGATCCTGGTCGGCGGGCCGATCGCGGTGGAGACGCTCAGTCACGGGCGGTCGCTGGGAAAGATGGCGTGCGGGCTGCGGGTGGTGCGGGACGACGGCGGGCCGATTCGTTTCCGGCACGCGTTGGTGCGGGGTGCGGTGGGGGTCGTCGAGATTCTGCTGACGTTCGGGGTCGTCGCCTGCATTGCTTCGCTGGTGTCGGCGCGGGGGCGGCGGCTCGGGGACGTGTTCGCGGGGACGCTCGTCGTGCGGGAGCGGGTGCCGGCCGGGCAGACGTCTTTCATCCCTCCGCCGCCGCCTTGGCTCTCGGGGCGGTTTTCCGGGCTCGATCTGTCCGGGGTTCCCGAAGGGCTGTGGCTCGCGATCAGGCAGTACCTGACGCGCATGGGGCAGTTGGATCCGCAGGTGGGCTGGGCCATGGCGGAGCGGCTTGCCGGCGATCTCGCGGAACGTACGGGGGCGCCGGCTCCGCAGGGTGTTCCGCCGGCTGCGTACCTGGCGGCGGTCGTGCAGGAGCGGCAGGCGCGGGACGCTCGGCGGGCGTTCGGTGGTGGGGTTGCGGTGCCTGCTGCCGGGGCGGCGGCCTTGGCGCCTCCTCCCCCGGCCTCGTATGCCCAGCCGGCTCACCCCCCGGCTTACCCGACTCCTCCGGCGGGGTCCGCGGTCGGGCAGGAGGCTCGTGATGTGCCGTCGGCCGTGCGGCAGGAGAGTACGGAGGCCTCGCCTCCCGGCACGGGGTTCGTGCCGCCCGCGTAGGGCCGACGGGGATCAGGCGAACGTCGAGGGCGGGGATTCGAGGTTCTCGAGCTCCATGCCGGGGGCGGAGAGAACGACGTCGCCGGCGATGTGGATGGCGTGCTGTTCGCCGGTGTCCAAGGCTGTGACCTGGTATTCGTCCACGATCAGCGGGCCGTTGTCAGTGGCGTGTGCTTCGCTTTTCAGCAAGGCCCAGGACTGGTCGAGGGTGCGGGGGGCGAGGACCGGGTCGGTGAAGGCGACGAGGCGGACGCGGGTCGCGGGGGAACCGGGGGTGAGGCGCAGGAGGCGTGTGGTCGCGACGAGGAAAGCGGGGGATGTGCCGGTGAAGGCGTGGGCGGGGGCGTTGTCCTCGGTGGCGTGAGTTCCGGTGGGGTCGGTGCGTACCCAGGTGACGCCGTCGATCGCCGCGGCGCGGATCTGCCAGTCCCCCGCGTGCAGTTCGAGGCGGATGGGGCGGCCCAGTTCATCGAGGGCGAGGTCGACGGAGCCGGTGGGCTCGCCTGAGGGCGCGGTCCGCTGGGAGACGTAGCGCCAGCCGGAGGGGCCGGGGGCGCAGTGGAAGTGTTCTTCACCGAGGGGGGTGTGGTCGTGCGGGTCGTGAAGCGAATAGTGGCCGCGGGGCATGGGGCTCGGTCCTTGTCGGGGGTGGCTTCTCGTCCGGGGGCCGGGGTGGGCCGGCGGTCGGCTGTGGGTCGGGGCCCGCTGTAGGGGGCTGCTCGGTCCGCCCCGGAGCCAACGTAGGCCAGCCGTGATTCTGGGGTGCTTCGGGCCCGGGGGTACCTGCGGGTGGCCGCCTGAGGCGCCTGAGCCACAGCCAGGTTGAGCGCAGTGGGGTGTGGGGTGCCTTTCCCCCTTGCCCGTGCCGCACGGCCGCAGGCCCCCGCCCGGGTGGGCGAGGGCCTGCGGGTGAGCTGGGGGCCGGGGCCTGGAGTGGCCACGGCCGGGGGTGCTCAGTAGCGGTAGTGGTCCGGCTTGTACGGGCCCTCTACCTCTACGCCGATGTACGCGGCCTGCTCGGGGCGCAGGGTGGTGAGCTTGACGCCGAGCGAGTCCAGGTGGAGGCGGGCGACCTTCTCGTCGAGGTGCTTGGGGAGCACGTAGACGTCGGTCGGGTACTCCTCCTGCTTGGTGAACAGCTCGATCTGGGCCAGGGTCTGGTCCGCGAAGGAGTTGGACATCACGAAGGACGGGTGGCCCGTCGCGTTGCCCAGGTTCAGGAGGCGGCCCTCGGACAGGACGATGAGGACCTTGCCGTCGGGGAACGTCCAGGTGTGGACCTGCGGCTTGACCTCGTCCTTGACGATGCCGGGGATCTTGGCGAGGCCGGCCATGTCGATCTCGTTGTCGAAGTGGCCGATGTTGCCGACGATCGCCTGGTGCTTCATCTTGGCCATGTCCGAGGCCATGATGATGTCCTTGTTGCCGGTCGTCGTGACGAAGATGTCGACCTTGTCGACGACCTCGTCAAGGGTCGTGACCTGGAACCCGTCCATCGCCGCCTGCAGGGCGCAGATGGGGTCGACCTCGGTGATGATCACACGCGCGCCCTGGCCGCGGAGGGACTCGGCGCAGCCCTTGCCGACGTCGCCGTAACCGCAGACGAGGGCGGTCTTGCCGCCGATGAGGACGTCCGTGGCGCGGTTGATGCCGTCGATCAGGGAGTGGCGGCAGCCGTACTTGTTGTCGAACTTCGACTTCGTCACGGCGTCGTTCACGTTGATCGCCGGGAAGAGGAGGCTGCCGTCACGGTGCATCTCGTACAGGCGGTGGACGCCCGTCGTGGTCTCCTCGGTCACGCCGCGGATCTCCGAGGCGAGCTGGGTCCACTTCTGCGAGCCCTCGGTGATGGTGCGGTTGAGGAGCTGCAGGATGACGCGGTGCTCGTCCGACTCGGCGGTGTCCTCGGAGGGGACCTTGCCGGCCTTCTCGTACTCGACGCCCTTGTGGACGAGGAGGGTGGCGTCGCCACCGTCGTCCAGGATCATGTTCGGGCCGCCGGTGGGGGTGTTCGGCCAGGTCAGCGCCTGCTCCGTGCACCACCAGTACTCCTCGAGGGTCTCGCCCTTCCAGGCGAAGACCGGGATGCCCTGGGGGTTGTCCGGGGTGCCGTTCGGGCCGACGGCGATGGCCGCGGCCGCGTGGTCCTGGGTCGAGAAGATGTTGCAGGAGACCCAGCGGACCTCGGCGCCGAGGGCGACCAGGGTCTCGATGAGGACGGCGGTCTGCACGGTCATGTGCAGCGAGCCCATGATGCGGGCGCCGGCCAGCGGCTGGGTGGCGGCGAATTCCTTGCGGATCGACATCAGGCCGGGCATCTCGTGCTCGGCGAGGGTGATCTCCTTGCGGCCGAACTCGGCCAGGGAGAGATCGGCGACCTTGAAGTCCTGGCCGTTGATGAGAGTCGTCATTGGTGAGCTGCTCCTCGTGGGGTTGGTCGAGGGGGTGGTTGGACATGGCTGACCTGCGACGACGGGCACAAAGGCGCACCGGCGCGCAGCAGCGCAGTCCGTCGGAGGCCCTCTCTCCCTCGGACGGCGCCCGTGCAGGCACCGCCCGACCGCCATCAGCAGCGACGTCTGGCTCGGTCACAAAGCTACACCGATTGGCCCAGCGAGCCCCAGCCCGCCTCCCCGGGGGCGCGCCCAGGCGTGCGGCCGCGGGCGGAACCCCGGACAGGGCGACAGACCTGCCCATTCGGGACCTTTGCGCTTTTGAACCTGTGCCCGCGTGTTGCAGGATGCCTTGAGATCGGGAACATTTGCGCGATCTTGTTTGACGAAGGCGTTGAAGGCGCAAAGGCGTTAGGAGATCCACGTGACCACCCATCCGGCCGATCCCCCCACAGGTGGGAGCAGTGGCGAGCGGAAGAAGCTCAAGCTGCTCGCCGTGACCGCCTGTCCGACCGGTATCGCCCACACGTACATGGCGGCGGAGAAGCTCTCGCAGGCTGCCGAGAGCCTCGGCATCGACATGAAGGTGGAGACGCAGGGCTCCATCGGTGCCGAGAACGTCTTGACTGACAACGATGTCAGGGACGCTGACGGCATCATCATCGCGGCGGACAAGGACGTCGACCGCGGCCGCTTCGTCGGCAAGCGCGTGTTGTCCGTCGGCGTGTCCGAGGGCATCAGCCGCCCTGAAGAGCTGATCGAGCAGGTGCGGAGCGCGCCCGTGCACGGCGGGGAAGGTGGCGGCGGGACGACCGCCGCAGCGGCCTCCACCGGTGGTGGCGGAGGCGGCAAGGAGCGGAGCCTCGCGTACAAGGCGCTGATGAACGGCGTCTCGTACATGATTCCGTTCGTCGTGGTCGGTGGTCTGCTGATCGCGATCTCGCTGTCGCTCGGCGGGCACACCGACCCCAAGGGCGGGCTCGTCATCCCCGACGACTCGTTCTGGATGCACGTCAACCAGATCGGTGTCATCGGCTTCACGCTGATGGTGCCGATCCTCTCCGGCTACATCGCGTACGCGATCGGCGACCGGCCCGCGCTCGTGCCCGGCATGATCGGCGGCTGGATCGCCAACACCGGTGAGCTGTACGACTCCAAGGCGGGGGCGGGCTTCATCGGGGCCATCGTGACCGGCTTCCTCGCCGGCTACCTGGTGTTGTGGATCAAGAAGGTCAAGGTCCCCAAGTTCGCCCAGCCGATCATGCCGATCATCGTGATCCCCATCGTCGCGACGACGGCACTCGGTCTCTTCTTCATCTACGTCATCGGCAAGCCGATCTCGTGGGTCTTCGAGCATCTGACCGACTGGCTCAGCGGCATGACCGGGACCAGCGCGATCCTGCTCGGCGCGATCCTCGGGCTCATGATCGCGTTCGACATGGGCGGTCCGGTCAACAAGACGGCGTTCCTGTTCGGCGCGGGGCTCATCGCGACCGGCAACCAGACCGTCATGGGCATGTGCGCCGCCGCCATCCCCGTCATGCCGCTCGGGCAGGGGCTCGCGACGCTGATCCGCAAACGGCTCTACAACGAGCAGGAGCGGGAGACCGGTCTGGCCGCCCTGTTCATGGGCTTCTTCGGGATCTCGGAGGGTGCGATTCCGTTCGCCGCCGCCAGGCCCGCGCAGGTCATTCCCGCGAACATGCTCGGTGGCGCCGTCGCCGGTGCGATCGCCGGTCAGGCGGGTGTCGAGGACGCCGTCCCGCACGGCGGGCCGATCGTGGCGGTCCTGGGTGCCATCGGCGGCGTACCGATGTTCTTCATCGCTGTCGCCATCGGTGCGGTCGTCACCGCCCTGACGACCGTCACCCTGGTCGACATCAGCGAGCGCAGGCGGCGCGGGGCGCCGGTCGTCGATGTGCCCGGCGGTCCCGAGCCGGTGCTCGCGGGAGTGGGAGCGGGAACGGGAACCGGAGCCGTCGCTTCCGGAGCTTCCGGGGCGTCCGCGGCCCCTCCGAAGGCGCCTGCGGCGGCAGCCCCCGCGGCACCCGCACCCGGGGTCGGCGAAGTCCTCTCCGGCTATCTCACCGAGCAGACCGTGAAGGTCCGTCTCGACTCCGCCGACAAGGACTCCGCGATCCGCGAGATGGCACACCTCCTCGCCGCCACCGGCAAGGTGAACGACGTGGAGGAGCTCGTGCGGACCGCCCTGCGCCGCGAGGCCCAGGGCACCACGGGGCTCGGCGAGGAGATCGCCATCCCGCACGCCAAGACCGACGCGGTGACCTCGCCCGTCGTCGGGTTCGCGCGGTCGGCCGAGGGCATCGAATGGGGTGCGCTCGACGGCACGAAGGCCAAGCTGATCTTCATGATCTCCGTGCCGGAGGCCGCCGCGGGCGACGAGCACCTGCGGATTCTCGCGCTCCTCTCGCGCAAGCTGATGGACACCGGCTTCCGGGAGCGGCTCGAGGCCGCGCCCGACGAGGCGGCGGTCCTCGAGGTGCTGCGCGAGGTGCGGTGACCCGTGGGTGAGTTACGCGTTGGGGCCCCGCACCTGCACGGTGCGGGGCCCCAATTGCGTACAAGCGGCGGATGGTCAGTGGCCGCCCGGTGCCTTCGCCGGGTTGGTGCCGTCGGCGGCCGCCGTCTCGCTGTAGATGTCCGGCTCCAGGTAGATCACGCGGGCGATCGGGACCGCGGCGCGGATGCGCTCCTCGGCGGCGTTGATGGCGGCGGCCACCTCGGCGGCCGTCTCGTTCCGCTGGACGGCGATCTTGGCGGCGACGAGGAGCTCCTCGGGGCCGAGGTGCAGCGTGCGCATGTGGATGACGCGGGTGACCGTGTCTCCGTCGACCAGCGCCTTCTCGATCTTCTCGACGTCCTCCGTGCCCGCGGCCTCGCCCAGGAGCAGGGACTTGGTCTCCGCGGCGAGGATGATCGCGATCAGGATGAGCAGGACGCCGATGCAGAGCGTGCCGATGCCGTCCCAGACGCCGTCGCCCGTCGCGAGCGCGAGGCTGACGCCGACCAGGGCCAGGATCAGACCGACCAGGGCACCGAGGTCCTCCAGGAGCACGACCGGCAGCTCGGGAGCCTTGGCGCGGCGCACGAACTGCGTCCACGTGAGGTTGCCGCGGGTGAGGTTCGACTCCTTGATCGCCGTACGGAACGAGAAGGATTCGGCGATGATCGCGAACACCAGGACGCCGACCGGCCAGTACCAGTGCTCGATCTCGTGCGGGTGCTTGATCTTCTCGTAGCCCTCGTAGATCGCGAACATGCCGCCGACCGAGAAGAGCACGATGGAGACCAGGAATGCGTAGATGTAGCGCTCACGCCCGTACCCGAAGGGGTGTTGGGGGGTCGCTTCACGTTGCGCCTTCTTGCCGCCGAGGAGCAGCAGCCCCTGGTTGCCCGAGTCCGCGAGCGAGTGCACGCTCTCGGCCAGCATCGACGACGACCCACTGAAGATGAACGCGACGAACTTCGCCACCGCGATCGCGAGGTTCGCGGCGAGTGCCGCGACAATCGCCTTTGTTCCGCCTGACGCGCTCATGTGTGCCCGTTGTCCCTTCGCCTGCGTACGTTCTTGTCCACTGCCGCTTTGCCCGGCCTTTGCGGTGGGTCATTGTTGCAGCACGAGGCGCTGGTGGTGAGTCAGGCCACCACAGTGGCACGGAAGACCGTGCCGACTCCGGACACTTCGGCCTTTTCGTCCGCGGGAACGAACACGGACTGGCCGGGCGTGAGTTCCCCGGCGTCGCCGACGCTCACGGCACCCGCGACGCAGAGCAGGATCTGCGGCGTCGCGGCCGTGAGGTCGTGCGGTGCCGCGGCGCCTTCGGGCAGGACGAAGCGGGAGAGGCGGAACTCGTCGATCGGGGTCTCGTAGACCTCTTCGCCGTCGGGCGATGCCTCGGGGCGCAGGATGCCGGGGGCGGTCGGCTCGAAGCGGACGATGCGCAGGAGTTCGGGGACGTCGACGTGCTTGGGGGTCAGGCCGCAGCGCAGCACGTTGTCCGAGTTCGCCATGATCTCGACGCCGAGGCCGTCGAGGTAGGCGTGCGGGACTCCGGCGCCGAGGAAGAGGGCCTCGCCGGGCTGCAGTCGGACGTGGTTGAGGAGCATCGCCGCGATGACGCCGGGGTCGCCGGGGTAGTGCCGCGCGATGCCCGCGTACGGGGCGTAGGGGCCGCCGAGCCGCTCGGCGGCGTCGGTGACCTCGGTGACGGTCGCCGCCATCTCGTCGGGGTCCGCAGTAAGTACTGCCGTCAGGACCTCGCGCAGGGCGCCGTCACCGGGCTTGGCGTGCAACAGGTCGACGTACGGCTTCAGGGAGTCGACGCCCAGACCGGCCAGCAGGTCGGCGGCTTCGACGGGGTCGCGGAAGCCGCAGAGGCCGTCGAACTCCGTGAGCGCGCAGATCAGTTCGGGCTTGTGGTTGGCGTCCTTGTAGTTGCGGTGCGGGGCGTTGATCGGGACGCCGCGCCGCTCCTCGTCCTCGTAACCCTCCCTCGCCTGCTCCAGGTCGGGGTGGACCTGGAGGGAGAGCGGGGCGCCCGCGGCGAGGAGCTTGAGGAGGAAGGGCAGGCGCGGGCCGAACCTGGCGACGGCCGCCCGGCCGAGCTCCTGCCCCGGGTTCTCGTCGATCACCTCGTCGAGAGGTCCGCGCCCGGTGCGCGAGGGCGCGCCGGGGTGGGCGCCCATCCACATCTCGGCCTGCGGTTCACCGGTCGGCTCGACGCCGATGAGCTCCGCGATGGCGGTGGCGGAACCCCAGGCGTAGGGGCGGATGGTGTTGGTGAGGCGGTCCACGGAGGGGTTCTCCCTTACGTACGTACGCGGTGCGGGCGAGGCGAAGCCATGCGGTGCGGTGCTGCGTCCCAGGTCATGGCCGGGCTGTGGTCATGATCGGCCCCTCGGGGCGAGCGCCAGGTAAACGGCGGCGAAATCCGTGACGGCGATCAGCTCCGCGAGCATCTCCAGTTCGTCGCCGTCCTCCGGTTCGAGCTCGCTGATCGCGATGTCGTGGCCGTGGGCGAGTTCGCGGGCAGTGGGCGCCGCACTGAGCCCTCCGGCGTCCACCGGGCGGTCGCGGAGCAGGACGACGCGGGCGCGCAGCTGCTGGGGTTCCTCGACGCGGTCACGGAAGAAGTCGTCGCCGTCGCCGTCGCCGCCCGAGGCGAGGTTGCCCGCGAGCAGGGCTCCGTGCGCGGGCATGGACTCGGGCAGCTCGCCCGCGACGGCGGGGTGCCCGGCGAGCTCGGCGAGGCCGGTGGCGAAACGGCGGCCCACGGGGCCCGCGAGTCCGCCCTCGGTCCAGATCACCGGGAGGGTCTCGTCGAGCTCCGCGGCGAGCGTCTTGGCGGGGTTGCCGTACGTCGCGACGACCGGGCCGCAGCGTTCGGCGACGTGATCGAGGCGGTCGGCGATCTTCTCCAGGGTCTCGGCCGGTGCGGTGATCAGGCCGGTGCGGTCCAGAAGGATGAGGAGCGGGGTGAGCAGGGCCCAGAGGGTGGCGGGGGCGGAGGCCGCGGCCTCGTCGTCCACGCGGCGTGCCTCGTACGCCTCGGAGGCGCGCTCTCCGTCGTGCGGGGTCTCGTACTCCCCGTACGGGGAGGTGGCCATCGGGACCGTGAGGCCGTGCGAGCCCTCGACGCCCTCCGCGAGCGGGGAGCGGGCGGGGGCGACGGCCACGACGGTGCAGCCGCGGCGGTAGGCCTGGCCCGCGAGGAGTTCGAGGCCTGGTTCCGTGCCGTCCGGGGTGGCGATGAGCAGCAGGTCCAGGGGGCCCGCCCAGCCGGGGAGCACCCAGCGCAGGGCGCCCGCGGCGGGGGCCACGCCGGTGGGGGCGAGGCGGATCACGGGGCAGCCGGCGCCCGCGAGGGTGCCGAGCAGATCCGCCACGCAGGTGGCGGCCGTGCCGGGCCCCGCGATCAGGATGGCGCGGGGGCGGCCGTCCGGCTTGAGCTGGGTGAGCCCGGCCTCCGTCGCGTGCCGCACCGCTGTGCGGACGCGGGCGCCCGCCTCCGCGGCGCCGCGGAGGAGGCCGCGGCGGTCGGCCACGGCGAGGGCCTCGGGAGCGTCCAGCAGCGATTCGTCGAGCATGGGGTCGGGCCTCCGATTCGCCGGGCGACGGGGCGGGGCGCCGCCGCTCGCACTACTTGTCGTTACGCGGGGCCTGGCGGGGCCTTGCGGGGCTCGGCCCCGGGCGGCCTTGCGGGGCCTTACGCGGGGCGGCGGGCCTCGTCGACGAGGAGTACGGGGATGCCGTCCCGGACGGGGTAGGCAAGGCCGCAGTCCTTCGCGGCTGCCGTGCAGACCAGCTCCGTGTCCGCCTCCTTGAGGGGGGCGTGGCAGGCCGGGCAGGCGAGGATCTCCAGGAGGCCGGCTTCGAGCGGCATGGGGTGGGTCCCTTCGAGCGGTGGGGCGAAGAATGTCGCCTGGTCAGCCTACCGCCGCCCGCCGGGCCGCCGCTGGCCCCGGGGCCTTGCGCGTGTGCCGCCGGAGCTCCGTGCCAGACCCTCGTGGGTGGGGCGAGGCTCGGTGCACGGGGCGTGGGGGGAGGCGTACCGGAACGCCTCCCCCGCACTTCAACTCCTCAGCCCCGGATGATTCCCAGGGCCTCGTCCCGGGTCCGCATCATCGTCGCCTCGTCGCGGGCCTCCACGTTCAGGCGCAGGAGGGGTTCCGTGTTGGAGGCCCGGACGTTGAACCACCAGTCCGTGGACGTCACCGTGAGGCCGTCCAGTTCGTCGAGGGTGACGCCCTCCTGTCCGGTGTACCTCGCCTTGATCGCGGCGAGGCGGGCCGTCTGGTCGTCGACCGTGGAGTTGATCTCGCCGGAGCCCGCATAGCGGTCGTACTGCGCGACGAGGGCCGACAGGGTGCCGTCCTGGCCGCCGAGTGCCGCGAGGACGTGGAGCGCGGCCAGCATGCCCGTGTCCGCGTTCCAGAAGTCGCGGAAGTAGTAGTGCGCCGAGTGCTCGCCGCCGAAGATCGCGCCCGTCTTGGCCATCTCCTCCTTGATGAAGGAGTGACCCACGCGGGTGCGGACCGGCGTGCCGCCGTTCTCCTTGACGACCTCGGGGACCGACCAGGAGGTGATGAGGTTGTGGATGACCGTGCCCTTGCCGCCGTTGCGCGCGAGCTCGCGCGAGGCGACCAGGGCGGTGATCGCCGACGGGGAGACAGGGGCGCCGTCCTGGTCGACGACGAAGCAGCGGTCCGCGTCGCCGTCGAAGGCGATGCCGAGGTCGGCGCCCTCCTCGCGCACCCGCTGCTGCAGGTCCACGATGTTCTTCGGGTCGAGGGGGTTGGCCTCGTGGTTCGGGAACGTGCCGTCGAGCTCGAAGTACATCGGTACGAGCGTGAGCGGCAGGCCCTCGAAGACCGTCGGGACGGTGTGCCCGCCCATGCCGTTGCCCGCGTCGACGACGACCTTGAGGGGGCGGATGGACGTCAGGTCCACCAGGCCGCGCAGGTGCGCCGCGTAGTCCTTGAGGGTGTCCCGCTCGGTGAGCGTGCCGGGGGTGGCCGCCGGCTCCGGGGCGCCGGTCCGCGACCAGTCCTCCACGAGGGCGCGGATGTCGGCGAGGCCGGTGTCCTGGCCGACGGGGGCCGCGCCCGCGCGGCACATCTTGATGCCGTTGTACTGCGCGGGGTTGTGGGAGGCCGTGAACATCGCGCCCGGCAGGTTCAGGGCACCCGACGCGTAGTAGAGCTGGTCCGTCGAGCAGAGGCCGATCTCGGTGACGTCGACGCCGAGGGCCGCGGCACCGCGCGCGAAGGCGCGGGAGAGGCCGGGCGACGACGGCCGCATGTCGTGCCCGGTCACGATCGCGTCCGCGCCCGTCACCTTCGCGAAGGCGGCGCCGAACAGCTCGGCCAGTGACTCGTCCCACTGGTCCGGGACCACCCCGCGCACGTCGTACGCCTTGACGATCTGGGACAGATCAGCAGTCACGGCCAACCCTCTCTGCAGGTTCTGCGAGTTCAGCGGTTTGGTTCAGCGGTTTCGGAAAGCACTCGGGCGAGTGCTCGCCGGTCACCCCAAACTACCCGCAACAACCGACAACCAGCTGTGAGCGGCGTCAAGCCTCCGTCAGCCGGACGTCAGACTCCGGTCACGGCAGCATCCAGCCGAGCACCACCGTGCTCTGCCCCACCACGATCAGGCACATCACCAGCAACAGGCCGAGGCTCCAGGGCAGCACCTTACGCAGCAGATCGCCCTCCTTGCCCGCGAGTCCGACCGCCGCGCACGCGATCGTCAGATTCTGCGGGGAGATCATCTTGCCGAGCACGCCGCCGGAACTGTTGGCCGCCGCGAGCAGTTCGGGCGAGAGCCCGGACTGCTGAGCCGCCGTCACCTGGAGCGCGCCGAAGAGCGCGTTGGCCGAGGTGTCCGAGCCGGAGACGGCGACGCCGAACCAGCCGAGCACCGGCGACAGGAAGGCGAGGCCCGCGCCCGCCGCCGCCACGAAGTGGCCGATGGTCGCGGCCTGCCCGGACAGGTTCATCACGTACGCGAGGGCGAGCACGGAGGTCACGGTGAGGATCGCGAACCGTAGTTCGTGCACGGTCGCGAGCCACTCCCGCACGGCCACGCGCGCGTGCACCCCGATGACGGCGGCCGTGCCCACACCGGCGAGCAGCACGAGTGTCCCGCCCGTCGCCACGAGCGGCAGCGAGAAGAGGTTGCCGCCCACCGGGTCCCCGCCGGGGTCGGCGACGTTCAGGAAGGGCCAGTCGAAGGTCTGTGTCGCCTTGGCAAGCAGGTCCTTGACCGGCGGGATCTGGGCGATCGAGAAGATGGCGACGATCAGGGCGTACGGGGCGTAGGCGCGCAGGATCTCGGGGCGCGGGTCGTCCTGGTCCAGGTCTTCGCTGCGTGCGCCGGTCAGGACGGCGACGCGTACGGGCTCCGCTGCGGGTTTGCGCGCGCCGGGCACCGCCATCAGCGCGCCCGCGCCGGCCAGCGCCGCCCCGATGTCGGCCAGTTGGGCGGAGACGTAGTTGGACGCGGCGAACTGCGCGGCGGCGAAGGCGAATCCGCACACCAGGGCGGGCATCCAGGTCTCGCGCAGACCGCGCCGCCCGTCCACCAGGAAGACCAGGAGCAGTGGCACGACCAGGGCGAGCAGCGGCGTCTGGCGGCCGACGACCGTGGCGACGGTGTCCAGCGGAAGCCCGGTGACCTGCGCGAGCGTCACCACGGGGGTGCCCATGGCGCCGAAGGCGACGGGCGCGGTGTTGGCCACCAGGGCGACGACGGCTGCCTTGACCGGGTCGAAGCCGAGCGCCACCAGCATCACCGCGGAGATCGCGACGGGCGCCCCGAAGCCGGCGAGCGCCTCCAGGAGCGCCCCGAAGCAGAAGGCCACGACGAGTGCCTGGATGCGCGGATCGTCCGAGAGCCGTCCGAAGGAGCGCCGCAGGATGTCGAAGTGCCGGGTGCGGACCGTCATCCGGTACACCCACAGGGCGTTGACGACGATCCACAGGATGGGGAAGAGCCCGAAGAGGGCACCCTGTGCGGCGCCGGACGCGGTCTGGCCGAGCGGCATCCCGTACGCGATCCAGGCGACGAGGACGGCGACGCCGAGGCCGATGAGGCCCGCGTGGTGGGCCTTCATGCGGACGGCGCCGAGCAGGACGAGCACGGTCAGGAGGGGCAGGGTCGCGACGAGGGCGGACAGGCCGAGCGAATCGGCCACGGGCTCCAGCTGCTGCACGTACACGGGCGGCTCCCTGGTTCCAGTTCCGTATTCCGCGATGCGGAACGTGATCTCTCACGGCTGGGGGAATGGTCGAGTCGTCGACATGGGCACGTCAATGGGTCGTACCGCAGAACTTGTTCAGCGATGAACGACAGAGGTCTCCGGAGAGGGGCGGTTCACCACGGAGTGCGGCGGTTCAGGAATCCGGCGAGCGCAGCACCCGCAGATGGCCGCGGCGCGCGACCTCCATCGGGTCCGCCCTGCGAGCTCCGCCTCCGGCCTCCGCGGCGCGCTCCTGCGGACGGGCCGCCTCGCGCACCGCGTTGGCGAGCGCTTCGAGGTCGTCACCGCTGGGGCGGGCAGGACCGGAGGAGTCGGCGAGCCGGACGACCTCCCAGCCGCGCGGCGCGGTGAGGCGCTCGGAGTGCTCGGCACAGAGGTCGTAGCAATGGGGTTCGGCGTAGGTGGCGAGGGGGCCGAGGACCGCGGTCGAGTCGGCGTAGACGTACGTCAGCGTCGCGACGGCGGGACGGCCGCAAGCGGTGCGCGAACAGCGACGTACAGGGCTCACGATGTTGGACGGTACCGCACTCTTGAGCGGGCCGCGACGACTCTCCGCGAGGTCACCCCACCGTGTCGTGCCGTGACCCCCGCCACCGCACGCTCCCGCGGCGCCTCGCTGACCTGCGGTGACGCAAGGGGCCCGAGGGACCGGTGGTGTTGAATCCGGTCACTACTTGGCGCAAATACCGTCATTCATCGCGAGGTCGACGGTCCCGGAGAGATACGGAATCGGGCCCAACCCTGGCCGGAATGGTCATCGGGCGACATGCGGCGCGCCGGACGGAAGCCGCACGAAAGCCGCGCGGAATCCGCACGAATGCGGCACGCAAGCAGTACGGGCGCCGTACGGAAGCCCGGTGGAAGCTGTGCGGAAACGCCGATCTCGAGGACTACTCTTCGTCAGTGATGGACGACCCCGTACAGCCCCGCACCGCAGACCCGAGGCCCCGCCGCCGCGACCGCCACGGCAGGGGCATGCGCGGACCCGTGGCGCCGCCCCAGGTGCCGCTGTCCGCCAGCCGCGCCGAGGTCTTCACCGACCTGGTGCAGGACTCCGTGGAACGCCTGGAAAGGCGATGGCCGCAGCTGAGCGAGATCGACTTCCTGGTGCTCGAGGTTCCCGCGCTCGGGCGTGGCGGGGGCGCGGACGAGGACGACTGGAGCGATGACGTCGTGCCGCTGGGCGGCACGATCGAGGCCGCCGGTGACCGTCCCGCGCGGGTGGTCATCTACCGGCGTCCGGTGGAGATCCGCACCAAGGGGCGGGACGAGCGGGCCGCGCTCGTCCACGAAGTGGTGGTCGAGCAGGTCGCCGAGCTCCTCGGGCTCTCACCCGAGTCGGTCGACCCGCGCTACGGGGAAGACTGAGCGCGGCAGCCGCGTCCGCAGCACCTTTGCTTGCGCAGCACCGCTACGTCCGCAGCACCGCTACTTCTGCAGCACCTTCAGGTCCTGTTCCGCCCGAGGCACCGACACCATCCCCCTGTCGTCCGGCAGGGTCTGGACGGTGAACATCGGGACGCCGTCCTCCGGGTCCTCCAGCATCCGGGAGGCATGGACCTCACCCCCCGACACCGGTTCCACCGTGAGCGCGTACGTGCCCTTGAGGCCGCTCGGGACGGGCGCCTTGATCCCCAGCGTCGTGCCGCCCTTGACCGTGTACGTCTTGGTCGTCGGTGAGCCGCCCTCGCTGCCCTCCGACGCCGTGACCCTCACCTTGCCGGTCTCGCCGGGGGCCACGAGCGACAGCGTGGAGCCCTTGGCCCGGTTGTCGGCCACCGTCGCGCGCTTGCCGATGGAGTTCGTCGCGGGGATGAACGCCGTCTCCTGGTCGGCGCCCTTGCCCCGGGTGACGCGCAGGGCCGCCACCACGGGCGCCGCCTCTTCCGTCGGCGTCAGGATCAGCGAGCCCGCCTCGCCCTTGGTGACGTCGCCGAGGTCCACGGCCGTCGTCATGCCGGACTTCACGTGCAGGTTCGCGTGCCCGGCCGGGCTGATCGAACCGGTGGGCGAGGCCAGTTGCACCTTCAGGTCGGCGTCGTCGGCGCCGGGGGCGAAGGCGACCAGGCGTACCGAAGTGGCGTCCTTGGGGATGCCGGGCAGGACCAGGCGGCCGGCGGGGTCGGCTGCCGCGGGCAGCCAGTCGCCGCCGAGCTTGTCGTCCGACGACTGCACGGCGGCCGCGACCCGGCCGCTGCGCGCGGTCACGTGCATCGTGAGGTTGGTCTGTTCCTGGGCCGCGAGCGTGGACAGCAGGACCGGGACGCTGGAGTGCGGCTGGACCTGGATCGCCTCGCCCACCTCGGTCTTGAGGGCGCCGTCCTTGCCGTACAGCTCGATGTCGACGACGGCCGCCGAGTCGTCCGGGTTGGTCAGGTGGACGTAGTCACTGCGGTCCTTGGCGGTGCTCGCGCCCGGGAACCAGAAGTCCGTGTCGGGCGCCGTGCAGTTGGTGCCCTGGATGCCGCGGCCGCTGCCCACCGCGTACTTGGTGGTCTGCTGGACGGTCCAGCCGGGGGCCTGCCGGCCGTCCGCGGTGCCCAGGAGCGCGGGCGACTCGCCCCCGGACTCCTCGCCGGTGACCGGCTTGCCCGGTGCCTTCGAGGTCAGGAAGGGCTTGTCGTCCTTCTTCTGTTCTTTTCCGGCCTCGTCCTCAGGTGTGACCTTCAACGCCCTGGTGGCGGGCAGCAGTTCGGCCTTCCCCGTCTTGCCGGAGCCCTCGCCCTTGGGCGTGAACGCCGTGTACGAGGTCTCGGCGAGGTCGGAGGCGCTGGGCACCGGGCAGAGCAGGCTGGTGCGCTCCACGGGCAGTCGCGCGGCCGCCTTCGCGCCGTCGTCACCGCTGCCGTCCGGCGCGTTGGCCACGGCGAACCCGGTGACCGCGGCGAGCGCGGCCACGGCGGCGATCAGGGACTGGGTCGTGCGGTTCACTGCTGGCTCCCGTCGGGGCGCTCACTGTCGGTGCCGTGCGGCGGCTGCGGGGGCTGGGGCGGCATCGGGGGCTGCTGTCCGTACGCGGCGTCGTACGACTGCCCGTACTGCTCGCCGCCGCCCTGGCCGCCCTGTGCGCCTCCGTAGGCGTACGGGTCGTACTGGCCGCCCTGGTAGGGGTCCTGGTACGCGGTCTGGTCGTACGAACCCGCGGGGTACTGCGCGTCCTGGTACTGCTGCTCGCCCTGATACGTGCCGTAGTCGGCGGGGGCGGGGGCCTGCCACTCGTCGTGCGACGGCGACTGCTGCTGGGGCACCGCGGCGTAGGCGCCTTCCTCCTCCGGAGGCAGAGGCGGGGTGGCGGCGTCGTCCTGCCCGGCGCCTCCTTGCGCGGCGTCCTGCTCGGCCTGCGCGGCCCGCAGCCTGCGGGCCCTGCGCCCCTCGCCCTCGACCGGCTCGGCCGGAACGACGGGCTCATCGGGGAGGTCGTCGTCCACGTCGCGGCGGCGGCCGGGAAGGGCGAGGACCACCAGGACCAGGGCGAGCGCGCCCTGGGCCCACAGCCATCCCGTGTGCCCCACGGGAGTCGCGTGCGTGACGTCCAGGCGGCCGCCCGATGCGGGCAGTTCGAAGCCCTGCGCCCAGCCGTCCAGCGTGGTCGGGGTCAGCGTGCGGCCGTCCAGGGTCGCCGTCCAGCCCGCGTCTACGGCGTCGGCGAGCCGCAGGGTGCGGCCCTCGTCGCCGGCCGGGATGTTCGTGTGCAGCTCCACGGGGCCCGCGGCCACCGGCAGGGGGTCGCCGGACGCGGGGACGATCGCGGCGCGCGCGACCTGCCGGTCCACGCGCCACAGGGCGCTGCCGTCCTCCTGGCTGAGCCGGGTCAGGCCGGGGGTGGCGTCCAGGGTGCGGCTCATCTGGCGGGGCGCGCCGTCGCGTACGAGGACGTAGCGCACGGCGAAGCCGCCGAGCTGGTCGGCCTGGTCGGCGCCGGAGCCCGCGAGGAGCCGGGCGACGATCTTGTCCAGGTGCCCGTTCGAGCCGCTCGCGTCGGCGAGTTCGGCGTCACCGAGGCGGGCGCCCGAGCCGCGGACGAGGGAGTACGACACCTGGGCGGCCGATTCGCTGTCCAGGACGAGCGTGCGGGCCTGGTCCTGCGTGCCGCTCTCCTCTGCGACGAACGCGGGCACCTGGACCGGGTCACGCCGCTCCAGGGGGCCGTCGGCGCCACGGATCATCCACCCGGCGGCGACGAGCAGCGGCCCTGCTGCCGCCGCGAAGGCGATGAGGACGGCGACCGGCTGACGCCAGCCGAAGCTCTGCTCGGCGACACGCGTGCGTGCACCGTCGGCACCGAGCGCGGCGGCGGCGAGGAGCGCGATGCCGTACCCGAGGGTCGCGGGGCCCGCCCACGCCGAGCTGTTCGAGAGCGCGGCGAAGACCAGGGAGACCAGCGCGGTGATCCAGGCGGTGCGGACGGCGAGCTGCCGCTCCGTACGCAGGAGCGCGGCCAGGGCGGCGAGCACGATGCCGATGAGCAGCAGCCCGTCCACCGTGCCGGGACCGCCGGGGCTGCCCCCGAGCAGGTCGAGCCCGGTCGCGGAGCCGGTGCCGAATTCGAGTCCCGCCTCACCGAAGAAGCCGAAGGGCAGCAGCGAGATCGACCAGGGCGCGAGGATCAGGAGCGGGGTGCCGAGTGCGGCGAGGAAGCGCAGGCCGTACGCCGTGATGTCTCGCCTGCGCACCACGAGGAGCGCGAGGCCGAGCACCAGGGCGATCGGCCACACGATGGGCGTGAAGGCGGTGGTGATCGTCAGGAGCAGCGCGAACGCCCACGAGGCGCGCCAGCTTCCGCGCGTGCCCTTCGGGGAGGTCAGTCCACTCGCCGCGATGCCCGCGCGCGCCATGAGCGGCAGCAGGATCGCGAGGACCGCGGTGCCGATGCGCCCGCCCGCGAGCGCGCCCGTGGCGGCCGGCAGGAAGGCGTACGCGACCGAGGCCCAGGCGCGCAGCAGGCGCGACTCGACCAGTGGCCGTGAGGCGAAGTAGGCGGCGAAGCCGGCCAGCGGCACCGAGCCCACCAGGAGCACCGTGACCGCGAGCCCGGTGGACCCGAACAGCAGGCTGCTGAGCCCCGCGAGGAGCGCGAGGTAGGGCGGCGCCGATTGCGTGCCGCCGGTGCCGACCGGGTGCCAGGCGTCGAGATACCGCGCCCAGAGGGCCGATGAGTCGCCGGGGGCGGGCAGCAGCGCGCCGCCCGCGAGCGCACCGCTGCCGAGCAGTTCGCGGCAGGCGATGAGCGAGGCGAACAGGAGCACCACGAAGAGCATCGGTCCCGGCTTGCGGGCCAGGCGCTTGAGGCGGGCGAACTGTTCGACCTGGAGGAAGTCCGCGTCGTCCCCGCCGGGGCCGGTCTCGACGGCCCCGTGCCGCCCCGCGCCGGTGACGGCCTCGGGGTCGGAGCGGCCGACGATGCTGCCCGCCACCTGTTCGACGGTGGCGCGGACGGTGGCGCCCGGCGGCGGGAAGAGCGGCCGCATCTCGGATGCTTCGAGCGCCGATGTGCCGCGCTCCTTGCGGGCGCTGACGATCCGTCCGGGCCGCAGCAGTGTCCCCAGGAGACCGGCGACCTCGTCGACCGCCTGGCCCGGGACCTTGCCGACCAGATACGCCACGGTGCGCAGCAGGGTGCCGAGGACGAGCCGGAAGAGCACCCAGGGCAGCACGGCCGTACGGGCGTTGACGAGCAGGGTGTAGGCGGCGCCCGCCTTGTCCACGCGGTGCGGCGACGTCGACGTGCGCCCGACGCAGTCGACGGTGCGGCGCTCGCGCGAGGAGGCCTCGGCGTGCCGGACGACGGCTTCGGGGGCGATGAGGACGCGGTGACCCGCGTTCTGGGCGCGCCAGCACAGGTCGACGTCGTCCCGCATGAGCGGCAGGCGCCGGTCGAAGCCGCCGAGTTCGTCGAAGACGTCCCGCCGGATCAGCATGCCCGCGGTGGACACCGAGAGCACGGGCCGTACGTGGTCGTGCTGGCCCTGGTCCTGTTCGCGGCGGTCGATGCCGGTCCAGCGGCGGCCGCTGTTGGCGATGGAGACGCCGACCTCGAGGAGCTGGCGGCGGTCGTACCAGCCGCGCAGTTTGGGGCCGACGATCGCGACGTCCTTGCCGACCTCGCGTTCGTTCTCCACGACGCGGAGCAGTTCGGTGAGGGCGCCGGGCTCGGGCGCGCAGTCGTCGTGCAGCAGCCACAGCCACTGTTCGGGTTCGCCGTGGGGCAGTTCGGGGAGGTCGTAGGCGTCGTCGCGCCAGGATCGGCTGACCGGGTCCCAGCCGCTGGGACGCTTCAGGTAGGGCAGCTCTTCCGGGGTCAGCACGCCGGCGGTGCGGTTCGCCTCGTCGACGGCGGTGCCGAAGCCGGAGCGCCGGGCCAGGTGCAGGACGCGGTCGGGGCCGAGCGCCTCGGTGACCAGGCGGGCGGAGTCGTCCGCGCTGCCGGTGTCCGCGGCCACGGCGTTCTGCACCGGGCGCTCCTGGCCGAGCAGGCCGGCGAGGGCGTCGGGCAGCCAGCGGGCGCCGTCGTGGGAGACGATCACGGCGGTGACTACGTGCCGCGGGAACTCAGGAGCGGCAGCGGCGTCGTGGTGACTGGCTGCCGAATGGCTGTGCACGGACATCGAGGTACGGGCCCCGGTTCGATGGACTGCGGTGGACGCCTGCGCTTCATGGGGGCGCCGGGGCGTCTCGGACGGGGCCCCACACTAACGGCTGGCATCACAACAGCCCGCCGCCTGTGGATAACCCACGGGCGACGGGCTGTTCCTTACGTAGGGGTGTGTGCCGTTTGGTCGGGCGGATCCAGCTGGTGTTCAGACGGCGGCCTTCTTCAGACGGCGGCGTTCCCGCTCCGAAAGGCCGCCCCAGATTCCGAACCGCTCGTCGTTCGCCAGTGCGTACTCAAGGCATTCCGAGCGAACCTCACAGGCGAGGCAGACCTTCTTGGCCTCTCGCGTGGAGCCGCCCTTCTCGGGGAAGAAGGACTCGGGATCGGTCTGGGCGCACAGCGCGCGCTCCTGCCAGCCGAGTTCCTCGTCCGCGTCCTCGACCAGCAGTTCCTGAACCAGCTCGGTCATGTGCGCCCCTCGTCTGTCTGTGCGTCCCCGTGGTGCTTGCCGTTACCGATTTCGGCTGAACGACACGAGTGAAATTACAAGTGTGCCGATCCGGGCCAGTCAAGCCGAGATCTGCTATTGGGCCCCTTATTCACCCTGCGGAACCAAGGTAATGCGGAAAGTGTTCAAATCGGCATAAACCCCGTCACTTGCCGGTGGCCCATCCCGAGGCGCCCCGCGACCGCCTTCACCAGGGAAGGACGTCGCGGGGAACGATCCCGTTGCGACCGGTCCACCGAAGCGAAGGGGATCACATTCGGGTCACGGGAGCATGCCGGGGTTTACGCGCCGGCTGAAGCGCGATGTGACCCTGGGTGTCCCGTAAACCGGATGCACAAACCTTTCACCTGACAGAACAACCGGATGAGGTGAAACATATCCCACATACCGGACATAGAGTTGACAGGGAAGGTGTGAGCCGCTGTCCTAGTGGGCATGCTCGCAAACTTGGCACTCCCGACGACCCGCACCCGCGGGCTCCTCGGCGCTGCCCACGCGCGCTGTCTCTGTTCCTGTTCCAGCTGTTGAGCCATCCCGCTTCCAGCTGTTGAGCCCGCTCCGGCGCTTTCATCGCCCGAGCCGCCTCCGCTTCATCGCCTCACCCCTCCCTCGCGACACCCCAGCACTCACACGTTGAGGAACCACCGCACCATGAACAGCGACAGCGACCTCCAGATCGCCGGCGACATCCTCGAAGTCACCCACCTCCTGCAGCCCGCCCGCGAGCACCCGGCCACCGTGGCCGAGTTCGTCGGCCTGGCCCGCACCATCGCGGCCGACCGCGCCCAGTGGTCCCACCTCGTCGAGTACGACGCGACGAGCCGCTGGTACCACCGCCTGCGCACCGGGCCCGGTTACGAGGTCTGGCTGCTCTCCTGGGTCCCCGGACAGGGCAGCGGGACGCACGACCACGGCCGCTCCTCCGGCGTACTCACGGTCCTGGAGGGCGAACTGACGGAGCGTACGGAGCGCGGGCAGCGCGCGCTCGGCGCCGGGTCCCAGCGCGTGTTCGCGCCCGGGTACGTCCACGACGTCGTCAACGACTCCCTGGAACCGGCCGTCAGCCTGCACATCTACTGTCCCGGCCTGACCGACATGCCGATGCACGCGGCGCAGTGCGGCGTGCGGGCCACCGCTCCGGCGGCCGGAGATGTCGTAACCGCCTGACGCGCTGTCGTACCCGCCTGACATGCTTGGCCCCATGCGCATTGTGGTCCTGGCCGGCGGTATCGGCGGCGCCCGTTTCCTCCGCGGGCTCAAGAAAACCGCGCCTGACGCGGACATCACCGTCATCGGCAACACCGGTGACGACATTCACCTGTTCGGGCTGAAGGTCTGCCCCGACCTCGACACCGTGATGTACACGCTCGGCGGCGGCATCAACGAAGAGCAGGGCTGGGGGCGTACGGACGAGACGTTCAAGGTCAAGGAAGAGCTCGCGGCGTACGGCGTCGGGCCCGAGTGGTTCGGGCTCGGCGACCGGGACTTCGCCACGCACATCGTGCGGACCCAGATGCTGGCCGCCGGATTCCCGCTCAGCGCGGTGACCCAGGCGCTGTGCGAGCGGTGGCAGCCCGGCGTGCGGCTCATCCCGATGTCGGACGACCGCGTCGAGACGCATGTCGCCGTCACCGTCGACGGCGAGCAGAAGGCCGTGCACTTCCAGGAGTACTGGGTGCGGCTTCGGGCGTCCGTGGACGCGCACGCCGTCGTGCCGGTCGGCGCGGACCAGGCCAAGCCCGCGCCCGGCGTCCTCGAGGCGATCGCCGAGGCGGACGTCGTGCTCTTCCCGCCGTCCAACCCCGTGGTGAGCGTCGGGACGATCCTCGCAGTGCCGGGGATCCGCGAGGCCATCGCCGACGCGGGCGTGCCCGTCGTCGGGCTCTCCCCCATCGTCGGGGACGCGCCCGTGCGGGGCATGGCCGACAAGGTGCTCGCGGCGGTGGGCGTGGCGTCGAACGCCGCCGCGGTCGCCGAGCACTACGGGAGCGGGCTGCTCGACGGCTGGCTCGTCGACACCGTGGACGCCGGGGTCGTGGAACGGGTCGAGTCGGCGGGCATCCGGTGCCGGGCGATCCCGCTGATGATGAGCGACGACGACGCGACCGCCGAGATGGCGCGTGCGGCGCTCGCCCTCGCGGAGGAGGTGCGGGCGTGACGTCCTTCGTGGCCGGGGCCTCGCCGTCGTTCCGGGTCTGGGCCGTGCCCGGACTGCCCGAGGTGCGGCACGGGGACGACCTCGCCAAGCTGATCGCCGCGGCCGAGCCGGGCCTCGCCGACGGGGACGTGCTCCTCGTCACCTCGAAGATCGTCAGCAAGGCCGAGGGGCGGATCGTCGGGGCGAGTGACCGCGAGGCGGCCATCGACTCCGAGACCGTACGGGTGGTGGCGCGGCGCGGGACCCTGCGCATCGTCGAGAACCGGCAGGGCCTCGTGATGGCCGCCGCCGGTGTCGACGCCTCCAACACGCCCGCCGGGACCGTGCTGTTGCTGCCCGAGGACGCCGATGCCTCGGCGCGTGCGGTGCGGGACGGGCTGCGGGACGCGCTGGGCGTGGACGTCGGCGTCGTGGTCACCGACACCTTCGGGCGCCCCTGGCGCAACGGCCTGACGGACGTCGCCATCGGGGCGGCGGGCGTGCGGGTCCTCGACGATCTGCGGGGCGGCGTCGACGCGTACGGCAATCCGCTGAGCGCGACGGTCGTCGCCACCGCGGACGAGCTGGCCGCCGCGGGCGATCTGGTCAAGGGGAAGGCCGGCGGGCTGCCGGTCGCGGTGGTCCGCGGGCTGCCGCACGTCGTCGGGGAGACCGGTGAGGGGGCTCGCGCCATGGTGCGGTCCTCGCGTGACGACATGTTCCGGCTCGGTACGTCCGAGGCCGTGCGGGAAGCGGTGACGCAGCGGCGGACCGTGCGGGAGTTCACCGACGAGCCGGTGGACCCCGGGGCCGTGCGGCGGGCGGTGGCGGCCGCGGTGACGGCGCCGGCGCCGCATCACACGACGCCGTGGCGGTTCGTCCTCCTGGAGTCCGAGGACTCCAGGGTGCGGCTGCTCGACGCGATGCGGGACGCCTGGGTCGCGGACCTTGAGCGGGACGGGAAGTCTTCGGAGTCCATTGCCAAGCGGGTGCGTCGGGGAGATGTGCTGCGCAGGGCGCCGTACTTGGTGGTGCCCTGTCTGGTGATGGACGGCTCGCACACGTACGGGGACGAGCGGCGGGACGCGGCCGAGCGGGAGATGTTCGTGGTCGCGGCCGGGGCCGGGGTGCAGAACTTCCTCGTGGCCCTTGCCGGGGAGCGTCTTGGCTCCGCGTGGGTCTCGTCGACGATGTTCTGCCGGGATGTCGTACGGGACGTTCTCGGGCTTCCGGAGTCGTGGGATCCGATGGGGGCGGTGGCCATCGGGCACGGGGCGGTCGAGCCGGGCGCTCGGGCCGCGCGGGACCCGGAGGACTTTGTCGCCGTACGGTGACTCGCCCCTGGGCGGGGGGCTGTCGGCTCTTTCTTCGGCTGCGGGCTCGTGGGGGCTTGTCGCGCAGTTCCCCGCGCCCCTACAGGGCTTGTGCGGTTTCCCGGGACCCCCTGCGGCTTGGTGCCGTTACAGCTTGCCGATGTCCGTTTTTGGCATTTTTGGTTTTCTGCGGGACGGGGTGCGGCCGCTCAGGAGGATGAGGCGGGCCGCTCGGTGGCGTTGGCCTTCGTAGGGGGTCAAGAGGCGCAGCATCTCCTCGTCGTCCGCCTCGCGGTTGTCCGCCAGTGCGTGGCCGACGATGCCCGGCAGGTGGAGGTCGCCGACCGTCACCGCGTCCGGGGCGCCGTTGCTGCGCTGGACCGTCTCCGCCGAGGTCCACGGTCCGATGCCCGGGATCAGTTCCAGGCGGGCCTGGGCCTTGAGCGGCTCCATCGCCGCCGCCTCCTCCAGGCGCGCGGCCACGCGCGCCGCCCGCAGGATCGTCGAGGCGCGCTTGTCGTCCACGCCCGCCTTGTGCCACTCCCAGGACGGGATCAGGGTCCAGGTCCTCGGGGCCGGCATGACGTACATGCGCAGCTGCTCGGGGACCGGGCCGGGGGCCGGTTCGCCGTATTTGCGGACCAGGAGGCGCCAGGCGCGGTACGCCTCGTCCGTCGTGACCTTCTGCTCCAGGATCGACGGGATCAGGGACTCCATGACCAGGCCCGTGCGGAGCAGGCGGAGGCCGGGGCGGCGATGCTCCGTCGCCGCGAGGAGGCGGTGCCGGGGCACGAAAGCCTCCGGGGCATCCGACTCGCCGAGCAGCTCCGGGAGTTGGTCCAGGAGCCAGGTCGCTCCCGGGCCCCAGGCTTCGGCCTCCACCGTCTCCTTACGGAGGGTCACTCTGAGCGTGCCGGGGCCCTCCGGGGTGCGGCTTGCCCGCCAGGCCTCGCCGGCCGGCGTCGTACGGAACGTGGGGTCCGCGGGGCCCCTGCGCAGGGGCCCCACGGTCAGGCCCAGGTTCAGGGGGTAGGGCGGGGTCCAGGTGCGGGTTCCGGCCGCCGTCGCCAGGCGGGGTGTGCGGCCCCGGGGGATCGCCGTTTCGCCGCCGCGCACTGTGGTGCGGGTGGGGGTGGTGCGGGGGGCGAAACGGGATGACATCTGTACGAGGGTAGGGCCTTTTATTTCCCCAACCCCGCCCCTTCCCGAAAACCCGCTGGCGCGGGAGCCGCGCGTTCCGTCATCACCGGCTCCGCCGAGTTCGTCCTCAAACGCCGGACGGGCTGAAGGACCACCGGACGGGCTGCGAAGAGCGAAACTCCTCTACTGGTCCGACGAGAACCTGACCGACCCCGCCGGCAGCCCCGCCCCGCACCACACCCGAACGCCGTCGCGCAGTTCGTTGTCGGCGCCGACGTCCGCGCCGTCGCCGATCACCGCGCCCGCGAGGACCGTGCGGGCGCCCACCCTCGCGCCGGCTCCGACCAGCGAGTCCGTGACGACCGCGTTCGGTTCGATGACCGCGCCCGCCAGGATTGTGCTGCCGTCCACGCGTGCGCCCTCGCCGATCACCGCGTGCTCGCCGACCACCGTGCCGCCGGTGAGCTTCGCGTCCGGGGCGACCGTGGCGGTCGGCAGGACCAGGCGGTCGCCGCATCGGCCGGGAATCGCGGGGGACGGGGCGCGGCCGAGCACCAGGTCGGCCGAGCCGCGTACGAAGGCCTGGGGCGTGCCCAGGTCGAGCCAGTACGTCGAGTCGACCATGCCCTGGAGGTGGGCCCCGGAGGCGAGCAGGTCGGGGAACGTCTCGCGCTCGACCGACACGGGGCGGCCCACCGGGATGGTGTCGATGACCGAGCGGCGGAACACGTACGCGCCCGCGTTGATCTGGTCGGTGACGATCTCCTCGGGGGTCTGCGGCTTCTCCAGGAAGGCCTGCACCCTGCCCGTCGCGTCCGTCGGCACGAGGCCGTACGCACGGGGGTCCGTGACCTTCGTGAGGTGCAGGGAGACGTCCGCCCCCGACTCCTCGTGCGTGGCGACCAGGGCGCGGATGTCCAGGCCCGTGAGGATGTCGCCGTTGAAGATCAGGACCGGCTCGTCGGGTTCCGAGCGCAGGCGCGACGCCACGTTGCGGATCGCGCCGCCCGTGCCGAGGGGCTCGGTCTCCGTGACGTACTCGATGTGGAGGCCGAGGGCCGAGCCGTCCCCGAAGTACGGCTCGAAGACCTCGGCGAGGTACGAGGTCGCCAGGACGATGTGCTCCACGCCCGCCGCGCGGGCGCGCGCGAGCTGGTGGGTGAGGAACGGGACGCCCGCCGCCGGGACCATCGGCTTGGGCGTGTGCACCGTGAGCGGACGAAGCCGGGTGCCCTTGCCGCCGACCAGGAGGATCGCTTCTGTCACCTGTCGTCTCTGCTTCCTGCTGGGGCCGGCCGAACTTGAGTCACGGCCGGCCAGTGTATGCAGATGGCTTTGCAGATCGTGCAGTGCGCTGTGCGGGTCGTGCGGTGTGCTTCGTGGTACGGGTGCGGACTCAGCGGCCCTGGTAGCGGGCCGAGGTGGAGCGGGCCTTGCCCAGCTTCTGATAGAGGCGGCTGCCGGGGCACTCCGTGGCGAAGCCGTCACGGTGCCCGGAGATCACATGGAGCCGGACGTTCCTGCCCTTCTTGTACAGATTCCCTCCCCCGGACCTCAGGTATGTCTTTCCGCGCGGGTTCGCGCCGTACAGGCCGAGCTTCCACGCGGTCAGCCGGGCGATGGCCTTGACCGAGGCCGCGGGCGGCCTGGCGGACCCGAAGCTGCCGATGACGGCGATGCCCATGCTGTTGCTGTTGAAACCGAGAGTGTGGGCCCCGAGGACGGGCTTGGCCACACCTCCGGCACGTCCTTCGTAGATGTTTCCGCACTTGTCGACCGCGAAGTTGTAGCCGATGTCACGCCAGCCGCTGCTCTTGACGTGGTAGCGGTAGATGCTGCGCAGCACGGATCCGGCCTGTGAGCAGCGGTAGTTGTTGCCGGACGCGCTGTGGTGCACGAAGGCGGCCTTGACGGTCTTCGTGTACGCGAAGTTCTTCTCGCGGAGCCTCTCGTTCGCGCCCCAGCCCTTGCGCGTGGTGATCCGTGGCCGCGGCCCCACGTAGGGCCTGGCCTGGCCCGCGGCTTCCTCCCCGCCGCGTGCCGCGATGAGGTCGGATTCCGTCTCCTTCTTGCCGAGCGCCGGGATGACGTCGGCGCCGAGCGGGGCGAGGTCGGCGTTGACCGCGGAGGAGGCGGCGGTCTCGGCGGTCAGGACCGTGGAGCCGGTGCCCTTGGGTGCCGGGCCCTGTGGGGGCGGCTCGGCTCCGGGGTCGACGAGTTCGAGACGCAGGCCCGTCGGCAGGGCCTGTGCCACGGAGGACTGTGCGGCGCCGCGGTGCCGCGCCGCCTCGCCCCGCACCCGGATCTCGACGCCGTCCGAGTCGCCGACCCACAGCGGTGCCGTGGAGCCGCGGACGCGGCCCGAGGTCCGCTCCGGGTCGCCGATGTCGGCGGCGTGCTCGTGGTTGTGCGTCTCCACGGGCTGCCAGCCGGACCAGGTGCTGGTGCCGCTGGCCCGGGTGCGGACCTGGACGCTGCCGTGCAGTTCGTCGTCCGGGTCGTCCCAGACGACGCCCACCAGGGAGAAGGGGCGGACCTCGCGCTGGAGCAGGCCCTGTTCGACGGAGGCTCCGCCGCCTGCCGAGCGGTCGGAGCCGAGTGGGGTGAGCGGGAGTGACTGGGTGCTGCCCGGCACCGATTCCGCGGAGGGCCCGGCGGGCGACTCCGCGGCCGGGGTCGCGGCGCGGGCGCCGGACGACGGCAGGGTCAGGGGGAGGGCCAGGGCGGCCGCGCACGTGACGCCGATCGAGGAAGCTAGAAATCCACGCATACAACTGATAGTTGGCATAGCGGGACAGATCTGTCCATTGGGGAATTGACGGTCCGTCTGTTCATGTCCGCCGAACCGGTGGCCGCCGCTCCCCCGCCGCACCCGGGCCACCAGGGCACGCGCGTACCCTTGCGCCCGTGAACGCCACCGACCGCACCCCTGCCGACCTGCTGCGATCCGCGCTCGCCGCGGACCCGGGCCGCCCGCTCATCACCTTCTACGACGACGCCACGGGCGAGCGCGTCGAATTGTCCGTGGCCACCTTCGCCAATTGGGTGGCCAAGACCGCCAACCTGCTCCAGGACGATCTCGCCGCCCAGCCCGGCGACCGGCTCGCCCTGCTGCTGCCCGCGCACTGGCAGACGGCCGTGTGGCTGCTCGCCTGCTCGTCCGTCGGCGTCGTCGCGGACGTGGGCGGCGACCCCGCCGGCGCCGACCTCGTCGTCAGCGGGCCCGACTCCCTGGACGCGGCGCGTGTCTGCTCCGGGGAACGGGTCGCGCTCGCGCTCCGGCCGCTCGGCGGTCGCTTCCCGCAGCCCCCCGAGGGCTTCGTGGACTACGCGGTCGAGGTGCCGAGCCAGGGCGACCGCTTCGTGCCGTACGCGCCCGTGGACCCGGCGGAGACCGCCCTCGCCGTCGGCGGGGCCGGTGAGCTGACGGGTGCGGAGCTGGTGGAGCGGGCCCGCGCCGACGCCTCCGCGCAGGGCCTCACGCCCGGCTCGCGGCTCCTCTCCGGGCTCTCGTACGACACCTGGGAGGGCCTCAGCTCCGGTCTGTACGCCCCGCTGGCGGCGGGCGGGTCCGTGGTGCTCTGCCGCCACCTCGACCAGCTCGCGCAGGCGGGTCTGGCGAAGCGGATCGAGGACGAGCGGGTCACGGCCACCGCCAAGTAGCCCACCTTGCCGGGCGCCCCTCCCCCTCCCCCGTTCGGCCCACCCGCGCCCCTGGCCCGCAGGCCACCGGCGTCACGTCGGTCCATGGTCATAAGAGCGCACCATGCACCGACGTCGCGATGAGGGGTGGCCGTACACGTGTCCGACACCGCAGGCATGCCCGCCGGACCGGAGCGCCCGGACGCGGACGGCGGCCCGCCTGAGCCCTCGGCCACGTACGCACCCGGCGCGGGCTCCAGCCCGACGGGTGAGGGCGTCGCCCGGCGCAGGCGGCGCTGGCTGCGCTGGACGGCCGTGGGGGCCGCCGGGCTCGTCCTGGCGGCCGGGGGTGCGGGCTGGGCGGTCTACAAGAAGCTCGACGGCAACATCACCAAGGACACCGACGCCGCGGCGGAGCTCGCCCGCTACGAGAAGGAGCGCCCGACGGCGCTGGTGAACGGCGCGCAGAACATTCTCCTGATCGGTTCGGACACCCGCTCCGGACGCGGCAACAAGAAGTACGGCCGCGATCCGGGCACCCAGCGCTCGGACACCACGATCCTGCTGCACCTCGCGGCCGACCGGCGCAGCGCGACCGCGGTGTCGATCCCGCGGGACGTGATGGTGGACATCCCCCGCTGCCGCAAGAGCGACGGTTCGCGGACGCGGGCCCAGTTCGCCCAGTTCAACTGGGCCTTCGAGTTCGGCGGAACGGCCTGCACCATCCGTACGGTCGAGAAGATGACGAAGATCCGCGTCGACCACCACATGGTGGTGGACTTCGCCGGGTTCAAGGACATGGTCGACGCGGTCGACGGCGTACAGGTCTGCCTCAAGGCGCCGATCAACGACCGCGACGCCCATCTGAAGATCGCCGCGGGAAGGCAGACCCTCAACGGCGAGCAGGCACTCGGCTACGTGCGCGCCCGCAAGAGCATCGGCAACGGCAGCGACACCGACCGGATGGACCGCCAGCAGCAGTTCCTCGCGGCACTCGTCAACAAGGTGCAGAGCAATGACGTCCTGCTCAATCCCGCGAAGCTCTATCCGGTTCTCGACGCGGCCACTTCCTCGCTGACGACGGACCCGCAACTCGCGAGTTTGCGTGGTTTGTACGAACTGGTGCGCGGCATGCGCAACATCCCCACAGAACAGGTGCAGTTCCTCACGGTGCCCCGGCGGTCGTATGTCTACGACGCCAATCGGGACGAACTCGTCGAGCCGGCGGCGGACGAACTCTTCACCCGACTCCGAACGGACGCACCCCTCCAAGTGACTCGCGAGGAGCCCGCGGACGACCCCCGCGGCGAGCAGGCGGCCGACCCTTCCCGGACGCCGAGCCCCGCCCCCACTTTCCGCGGCAACACGGCAGCCGGAACGACCTGCGAGTAAACACATCCTCAAACGCAAGACCGCCCCCGCAAAGAAATGGGGCGGATTGCCCAGTTGTAGGGGAGTGGAATTTGTCACCGGCGTCGTTCGACGCCGAACTGGCCGGATAGTGTGAGCGATCCGGTGCGCCTGGCCCTTCGTGACCGCGCACCGCTGGACGACTGACCGAGCGCCTTTCTTGAGGGGGGAATGGCGCCGCGTGGCCCCGACGGAGGACGCAGACAACCGTGGACGCGCAAGGCCGTGGGCGGGCGGAGAACATCGACCCCGCAGACCAGTGGGTGCTCAACCCGAACACCGGCGATTACGAACTGCGACTGAGCCCTTCCGCTGGGCAGTCGGCAGTGCCTGGACCGCGCAAGTCACCGCGGTCCTCGACCCGCCAGGGAACGCGCGGCCGCGATGGCCGACGCGACGAGCGCCGTGACGAGCAGCGGGACGTGCCGCCGCAGCGCAGGAGGCGGGCACCGCAGCCGGAGCCCGCGAGCGGGCGGCGCAAGCAGAAGCCGAAGAAGTCCAAGGGCAAGAAGGCCCTGATGTGGACGGGCGGATCGCTCGCCTTCGTCCTGGTCGCGGTGGGTGTCGGCGGGTATGTCTACTACCAGCACCTCAACGACAACATCAACTCGATCAATGACGACGGCGCGAGCACCGGCGGCTTCAGCAAGGACCGTGCCATCAACATCCTGGTGATGGGCACGGACAAGCGCAGCGGCGAGGGCAACGAGAAGTACGGCGACAAGGGAAGCGTCGGCCACGCCGACACGACGATCCTGCTGCACGTCTCCAAGGACCGCACGAACGCCACCGCGTTGAGCATCCCGCGCGACATGATCACGGACATCCCGGACTGCCCGACCACCATGGAGGACGGCAGCAAGAAGACCATCCCCGGCTCGCAGGGCGCCCGCTTCAACGAGAGCCTCGGTCAGAGCGAACGCACGCCCAGCTGCACCATGCGTACGGTCACGAAGATCACCGGGATAGTGCCGGACCACTTCATGGTGGCCGACTTCAACGCGGTCAAGACGCTCTCCAGCGCGGTCGGCGGCGTCGACGTATGTCTGGCCAAGGACATCGACGACCCGGACTCGCACCTGAAGCTGCCCGCGGGCAAGCACACCATCGAGGGCGAGGAGGCGCTGGCGTTCGTCCGCACGCGCCACTCCGTGGGCACCGGCGGCGACTTGAGCCGCATCGAGCTGCAACAGCAGTTCCTCAGCTCGCTGATGCGCAAGCTCAAGTCCAACGACACGCTGACCAGCCCGTCGAAGATGATAAAGCTGGCCGAAGCGGGCACCGAGGCGCTCACCGTCGACTCCAGGATCGCGGACATCATGAAGCTCCGTGACCTGGGCATGGAGCTCGGCAAGCTCGACATGAAGAACCTCAGCTTCGCGACCGTGCCCGTGGTCGACAACCCGGCGGAGAAGGTCCACACGACCGTCGTCGTGAACGAGGCCAAGGCCGACCCGCTGTTCGCCATGATGCGCGCGGACGAATCGCTGACCGCGGTGAAGAAGAAGGAAAAGAAGGAGAAGGCGGAGGTCGCCGCCCGGCTCAAGGGCAGCAAGTCCGCCGCCTCCGATGTGCGGGTCAACATCTACAACGGCAGCGGTAAGACCGGCGCCGCTCAGGCAACTCTCACGTACTTGCAGAACACTGAGGGCATGTCCAAGGCCAGCCAGCTCGGCAACGCGCCGTCCGACCTCAAGAAGACGACGCTGGAGTACGCGCCCGACCAGGCCGACCAGGCCCGGCGGCTCGCCGACGTCATGGGGCTTTCCGGCTCCGCGATGAAGCCCGGGAAGAGCGAGAAGAACTCGCAGGGGCTCCCGGCCATCAAGCTGACGCTCGGCAGCGACTTCAAGGGGGCGGGAGTGCCGATCAGTGCCCCGTCGAAGGCGCCGGAGGGCATTCAGAAGGTCGAAGCGGACAAGACTGTGTGCGCCAAGTGACCTGAAGCGGCCATTCTGCGTCTCACAAGGCGCAGGATGGCCGTATTTCGGGGTAGCGCGGGGAGGGACAGGGGATGGGGAAAAGCAGCGTGCGTGGGGAGGGGGCGCGACCACGCGCCCCGCACGCAAGTGATCACGGCCAGGAAGGAGGCCTGTCGCACGAGGGAGGGGAGCCCTCGACGGACGGCGGGCACCGCAGGAGCGGCCGTGGGGGTGGTGGCCGGGCTCCGCGTCCCAGACGCCGGATACTCCGCTGGTCGGCGACGATCCTGTCGGTGCTGATCCTCGGCACGGCCGGCGCCGGATACCTCTGGTACCAGCACCTGAACAACAACCTGGAGACCGACGACCTGACCCTGGGCGAGCACCGGGCCCCCGAGCCCACGCCGAACGCGGCCGGCCAGACCCCGCTGAACATCCTGCTGATCGGTTCGGACGCGCGGGACTCCAAGGAGAACCAGAAGCTCGGCGGAGCCAAGGAGACCTTCGGCGGCACCCCGCTCGCCGACGTACAGATGCTGCTGCACCTGTCGGCCGACCGCACGAACATGTCGGTCATCAGCATGCCGCGCGACACGCTCCTGGACATCCCCAAGTGCACCGACCCGGACGACGGCAAGGTCTACGAGGCGTCCACGCAGCGGACGATGACGAACCAGACGCTCGGCCGCGGCGGTCCCGGCTGCACGGTCGCCACCTGGGAGAAGCTCACCGACATCCACATCGACCACTTCATGGAGGTCGACTTCGCGGGCGTGGTCTCCATGGCCGACGCCATCGGCGGCGTACCGGTCTGTGTGGACGCCAACATCCACTCGCGCGACAGCCAGGGCCACGGCTCCGGCCTGAAGCTGCGGAAGGGCACCACCGCCGTCAAGGGCGAGCAGGCCCTGCAGTGGCTGCGCACCCGCTACGGCTTCGACGGCGGCACCGACATCAGCCGCGCCAAGGCCCAGCACATGTACATGAATTCGCTGGTGCGCGAGTTGCGGGACAACGCCAACCTGAGCAGCCCCAACAAGCTGCGCAGGCTCGCCGAGACGGCCACCAGCGCCCTCAAGGTCGACGACGGCCTCGGCACCGTGAAGAAGCTCTACGACCTGAGCAACGAGCTCAAGAAGGTCTCGCCGGAGCGCACCACGATGACGACCATGCCGTTCGAGTACGTGGGCGCACGTGTCATCCCCAAGCCGGGCGACGCCGACCAGCTCTTCCGCCTCGTGCGCGACGACATCTCGCTGGACGGCAAGGGCAAGAAGAAGCCCGCCGAGGAGAAGCTCTCGGACGACCCGGCGGCGGCGGACGACGAGATCGCCGTACGGGTGCAGAACGGCACCCGCACGGACGTCGAGCCGCCGGTCAGCGGGCGCGCCAGCACGGTCACGCAGATCCTCGCGGGCAAGGGCTTCGCCAAGGCGGCGGCCGACACGACGACGGTCCTCGCGCAGGACAAGACGGTCGTCAGGTTCCCCAGCGCCGAGCTGGAGGGCGACGCCCAGCGGGTCGCCAAGTCCCTCGGGATGAAGCTGAGTTCGGTGAAGAAGTCGACGGACGTCTCCGGGGTCACCCTGATCGTCGGCGCCGACTGGCGGGAGGGGAACACGCCTCCCAAGTCGAAGCAGAACGACAAGACGCCGGACTCGGCCGACGCGCTCAACGGCTCGGACAAGAAGGCGTGCATGCACGTGGACCCGGACTTCACCTGGAAGTGAGGACCGCCCCGACATGACGAGGCCCGGCCCACCACTGGTGGGCCGGGCCTTTCCGACTGCTGCTAGGCCTCGCTGAGAACCGCGGGACGCCGGGAGGCGATGACCCTCTTGGCGAGGGAGCGCGGGCTGGTCAGGAAGCCCCAGCCCCACGACATGTGCATGGTCGCGAGGGCCACCGGGATCTGGAGGCGTGCCTTCAGCGGCAGGCCCTTGCCCGCGGGCAGTGAGCCGGCCGTGATCGCCGCGAGGTAGCCCGCGGGGACGACGAAGCCCCAGGGCGTGACCAGGGCGCCCACCACGACGCCTGCCGCGATCGCGCAGACCGCGGTCGGCGGCGCGAGGTAACGCAGGTTGATGGAGCCCTCGTGATAGCGGGCGACGACGTGCCGCCAGCGGCCGTAGTCCTTGTACTGCTTGGCGAGCGCCTTCACGCTCGGCCGCGGGCGGTACTGCACCTTCAGCTCGGGCGAGAACCAGATGAGGCCGCCCGCCTCACGGATGCGGAAGTTCAGCTCCCAGTCCTGGGCGCGGATGAACTCCTCGTTGTAGCCGCCCTGCTGTTCGAGGGCCTCGCGGCGGAAGACGCCGAGGTAGACGGTCTCCGCCTGCTGGGCGGCGCCGCCGGTGTGGAAGGCCGCGTTGCCGACGCCGATCTTCGACGTCATGGCGGCGGCGACCGCGTGCTCCCAGTCGTTCTCGCCCTCGGCGTGCATGATGCCGCCGACGTTCTGCGCGCCGGTCTCCTCCAGGAGGCGTACGGCCGTCGCGATGTAGCCGGGCGACAGGATGCCGTGGCCGTCCACGCGCACCACGATCGGGTGGCTGGAGGCCTTGATCGCGGCGTTCAGGGCCGCGGGCGTGCGCCCCGTGGGGTTCGGGACGGTCTGCACCTTCGCGCGGTGGCCCGCGGTCTCGGCGACCAGTTCGGCGGCGATCTCGTTCGTGCGGTCCGTGGAGGGACCCAGCGCGACGACGACCTCCATCTCACCGTCGTACTCCTGCTCGAGGATCGCGGACACGGCAGCACGCAGATGCCGTTCCTCGTTGAGCACCGGCATGATCACGGATACGGCAGGGAGCTGCTCGTGGGGCGTCGCGTTCATCGGCGCCACGTTACCGCGAATGGGGGACACGGGCGCGCGCCGCCCGGCCTGCTGCCCCGGGTCGCAGATCGTATGGGCCTACGGTTCTCGCATTCCCCGGCCCCTCACGAGTCCTTCCACCTACCCGTCCGGACAGGCCCGTCACCGCGGAGGTGTCCCCCCACGTGCCCACACCGCCCCGCCGCTACCCCACCCCGCCGCCGCGTGGACAGCGTCCGCCTCGTGCGAGGCAGCCGGCGCAGCAGCCCGTGGGCCGGCCGGTCAAGCAGCGCAGGCGGCCGCGGTGGGTCATGAAGGTGGCGACGGGGTTCTCCTTGACGGTGCTCGCGGCGGCCGGGATCGGGCACGGCGTCGTGACCAGCCTCGACACCGAGATCGCGCGGGTCGACGCCTTCAAGGACATGAAGAACCGGCCCAAGGGCGGCAACGGGATGAACGTCCTGCTCGTCGGCACCGACGGCCGGGACAAGATCACCCCGGCGGAGAAGGAGAAGTACCGCCTCGGCGGAGCGCCCTGCCACTGCACGGACACGATCATGATCGTGCACATCTCGGAGGACCGGGACCGCGCCAGCGTCGTGAGCCTGCCCCGGGACAGTTACGCCGAGATGCCCGAGCACGTCGACCGGAACTCCGGCGACCGGCACAAGGCGCACCCGGTGAAGCTGAACGCGGCGTACGCGGAGGGCGGCCCCAACCTCACCGTGCGGACCGTCGAGAACATGACGAAGGTCAAGATCGACCACTATCTGGAGATCGACTTCACCAGCTTCATGAGGACCGTGGACGTGCTGGGTGGCGTCGAGATCTGCACGACCCGCCCCCTGAGGGACTCCTACACCGGGCTCAACCTGCCGGTCGGCACCCACACGCTGAACGGCGGCGCGGCGCTCCAGTACGTCCGCACGCGGCACGTCGACGGCACCTCCGACCTGGGGCGTATGCAGCGCCAGCAGCGGTTCCTCGCGGCGCTGATCTCGAAGGCGACCGGCAGCGGGGTGCTGCTCAACCCGCTGAAGTTCCGGGACGTGTCCAGGACGCTGCTCGGCTCGGTCCGCGCCGACCGGGGCTTCGGCACGAACGAGATGCTCGCCCTGGGGAGGGCGATGCGCGGGTTCTCGCCGAAGTCGTCGGAGTTCACCACCGTGCCGCTGCGCAGCAAGGGCGTGCTGGTGCCCGGCATCGGGTCGACGCTGAAGTGGGACCCGGTCAGGTCCGCGAAACTCTTCCAGGCGCTGCGCGACGACCGTCCCCTCGCCGCGCACAACCTCGGGCGCAAGGCCATCGTCGACGTGTCACCGCAGCAGATCCGGGTGCAGGTCGACAACGCCACGGGCCTGCCGGGTCTGGGCAAGCGGGTCGACAACGGTCTGCGGGCCACCGGCTTCCGTACGACGCGGACCCCCGGGAACGTGCCGCCCAATGTGCCCGGCATGCCGCTGAAGCGCACCATCGTCGCGTACGACCCGCGCTGGGACCGCTCGGCGAAGTCCCTGGCCACGGCGTTGCCCGGGTGCCAGATGAAGGCGATCAACGGGCAGGGCGCGACCCTGAAGGTGCTCGCCGGCCAGGACTTCAAGATGGTCAGGCCGGTGCGGGCGGAGGACGCCTACCAGGGTGAGTTCGGCGCTGTGACCGGTGACCAGGTGGTCTGCCAGAAGAGCTGACGGCGCGGAGGCCGCCGGTGCGGCGCCCGCGCCGGGCGCTCAGTCGTCCAGGCCCTCCGCGGCGCGCGCCCGGCGCAGGTCCTTGATGGCCCGGCGCCGTGCGAGGCGGTGTGTGCGCCGGATCTGCGCCTCTTGGTACCGGCGGCGGTCCCGCTCGGTCTCCGGGAGCACGGGCGGCACGCCCCGCGGCTTGCCGTCCGCGTCGACGGCGGCGAAGACGAGGTAGGCCGAGCCGACCTGCTGCGCGGGCGTCGACTCGTTCCAACGCTCGGCCAGGACCCGGACGCCGACCTCCATGGAGCTGCGGCCCGTCCAGTTCACCTGCGCCTTCACGTGCACGAGGTCGCCGACCCGCACCGGCTCCAGGAACGCCATCTCGTCCATGGACGCGGTGACCGCGGGCCCTCCCGAGTGCCGTCCCGCGACCGCCCCCGCGGCGTCGTCCACCAGTTTCATGATCACACCGCCGTGCACCGTGCCGAGGAGGTTGGTGTCGTTGTGGGTCATGATGTGGCTGAGAGTCGTGCGGGACGCCGAGGTCGGCTTGCCCGGAATCTCCGATTCCGTGCCGGGGGCCAGGTCTGTCATGGGCTCCACCCTATGTCTGACGTGTGCCGGGCCCGCGCCGGGCCGCTTTGCATCAGCTCTGCAACAGCCCTGAACCGAAATCACGCCTGCCCTGTGAGGCACGTGGGCGGAGACGGCACACTAAGCCACATGAGCGATTGGCCTGACGACCAGGGCAACGGCCGCGCGTACGGCCGTGGCAGCGGGAGCACGCAGCCTGAGGGCGCCCGCAGGATGCGGCATGTCCAGCGCGGCGGCCCCTCCGGCCGACCGGGCCAGCAGCAGGCGGGAGGCGTACCGCAGCAGCAGCCGTACGACGACGGGTACGGCCGGCCGTACGGCGACGCGCGCGACGACATGTTCGAGCCCCGCAGCCCCCGTCAGGAGGGTTACGACAGCGGCTACAACACCGGTCAGGTCTACGGCTCCCCGAACGGTCAGGGTCAGGGCCAGGGCGGCCGGGGCGGCGACGACGGGTATGGCACCCGTGCTCCCCGTCCCGCCCCGAACTGGCGGCGCCGCATCAAGATCGGCTCGATCAGCCTCGTCGTGGTGCTGCTCGCCGTCTCGATCGGCACGTACTTCTGGGCCGACTCCAAGCTCAAGCGCGAGGTCGACCTCTCCAAGGTCATCGAGCGCCCCGACGGCGGCGACGGCACGAACTACCTGATCGTCGGCTCCGACAGCCGCGAGGGCATGTCCGACCAGGACAAGAAGGACCTCCACACGGGCTCGGCCGCGGGCAAGCGCACCGACTCGATGATGATCCTGCACGTCGCGGACGACGGCGGGAACACGATGATCTCGCTGCCCCGCGACTCGAACGTGACGATCCCCTCCTTCAAGGGCGCCGAGTCCGGCAAGCTCTACCCGAACCAGGGCCGCCAGACGAAGCTCAACGCGGCGTACGCGGAGGACGGCCCCGAGCTGCTCGTGCGCACCGTCGAGTTCAACACCGGCCTGCGGATCGATCACTACGCCGAGATCGGCTTCGGCGGCTTCGCCAAGATCGTGGACGCGGTCGGCGGCGTCGAGATGGACATCCCCAAGGGCTTCAAGGACGAGAAGTCCGGCGCCGACTTCGAGGCGGGCAAGCAGACCCTCGACGGCAAGCAGGCCCTCGCCTTCGTCCGTACGCGCTACGCCCTGCCGGGCAGTGACCTGGACCGCACGAAGAACCAGCAGAAGTTCCTCGCGGCCCTGGCCAACCAGGCGGCGACGCCGGGCACGGTCATGAACCCCTTCAAGCTCTACCCCACGATGGGCGCGGGCCTGGACACGCTGATCGTCGACAAGGACATGGGCCTGTTCGACGTGGCCTCCATGTTCTGGGCGATGAAGGGCGTGACCGGCGGCGACGGCAAGTCCATGAACATGCCGCTCGCGGGCTCCACCGGCGGCAACCTCCTGTGGGACAAGGCCAAGGTCAAGCAGATGGTGGAGCAGCTGAACAACGACGAGAAGGTCACCGTCTCGGGCGGCTGAGCCGTCTCACGACACCTCGAAGGGGCCCCGCCGGACGATCGGCGGGGCCCTTTCGCATGCCGTCGCCGCCCGCTCGTACCCCGAACGCTTCGCCCGCCGCGAAGCCGCGGCTCCCGCGTGTCACGGTGGACCGGACCGCCCCAGAAGCCCGGAGAACCGCCATGGCAGATCTGCAGGCAGAACTCGACACCGCCGCCGAAGCCGGAGAGCTCGACCGGCCCCCCGCGCGGTCCCCCGAGCCCCCGCCGATACCCGAGCCGGGACCACCCGCGCCGGAGCCGGCACCACCCGCGTCCGAGTCGGGACCACCCGCGCCGGACCCGCTGCGGCGGGCCCGTGCGCTGCTCGCCGCGCATCCCGTGGCCGACGGCTACAGCGGACTGCCCTGGGCACTGCGCGGACTGCCCTGGTACGACCTGGAGCTGGGCGACAGCGCCGTGGACGCCGACGTGCCCCGGCTGCGGGCGGGCGGCGTCGGCGCACAGTTCTGGTCACTGCACGTCCCGGAGAGCATCACCGGCGACCAGGTCCTCGGCGCGACCCTCGAACAGCTCGACCTCGTCAAGCACGTCGTCGGCCGCCACTCCGAGGGGCTGCGCCTGGCACACACCGCGTCCGAGGTGGCCGACGCCCGGCACTGCGGCCGCATCGCCACCCTGATCGGCCCGGCGCGCGCCGAGGCGATCGGTGACTCGCTCGCCACCCTGCGCGCCCTGCACACCCTCGGCCTGTGCTCGCTCACGCTCACCGGCACGTCATGGGCGGGCCCCGAGGGGCTCACCCCGTTCGGCGACGAAGTGGTGCGCGAGCTCAACAGGCTCGGCGTCCTCGCCGAACTGACCGGTGCCTCCGAGGCCACGGCGCACCGGGTGCTCGCCGTCTCCAGGGCGCCCGCCCTCTTCACCCGCTCGGGAGCCCGCGCGCTGCGGGATGCCCCGGCGAACCTCTCGGACGACCTGCTCGCCGCGCTCGGCGCCGCCAGGGGCCTGTGCCTGGTGCCCCTGGCGGCCGAGCAGACGGGCACCACGATCGGCGAGGTCGCGGACCACCTCGACCACGTACGCCGCGTCGCGGGCCCGGAGTGCGTGGGCCTCTCGGGGACGTACGACACCCCGGCCGCGCACCCCGAGGGCCTTGCCGACACCTCGCGCTATCCGCACCTCGTCGCCGAGCTCATGGAGCGCGACTGGTCCGACGACGACCTCGCCCGCCTCACGTGGGGCAACGTCCAACGGGTGCTGCGTGGCGTGGACTTCGCGGCACGGGCGGCGCGGGAGAGACGCCGGCAGCAGGCGGCCGACTGAGCTTGCCGGCCGCCTCAGTCCACGGGGATCCGGCAGAGGCAGAAGGGATGCCCTGCCGGATCGGCGTAGACGCGGAAGTCGCGCTCGCCGTTGTCGTCGTCGAGGTCGAGCGGCTTGGCGCCCAGGGCGATCACGCGCTCCTGGGCCCGCTCCATGTCCTGGACGGCCGGGCCCACGTCGATGTCGAGGTGGGCCTGCTGGGAGCCGGCGTCCGCCTGCGGCCAGTCCGGCGGGCGGTGGCCGGGGGCCGCCTGGAAGCACAGGCGCAGGCCGCCGGAGGTGTGGAGGGTGACCCAGTCGTCCTCCTCCTCGGCATCGATCTCGATCTCACCGCCGATCAAGTGGGCGTAGAACTCCGCGAGTTGATGCGGATCCAAGCAGTCGAGGACGACGTTGCGCAGGCGTCCGACGGGGGCCGTGGCCATGGGCGTTCCTTTCTCCGGCAGGCGCGGCTTCAACAGGCGCAGAGGCAGAACGGGTGCCCCGCCGGGTCGGCGTACACACGGAAGCTGCGCTCGCGGTCCTGCGTGTCCAGTGCGGTGGCGCCGAGCGCGAGCACCTCCTTCTCGACGGCGTCCAACTGCGCCCGCTCCACCTCGAGGTCCAGGTGGAACTGCTGCGAGCGCGTGGCCTCGGGCCACTGCGGCGGCGTGTGACCGGGGGCGGCCTGGAAGGCGAGCGGTGTGCCGCCGGGGACTTCGAGGCTGACCCAGCCGCCCCCGTCGTCCTTGGGGGTGCCGCCGAGTACGGCCGCGTAGAAGGTGGCGAGCGCGAGGGGGTCGGGGCAGTCGAGTGCGACGACGCCGAGTATGGCGAGGGGCATGGTGGTCTCCTCGGATCGGTTACCGGTAGGTGCGTTCTAGCAGTAACGGTTACTGCATGGTGCCCCACTGGGGGTAACGTCGCAAGCATGAATGACAGAGCACCCGCTCCCGGGGGCCTCGCGCTGATCCAGGCGCTGGTGAACACCCTGGACGTGGAGTCGGGCGCGGACGCGCTGGACACGGCGGAAGGGCGCGCGCCGTTCGGTATCGCGCCGGGCGCGGAAGTGGTGGCGGCACGCGAGCTGCGGGAGTCCCTGCGGGTGGCGTGCCTCGCCCACGCGGGACACGGGCCGCATGCCGTCACGACGCCACTGGGTCAACTTCTGTCGGGCGCACCGCTGTTGGTGACCGTCTCCGCCGATGACGGGTCGGCGTCGCTCGTCCCGGCCGATCCGTCACCGCTGGTGTCACGGGTTGCGTCGGCCGTCGCCGAGGCGGCGGCCGCCGGTACGTGGAGCCGCCTCAAGGCGTGCGAGGCCTCCGACTGCCTCTGGGCGTACTACGACCGGAGCCCTGCCGGGCGCAGCCGGTGGTGCGACATGGGGGTATGCGGGGCCCGCGCGAAGATGCGGGCCTACCGGGCGCGGAAGGGTGCGGCGGGGGAGGGCTGAGGGCCACCCAGCACACCCGGCCCACCCGGGCTGTCAGGCTTACCCGGGCTGTCCGGCTTACCCGGCCCTCGTGCCCTCAGGCCGAGGGGCGGCCCATCGCGCGGTACGTCCAGCCCGCCGCGCGCCACACCGCGGGGTCGAGCGCGTTGCGGCCGTCCAGGATCAGCCGCTCCGCGGCCACCTCGCCCAGCGCCGCCGGGTCCAGCTCACGGAACTCGCGCCACTCGGTCAGGTGCAGCACGGCGTCCGCGCCCCGCACCGCCTCCACGGCCGACTCCGCGTACGCCAGCGTCGGGAAGAGCCTGCCCGCGTTCTCCATCCCCTTGGGGTCGTACACGGTGACCTGGCCGCCCTGGAGGTGGATCTGTCCGGCGACGTTCAGCGCGGGCGAGTCACGTACGTCGTCCGAGTCCGGCTTGAACGTGGCACCGAGGACCGCGACCCGCTTGCCGAGGAAGGACCCGCCGCCGAGCGCCTCGCGCGCCATCTCCACCATCTGCCCGCGCCGGCGCATGTTGATGGAGTCGATCTCCCGCAGGAACGTCAGCGCCTGGTCGGCGCCGAGCTCACCCGCCCGCGCCATGAACGCGCGGATGTCCTTGGGCAGGCAGCCGCCCCCGAAGCCGATCCCGGCCCGCAGGAACTTCTTGCCGATCCGGTCGTCGTACCCGAGCGCCTCCGCCAGCTTCACGACATCGCCGCCCGCGGCCTCGCACACCTCGGCCATCGCGTTGATGAACGAGATCTTCGTGGCGAGGAAGGAGTTGGCCGCGGTCTTCACCAGCTCGGCGGTCGGGAAGTCCGTCACGACGAAGGGCGAACCCTCGCCCACCGGACCCGCGTACACCTCGCGAAGGAGCTTCTCGGCGTGCGCGCTGCGGACGCCGACGACGATGCGGTCCGGGTGCAGCGTGTCCTTCACCGCGAAGCCCTCGCGGAGGAACTCCGGGTTCCAGGCCAGCTCGGCCTCCGCGCCCGCAGGAGCGTTCGCCGCCAGCTCGCGCGCCAGCCGGTCCGCCGAGCCGACCGGCACGGTCGACTTGCCGACGACCAGCGCGGGCTTGGTCAGATGCGGGGCGAGCTGCGCGAAGGCGCTGTCGACGTAGCTCATGTCGCAGGCGTACTCGCCGTGCTTCTGCGGGGTGTTCACGCAGACGAAGTGGACGTCGCCGAAGGCGGCGACCTCGGCGAAGTCCATGGTGAAGCGCAGCCGCCCGCTGGAGCCCTCGATCCCGGCGACGTGCTTGCGCAGCAGCTCCTCCAGACCGGGCTCGTACATCGGGACCTCGCCCCGCTGCAGCATCTCGATCTTCTCGGGCACGACGTCGAGGCCGAGCACCTCGAAACCGAGCTCGGCCATGGCCGCGGCGTGCGTCGCACCGAGGTAGCCGGTGCCGATCACGGTGATCTTGAGGGCCATGCGGTGCTCCAGGGGTCTACGGCCGTCAGTGCGGTGCCCGAGCATAGTCGGGCCCTTGACCGGGCACGTTTCCGCCATCACCACCCGCGGAACACCCCCTGTCGGCAAGCTCACGTATCCCTCGCGTGGGCCGCCCTCTAAAATTTGGGTTACTTAACGGTAATTAGCGTCCTTGGAGCGTGAGAGACCTTGGCCGGATCGGCTGATTTCGACCTGTACCGCCCGTCCGAGGAGCACGACATGCTCCGCGACGCGATCCGTTCGCTCTCCGAGGCGAAGATCGCGCCCTTCGCCGCGGCGGTGGACGAGGAGGCCCGCTTCCCGCAGGAGGCGCTCGACGCCCTCGTCTCCTCCGACCTGCACGCCGTGCACGTACCGGAGAGCTACGGCGGCACCGGCGCCGACGCGCTCGCCACGGTCATCGTGATCGAGGAGGTGGCGCGCGTCTGTGCCTCGTCCTCGCTCATCCCGGCCGTGAACAAGCTGGGCTCGCTCCCCGTGATCCTCTCCGGATCCGAGGAGCTGAAGAAGAAGTACATGACGCCGCTCGCCAAGGGCGAGGGCATGTTCTCGTACTGCCTCTCCGAGCCGGACGCGGGTTCGGACGCGGCGGGCATGAAGACGAAGGCCGTCCGTGACGGGGACTTCTGGGTCCTGAACGGCGTGAAGCGCTGGATCACGAACGCGGGCGTCTCCGAGTACTACACGGTGATGGCCGTGACGGACCCGACCAAGCGCTCGAAGGGCATCTCCGCCTTCGTCGTCGAGAAGTCGGACGAGGGCGTCTCCTTCGGCGCCCCGGAGAAGAAGCTCGGCATCAAGGGTTCGCCGACCCGCGAGGTCTACTTCGACAACGTTCGCATCCCCGCCGACCGCATGATCGGCGAGGAGGGCACCGGCTTCGCCACGGCGATGAAGACCCTGGACCACACCCGCATCACCATCGCGGCCCAGGCGCTCGGCATCGCGCAGGGCGCCCTTGACTACGCCAAGGGGTACGTCCAGGAGCGCAAGCAGTTCGGGAAGCCGATCGGCGACTTCCAGGGCGTGCAGTTCATGCTCGCGGACATGGCCATGAAGATCGAGGCCGCGCGTCAGCTGACGTACGCCGCCGCGGCCAAGTCGGAGCGCGGCGACGCGGACCTGACCTTCCAGGGCGCTGCCGCCAAGTGTTTCGCCTCGGATGTCGCGATGGAGGTCACCACGGACGCCGTCCAGCTGCTCGGCGGGTACGGCTACACGCGTGACTACCCCGTCGAGCGGATGATGCGTGACGCGAAGATCACGCAGATCTACGAGGGCACGAACCAGGTCCAGCGGATCGTGATGGCCCGCAACCTGCCGTAACCCGGAGCGGTACCGACAGCAGTACCGACAGCAGTACCGAGCGCCCTCCCCCGCAGAAAGGGGAGGGCGCTCGCGTATTCCGGCCAGGTCAGTCCTCCGGCGGGTCAGCCCTCGGCGGGTCAGTCCTCGGGTGGGGCGAGCACCGGCGGGCCGCCCCACTGGAGCTCCAGCGCCGTCCGCAGGGCGAGGACCGTCTGCTCGCCGATCCGGTCGGCGAGTTCTCGCTCGACGCGCCGCAGGACCAGTTCCGCCCTGCGGTGCGTGCGCTCGCCCTCCGCGGTGCGCCGGATGAGCCGCTGCCGCCCGGACGAGGGGTCGGGGACCTGCTCCAGGAGGCCCGCGGCCACCAGGCCGTGTACCGCCTGATGCGCGGTCTGCCGGGTGACGCCCATGCGGCGGGCCAGCTCGGAGACCGTCGTGCCCTCCTCGTCGAGTACGGCGAAGAGGCCCGCCTGGGTGGGCGAGACATGGATCTCCCCCGCCTCCTCCAGGGACGCGAGGAGCGCGTCCTCGAACCAGCGCCGGGCGTCGCCGAGGAGCTGCGGGAGGTTGCGGCCGGTGGCGTGCATCTGTTCCTCACGGGTGGCGGGCCGGGGAGGCGCCCGGACAGGCGGGCCGGATGGGCGGGGTCGAGCCTATGGCTTCGCGGACGGCAGCATGCCCGGCCCGGCGGCCTGCCCGGCCCGGCGGACTGCCGGAGACGTGCCCGCTCGTGACCCCTGGGGCGGTATGACTCGCGCCCATCTCACGCTCAGCCGGTTGCCCGTGTCGGAACCTTTATGTCAGGCTACCTGACATTCCCCGTTCCGCCCGCCGTACCCAGACACCCCGGGAGAGCCATGACCATCGAGTACGCCACCCGCCACCGGCGCTCCTCACGCATCCCCGCCGAACCGGGCAAGCCCTACGTCATCGAGAAGGGCGAGGGCGACCGTGCCCATCTGTTCGGCGACCTGATCACCATCTACGCGGGCGGCGAGCAGACCGAGAACGGCTTCAACTTCTTCACCGTCGAGGGCCCCAGGGGCAACGTCATCCCGGCCCACCTGCACCCGGACACGTACGAGGTCTTCTACGTCACCCAGGGCGCCGTCCGCCTCTTCGTCGAGGACCTGGAGGGCGAGCAGCTGGAGAAGCTCCTCACCCCCGGTGACTTCGGCTTCGTGCCCAAGAACTGTCCGCACGCCTACCGCATGGAGCGCCACCACAGCCAGGTCGTCGGCGTTGCCGCGGGGCCCGGCGGAACCTTCGAGCGGTTCTTCGAGACGCTCGGGGCGCCCGCCGAGGGGCTCGGCCTGCCGCGCGAGCCCGTCGTGCCCACGCCCGACAAGTTCGCCACCGTCCCCGAGCGGTACGACGTGCGCTTCCTGCCCGAGCACCAGTGGCGCACCCGGTGAGCGACACCCTGCGGGCCCTGATCGCCGCGCCCCACCCGGACGTCGCACCGCTTCCGGCGCCGCATCCACGGCTCCTTCGCGGTGTCCCGTACCGCGAGATCGAGGGATGCCGTCCGCTGGAGCTCGACCTCTGGCTGCCGGAGGCCGGACGCGGGCCCGCCCCGCTCGTACTCTTCGTGCACGGCGGAGCCTGGCGGCGAGGGCGCCGTGACGACATGGGGCCGCGCACCCGGGACTGGAATCCGGGGCCGCTCGCGCGCATCGCCGCCGCGGGCTTCGCGGTGGCCTGCGCCGACTACCGCCTCAGCGGCGAGGCCACCTTCCCCGCCCCACTCGACGACCTGCGGGCCGCGCTGCGCTGGCTGGGGCTGCGTGCGCCGGAGCTCGGCGTCGACACCGCACGGACCGTGGTGTGGGGCGAGTCCGCGGGCGGGCACCTGGCCTCGCTGCTCGCACTCGACCCCGCGGTCGCGGCCTCCGGCGCCGTGATTTGGTACGCCCCGAGCGACCTCACCGTCCCCCGCGGCCCGTTCGACCCGCACAGCGCCTCGACCCCGGAGGCCCTGCTGCTCGGCGCCGCCCCCGCGGCCGTGCCCGAACAAGCCCGCGCGGCCAGCCCCGTGGCCCGGGTACACCCCGACGCCCCGCCCTTCCTCATGGTCCACGGCGAGCGGGACACGATGGTCCCGGCCGCGCACAGCGAGGCGCTCGCCGCCCGGCTGCGGGACGCGGGGGCTCCGGTGGAGCTGCGCACGGTGCCGGGCACGGACCACGGCTGGCACGGCGCGCCCGACGACGTGGTGGAGGAGATCTTCGGCCGTTCACTGCGGTTCGCGAAGGGGCTCGTCAGCTGAAACAACGCGCAGGGCGGGGGCCGCCGACCGGCCGCCCCCGCCCTGCCTCCCGCCCCGCTGCGGGACAGGGGCGCCCACGCCGAACTGCACGCCCGGCGCCGACCACGGCCGGCACCACGCACCCGACGACGCCATGGAGAACCCCTTCACCCACTCGCCGCGGTTCGCGCGAGGACTCGTCAGCTGAAGCAACGCGCAGGGCGGGGGCCGCCGACCGGCCGCCCCCGCCCTGCGTCTCAAGTGCCGACCTCAGCCGTCCAGCTGCTGGAGCGTCGCGTTCGACGGGCCGCGCCTGGACTGCTCGGCACGGGCCACGTCCTCGGCCGCTCCGAGCACGCGGACCGCGTTGTGCCACGTCAGCTTGGCCAGGTCCGGCTTCGACCAGCCGCGGGCCAGGAGCTCCGCGATCAGGTTCGGGTAGCCGGCGACGTCGTCCAGGCCGTCCGGCGTGAACGCCGTGCCGTCGTAGTCCCCGCCGATGCCGATGTGGTCGATGCCCGCGACCTCGCGCATGTGGTCGAGGTGGTCGGCGACCGTCGCGGCCGTGGCGACGGGGCGCGGGACGGACTCCTCGAAGGCCGCGTGGACCTTCATCGCCTCCGGAGTCGTGTCCAGGTGGTGGAAGCCGTTCGCCCGCATGTTCTCGTCGGCCGCCGCCGTCCAGTCGACCGCCGCCTGGAGGACGAACTTCGGGACGAAGGTGGCCATCGCGACGCCGCCGTTGGCGGGCAGCCGCTCCAGGACGTCGTCCGGGATGTTGCGCGGGTGGTCGCACACCGCGCGCGCCGAGGAGTGCGAGAAGATCACCGGCGCCACGGAGGTGTCCAGGGCCGCCCGCATCGTCGTCGCCGCCACGTGGGAGAGGTCCACGAGCATTCCGCTGCGGTTCATCTCCCGGACCACCTCATGGCCGAACGGCGACAGGCCGCCCACCCCCGGCTCGTCCGTCGCCGAGTCCGCCCACGCGATGTTGTCGTTGTGCGTCAGCGTCATGTAGCGGACGCCGAGCGCGTGCAACGCCCGCAGCGTCGCGAGGGAGTTGTTGATGGAGTGGCCGCCCTCGGCTCCCATCAGGGACGCGATGCGGCCCTGTGCCCGCGCCGCCTCCATGTCCGCGGCCGTCAGCGCGCGCCGCAGGTCCGCGGGGTAGCGCGTGAGCAACTGCTCGACGCAGTCGACCTGTTCGAGCGTCGCGCTCACCGCCGCGTCACCCGTCAGGTCCGTGCGGACGTACACCGACCAGAACTGCGCACCGACACCGCCCGCCCGCAGCCGGGCGATGTCCGTGTGGAGGTTGCCCGTCTGGTCGGCGGCGATGTCGAGGCGGTCGATGTCGTACCCCGCCTTCTCGCGCAGGGCCCAGGGCAGGTCGTTGTGACCGTCGACCACCGGGAACTCGGCGAGAAGGGCGCGGGCGTCGTCGAGGGACGTCACGCCGCTCACTTCCCCGAGCCGAAGCCGAAGCCGGACCCCGCGCCCTCGACCTTCGTACGGAGCCGCTTGCCCTTCTCCGTGGCCTGTTCGTTCAGCTCCTGCTGGAACTCCCGCATGCGGCCGAGGAGTTCGGGGTCGTGCGCGGCGAGGATGCGGGCCGCGAGGAGGCCCGCGTTGCGCGCGCCGCCCACCGAGACCGTGGCCACCGGCACGCCCGCGGGCATCTGCACGATGGACAGGAGGGAGTCCATGCCGTCGAGGTACTTGAGCGGTACGGGCACGCCGATCACCGGCAGCGGCGTCACCGAGGCCAGCATGCCCGGCAGGTGCGCGGCGCCGCCGGCCCCCGCGATGATCGCCTTGAGACCGCGGTCCGCGGCCTCCTCGCCGTACGCGACCATCTCGCGGGGCATGCGGTGCGCCGAGACGACGTCGACCTCGTAGGGAATCTCGAACTCGTCGAGAGCCTTGGCCGCGGCCTCCATGACGGGCCAGTCGGAGTCCGAGCCCATGACGATGCCGACCACAGGTCCCACGGGTTCTACAGATGCCGTCATTCGGTGATCGTCCCTCTGAGATAGCCGGCCGCGTGACGCGCGCGCTCCAGCACGTCGTCCAGGTCGTCGCCGTAGGTGTTGACGTGGCCGACCTTGCGTCCGGGCTTCACGTCCTTGCCGTACATGTGGATCTTCAACTGCGGGTCGCGCGCCATGCAGTGCAGGTACGCCTGGTACATGTCCGGGTAGTCGCCGCCCAGGACATTGACCATGACCGTCCACTTCGCCCGCGGGCGCGGGTCGCCGAGGGGCAGGTCGAGCACCGCGCGCACGTGGTTCGCGAACTGGGACGTGATCGCCCCGTCCTGTGTCCAGTGGCCGGAGTTGTGCGGGCGCATCGCCAGTTCGTTCACCAGGATGCGGCCGTCGGGCGTCTCGAAGAGCTCGACCGCGAGGTGGCCGACCACGTCGAGTTCCTTCGCGATGCGAAGGGCCAGTTCCTGCGCCTGGCCCGCGAGGTCCTCCGAGAGGCCGGGAGCCGGCGCGATGACCGTGTCGCAGACGCCGTCGACCTGCTGCGACTCGACGACGGGGTAGGCCACGGCCTGGCCGTGCGGCGAGCGGACGACGTTCGCCGCGAGCTCCCGTACGAAGTCGACCTTCTCCTCGGCCAGGACCGGGACACCGGCCCGGAAGGGGTCTTCGGCGTCCTCGACGGAACGGACGAACCACACCCCCTTTCCGTCATAGCCGCCACGCACCGTCTTGAGGATCACGGGGAAGCCGTCGCCCGACGTGGCGCCTTCGGCCGCGAAGGCCGCCACATCGGCCGGATCGCGCACGATCCGGTGGCGCGGACAGGGCACACCGATCTCCGTGAGCTTCTCGCGCATCACGCCCTTGTCCTGGGCGTGCACCAGCGCGTCGGGCCCCGGACGCACGGGGATGCCGTCCGCCTCCAGGGCCCGTAGATGCTCGGTGGGTACGTGTTCGTGATCAAAAGTGATCACGTCGCAGCCCCTCGCGAACTCGCGCAGCGTGTCGAGGTCGCGATGGTCGCCGATGACGACATCGCCGACGACCTGCGCCGCGGAGTCCTGAGGGGTGTCACTGAGGAGCTTGAATTTCAGGCCGAGGGGGATACCCGCCTCGTGGGTCATGCGGGCGAGCTGACCGCCGCCGACCATGCCGACTACCGGGAACGTCACACCCCCAGGGTATCGGCCTGTATCGGCCACTTCGGAACGGCCGGTTTCCGCGCACCGTACGGCCTCCCCCGTCACAGAGGCGCCACAGTGTGGAGGCGCCCCCGAGCGACGGACGGAGTCGCTGGTTAGCATGGCTGGGTTGACGCGACCGAATCACCACATACGTCGACGAGGACGAGACCGGAACGAATCGACGACGGGGGTTGGGGCGACCACCATGACGGAACGTGGCGCACTACGGGTGCGACTGGAGCAGCTCGCGCGCGAAGTGGCCAAGTTCGGAGCCGTGGGGGCGCTGGGCACGCTGGTGAACTTCAGCGTCTCGAACCTGCTGTGGCACACCACCGACCTGCAGGCCGTGCGGGCGAACGTGATCGCCACCGTCGTCGCCATCGCCTTCAACTACGTGGGCTTTCGCTACTTCACGTACAAGGACCGCGACAAGAGCTCCCGCACCAAGGAACTCACGCTGTTCCTGGTCTTCAGCGCGGTCGGCCTGGTGATCGAGAACGGCGTCCTGTACGCGGCGATCTACGGCTTCGACTGGGACAGCCCGCTGCAGCGCAACATCTTCAAGTTCGTGGGCATCGGCATCGCCACCTGCTTCCGCTTCTGGTCCTACCGCACCTGGGTCTTCAAGGCGCTGCCCGCGCGGGAGACGGTCGCCCGTGCGGAATCGTTCCTGGACGGCGGCTCCACGGCGTCCAAGGCTGTGGCGGCCGACCGGAAGCGGCCGGCCGGGCGGGGCACGCGCTAGCGCACCGTCTCCTCGTCGTGCCACCGGTCGCGCTTCTGCGGCGGCGTACGCGACAGGAACAGGGCGAAGACCGGCGGCTTGGTCTGCAGCATCTCCAGACGGCCGCCGTCCGCCTCGGCCAGGTCCCGGGCGACCGCGAGGCCGATGCCCGTCGAGTTGCGGCCGCTGATGGTGCGCTCGAAGATCCGCGCGCCGAGATCGGCGGGGACGCCGGGGCCGTCGTCGGTGACCTCGATGACCGTCTGGTTTCCCGTGACGCGGGTCCGCAGCGCCACGGTGCCGCCGCCGTGCATGAGCGAGTTCTCGATGAGGGCGGCCAGGACCTGTGCGACCGCCCCGGGGGTGCCCACGGCCCGCAGATGCCGCTTGCCCGAGCTGACGATGGCGCGGCCCGCGCTGCGGTAGGCCGGGCGCCACTCCTCGAGCTGCTGCTTGACGACCTCGTCCAGGTCGAAGGAGACGGCGGAGCCGGTGCGCGGGTCACGTGAGTTCGTGAGCAGCCGCTGCACGACGTCGGTGAGGCGCTCGACCTGCGCGAGCGCGATCGTGGCCTCCTCCTTCACCGTGTCCAGGTCCTCGGTGACGGTGATCTCCTCGAGGCGCATGGAGAGGGCCGTCAGAGGCGTACGCAGCTGGTGCGAGGCATCCGCGGCGAGGCGGCGCTCGGCGGTCAGCATCCTGGCGATCCGCTCGGCGCTGCCGTCCAGGACGTCCGCGACGCGGTCGAGCTCCGGCACCCCGTACCGCTTGTGGCGGGGCCTCGGGTCGCCCGAGCCGAGGCGCTCGGCGGTCTCCGCGAGGTCGGTGAGGGGCGAGGCGAGGCGGTTGGCCTGGCGTACGGCGAGAAGTACGGCGGCGATGATCGCGAGGAGGGCCACGGCGCCGATGATCAGCAGGGTGCGGCCGACCTCCTGGGTGACCGCGGTGCGCGGCTCCTCGACGGTGACCTTCTCGCCCTCCTCGCCGGTGGCCGTGTCGCGGATGACGTCGCCGGTGGGGCGGGAGCCGATCTCGATGGGGGCGCGGCCGGGGATCTCGATGAGGGCGTAGCGGTCGGTGTCGACCGCGGCCACGTCCCGCAGGATCTCGGCGCTGATCCGCTCGTCGCTGATGAGCCTGCTGTCCACGACGCTGGCCAGGCGGAGCGCCTCGCTGGTGACGCGGTCCTGGGCGCTGCTGCTGATCGTTCTCGTCTCGACGATGACCAGGCTGACGCCGAAGACCGCGATGACGACGAGGACCACGGCGAGGGTGCTGTTGATCAATCGGCGGCGCATCTACTCAGTGTCGCCGATCGAAGCCGCCCTCGGGGGCGCGGGGGAACTGCGCGGCCGGCCACGACGGACCCGCGGACGCGGCTGCCCACAGCGGCTTCCCGGCGGGTGCGCCCAGGGGCGAGGTCAGCTCTTCTCGAAGCGGAAGCCGACGCCCCGCACCGTCGCGATGTACCGCGGATTCGCCGCGTCGTCGCCCAGCTTCTTGCGCAGCCAGGAGATGTGCATGTCCAGGGTCTTGGTGGACGACCACCACGTGGTGTCCCAGACCTCGCGCATCAGCTGGTCGCGGGTGACGACCCGCCCGGCGTCGCGGACCAGGACCCGGAGCAGGTCGAACTCCTTGGCCGTGAGCTGGAGCTCCTCCTCGCCCATCCAGGCGCGGTGCGACTCGACGTCGATCCGCACGCCGTGCGTGGCCGGAGCCTGCTGCGGCTCGGCCGCGCCGCGCCGGAGCAGGGCCCGGACCCGGGCGAGCAGTTCGGCGAGGCGGAAGGGCTTGGTGACGTAGTCGTCGGCGCCCGCGTCCAGGCCGACGACGGTGTCCACCTCGTCGGCACGGGCGGTGAGGATGAGGATCGGCGCCGTGTGCCCCCCGGCGCGAAGGCGGCGGGCCACCTCCAGGCCGTCCATCCCGGGCAGCCCCAGGTCGAGTACGACGAGGTCGACGCTGCCCTGCAGCCCGGCGTCGAGGGCGGTCGGGCCGTCCTCACGCACTTCGACCTCGTACCCCTCCCTGCGCAGGGCACGGGCCAGCGGCTCCGAGATGGACGCGTCGTCCTCGGCGAGCAGTACACGGGTCATGGGGTGATGGTAGTCCGCACCGGAGGACCGCCGTGGGGTGATCGACAGCTGCCGGTCAGCCCCTGCGGCTATGGGGTGCGATCCTGGGGATCACCTTGGAATGTGTCCCGGCGGTTCCACCGTAACCTGTGATCCATCTCTCAAGTCCTTCCATATGCGGCACTGTCGTGGCGTATGGTGACCCAACGCCTGATGCACTATGCAAGGACCTTTGGCCCACTGTGCGGCCTTAGGTCTCTTTTATGTGCGGGCCGGCTTCTGCCAGCCTTTGAAAGGAATGACCTGTGGTCGGGCCCTGCGCGTGAAGATGCGCCCAGGGCGTGGATCTCGGAGTCGCCGTACCAGCGCCTTCCTCGACATGGATCGCGATTCTCCCCCCGGGCGTGGGGGTGTGGACGGTACGACCCCGGTGCCGACCGCCCCCCACCGGGCGCGCACACGCTCTTGCCGCGCGTCCCGAACTCACGAGGATCGACCCATGGCGTCCAGCCTGACGAAGGACTCCGCCGGTACCCCTGGCTCTGAGAAGACCTTCTTCGGCCACCCCCGCGGACTGGCCACACTCTTCATGACCGAGATGTGGGAGCGTTTCTCCTACTACGGCATGCGTGCTCTGCTCGTGCTCTACCTGGTCTCCGGCGGCGCCGACGCTGCCACCGGCAGCCAGGGCGGCGGCCTTGCCTACACCGCGGCGACCGCCACGGCCATCTACTCCGTCTACGTGGCCATGGTCTACCTCATGGCCATGCCCGGAGGCTGGATCGGCGACCGCATCTGGGGTGCCCGCAAGACCGTCGCCATCGCGAGCATCGTGATCGTCGCCGGTCACGTGTGCCTGGCCCTGCCGAGCTCGGCGATGTTCTTCGTCGGTCTCGCCCTGGTCGCGGTCGGTTCGGGTCTGCTGAAGGCCAACATCTCGACGATGGTCGGCCAGCTCTACAGCGACCCGAAGGACCTCCGCCGCGACGGTGGCTTCACGATCTTCTACATGGGCATCAACCTCGGTGCCTTCGCCGCTCCCTTCGCCATCGGCATCCTCGGCGAGAAGGTCAACTGGCACCTGGGCTTCGGCCTGGCCGCGATCGGCATGGCGCTCGGCGCGATCCAGTTCATGCTCGGTTCCCGCCACCTGTCCGCGGAGAGCAGCCGGGTCCCGAACCCGCTGTCGGCCGAGGAGAAGCGCGGCGTCATCGTCAAGACCCTGGCGGCCGTCGCCGTGATCGCGGCGTTCTACCTCCTGGTGGCCTTCACCGACGTCTACCGGCTCACCCTCAACTGGGCGCTGCTCCCGATCACCGTGGCCGGTCTGCTGATCCCCGTCGCCGTACTGGTCAAGATCAAGCGGGACCGGGACCTCAACGCCGAGGAGCAGACCAAGATGACGGCGTTCATCTGGTTCTTCGTGGCCGCCGCGATCTTCTGGATGATCTTCGACCAGGGCGCGTCGACGCTGTCCCTCTTCGGTGACTCCCACACCTCCCGGGACATCTTCGGCTGGGAGATGCCGAACACCCTGTTCCAGTCGCTGAACCCGGGCTTCATCATGCTGCTCGCCCCGGTCTTCGCCGCCCTCTGGATCGCGCTGGCCCGCCGCAACCGCGAGCCCAGCACGATCGTGAAGTTCTCCTTCGCCCTGGTCATGGCCGGCGCCTCGTTCTTCGTGTTCCTCGTCCCGATGGGCATGGCCACGGGCGACACCAAGGTCACCATGTGGTGGCTGGTGCTGATCTTCCTGATGCACACGGTCGCCGAGCTGTGCCTGTCCCCGGTGGGCCTGTCCCTGACCACGAAGATGGCGCCCGCGAAGTACGCCTCCCAGATGATGGGAGTCTTCTTCCTCGCCGTCACCGCGGGTGACAGCGTGACCGGCATGCTCGCCATCGCCGGGGTCGACCTCAACGGCCAGGGCATGGTCGCCCTGGAGGCCGCGGCCGCGGTGCTCGCGGGCTTCTCGGTCTACATGGCCCGGAACAAGGTCAGCTCGCTCATGGGTGACGTGCGCTGAGCCGCACACCCCCACGTTCGAACTGAGGGCCGCCGCACCACCCGGTGCGGCGGCCTTTGGCGTTTCTGCGGGTGCGGGACCGACGCGCGGTGGAGCATCTGGCCATGCCCCTGCGCCGCATCTCGCCTCGCACCTCGCCCCGTACCTTGCCGACCCTCGCCCTCTGCGTGGCGTTGCTGTCGTCGTCCAGTGCCGCCGTCGAGGCCGCACCCGAGCCGTCGCCGTCGCCGGGCCTGACCTTCTCGTACGGGGAGCACGCGCGGCAGAACATCACCGTGTACGGCGACGGGTCCGGGCGCCCCGCCCTGATGATCCTGCACGGCGGCTCCTGGGTGCGGGACACCGACTGGAGCGGGCGTGCGCGGTGGTTCGCGGCGCGCGGGTTCACCGTGTACGACACCGACTACCGGCTCGCCACCGACGCCGCCTGGCCCGCGCAGCGCGACGACGTGCTCGCGGCCCTGCGGTGGGTGAAGCGGCGTGGCGGTGCCGCGCCGCTGGTCCTCGGCTCCTCCGCCGGCGGGCATCTCGCCGTCAGCGCGGGAGCCTACGGCGCGGGGCGGGGGCGGGTACGGGCCGTGGCCGCGCTCTCCCCCGTGGCCTCGCCCTACCGTGCCTGGAAGGACGGCGGGATGCGTGCCGCCGCCCCCGCGCAGCGCAAGCTGCGGGGGACGGCGGAGCTGCTCGCGGGGTGTGCGCCGGACCGGGCCTCCGGACCGTGCTGGAAGAAGTGGGTCGACCTGGTGGCCAAGTCGCACGCCTCCGGCAAGGACGACGCGCCCCTGTACCTCACGCACTCGGCGGCCGACTTCGTGCCGGTCGCCCACTCCACGGACCTCGCGCACGCGCAGAAGATGGCGGGGATGCGCGACGTCACGGTCCGCATCGAGCCGGGCGACGCGCACGGAGGCGAGCTCCTCAGGGACCCGGGCTTCGCCCAGGCGCTCCTGCGCTGGCTGCGCCAACACGCCTAGGACAAGCCCCTTTTGGGGCGCGGGGAACCGCGCGAGCAACCACAGCGGTCGCGCAGTTCCCCGCGCCCCTTACGGTGGCGTCGTCAGCGCAAGCCGTTCCTCCGCCTCGGGAGGAACGTGAACACCGCGCCGCCCAGCAGGATCACCGTTCCGGCGACAAGGCCGAGGGCCCGCAACGCCCCGTTGTTGTCGGCGCCGGTCTCGGCGAGGTCACCGCCGCCGCCCCCGGCGGAGCCACCCGCAGAGCCGCCACCGGAGCCACCGGCCGAACCGCTGCCCCCGGCGGCCCCGCCGGGCTGCGCCGCCGTGTCGATCTCCAGCGAGACCTCGGCCTTGGACGGGGTGCAGGTCGTCGTCGTACCCAGTGCCTTGACCGTGAGGACGCCCGGCGAGAGCGTCGACTTGCCGTCGGCGCCCGGCTTGTACGTGCCCGTCAGGTCAGGGATGGTCATCGGGTCGCCCGACTTGATGGGCTCCTTGTTGGTGGGGCCCTCGACGTGCACCGTGCCCTTGTCCGCGCCGCCCAGCTTGACCTCCATCGACGGCTTCACCGAGTCCGCGGGGATGTCGGCGGGGCTGTCCATGACGGACTTCTTGAACTCGACGGTGAGGCCGTAGTTCCCGCCGTCCTTCTTGGCGTTGATCTGGACGGGGGACGTCGCGTCCTTGTCGCCGATGGGCGTCTTGCACTTGTACGGGGTCTGGACCTCCTTGCCGGGGAAGTCGGTCTCGCCGCCCCCGCCACCGGACGTACCACCACCGGTGTCACCGCCCGTGTCGCCACCTCCGGTGTCGCCGCCACCAGTGTCGCCACCGGACGTGCTGCCGCCAGACGTGCTGCCACCGGACGTACCGCCGCCCGAGGCCGTGCCGCCCGAACTGCCGCCGCCCTCCGTCACCTTGATGGTCGCGCCCGCCTTGACCTCTTCCTTGGGCGTGCACTTGGTGTCGGTCGACATCGGCTTGCTGACGTTGATGTTGTACGCACCCGGGGTGAGCGTGATGTCGCCCGCCTTGGTCAGCTTCAGCTTGCCCTTCATGTCGGACAGGATCATCGGGCTGTTCTTCTTGATCGGTGGATTCACCCGCTCGCCCGCCACCGCCAGCTCCCCGGTCTGACCGCCGCCCAGCTTGATCGTGCCGGTCGGCTTCACCGTGTCCTTGTCCAGATCGAGGATGTCCGGGTTCTTGGACGCGGCCTCCGTGGTCTTCCATACGACCTCGACCTCGTCGCCCACCTTCGCGGCGGCCGGCGCGGTGATCTCCACCTTGGTGGTGCCCTGCACCGGCGGAAGCCCCGATATGGACGGCGGGATGCACTCCGTCTTGTACGCCACCTCGGCCGCCTGCGCGGGACCCGCGCCCAGCAGGATGCCCGCCCCGCCGAGCAGCAGCGAGACCGAGGCCGCGCCCGCTCTCCGTCGTGTGCTGATCACGTGTTTCCCTTCGTCGTCGGGCTGTTCTCTGACGGTGCGGAGAGCTGTCCGGCGGCGGGTGCGGTCCCGGAGCCGGGGTCTGTGTCAGGGGTGAACCACGGGAGGGTGCCCGTGTTCGCGGCGGTGCCCTTGGCGGACGGCCCGCCGGTCTCGCGAGGCGGCTTCGTACGTGGCGTACGGGCCGCTTCGTCGGCCGCGACCGCCCCCTGGGGCAGCCGCAACTTCGGGATACGGTCGGTGAGTTCGGCGATCCTGCCGGTACGGTGGCGCCCCGCGGGGCGGGAGCCGCGGCCACGGCGGCGGTTGGGCCGCAGCCGGTCGACCACCGCCATGCCGATGCGGAAGACGGCGGCCGGCACGACGACGCAGAGCAGGATCCAGAAGACGGTGACGCCCCACGGGCGTCCGACGCCCCAGGGCTGCTCGGCGAGCACCTTGCCGCCGAACTTCAGTGAGACGAGGTAATCGCCGTGCGCCCCGGCGGAGAGCTCGACCGGCAGCTTGATCTGGGCCTTCTTGCCCGGCGCGATGGTGCCGCGCCACTGCTGTTCCTCCCACTGCGGGGCGAACACGCCGTGCGAGGTGCCCACTTGGAAGACGGGGTCCTTGACCGGGGCGGAGCCGACGTTGCCCACGGTGAAGACGAACTTGCGGGACGGCGGGGCGCCGAACCAGGTCAGGACGCCGCTCGACCCTTCTAGCCGCGTATCGGTGAGGACGGAGAGCTTCCCGCCGCCCCGCTGCTTCGGCAGGGGCTTCACGGGATGCCCGGCGACCGCGAAGACGGCGTCCGCCTGCGCCTTGTCCCCCGTGACCGTGGCCACGTGGACCACGCAGGGGCAGGGCTTGGGCGGCTCGGCCACGGGGAGCTTCTTGCTGAAGGCGCCCTTGCCGTCCGTGGTGACGGCGCGGCCGCTGTCGTTGGCGCAGGAGTTCGTGCCGCCGGGCACGCCGTCGGCCGGGGTGGACTGGCCGCAGACGAGCATCATCAGGAGGGCGTCCGGCCGCCACCCCTCTCCCTTGACGGTGATGTCACCGCCCTTGCCCGCCTCGGCCCTGGAGAGGGTGAGGGTGGGTTTCTCGGCGGCGGTGGCCCCCGCCGCCGGGAGCAGCACAAAGGCCATGGCCGCAAGCACGGCGGTCGCGGCGACACACCGCTTGACCGCCCACAACGGGTTGCCGTTCACAGCTGCTCTCCCTCTGCCGTCCCCACTCCCGCCAACTCCGGTTCCATGACGCCCTGTTCAGGTTGCTCGTCCAATGGCGGATCATCGGCCGCCGCGCCGCGTCTGCGTACGAACCAGACGCCCGCCGCCGCCAGGCCGAGCACCCCGGCCCCCACCCCTGCCACCGCTCCCCACGGCACGAAGCGGGCCGATGCCGTCGCCTCGCCGTGCGCCCCGCCCGATGCCGTCACCGTGAGCGTGACGTCGACGGAGTCGAGGGCGGGGGCGTCCTTCCACGGTTCCGTCAGGGTGACCCTGCGGCCGGGGAGGAGTTCCACCGGGAGCGTGCGGGGCTTGCGGTCGAGCAGCGGGCCGAACACGCCCTCCGCGCGGACCGCGAGCCTGGGGGCCAGGACCGTGTTGCCGCGGTTGACGACGTCGTACGAGATGCGCCCGCCCTCGGCCCGCACGCGCTCGACCGTGAGCGCGGACAGCGTCGGACCGCTCACCCGCAGATGCACGCGGACCCCGGCGTCACGGCCGCCCTCCCGCGCGACGACCGCCCCGGGGTGATCGCCGGGCACCGCGCTCTCGGGGATGCTCACGCTGAACGGCACCTCGGCGCGGGTGCGCGGCGGCACCTTCACCTTGCGCTCGGCGAAGGTGATCCAGGAGCCGGTGTCCTTCGGTCTGCCCCGCTCCAGGAAGTAGGCGCCGCCCTTGGTGTTGTCCGCGTCCGCGCCGCTCAGTTCCACCGTGCGCGGCTTCGGCCCCGGGTTGGTGATCGTCACCGTGTCCTCGAGGACGGAGCCGGGCGTGCCCTCCACGTAGAAGTAGGGCCGCCCGTCCTTGGCCGGCCGCGTCCCTCCTCCCGCGGAGGGCGCGACGGACCACACCGCGGAGTCGTCGGCGGACGCCTCGGTCGCCGGCACCATGCCCGTCACCGCTAGGGCCACGGCCACGGAGAGAGCGCGGGCAACGGACAGCAGCGACGGCATCGGCGGCTCCTGGATCTTCGTACGCTTCATGCGCTTCGTACGCTGCGGGCTCTCTGCGCGCACCGCGCCTAGCGCGACCGGGCCGCCTGGTTCCTGCGGGTCAGCCAGAGCGCGCCCGCCGCGCCCGCGAGCAGCACCGTGCCACCGAGGGTGCCGAGCGCGATCGCCGAGTCCGCGGGCCCTGTCTGCGGGAGCTCGTCGCCGCCGGAGGGTGCGCTCGCCGAGCCGCCGGAGTCCGCGTCGTCACTCGACCCGCCGGAGCCGCCGCCCGTGGTGCCCCCGCCGCCCGAGCCCTGCACGTCGAGGGAGAGCGAGGGCTTGGGGCTGTTGGACGGTGTGCACGTCGTGGTCGTGCCCAGCGCCTTGATCGTCAGGACACCCGCGGTGAAGGTGACCTTGCCGCTCTTCTTGGGCGTGTACGTCCCCGACAGGTCGCTGATCTTGATGGGGGTGTTGGCGGGGATCGCCTTGTCGTTGGGCGCTCCGGACACCGGCACCGTGCCGCTCTCCGCGCCGCCCAGTTTGATGAGCGCGCTCGGCTTCATCGCGCCCTTGCCCAGTTCCACGGGGCTGGAGGAGACGCCCTTCTGGAAGGACATGGTGAGTTTGTAGCCGCTGCCGCTCTTCACGCTCTTGATGTCGATCGGCGACACCGCGCCCTTGTTGCCGATGGGCGTCTTGCACTGGTAGTTGACGTCCTGGACCTCGGCCTGCGCGGCGGGGGCGGCCATCAGCACCGCCGAGCCGCCGGCCAAGGCCGTGGCAAGCGCGAGCGCGGCCCTACGTTTCTGGTACGACACCTCGGGTTCCCCTCATGCCGGTCGTGGCGTGCCGCGGTGCGGATTTACTGACGGCACATCAGATTGGGCGCTCAAGGTACGCCCGGGGCCTTGCCGAGGGAAGACAAAGAACGCGCCGGATCTCAATGATCCGGCGCGCGTACGAACCGTGGGTAACCCAAGGGGGAACTGAGCGGGCCCTACACGGGCGCGCTCAGCTCGGCCCACACCGTCTTGCCCGCCACCCCCGGGGTGCGGACAACCCCCCAGTCCAGGCAGAGCCGCTGGACTATGAACATGCCGTGGCCGCCGGGCCGCCCCGCGCGGTGCGGGGTACGGGGCGAGGGCTGACCGGAGCCGCGGTCGGACACCTCGATGCGCAGCACCTTGCTGTCGGTGGAGAGCCAGAGCTCGTCGGGGCCCTCGGCGTGCAGGCACGCGTTGGTCACCAGCTCCGACACGACGAGGAGGACGTCCTCCGCGGCGGCACGCTGATCGGCGCCCGCCGCGGGAAGCCAGCCCCACGCCTGCAGCGACTGGCGCGCGAAGTCCCGGGCGAGCGGCACGATGCCACTGGCACCGGTCAGGCTCAGCCTGCGGACCTGGCGCCCCTGACGAACCGTGGCCGCCGGGACGGCCTGGTCCGCGGGGGCGGCCGCGACGGCAGCCTCGGGCTCCGGGCCGCGGTCGCCCGGCGAGCAAGGCCGGGTGGTGCTCATCAGCGCTTCACCTCACCGACAAGAGGACTCTGGACAAGGAACTGGACAAGAAGCAGGGCTCCAAGAGGGGTCATCGGCTGCTCGGCCGTTCCGGCTGTTGACTTGGCAACGATTTGTTCGCGGATCGCTGTCGACGCATCCAGCTTGTCTCCTGCCCGGCCGAACCGTGAGAACACCCACTTATTCGACGCTACCCGTGTGACACTCGTAACGCAGTGATCACATAGAGACAACTGGCGCGTAACTCTTGGGCACGCCCCGTCAGCGGGCCGACCGGTCAGTCGGCCAACGCGTCCGCGAGCGTCTCGTGGACACTGAAGACCGCCTCGGCCCCGGTGATCTCGAACACCCTGGCCACCACCGGCAGCATCCCTGCCAGATGCACCCCACCTCCCGCCGCCTCGGCCTTGAGCCGGGCCCCCAGTAGGACATTGAGTCCGGTGGAGTCCATGAACTCCAGGCGCGAGCAGTCGACGACCAGGCGCGAGAAGCCGTCGTCGAGGCATGCCTCGAGTGGCTCACGCAACAAATCGGCGGTGTGGTGATCCAACTCACCCGCCGGAGTAACGACGACGCTCGGGCCTTCTGCCCGGACTTCGACCAGAAGCCGGCCCCGATGCGCGCTACCGACTGTCCCGCGGTCCATTCCGTCACTCACTTCCGACCGTCGTGGCTGTTGATGACGCCCCTGAACATTACGCCTTCCTCACGCCCTCGGGTACCCGAACATCCCCCCGAAAACGGACATTTAGCCGCACAACGCACTTGCGACCGGGCTGTGGAAACGGGTAGGGGTAGAAGAGACAGTAATCAACACTGACGGCTTTGGAGGCGCCGCACACCGCAGTGCACGTATTGGCATCGGCAGCCATATGCCGAGAACGATGGAGGACACCATGTCACCCCGGCTCGACGAATCGCGCACTGACCGAGCGACGTCGACACTCCCACCGCACCGTATCGAGACCGAGATCCCGGGTCCCCGCACGGAAGCCACGCCCGGCGAACTCCCGGACCTGACGGCCGTGCCGGAGGCGGAAGCCCTCGAAGGGCTCGCCGACCTGCCCGAGATCCCGCCGTTCGACGAGGTGGGCCCGCTGGATGCGAGGGCGCTGTCCAAGACCCTCTTCGAACGCTTCGAGGCGCTCGAGGAAGGCACGCACGAGTACGCGTACGTCCGCAACACCCTGGTCGAACTCAACCTCGCCCTGGTCAAGTTCGCCGCCTCCCGGTTCCGCTCCCGCAGCGAGCCCATGGAGGACATCATCCAGGTCGGCACGATCGGCCTGATCAAGGCGATCGACCGCTTCGAGCTCAGCCGAGGCGTCGAGTTCCCCACCTTCGCGATGCCGACCATCGTCGGCGAGATCAAGCGCTTCTTCCGCGACACGAGTTGGTCGGTGCGCGTCCCGCGCCGCCTGCAGGAACTCCGTCTTGACCTTGCCAAGGCGGGCGACGAACTCGCCCAGCAATTCGATCGCGCCCCCACGGTGGGCGAGCTCGCCGAGCGCCTGGGCATCTCCAACGACGAGGTCGTCGAGGGCATGGCCGCGTCCAACGCCTACACGGCGAGCTCGCTGGACGCCCAGCCCGAGGAGGACGACTCCGAGGGCGCGCTCGCGGACCGGATCGGCTACGAGGACCACGGACTCGAAGGCATCGAGTACGTCGAGTCGTTGAAGCCGCTGATCGCCGAACTGCCGCCGCGTGACCGGAAGATCCTCTCGCTCCGCTTCGTCGCCAACATGACGCAGTCGGAGATAGGCGATGAACTGGGCATCTCGCAGATGCACGTCTCGCGACTGCTGTCGCGCACGCTCGTCAAGCTCCGCAAGGGATTGACCGTCGACGAGTGAGGGGGCTCGCCGCTCGGCGTTCGTGCGGGTTCCTGGCCCGCCGCTTCGCGCCGGATGACTCCCACCCACCCACCCGTTTGCCCCGCGTCCAGGGGCAGGCGGGTGGGTTGCTTTCTGCGTCCGCTCAGCTGACCTTCTCCACTCAGCCGGCTGTCTACACTCAGTCGGCCTTCAGGGCTGCCGTGACCGCCGCCTCCGCGTGCAGGCGGGTCGTCGGGAAGACCGGCACCGGGCTGTGTTCCTGCCCGATCAGCAGCTCGATCTCGGTGCACCCGAGAATCACGCCCTCAGCTCCTTCCCGTACGAGATCTTCGATGACGTTCTGGTACCCGACCCTCGACGCCTCATGCACCACCCCGAGGCACAACTCCTCGTAGATCACCCGGTGCACGAGCGCGCGCCCTGCCCCGTCCGGCACGAGCACGTCGAGACCGTGCGAGGCCAGCCGCTCCCGGTAGAAGTCCTGCTCCATGGTGAACGCGGTCCCGAGCAGCCCCACGCGCCGTACGCCGCCGCGCAGCACCGCGTCGGCGGTCGCATCCGCGAGGTGCAGGAGCGGGACGGAGAGAGCCGCCTGGACCTGCTCGGCCACCTTGTGCATGGTGTTGGTGCAGATCAGCACGAGATCCGCCCCGGCCGCCTCCACCCCCTTCGCGGCCCCGGCGAGCACCTCCCCCGCTTCCTCCCACTCCCCCGCGACCTGCAGCCGCTCGATCTCGGCGAAGTCGACGGAGTACAACACGCACCGAGCGGAATGCAGCCCCCCGAGCCGCTCCCGCACGAGTTCGTTGAGCAGGCGGTAGTACTCGGCGCTGGACTCCCAGCTCATGCCGCCGATGAGGCCGATGGTCTTCATGGTCCGCATGGGGGCCAGGATCGCACCCTCCGACGGCAGGAAAATCCCACTGGATAACGGGCATATCGCCCATCCAGCGGGATTTTTCTGCCATCCGCGTCGATCAGCCGACCACCCTCGCACCCCGGCGCCAGACCTCGCTGATCAGCGGGACGCCCGGGCGGTAGGCGAGGTGGACGTGGCTCGGGGCGTCGAGGAGTGCGAGGTCGGCGCGGGCGCCCTCGCGTACGACGCCGATGTCCGTGCGGCGGAGGGCCGCCGCGCCGCCCGCTGTCGCCGACCAGATCGCCTCGTCCGGGGTCATGCCCATGTCGCGTACCGCGAGGGCGATGCAGAACGGGACCGAGGACGTGAAGGAGCTGCCCGGGTTGCAGTCCGTGGAGAGGGCCACCGTCGCGCCCGCGTCCAGGATGCGGCGGGCGTTCGGCCACTCGGCGCGGGTGGAGAACTCCGCGCCGGGGAGGAGCGTCGCCACGGTGCTGCTGTTCGCGAGGGCGTCGATGTCGGCGTCCGTGAGGTGCGTGCAGTGGTCCGCCGATGCCGCGTCCAGTTCCACGGCGAGCTGGACTCCGGGGCCGTACGAGAGCTGGTTCGCGTGGATGCGGGGGTGCAGGCCCTTCGCCTTGCCCGCCGTGAGGATCGCGCGGGCCTGGTCGCCGTCGAAGGCGCCCTTCTCGCAGAAGACGTCGATCCAGCGGGCGTGGGGGGCGCAGGCCTCCAGCATCTCGCCGGTGACGAGGTCCACGTACGCCGCCGGGTCGTCGGCGTAGTCCGGGGAGACGATGTGGGCGCCGAGGAAGGTGACCTCGTCGGTGTGGCGCGCGGCGATGCGGAGGGCGCGGGACTCGTCCTCGGTGTTGAGGCCGTAGCCCGACTTCGTCTCGAAGGTGGTGGTGCCCTGGCGCAGGGCCTCGGCGAGGTAGTGGGTGAGGTTCGCTTCGAGGGCCTGGTCCGTGGCGGCCCGGGTTGCCGCGACCGTCGTGCGGATGCCTCCCGCGGAGTACGCGCGGCCCGACATGCGGGCGTTGAACTCCTGGGTGCGGTCGCCCGCGAAGACGAGGTGGGAGTGGGAGTCGACGAAGCCGGGGATGGCGGCGCGGCCCTTCGCGTCGTGCGTCTCGTCCGCCGCGGGGGCCTTGGCGGCCGGGCCCACCCAGGCGATGGTCTCGCCGTCCAGGACTACGGCTGCGTCCGTGAGGAGGCCCAGGGGGGTTCCGTCCCCCTGGGAGGGGTCGTTCGTGACGAGGCCGGCGATGTTGGTGATGAGGGTGGTGGGCATGGGGGTCCAGTCCTCCGCGGGTGGGTGGGTGGGTGGGGGGGATGGGTGAGTGAGTGGCTGGGTGGGTCGGGCAGGTGGTGCTGCCGGGCAATCGGGTGGGTGGGCGGGAAAAATTCGCCGCGAAGCGGCGGCTCAGGGGGGGCTGGGGGCACCCCGGCCCCCAGCCCCCAGCCCCCAGCCCCCAGCCCCCAGCCCCAGGCCCCAGGCCCCCAGGCCCGGATCAATCGCGCAATGCCCCCACCGCCTCCGCCAACGCCCCCGGCACGTCCGCGACCAGGACGTGGGAGCCGTCCCGTACGACATGGCGGCCGCCGACCACCGTGTGGCGGACGTCCGCCGATGTCGCGGCGAAGACCGCCGTCTCCGCCGCGAGGCGAGGCAGCGGGCCCGCCGTGCGGACCGAGTCCAGGGCGATCGTGGTGAGGTCGGCGAGCGCGCCGGGCTCCAGAACGCCCGCGTCGGGCCAGCCGAGGGCGGCGTGGCCGTCGGCGGTGGCCGCCCGCAGCAGCGCCGCCGCCGTCCAGTGGCCCCGGGTGTGCGAACGCAGGCGTTCGTTCAGTTCCATGGCCCGCGCCTCTTCGAGGATGTCGATCACCGCGTGGCTGTCACTGCCCAGGGAGAGCGGGCTGCCCGCCTGCTGGAGGCGGACCGCGGGACCGATGCCGTCCGCGAGGTCCCGCTCCGTCGTGGGGCACATGCACGTGCCGGACGAGGACCGGCCAAGGAGCGCGATGTCGGCGTCCGTCAGGTGGGTGTTGTGCACGCCCGTCGTGCGGGGGCCGAGCACCCCGTGGTCCGCCAGGAGGCGCGTGGGAGTGCAGCCGTGCACCGCCTGGCACGCCTCGTTCTCCGCCGTCTGCTCGGAGAGGTGTACGTGGAGGGGGGCCTGGCGGGACGAGGCCCATTCCGCCACGACCCCCAACTCCCGGGCAGGAACCGCCCGTACGGAGTGGATCGCCGCCCCGATCCGGGCGTGGGCGCGGTCCTTGAGGGCCGAGGCCCGCTCCGCCCACGCCTGAGTGCTGCCGTCGGAGAAGCGCAGCTGGTGGCGGTTGGGGGGCTTCCCCCGGGACTCCGAGAGGAGGCCCGACGCCACGTAGGCCGTGTCCAGGAGCGTGATGCGGACGCCCGCGTCCGCAGCCGCCTCGATCAGCGCCTCGCCCATCGCGTTGGGGTCGGCGTAGGGCGTACCGCCCGGCGCGTGGTGCACGTAGTGGAACTCGCCCACCGTGGTGATGCCCGCGAGGGCCATCTCCGCGTACACCGCGCGGGCCAGGGCGTGATACGTCTCGGGAGTCAGGCGGTCCGCGACCGAGTACATGACCTCGCGCCACGTCCAGAACGTGCCGGAGCCCACCTGGACCGTGCCGCGCAGGGCCCGGTGGAAGGCGTGCGAGTGGGCGTTGGCGAGGCCGGGGAGGGTGAGGCCGCGCAGCACCGTCGCGCCGGGCGGGGGTGTCTCCACCTCCTTGCGGACGGCCGTGATCCGGTCGCCCGTCACCTCCAGCGCCACGCCCGGCTCGACATTCGTGTCGAGCCAGGCATGCTCCAGCCAGTACGTGGCCGCCTTCGCCGTATCCGTCGTCACCTGCACGCCAGCCCTTCCAGTACGTCGGCCAGTGCGGTCACCCCGGCCACGCAGTCGTCCTCGGCGGCGAACTCGGCCGGGGAGTGTGAGATGCCCGTGGGGTTCCGTACGAACAGCATGGCGGTGGGGATCGAGCCGGACAAAATACCCGCGTCGTGTCCCGCGCCCGTGCCGAGCACCGGGATCGGCTTCTCCCCGCCGAGGATCGTGCCGAGTTCGTCGCGCAGGGCGTCCTCGAACTCCACCACCGGCGTGAAGGACTCCCGTACGACGTCGAGGTCGATGCCGTGCCGGTCCGCGTACTCGCGGGCCGCCTTCTCGACGGCCGTCACGACCGTGTCCAGCGACTCCTGGTCCGCGGCACGCGAGTCCAGCCAGCCACGGACCAAGGAGGGGATCGCGTTGACGCCGTTCGGCTCGACCGAGATCTTGCCGAAGGTGGCGACCGCGCCCGCCAGTTCGGCTTCCCTGCGGGCCGCGAGGACCGTCTCCGCGTACGACAGCATGGGGTCGCGGCGGTCCACCAGGCGGGTGGTGCCCGCGTGGTTGGCCTCGCCCCTGAAGTCGAAGCGCCAGCGGCCGTGCGGCCAGATGGCGGAGGCGATGCCGACAGGATCGCCGGTGAGGTCCAGGGCACGGCCCTGTTCGACGTGGAGTTCCACGAACGCGCCGATGCGGGCGAGGCGTTCGGGGTCCGGGCCGATGGACGAGGGGTCGTGGCCCGCCGTCTCCATCGCCTGCGGGAGCGTGATCCCGTCCGCGTCCGTCAGCTCGTACGCCTTCTCTCGCGTGAGCTGTCCCGCGGTCAGCCGGGAGCCCACGCAGGCCAGACCGAAGCGGGCCCCCTCCTCGTCGCCGAAGTTGGTGATGGCGAGGGGGCGGCTGAACGACACCTTCCGTGCGCGGAGTTCGTCGAGCGCCGCGAAGGAGGAGACGACCCCGAGAGGTCCGTCGAAGGCCCCGCCGTCCGGTACGGAGTCCAGGTGCGAGCCCGTGACCACCGCGTCGCCGCGGGACGGGTCGCCGAGCCAGGCCCACTGGTTGCCGTTGCGGTCGACCTCGTGGTCGAGGCCGCGGGCCTCCGCCTGGGCCTGGAACCAGAGGCGGCATTCGGCGTCCGCGCCGGTCCAGGCGTAGCGGCGGTAGCCGCCTGAGGCGTCGCTGCGGCCGATGGGCCGCAGCGAGCGCCACATGGCGTGGAACGTGTCGCTCACGCCTGGCCACCCTCGCTGTGCTGGTCGCCCTCGCTGTGACGGTCGCCCTCGCGCATCGGGATACGTACGCCCTTCTCGTCCGCGACCGACTCCGCGATGTCGTAGCCCGCGTCGACGTGCCGGATGACGCCCATGCCGGGGTCGTTGGTCAGGACGCGGCGGATCTTCTCGCCGGCCAGCTTCGTGCCGTCGGCCACCGAGACCTGGCCCGCGTGGATGGAACGGCCCATGCCGACGCCGCCGCCGTGGTGGATGGAGACCCAGGAGGCGCCGGACGCGACGTTCACCATGGCGTTCAGGAGCGGCCAGTCGGCGATCGCGTCGGAGCCGTCGAGCATGGCCTCGGTCTCGCGGTACGGGGAGGCCACCGAGCCGCAGTCCAGGTGGTCGCGGCCGATGGCGAGGGGGGCGGCGAGGGTGCCGTTGCCGACCATGTCGTTGAACATGTCGCCCGCCTTGTCGCGCTCGCCCTGGCCGAGCCAGCAGATGCGCGCCGGGAGGCCCTGGAAGTGGACGCGCTCGCCCGCCATCTTGATCCAGCGGTGCAGGGACTCGTTCTCCGGGAAGAGGTCGAGGAGCGCCTTGTCCGTCTTGTGGATGTCGGAAGCCTCGCCCGAGAGCGCCGCCCAGCGGAACGGGCCCTTGCCCTCGCAGAAGAGGGGGCGGATGTAGGCGGGGACGAAGCCGGGGAAGGCGAACGCGCGGTCGTAGCCCGCCAGTTGGGCCTCGCCGCGGATCGAGTTGCCGTAGTCGAAGACCTCCGCGCCCGCGTCCATGAAGCCGACCATCGCCTCGACGTGCTTGGCCATGGATTCGCGGGCGCGGGTGGTGAAGCCCGCCGGGTCCTTCGTCGCGTACGACTGCATGTCGTCGAAGTCGACGCCGGTGGGGAGGTAGGCGAGCGGGTCGTGGGCCGAGGTCTGGTCCGTGACGATGTCGATCGGTGCGCCCTCGGCGAGCATGCGCGGGAGCAGGTCGGCGGCGTTTCCGAGCAGGCCGATGGAGAGCGGCTTGCGCTGGTCGCGGGCCTCCGTCGCCAGCTGGAGCGCGTGCTCCAGGGAGTCGGCCTTCACGTCCAGGTAGCGGTGCTCGATGCGGCGCTCGATGGCACGCGGGTCGACGTCGACACAGATCGCGACGCCGTCGTTCATCGTGACGGCCAGGGGCTGGGCGCCGCCCATGCCGCCGAGTCCGGCGGTGAGGGTGATCGTGCCGGCGAGGGTGCCGTTGAACTTCTTGGCGGCGACGGCGGCGAACGTCTCGTACGTGCCCTGGAGGATGCCCTGCGTGCCGATGTAGATCCACGAACCGGCGGTCATCTGGCCGTACATCGTGAGGCCGAGGGCCTCCAGACGCCGGAACTCCTCCCAGTTCGCCCAGTCGCCCACGAGGTTGGAGTTGGCGATCAGGACGCGCGGGGCCCACTCGTGGGTCTGCATGACGCCGACCGGGCGGCCGGACTGGACGAGCATCGTCTCGTCCTGCTTGAGGGTCTTGAGGGTGCGGACCATGGCGTCGAAGGAGCGCCAGTCGCGGGCCGCCTTGCCGGTGCCGCCGTAGACGACGAGCTTGTCGGGGTGCTCGGCGACCTCGGGGTCGAGGTTGTTCTGCAGCATGCGCAGGGCGGCTTCCTGCTGCCATCCCAGGGCGCTCAGTTCCATACCGCGCGGTGCCCGTACGGGGCGGGGTCCTGACATGGCGGTGCCTCCTCGTGACGCTTTGCTGTGACCTTGTTATTCACATCCTGCGATGTTGAATAGAGCTAGTCAATACGCTGACGGGGCAGCGATACCACGTGACGGATGATTGGCTGGAACACATGAGCGATCAGGGCACGGAGACCGCACACGCGACCGAGCTGGACAGAGAGGATCCGACGGACCGCGCCGTCCGGCGTGACCAGGCCGTCCGCGCCGCCGTCGAGCAAGGTCTCGTCGACCCCGCGTCGCCCGTCGTCGGCCTCCTGGACGTCACCGGTATCCGCACGGCCGCCGCCGCCCTGCACGCCGCCTTCGAGGCGGTCACACCACCCGGCACCCCCGTGCTGCACGCCTTCGCGGTGAAGGCGTCGCCCCTGGTCCCGGTGCTGCGCCTCCTTCGCGACGCGGGCATCGGCGCCGAGGTGGCGAGCCCCGGAGAGCTCGCCCTGGCCAGGGCCGCCGGTGTGCCGCCCACGCAGACCGTCCTCGACTCGCCCGCGAAGACCGCCGCCGAGCTGCGCGAGGCCCTCGCCCTCGGCATCGCCGTGAACGCCGACAACCCGCAGGAGCTCGCCCGCCTGGACGCGCTGACCCGCTCGGCGCCCACCGGCTCCCCCATCGGCCTGCGCGTGAACCCGCAGATCGGCGGCGGCTCCATCGGCGCCCTGTCCACCGCGACCGCGACGTCCAAGTTCGGGGTCGCGCTGCTGGACGAGGGCGCCCGCGACTGGATCGTCCGGGCGTATCTCGACCGGCCCTGGCTGACGCGCCTGCACGCCCACTCCGGATCGCAGGGCATGCCCCTGGAGTTGATGGTGCGGGGCGTCGCGGCGACGTACGAACTGGCCGAGGAGATCAACGAACGGGCCGGCCGGCAGCAGATCGACACCATCGACATCGGCGGCGGCCTGCCCGTCAACTTCGGCTCGGACGAGGAGACCCCGACGCACGCGCAGTACGCCCGCCGCCTGAAGTCCCGCGTGCCGGGGCTGCTCGACGGGCGCTACGGCCTGGTCACCGAGTTCGGCCGCTCGCTGCTCGCCAAGCACGGCACGATCCTGGCCCGCGTGGAGTACGCCAAGTCGGCGGGCACCCGGCCCATCGCCGTGACGCACGCGGGCGTCCAGGTGGCCGCCCGCACGGTGTACGCGCCCGCGTCCTGGCCGCTGCGGATCGCCGCGTACGACGAGAAGGGCCGCCCCAAGAGCGGCCCGGCCGTCGGCCAGGACATCGCGGGCCCCGCGTGCTTCGCGGGTGACCTGCTCGCCGAGAACCGTCCGCTCCCGCTGCTCGAACAGGGCGACTACGCCGCGGTGCTCGACACGGGGGCGTACTACTTCGCGCACCACTACTCGTACAACAGCCTTGCCCGGCCCGGCATCTACGGTTTCGCCGCGGACCCCGGCGAAGGGGGCGCAGACGTCGCCTTCGCCACCGTGCGGGAGCCGCAGTCCCTGGAGGAGATCGTCGCCGAGTCGGGGGGCGGGATGCGCGACGCGTTGCGCGACCTCTGAGATTGCTCAACTCCCGCATCCCATCGGCACTTGCGGGGCAGATGCTCCCTCCAGGCACACCCTCGGGGGAGATGATCCTGTGACGACATCCGAAAAGGCCACCGGTACGCCGCCGCCGTCCGGAGAACCCGCGCTGAACCGCGCGATCGGCCCCAAGCTCCTGATCCTCTTCGTGATCGGCGACATCCTCGGCACCGGCATCTACGCCACCACCGGCAAGGTGGCGGGGAAGGTCGGCGGCGCGCTGTGGCTGCCGTTCGCGATCGGCTTCGTCGTGGCGATCCTGACGGCCGCGTCGTACGTCGAGCTGGTCGGCAAGTACCCGAAGGCGGCGGGCGCCGCCCTCTACACGCAGAAGGCGTTCAAGGTCCCGTTCCTCACCTTCATCATCGCCTTCATGGTGATGTGCTCGGGCCTCTCGTCGGCGAGCGCCGCGGCCCGCGCCTTCAGCGGTGACTACCTCGGGGAGCTGACGAGCGACGCGCTGCCGCCGACGCTGGTCGCGATCCTCTTCATCCTCGCGCTCGCGGCGCTGAACCTGCGGGGCGTCTCGGAGTCCGTGAAGACGAACGTGGTCCTCACCCTCGTCGAGCTCACGGGCCTGGCCATCATCCTCGCGATCGGCGCGTACGCGGTCCTGAGCGGGGACGGTGAGCCCTCGCGCCTGACGGACTTCGAGGCGGGTGACGGCACGGCCTACGCCCTGATGACGGGCGTGCTCGGCGCGACGGCGCTCGGCTTCTTCGCGTTCGTCGGCTTCGAGGACTCGGTGAACATGGCCGAGGAGACGAAGGACCCGACGCGCACGTTCCCACGGGCGATCTTCATCGGGGTCGCGGTGACGGGCACGATCTACGTCCTGGTGGCACTGGTGTCGTCGCTGCTCGTCGACTACAAGGTGCTCGAAGGATCGAGCGGCCCCCTGCTCGAGGTGGTGAAGGCGGGCGGGATCGACTTCCCGCACAAACTCTTCGCCCTGATCGCCCTGTTCGCGGTCACCAACTCGGCGCTGATCAACATCATGATGGCCTCGCGGCTCTGTTACGGCATGGCCAACGAGCGCATCCTGCCGCGCGCGATGGGGCGGGTCCTCCCCCGTCGCCGGACACCGGTGGTCGGCATCGTCTTCGTCTCGCTGCTGGCGATCGGACTGGTGACGACGGGCGAGATCGAGGGCCTCGGCGACACGACCGCGTTCCTGCTGCTCTGCGTGTTCGCGGTGGTCAACGTGGCCGTCCTGGTCCTGCGCCGCGATCCCGTCGGCCACGCGCACTACCGCGCGCCGACGGTCCTTCCGGTGCTCGGCGCCATCACCGCCCTGATCCTCGCGAGCCCCCTCGCGGACCGCCCGGCCGAGGTCTACATCCGGGCCGGGGTGCTGCTCGCCATCGGCATCGGACTGTGGGTCGTCAACAAGGTGGTGCTCAAGGCGCGCGGCGAGGAGTGAAGGGGGGCGGTCCGGTCGTCGGTCGCCACAATCGGTCAGGCTCGGGCCCGAACTCATCTCTCGTCGCACTGATCCCGTCGAGGTCGGGCATGTTCCCCTGGAAAGTGCCCATTTCCCCGGACTCTCCACCACTTCTGCGTACCTTCTCCACACCGGGCGGCGCTGAGCCTCCGGTCGGGTGGTAGGGGCCACCCGGTTCAACCCTGGGGAAGGGGAGCCGCGTGCCCGGAATCGACGAGTGTCTGCTCGAAGCCATGACACTGCCCGGTGCGCGCGGTGCGGCGATCGTCGACTGGACCAGCGGGCTCGCCCTCGGTTCGGTCGGCGATCCTCCCGGCGGCGACCACGAGGCGACCGCGGCCGAGACCGCGGAGGTGGCGCGGTCCGCGGCGGAGTACCAGGCGTTCGCACCCAGGGACGACGCACTGGACACGGCACGGGACGACGACCGCAAGGGGCTCCCCGTCGAGGACCTCATGCTCACCACGAGGACCGGGTTCCATCTGATCCGCTTCGTCGAGACGACCTTCGACAGCAGCGTCTTCCTCTATCTCTGGCTCGACCGGCACAACGGGAATCTCGCGCTCGCCCGCATGCGGCTGCGCGACCTCTCCGAGCGCCTGGTGCTGGTGTGACCGCCATGCGCATCACCGCGGCCGCCACCTCGCCCATGCTGATGCGGCTCGCCGACGAGCGGGCGACCGGTGCGCTGCTGCGCGACCAGGGCACCCTCTACCTCGTCGAGGGCCGCGTCGTGCACGCGGAGAGCCCCGCGGCGCCGGGCATAGACGTCCTGCTCACGGCCGGCGGGGCGCTGCCCGCGCAGGGCTGGCAGGAGGCCCTCTCGCTGGCGGGCACGCGCAACGAGGTGGGGCGGCAGCTGATCGACAGCGGGCGGGTCACCGCGGGCGAGCTGGAGGTCTGCCACACCGGCGCGCTGTTCGACGCCGCGTTCTTCGTCCTCGGCCCGGCGAGCGGGCCGACCCGGTTCCGTTACGGCGTCGCGCACTGGCTCGGCCGGGTGCGCCCGGTGGCGGCCGAAGCCGTGGAGCGGGAGACGCGGCGGCGCCGGGCCCTCCTCGACAGCGTCTGGCCCTGCCCCGAACTGGACACCTCTCCCGTCGTGGCGCGTTCGCCCGCGCCCGGCCAGACGGTCACCGGACGCCAGGACGCGCTGCTGCGGCTCGCCGACGGCGTCCGTACGCCGACGGCCATCGCCTGGGCGCTCGGCCGGCCGTCCTTCCACACCCTGCTCGAGGTCAGGCGGCTCGCCGCGGCCGGGCTCGTGGAACCTCCGCGAACGCCCGTCCAGAGTCCGCCGATGCTTCCCGCCCCGGCCCGCGAGGACCACGACGAGCCGGACGTCGCCCTGCTGCGCCGGGTCCGTGACGCGCTGGAGGCGACTCTGTGAACGTCCGCGCCGCTCAAGGGACTTGGCCCCCGTGCCCATGAAGTTTTTCGCGCTCTGGAAGCGCGCCGGGAGGAGAGAGCTGATGGCTGCCGAAGCCGACGTACTCGTCGAACTGAAACGGCTGCGGACCAGGATTCCTCAGCTCAAGGGCGCCCTGACGGCCAGCGTCGACGGCTTCGTGCTCGCGCAGGACGCGCCGGACGTCGAGCCGGAGGGCCTCTGCGCGCTCACCGCGGCGGCGCTCGGAGTGGCCCTGCGGCTGTCCGACGCGACGCATCAGGGCGGCTTCCGCGAACTGCTCATCCGCGGCGAGGGCGGCTACGTGGCCACGTACACGGCCGGCTCCTCCGCGGTGCTCACCCTGCTCGCCGAGTCCCGAGTCAACGTGGGCCGGCTGCACTTGGAGGGCCGCCGATCGAGCGTGCTCATCGGAGAGCTGGTCGACGCCGCCGTCGAACGAGCGGAGGAAACCTGACCCATGTCCCCCACCACACCCTCATCGTCCCCCTCACCGCGTACACCCGGCAGACGGAAAGGAAGTGCGAAATTCATGGCCAACACAGAGACATCACTCAAGGAAGTCACCACCTCGATCGAGGGAGTGATCGGCGCCGCCCTGGTCGACTACACGAGCGGCATGGCCCTCGGCACCATCGGCGGCGGAAAGGACCTGGACCTGGCCGTCGCCGCAGCGGGCAACACCGACGTGGTGCGAGCCAAGCTGCGCACGATGGAGCTCCTGGACCTGAAGGACGAGATCGAGGACATCCTGATCTCGCTCAGCAGCCAGTACCACCTGATCCGGCTGATCAAGGGCCGCAACAACAACGGCCTGTTCCTCTACGTGGCCCTCGACCAGAAGCGGTCCAACCTGGCCATGGCCCGGCACCAGCTCAAACGCATCGAGGCGAACCTGGACGTCTGAGCCGGAAACACAGGAACGGCGGACCGGTCCTTCGGGCCCGGTCCGCCGTTTCTTGCGCCTCACTCCACGAAGAGCCCCCGCGCCGCCGCCCCCGCGTCGAACTCCTCCAACCGCGCCTGCGCGTCCGGGAGTCCGTCGCACATGGCCTCCAGGAGTACGCGGCCCAGGAGCATCGGCGCGCAGGCCGTGTCGAAGGCGAGGCCCGTGCCGACCGCCGCCGGGAGGAGGAGGTCGGAGTGCGCCGCCACGGGCGCGAACGCCGAGTCGGCCACCGTCACCACGGAGAGGCCCGCGTCCTGGGCGTGGGCGAGGGCGTCCACCACCTCCCGGGGGTGCCTCGGCAGCGCGAAGCACAGGAGCGCCGTCGCACCGGCCCGCACCGCCGCGTCGATCCGGTCGGCCAGCATCGTGCCTCCCTCGTCGAGGAGGCGTACGTCGGGGTGCACCTTCGCCGCGAAGTACGAGAAGCCGTACGCCTGGGACGCGGCCGCCCGCAGGCCGAGGACCGGGAGCGGACGGGACGAGGCGAGGAGCCGTCCGGCGCGCTCGACCGGCGCGGGGTCGGCGAGCACCTCCGCGAGGTGCCGCAGGTTCGCGATCTCCGCCTCGACCGCCTGCTGGTATTCGTTGAGGGAGTCCCCGCCCGCCGCCTCCGCGGGTGCCAGTTCCCGCAGATGCCTGCGCAGCGCCGGGTAGCCGTCGAAGCCGAGCGCCACCGCGAAACGGGTCACCGAGGGCTGGCTGACCCCGGCGAGCTCCGCAAGCTCGACGCTGGAGAGGAAGGGGACGTCCGCCGCCCGCCGCACCATGCAGTGCGCGATGCGCCGCTGGGTGGGCGTGAGCCGGTGGCCCTCGAAGAGCACTTGCAGCCGCGCCGCAGGACTGTCACTCATACCGTTCCCCTCACAACGCCCTGACCTTCAGGGCCCGTTCCGCTCCCGGCGCCCAGACCGGACCACAGCTCCGTGAACCGGTCGAGCAGCCCGGCCGCCGCCGTCACATCATCCGTCAACGGCCGGTCGGCCAGCTCCGCGTCCAGTACCGCGTCCGCGAGCTCGAAGGCCCTGCCGACCGGAAGATCCGGGTCGAGGCGCATGTCCCGCTGCCTCAACGCCCGTACCGCGGCGACCAGTTCACAGCCCACGACCAGCCGGTACGCCTCGCACGCCCGCAGTGTCTGGCGGGCGGCCAGCGAGGCGAAGCTGGCCTGCTCCTCGACCCCGCGGGAGAGCACCGCGTGGCCGAGGGAGGCGGGCGCGGAGAAGGCCCGCAGGTCACCGAGGGCCGCGCCGGCCGCGTACTCCAGGATCATCACGCCCGACGACGCCGGTTCGCCGTCCGCGAGGAAGGGGCGAAGACGGGTGAAGCCCGGTTCGTTCAGGGTCGAGAGGCGGGACGTGGACAGACGCGCCGCCTGCGTCACGGCGAGCCTGAAGTGGTCCAGGGACAGGGCGAGTTGGGCGAGATAGAAACCGCCGTGGTGGTAGGCCGCCATGTCCTCCGCCGAGATCAGCGGGTTCTCCGCCGCCGCGTTGATCTCCACCGTCAGGACATCTTCGAGAGCGTCCGCCGCGTCGTGCGCCGGCCCGTGGATCTGCGGCACACAGCGCAGGCCGTACGGGTCCTGGATGCGGCCGAGCGGTGGCGTGGGGCGGTCGGGCGCGCCGAGAATCTGCCGCATCCGTTCGGCGACCGCGTACGAACCGGAGTGGCGCCGCGCCTCGTGCACGGGCAGCGCGTACGCCTCGTACGAACCGTCGACCGCCATCAGGGTCAGCGCCGCCACCACCTGCGTGGCCGCGATCAGGCCGCGCAGTTCGTGCAGGGCGAGCGCGGACTGGCCGAGGGTCAGGGCGTTGCTGCTGATCAGGGCGAGCGCGTCGTTGTTGTCGAGGGGCTGCGGCTCGGGGGCGACCCCCGGCCCCTGCCAGGGGTGCTCGCCCGCGAGCGCGAGGCCCATCTGGGCGAGCGCGGCGATGTCGCCCGTACCGACCGAGCCGAATTCGTTGACCTTGGGGTACGCGCCGGTCTCCAGGGCCTGGCAGAGCGCCGTGACGACGGTCGGGCGCAGGCCCGCGCCGCCCGCGAGGAGCTGGTTGGCGCGGACCGCGAGCATCGCGCGCACCTGCCGCGCGGGCAGCTCCGCCCCGATCGCCCCGGCGTGGCTGCGCAGCAGCCGCAGACCGTGGTCGGCGGCCGCCTCGGTCGGCACGGACTCATTCCGGTTGGCGCCCACGCCGGTGGAGCGGCCATAGACACGGCCCCAGGAGGCGATCTCCCGCGCCGCGTTCCAGGAGAGCTCCACGCGCTTCATGCCGTCCGTTCCGGGTACGGGCTTTGCGGTGGATTCGGCCATACGTACGACATCTGCGACCATCAGTCCCCGGCCGTCCAGGACGACGACCGAGTCACTGCCGTCGGTCGCCCTGTCCGCGATACGAGACGACATCACTCGTAATTCCTCCTCAACCGGACGCTCCGTCTTGCCCTGCGACCACTCGTTACCAGTGATTTACCTCGGGGCATGGCCAAGCTATTGACAATCTATTCAGTCAACGAGAACTCTGCATGACGATATACAGCCGGGCAAGGGACTCCTCATGATCCAATTCGATACGGTCCACAAGCGCTTCCCGAACGGCACAACCGCGGTCCACGACCTCAGCCTTGAGATGCCGGAAGGGGGCGTGACCGTCCTCGTCGGATCTTCCGGTTGCGGCAAGACGACGACGCTCCGCATGATCAACCGGATGGTCGATCCGACCTCCGGGACGATCAGGGTGGGCGGCAAGGACGTCCTGGAGCAGGACGCCGCCGAACTGCGCCGCTCCATCGGTTACGTGATCCAGCAGTCCGGGCTCTTCCCGCACCGCACGGTCCTGGACAACATCGCGACGGTGCCGCTGCTGCTCGGCTGGGGCCGCAAGAAGGCGCGGGCGCGGGCGGCGGAGCTCCTGGAGACGGTCGGCCTCACCGCCGACGCCGGGAAGCGCTACCCGCACCAGCTCTCGGGCGGCCAGCAGCAGCGTGTGGGCGTGGCCCGCGCGCTCGCCGCGGACCCGCCGGTGCTTCTGATGGACGAGCCGTTCGGCGCGGTCGACCCCGTGGTCCGCACCCAGCTCCAGGACGAACTCCTGCGCCTTCAGCGAGAGTTGAACAAGACCATCGTCTTCGTCACGCACGACATCGACGAGGCCGTCCGGCTCGGTGACCGCATAGCCGTCTTCCGCACCGGCGGCCACCTCGTGCAGTGCGCCGAGCCCGCCGAGCTCCTGGCCCGCCCCGCCGACGGCTTCGTCGCCGACTTCCTGGGCGCCGAGCGCGGCCTGAAGCTGCTCTCCCTGACGACGCTCGCCGAGGTCCCGCAGGCCCCGGCCCCGGAGGGCGGCGCCTGGACGCTGCGGCTCGACTCCGCCGGGGCCCCGCTGGCCTGGCGGCACAAGGACGGTGACGCGGCGGACGTCCCCGTACGCCCGCTGCGGGACACGGACTCGCTCCTGTCGGCCCTGAACGAGTCGATAGCCGCCCCCAGCGGCCTGGTCGCCCGGGTCGACGCGGCAGGCGTCCTCACCGGCGTCACGTCCCGCGACGACATCCACGACCACGCGGGGCAGGTACACACCGAGGCGAGTACGGGGGACCCGGACAAGGCGTCGGACACCAGCACCACGGACGACTCAGGCACGACGGGTGACGCGCGCAAGGTCGACGTATGAGCATCGACTGGTCGTGGATAGCCGACCACACCGACGACCTCACCACCCTCACCCTCTCCCACCTCCAGGCCGCCCTCACCGCCGTCCTGCTCGGCCTGCTCATCTCGCTCCCCCTGGCCGTCGTCGCCCACCGCGTACGCCCCCTGCGCGGACTGCTGCTCGGCCTGTCGAACGTCCTGTTCACCATCCCGTCCATCGCCGTCTTCGTGCTGCTCCTGCCGGTCAGCGGACTCACCCGCACCACCACCGTCATCGGCCTGACGATCTACACGCTCGTCGTGCTCCTGCGGAACACCGTCGAGGGCCTGGACTCCGTCCCCGCCAAGACGAAGGAAGCCGCGAAGGCCATGGGCACCCGCCCGCTGCGCACCCTCCTCACCGTCGAACTCCCCCTCGCGCTCCCGGTGATCATGGCGGGCGTACGGATCGCGACGGTCATGGCGATCTCGCTCGTCTCCGTGGCGACGTACATCGGCGACGGCGGACTCGGCCAGCTCTTCACGGACGGGTTCCAGCGCAACTTCCCCACCCCCGTCATCGTCGGCGTCGTCCTGACCCTGCTCCTCGCGCTCGTCGCGGACGCGCTGCTGGTCACCCTCCAGTACGTCCTGACGCCCTGGACCCGCCGCAAGAGGAGCGCGTGACATGTACGAACTCTTCAAGGATCTCGGCGCCTGGCTGGTCAGCGGCGAGCAGTGGGCCGGGCCCGACGGCATCGGCCACCGCCTCCTGGAGCACCTCCAGTACTCCCTGCTCGCGACCCTGATCGCCGCCGCCATCGCGCTGCCGGTCGGCCTGCTCATCGGGCACACCGGGCGCGGCGCCTTCGTCGCCATCAACCTGTCCAGCTTCGGGCGCGCCCTGCCCACGGTCGGCCTCGTCGTCCTGGTCTTCCTGGCCAGCGGCCTGTCCATGTGGCCCGTCTACATCGCCCTCGTCGCCCTCGCCGTGCCGTCCATCGTCACCAACACCTACGCCGGGATGACCGCGGTCGACCCCGAGGTACGGGACGCCGCGCGCGGCCAGGGCATGCGCTGGCACCAGGTCCTCTTCCAGGTCGAACTGCCCCTCGCCATGCCGCTGATCATGACCGGGCTCCGGCTCGCGCTCATCCAGGTCGTCGCGACGGCCACCATCGCCGCGTACGTCTCCTTCGGCGGGCTCGGCCGGTACGTCTTCGACGGGCTCGCCCAGCGTGACCTCGTGCAGGTGCTCGGCGGTGCCGTGCTCGTGGCGGTCGTCGCCGTCGTCCTCGATCTCGCGCTCTCCGCCTTGCAGCGCGCCCTCTTCCGTCACCGCCCCGCCAAGTCGGCCTAGGAGCAACCCAGATGGCCCCCATGAACCGCAGGACCCTCCTCGGCGGGCTCTTCGCCGCCGCGTCCGTCCCCGCGCTCGCCGCCTGCAGCGGCGGCATCACCTCCCTCGACGGGGGAGGTTCCGGCGGCGGAGGCGGTGGCTCCAGCAAGGACGGCGTCACCATCGGCACCGCCAACTTCACCGAGAACCAGGTGCTCGGCTACCTCTACGCCGCCGCCCTCGAAGCGGAAGGCGTGAAGACGACCGTCCGCCCCAACCTCGGTACCCGCGAGATCCTCATCCCCGCACTCAAGGGCGGCGACATCGACCTCCTGCCCGAGTACCAGGGCGCGCTCCTGCACTACCTCGACACCAAGGCGAAGGCCACCGAGGAGGGCGAGATGCAGAACGCCCTCGCCATGGCCCTGCCGCGCGGCCTGCAGATCCTGCCCTACGGCAAGGCCGAGGACTCCGACGCCTTCGCCGTCACCCGGGAGACCGCCGACAAGTACGGCCTGAAAACCCTGGGCGACCTCGCCGAGCACAACGGCAAGCTCGTCATCGGCGCCGCCCCCGAGGTCAAGAAGCGCACGGTGGGCTCGGTCGGCCTCAAGGACGTGTACGGGGTCGAGTTCAAGGAGTTCAAGTCCCTGGACTCCTCGGGACCGCTGGTCAAGGGCGCCCTGAAGAAGGGCGACGTCGACGTGGCGAACCTCTTCACCACCGACACGGACATCGTCGCCGAGAAGTGGGTCGTGCTCACCGACCCCAAGAACCTCATCCCCGGCCAGCACGTCGTCCCGCTCATCGCCGACCGCAAGGCCGACTCGACGGTCCGCAAGGCGCTCGCCCGCCTGGGCAACGCCCTGACGACCAAGGACCTCACCGAGCTCAACCGCCTGGTGGACAAGGACAAGAAGGACCCCGAGGACGTCGCGAACGACTGGGCCGCGCGGCACGGGATCAAGAAGAAGTAGCTCTGCCCGGCAGAAGCAGCCCACCCGCAGAAACAGCACAGCCAGCAGGGAGTTCACCGGCTCATGGCAGACACTCTCGTGGAGCGTCGCTCCATCGACGTCGTCCCCGACGACGAACGGCACGGCACCGCGTTCAGCCAGTTCACCCTCTGGCTCGGCGCGAACCTGCAGATCACCGCGGTCGTCACCGGCGCGCTCGCCGTCGTCTTCGGCGGCGACGTGGTGTGGTCGGTGATCGGGCTGCTGCTCGGCAATCTGCTCGGCGGCGCGGTGATGGCCCTGCACTCGGCGCAGGGACCGAAGCTCGGCCTGCCGCAGATGATCCAGTCGCGCGCCCAGTTCGGGGTGCGCGGAGCCGTCGTACCGCTCCTCCTGGTCATCCTCATGTACGTCGGCTTCTTCGCGAGCGGCAGCGTCCTCGCCGGACAGGCCACGGCCCGGCTGACGCACACGAACGACACCACCGGCATCATCGTCTTCGCGGTGATCACCGCAGTGGTGGCGGCCGTCGGCTACCGCGTGATCCACGTCCTGGGCCGGGTGGCGAGCGTGATCTGCGCGCTCGCCTTCATCTACCTGGGCATCCGCCTCCTGGACCGCGTGGACCTCTCGGCGCTCCTGAACGACGCGCACTTCGACCTGCCGATGTTCCTGCTCGCCGTCTCGCTCTCGGCCTCCTGGCAGCTCGCCTTCGGCCCCTACGTCGCGGACTACTCCCGCTATCTGCCGCGTACGACGTCGGGGCGGGCCACCTTCTGGTGGACGCTGTCGGGGTCGGCGCTCGGCTCGCAGTGGTCCATGACGTTCGGCGTGCTCGTGGCGGCTAGCGCGGGCGGGGCGTTCCTCGACAACCAGGTGGGATACGTGGTCGGCCTGGGCGGCACGGGCCTGATCGCGTCGTTCCTGTACTTCGTGATCGCGCTCGGCAAGCTGACCATCAACGTGCTCAACACCTACGGCGGCTTCATGTCGATGGTGACGAGCATCAGCGGCTTCCGGGGCCAGAAGACCCTCTCGCCGCGCGGCAGGAGCGCGTACATCGCCCTGATCATGGTCGCGGGCACGGTGGTGGCACTGCTCGGCAAGGACAGCTTCCTGACGTCCTTCAAGGACTTCCTGCTCTTCCTCCTGACGTTCTTCACGCCGTGGTCCGCGATCAACCTGGTCGACTACTACCTGATCTCCAAGGAGCGCTACGACATCCCGGCGCTCTCCGACCCCCACGGCCGCTACGGAGCCTGGCGCTGGGACGCGCTGACGGTCTACGGGGTGGGGCTGCTCGCCCAGCTGCCCTTCCTGGTCACGCACTTCTACACCGGCCCGCTGGTGGAGCCCCTCGGCGGCGCGGACATCTCGTGGATCGTGGGTCTCGTGGTCCCCGCGGTCCTGTACTGGCTGCTCGCCCGCCGCGACACGTCGCACATCCCCGCGGAAAGGGGGGATAGCCCCACTGTCAGGGCCTCGTCCGCTGCGTAACGTAAAAGACTATGGAAGCCCGAGACGCCGAACTGAAGAAGGAACTCGACGCCTCTTTGCATGCTCGCAAAGAGCTGGGCGAAGAGTATGAGTCCGCGCTGGTCGACTCGTTCCTCGAAAAGGTCGAGCAGCGCCTTGACGGCACCATCGACCGGCGGATGCGCCGGCACATGGCCGAGCAGCAGATGGTCGTCGCCCGCGGATCCCGCGCGCCGAACGGCCCCGTGGACTCCTGGGGCGAGCGCTTCGGGTTCGGCATCGTCTCGCTGATCCTCGCGATCCCCCTCTCGGCGATCGGCGTGGTCAACGCGGACCTGCCGGGCCTCTTCGTGACCTGGGGCGGCATCGTCGGCGTGAACGCGGTGCATTCGATGCGGGGCATGAGCTTCGGACGCGGCAAGGACCGCGGACGGAAGTCGGAGTGGGACGACTGAGGCCCGCGCCGCGGGATTCTGCTGTCAGCAGGACCGGTGGCGCGGCGCCCCGCCCGGGGCGGACCGTTCCCTCATGACCCTGTCCGTCGCACACCTCAGTGACCCGCACCTCACCACCGGCCCGCTGGCGTCCGAACCGGCGGCGGGCCTGCGCCGCGCGCTCGCCCGCGTCCTGGCCCTGGAACCCCGGCCCACCTGCGTCGTGATCACCGGCGACCTGACGGAACACGGCCGCCCCGACGAGTACGAGCAGCTGCGCGAACTCATCGCGGGCTTCCCGCTGCCCCTGCACCTGACCACCGGCAACCACGACGACCCCGCTGCCCTGGTCAAGGCGTTCGGCGGCGAGCCGCAGCTCGGCGGCGCACACAGCACGCACTACGCCGTCGAGTACGCCGACCTGACCCTGATCGCCCTGGACACGAAGGTGCCGGGAGCTCCGCACGGCACGCTGGGCGAGGCGCAACTCGCCTGGCTGGACGAGACGTTGGCGGGCCGCTCCGAGGTCCCCGCCCTGGTCTGTCTGCACCACCCGCCGGCGGACATCGGCATCCCGTACCTGGACGGCATGCGCCTCACGGACAGCGAGGCCCTGGCGGAGGTCCTTTCCCGACACCCGCACGTGGCCCGCGTCCTGGCGGGCCACGTCCACCGCCCGACCACCGGGGCCTACGCGGGCACGACCCTGTCGACCGCCCCCTCCACGTGGCTCCAGAGCGCCCTCGCCCTGAGCCCGGACCGCCCCATGGGCTACGCACCCGAGCCGACGGCGTTCCAGCTCCACGTGCGGACGCCCACCGGCTGGGCCACGCACACGGCAGCGGTGAGCCACGCGGCGGCGCAGATCCAGGGGTACTGACGTATACGAAGTTCATGCGCGGGGACCGCCGCACCCCCGGTTTCCCAGGGGGCGGGACGACGGCGGTCCCCGCGGGGGACGTGGGCCGGGTCAGGACCGGGCCCATGTCCGGGCGTTCAGAGGTCCGGGAGCCGCTCCGGAGTTCCTGTACGCCGACAACCACCAATGTGCCGCAGGCGTGTTAAGCGGGTGCTGCGCGGACGTGTCGCGCTCGTACCACTTCCGCGAAGTTCGTCCCACGCCGCGCCGCTCGCGTCTTCCGGCACGCCCGGCGGCTACTGGCCCTGCTGCTCCGCGAGGAAGGCCAGCAGGTCCTGACGGCTCACCACACCGGTCGGCTTGCCCTCGACCAGGACGATCGCCGCGTCGGCCCTGCCGAGCACCGACATCAGGTCGGCGACCGGCTCACCGGAACCGACCTGCGGCAGCGGGTCCGACATGTGCTTCTCCAGCGGGTCACCGAGCGAGGCGCGCTGCGCGAACAGGGCGTCAAGGAGTTCGCGTTCGACGACGGAGCCGATGACCTCCGCGGCCATCACGTCCGGGTGGCCCGCGCCCGGCTTGACGATGGGCATCTGCGAGACGCCGTACTCCCGCAGTACGTCGATGGCCTCGCCGACCGTCTCCTCCGGGTGCATGTGGACGAGTGAGGGCAGCTCGCCACCCTCCTTGCGGCGCAGTACGTCACCGACGCGAGGCGCGTCGCCCGCCTGCTCCAGGAACCCGTAGTCGTTCATCCACTCGTCGCTGAAGATCTTGCTCATGTAGCCGCGGCCGGAGTCGGGCAGCAGCACCACCACGACGTCGTCGGGTCCGAGCCGCTCGGCGACGCGCAGCGCGGCCACGACGGCCATCCCGCAGGACCCGCCGACGAGCAGCCCTTCCTCCTTCGCGAGCCGCCGCGTCATCTGGAAGGAGTCCTTGTCGGACACCGCGATGATCTCGTCGGTCACGTTCCGGTCGTACGCGGTCGGCCAGAAGTCCTCGCCGACTCCCTCGACGAGGTAGGGGCGCCCGGAGCCGCCGGAGTAGACGGACCCCTCGGGGTCGGCGCCGACGACGGTGACCCGGCCCTCGGAGATCTCCTTCAGGTAGCCGCCCGTGCCGGAGATGGTGCCGCCGGTCCCGATGCCCGCCACGAAATGGGTGATCTTCCCTTCCGTCTGCTCCCACAGCTCAGGGCCGGTGGAGTGGTAGTGCGAAAGGGGGTTGTTCGGGTTGCTGTACTGGTCGGGCTTCCAGGCGCCGGGCGTCTCGCGCACCAGGCGGTCGGAGACGTTGTAGTACGAGTCCGGGTGCTCGGGGTCCACGGCCGTGGGGCAGACGACCACGTCGGCGCCGTACGCCCGCAGGACGTTGATCTTGTCGAGCGACACCTTGTCCGGGCACACGAAGATGCACTTGTAGCCCTTCTGCTGGGCCACGATGGCGAGGCCGACCCCGGTGTTGCCGGAGGTGGGCTCGACGATGGTGCCGCCGGGCTTCAGCTCCCCGCTCTGCTCGGCCGCCTCGATCATGCGCAGCGCGATGCGGTCCTTCACGGAACCGCCGGGGTTGAAGTACTCGACCTTGGCCAGGACGGTCGCCTGGATGCCCGTGGTCACGTTGTTGAGCCTCACCAGCGGGGTGTTGCCGACGAGACTGATCATCGAGTCGTGGAATTGCACCGTTGTCTCCGGGCTGCGATGTAGTGCGACGAATGGGTGTCGTCAGCCTAAGGGTCCCGTTCAGTCGTTCACCTCCGCTTGCGATTGGCCGACCGTCCTTACGGGGCAATGAGTTGATGTAGGGCGGTACGAGGAGGTGGCTGCAGGGCATGTCGAGGGCGAGGGTGGCGCGGCGGATCGCGGCGGGCGCGGCTTACGGCGGCGGAGGTATCGGACTGGTCGGAGCGGCGGCCGTGGGCGTGGTCCTCGCGGAGGTCCAGCTGGCGAAGCGGTCCGTCGGGAACAGCGGGGAGCATCCGGCTCCACCGCGGGCGGACGGGCGCTACGGCTGGGGTTACGCGGACCGGCCGGACGGGGCGGAACCCCTGCGGTTCGCGATGCTCGGCGATTCGACGGCGGCGGGGCAGGGTGTGTACCGGGCCAGGCAGACTCCCGCCGCGCTGCTCGCGGCAGGGCTCGCGGCGGTGGCGGAGCGGCCGGTGGAGCTGCGGAACGTGGCGCTGCCGGGCGCCCAGTCGGACGACCTCGACCGGCAGGTGACGCTGCTCCTCTCCGACCTGTCGTCCTGGGTGCCGGACGTCTGCGTGATCATGATCGGCGCGAACGACGTGACGCACCGGATGCCGGCGACGCGCTCCGTACGGCTTCTGTCGTCCGCGGTGCGGCGGCTGCGGACGGCGGGGGCCGAGGTGGTGGTCGGCACGTGCCCCGACCTGGGCACGGTCGAGAACGTCTACCAACCCCTGCGCTGGATGGCACGGCGGGTGTCGCGCCAGCTGGCCGCCGCGCAGACGATCGGGGTGGTCGAGCAGGGCGGGCGCACGGTGTCGCTCGGGGACCTGCTGGGCCCCGAGTTCCTCGCGAACCCGCGGGAGCTGTTCGGTCCCGACAACTACCACCCCTCCGCGGAGGGGTACGCGACCGCGGCGATGGCGGTACTGCCGACGCTGTGCGCCTCGCTGGGCCTGTGGCCGGAGGAGGAGCGCCCCGACGTGTCCCGCCGGGAGGGCTTCCTGCCGGTGGCGCGTGCTGCCGCGCAGGCCGCGTCGGAGGGCGGCACGGAGGTGGCGGCAGCCATGCCCACGGGTCCGCGAGGCCCCTGGGCGCTCATCAAGCGCCGCCGCCGCAGGCGGATCCACCACACCCCGGACCCTTCGCCGCTGCCGCGGTAGCCCTTTGGGGGGGAGCCGTCCCCCCAAAGGCGCCCCCGCCAGCCTGAGCAAGCGCTTAGAAAAATGCGGTCCGCATCACAGTCCCCGCCCGATGACCCAGGGCGATACGTGCAGGTAACTTCCCAAGGAGTCCTGCCCCCTCGTCACTGGAGTGCCGTGATGCCCGAAGCCGTGATCGTCTCCGCCGCCCGCACCCCGATCGGTCGCGCCTTCAAGGGCTCCCTGAAGGATCTGCGGCCCGACGACCTGACCGCCACGATCATCGAGGCCGCCCTCGCCAAGGTCCCCGAGCTCGACCCGAGGCTCATCGACGACCTGATGCTCGGCTGTGGTCTGCCGGGTGGCGAGCAGGGGCACAACCTCGGCCGCATCGTCGCCGTGCAGATGGGCATGGACCACCTGCCGGGCTGCACCATCACCCGGTACTGCTCGTCCTCCCTGCAGACCTCCCGCATGGCCCTGCACGCCATCAAGGCCGGTGAGGGCGACGTCTTCATCTCCGCCGGTGTGGAGATGGTGTCGCGCAGCATCAAGGGGTCCAGCGACGGCCTCCCCGACACCCACAACCCCCTCTTCGCCGACGCCGAGGCCCGCACGGAGGCCGTGTCCAAGACCGAGGGCTCGAACTGGCACGACCCGCGCGAGGACGGCCTGATCCCGGACGCCTACATCGCGATGGGGCAGACCGCCGAGAACCTGGCCCGCGCCAAGGGCGTCACCCGCAAGGACATGGACGAGTTCGGTGTCCGGTCCCAGAACCTCGCCGAGGAAGCCATCAAGAACGGCTTCTGGGAGCGCGAGATCACCCCGGTGACGACCCCCGACGGCACCGTCGTCAGCAAGGACGACGGCCCCCGCGCCGGCGTCACCCTCGAAGGCGTCGAGGGCCTCAAGCCCGTCTTCCGCCCCGACGGCCTGGTCACCGCGGGCAACTGCTGCCCGCTCAACGACGGCGCCGCCGCCCTCGTGATCATGAGCGACACCAAGGCCCGCGAGCTCGGCCTGACCCCGCTGGCCCGCATCGTCTCCACCGGCGTCACCGGCCTCTCCCCCGAGATCATGGGTCTCGGCCCGGTCGAGGCGTCGAAGCAGGCCCTGTCCCGCGCCGGTCTCACCGTCGACGACATCGACCTCTTCGAGATCAACGAGGCCTTCGCCGCCCAGGTGATCCCCTCCTACCGCGACCTGAACATCCCGCTCGACAAGCTGAACGTCAACGGCGGTGCCATCGCCGTCGGCCACCCCTTCGGCATGACCGGCGCCCGCATCACCGGCACCCTCATCAACAGCCTCCAGTTCCACGACAAGCAGTTCGGTCTGGAGACGATGTGCGTCGGCGGCGGCCAGGGCATGGCCATGGTCATCGAGCGCCTCAGCTGACCCTCTGACCCCCGCGAATCCCCCGCGTCTCCATTGATTCGTGACTCAATCTCCCCCAGGATGTGACCTATCTCCTGGGGGAGATGCATATGACCAGGTCAGAGCGCATCTGTGGATAAACACCGGGCCGAAAGACCTGTCCAATTCGTGACGTAATGCACTGACAGGTGGATCGTGCAGGCTTCAAGCTGATGTAGGAAGTCGGGGGTCGACTTGAAACCGGGAGTACGTCAGTGAGCGCTCTGCCTATTGCCTTGCTGCTCTCCACGGCCGCTGCCACGGCCGTGGGTGCCGCCGCCCTGCACGCCGTGCACGGGCTGCGGAAGCAGCTTGCCGAAATCACCGCCCTGCGCACCGAGCTGGCCGACAGCCACTCGGCCACCGCGCACGCCACCGTGCCGGCCGCCCGCACGACCGCGGACGCCGACGAGATACGCACGGCTGTCGCCGAGGCCCTCGCCGAGGAACGGGAGCGCGAGCTGGCCGAGGCGCGCGCCTTCTGGGCCGCCCAGGAGGCCCGTGACGCCTCGGACGCGCCCTCCCTGCTGAGCGGCCTGCCCGGCCTCTCCGACATGGCCGACGAGCTGTTCCTGCCCCGCCAGGCGGACCTCGCCGGACTGGAGTCGGACAGTCTGGAGCCGGTCATCGAGCCGTACGCGGATCCGGTCGACGAGTTCGCGGGCGACTCCCCGGAGCTGGCCGCGGCCCGCCGCCGCCACCCCTCGCACCCGGACTTCGTGCCGGTGCAGTCGCCCGTCAACGGCGACCACGAGCGCACTGTCGCCTGTCTTGAGGAACTGGCCGACGCCCGCACGGCACTCGCCGACGTCCGCCCGGGCCCGCTCGGCACGCTGGACGTCTACGTCTTCGCCGACGGCACCACGCTCTGCATGACGCCGGGCCACCGCGAGACCGCGGAGCTGCTCGCCGACGCCCTGCGCGACGGCCACACCCCGGTCCTGCTCGGCGGCTCCGGAATCTCCGGCGCCTACGCACTGACCTTCGAGTGCGGCACCGAGAACGTCTACATCCTGGCCGACCGCGTCATCGCGTCGGTCTGACCGAAGCGGCCCCGGCGCCCGCCGGGGTCGGCCCACACCCCCGTCATACCCCGGCGCGCTTCTGCGCCTTCTCCACGAGCGTCAGCGCCTCGGCGAGCTGGCTCTCGTCGTCGAGCACAAGGGCCAAATCCCGCCCCGCCACCGTGATCTGGTCGGCCGCCGCGAACATCCCGGCGTCCGGCATCTCCCGCGGCTCCGCGTCCGGCACCTCGATCCGCTGCGCCCACGCCGCCAGTTCCCTGGCCAGAGCCAGCGCCTCGGTCGCCGCCCCCCGCTGCAAGCGGCTCTGCGGGGCGGCCCGCAAGCGGTCGGCGAATTGGTCCACTGCGGCCGTCAAAGGCGTCGTATCAAGCACCCGGCGACCTTATGCGCCCGGGCGGGACTGTTGCCAACGCCCCAACGCTCAGGCACGGTGGCGTGAAGGCCGGAACACATCGCGACGCGTCCGGAGGCGCCGATGTCACAAGTCTTCTCCGAGGAGACCCACCGCAACCTGATCGCCCGAATCCCCCACTGCACCGGTCGTGAGATCTCCGACTGGATCCGCGCCGTGGACGAAGGCCCTTCTCTCTTCCGCTTCGAGGAGAAGGTCAGCTGGCTCCGCGCGGAGCACAACCTGGCTTATGGGCACGCCAAGGCAATCATTCACGAGTACGACTTGCGCCGGGCCGCGCGCAAGCTGCTCTGACTCCCCCTGTCCCCCTCACACAACCTCACACGCAACCTCACACAACGGCGAAGGGCCCCGCGGAACGCATGTTCCGCGGGGCCCTTCGTCGAGTCAGGCGCGTCAGTCGTTGCCCTGCAGGATGGCGATCAGACGCAGGAACTCGAGGTAGATCCAGACGAGCGTCATCGTCAGACCGAACGCCGCGAGCCAGGCCTCTTCCTTCGGCGCGCCGTACGCGATGCCGTCCTCGACCTGCTTGAAGTCCAGGGCCAGGAAGCACGCGCCGAGCAGGATGCCGACGATGCCGAAGACGATGCCGAGGCCGCCGCTGCGGAAGCCGAGGCCGTCACCGCCGCCGAAGACCATGAACAGCAGGTTCACGGCGGTGAGCAGCAGGAAGCCCATCGCCGCGGCCATCACGAAGCCGTAGAAGCGACGGTTGACGCGGATCCAGCCCGCCTTGTAGGCGATCAGGACACCGGCGAAGACGGCCATCGTGCCGAGCACGGCCTGCATGGCCGCGCCGTCCGCGATGCGGTTGTCGACGACGCTGGAGACGACGCCGAGGAAGACACCTTCCAGGGCGGCGTACGTCAGGATCAGCGCGGGCGAAGCCTTGCGCTTGAAGGCCTGCACCAGGCCGAGCACCATCGCGACGAGGCCTGCGCCGATCGCGATGCCGTACGACTTGCTGATGTTGGCGTCGTCCACCGGCAGCAGCGCCCAGGCGAGCGCGGCCGTGACCAGGAGCGTGCCGAGCGTGGTGGCCGTACGCAGGACGACGTCGTCCATCGTCATGCGGCCTGCGGTGGTTACGGGCGCCTGGGGGGCGCCGTGCTGCAGGTCCTGCTGGGCGTACGGGTTCGTCGCGTACGGATTGGTGGGCGCTTGCTGGCCGGCACCCGCGTACGGGTTGCCCTGCTGGGTCTGCGTCCCGACGGCGGGTCCCCCGGCCTGCGGCTGCGTGCCGAAGCCCGCGTAGCCGTTGTCGCGGCTGAACCCCCGTCGCGAGAAGACCGGGTTACTGCTCCTCATTTCACTCCTCCATGGCCACCGTGTGTGGCTTTGGGTCAAGAGTAATGCGTAGGCAAAAGGAAGACCCTAGTGCTTGGGGAGGATCTTTCCCTCCTTGTGACCAAGAACGTTCGGCCCGGTGCTCCCTGTTCCCGGTCCGGCGGGTGATACTCCCTCGTCGGCCGGGGTGTGGCGGCTGCGCCGGACGAGTGGCACCAGCGAGATCGCGACGGCTCCGAGCACGGCGGCCACGGCGAACGTGGTGAATCCGAGGGACGCGTTTCCGCCGGAGACGACGGCACCTCCCAGCCACGGCCCCACGACCGCGCCGGTGCGCCCGATGCCGGTGATCCAGCCGAGCCCGGTGGCGCGCTGGGCGGGCGTGTAGACGGACGGGGCGGAGGCGTAGACCATCACCTGCGCCGAGAAGAGCCAGATGCCGGTCATGAAGACGATCACGTACGCGACTCCGAGCGGCAGCTCGGCCCTGAGCAGGAAGGTTCCGCAGGCGGTGAGCAGGAACCAGATCGCGGAGATCCGCACGGCGCCGAACTTGTCGGCGGCCCGGCCCGCGACCAGCATGCCGACGATGCCGCCCGCGTTGATCACCATGAGGAAGGTGACGGAGGAGGAGAGGGAGTAGCCGGAGGCGCGCATCAGCTCGGGGAGCCAGGTGGAGACCCCGTAGACGAGGAGGAGCCCGGCGAAGGAAGCGAGCCACAGGAGCGGGGTCGCGAGCCGCTGACCTGGGGTGAAGAGCGAGGCGACGGCGGCGAAGCGGCCCTTGGCGCCCGCCGCGGGGGCTTCGGCGAGCGTCGGGGACGGCAGCAGGTACCGGGCGGCGACGGCCTCTGCCTCGCTCGTGCGGCCCTTGGCGAGCAGCACGCCGGGCGATTCGGGGAGCCACTTCAGTACGAGGGGGATGGCGACGGCCGCGGGGATGACGCCGGCCCAGAAGACGACGCGCCAGCCGTGGTCGGGCCCCAGCCAGAGCCCGAGGCCCGTGGCCGCCATGCCGCCCGCGTGGTACGAGGTCATCATCAGGCCGGTGGCCAGGGCTGCCCTGCGCGGCGGCGCGAACTCGGCGACGATCGCGAGGCTGATCGGCATCAGGCCGCCGAGCCCGAGCCCGGCGATGAAACGACCGCCTCCGAAGACGGCGGCGGTGGGCGCGAGCGCGCAGATCGCGGAGCCCAGGGAGAACAGCGCGACGCTGCCCGTGACCATCGGCTTGCGGCCGATCCAGTCGGTGAGCGTGCCGCAGCCGAGGGCGCCGATCAGCATGCCGAAGGTGGTCCAGGAGCCGATGGTGCCGGCGGTCGACGTGGTGAAGCCGAAGTCCTTGTCGTCGATGAGGTGCGGCATCACGGCGCCGTAGATGTTGACGTCCATGCCGTCGAAGAAGACGACGAGCCAGCACAGGGCTATGACGGGGGCCACGGATCTGAAGGTCCGCCGGGGCGCGGCGCCTTGGGGAGCGGTCACGGGGTTCTCACTTCTTTGTGGGACCTGGTGGGGATGTGTGGGACCTGGTGGGGACGGGGGTTCACGCGGCGGGCTCAGTCGAGCGGGAAGCCCGTGTAGCTCTCCGCGAGGTCGGTCTCCGCCGCACGGGCGGTGGTGATGCGGTCCAGCTGGGCGAGCTGGATGCGGTCGTCGAAGGGGGTGGCCTCGGGAGCGCGGTGCAGCATCGTGGTCATGGCGTACGAGAAGCGCTCGGCCTGCCAGACGCGGCGCAGGCAGGTCGCGGAGTACGCCTCAAGGCGGGCGTCGGAGCCGGTTTCGCGGAGCTCTGTGAGCGCGCGGGCGAAGGTGACGACGTCGCCGACGGCGAGGTTGAGGCCCTTGGCGCCGGTGGGCGGGACGATGTGGGCGGCGTCCCCGGCGAGGAAGACGCGTCCGTGCCGCATGGGCTCGTGAACGTGACTGCGCATGGGCGTGACGGACTTGGCGGTGATGGGCCCGCGCTTCAGGGTCCACTGCCGATCGTCCGTCTCCAGGCGGCGGTCGAGCTCGTCCCAGATCTCCTCGTCGCCCCAGTCGGCGGCCTCGGTGCCCGCGGGGACCTGGAGGTAGGCGCGGGTGACGGTCGGCGACCTCATCGACAGGAGGGCGAAGCCGCGGTCGTGGCGCGCGTAGACCAGTTCGTCGTGCGAGGGCGGCACGTCGGCGAGGATGCCGAGCCAGCCGAAGGGGTACGTCCGCTCGAAGACCTGGGCGACATCGGCGGGCACGGCCTTGCGGGCCACGCCCCAGGAGCCGTCGCAGCCCACCACGTAGTCGCACTCCAGGACGTCCTCGCGGCCCTGGTGGCGGAAGCGGACGCTGGGGTTCTCGGTCTCGGCGCCCTCGACGGCGAGCGCCTCGGCCTCGAAGAGAAGCGGGCCCCCGGCGGCGAGCTGGAGAGCTATGAGGTCCTTGCAGACCTCGGTCTGGGCGTAGACCATCACGGACCGGCCGCCGGTCAGCGCGGGGAAGTCGACGCGGTGCCTGCGGCGGTCGAAGCGCAGCTCGATGCCGTCGTGCGGGATGCCCTCGCGGTCCATGCGGGCGGCTGCGCCCGCCTCGCGCAGGACGTCGACGGTGCCCTGTTCCAGGATTCCGGCGCGCTGGCGCTGTTCGACGTAGGCGCGGTCCCGGGTCTCCAGGACGACGGAATCGATGCCCGCGTTGTGCAGCAGGCGGGCGAGGAGCAGGCCCGCCGGTCCGGCTCCGATGATTCCGACGGTGGTGCGCATCGGCCGACCTCTCCCCTTGTTCGTCTGGTGAACTTTCGTTCATAATGTGCTGACGGGAGTCTCCGACCGGACCCAGCGGCTGTCAACGGTTGCGGGGCACCCGATTTCCACCGCCCGAGGAGCAGCGCCATGCCGGAAGAGTCCGTACGCCCCCTTCAGCGCGGTCTCGCGGTGCTCCGCGCCCTCGCGGTCGGCGAACAGGTCAGGGCGGGCGACCTCGTGCGTGCGACCGGCCTGGCCCGATCGACGGTGGACCGGGTCGTGGCGACGCTGGCCCGCCTCGGCTACGTACGCGAGCACGGCCAGGAACTCCACCTCACGCCCCGCCTGATGGAGCTCGGCAACGCCTACCTGGCGGCGAGCGGGCTGAGCGGCGAGGTCGCGGCGCGCACCGCCCGGCTCGCGGACGAGCTGGACGAGTCGGTGTCCCTCGCGGTGCCGGACGGCGACGGCGTCCGCTTCGTCACGCAGGCGGCGCGGCGCCGCGCGATGTCGGTGGCCTTCCGCATCGGCGATCTGCTGCCCGCCGAGCGGTGCGCGCCGGGCGCGCTGTTCGCCGCCGAGTGGGACGAGGCGGAGTGGGCGGGGTGGCGGGCACGCGTGGCCGCCGACCCCGGGGGGCACGCCTTCCCCGCGCTGCCGCCCGGCCCCGCGGCCCCGCCCCCGGACCTCGCGGAGCGGGTGGAGCGCTCGCGCGAGACGGGCTGGGCGCTGGACGACCAGCTGATCGAGCCGGGCCTGATCGCGACGGCGGTCCCGGTGCGCGACGCGGTGGGCCGCCCGCGGTACGCCCTGTCCGCGGTGAGCCACACCAGCAGGCACACGGCGCGGGGCCTTGCGGAGCTCGTGCTGCCACGACTCCGCGAGGAGGCGGCGTACCTGGAGTCCCTGCCGGCGGCCGCACCGCCGTATCCGAAAGGGGAGTTGACGCCCGATCAGCCGCTGGACACGACCGCGGCCAAGGCCGAACTCGGCCCCGGCTTCCTCCAGTCGCTCGCCCGCGGCCTCGCCGTCCTGCGCGCCCTCGGCCCGGCCCACGGCGACGGCCTGCCGCTCACCGCGATCGCCGCCGCCACCGGCCTGCCACGGGCCACCGCACGCCGCTGCCTGCACACCCTGGAACTGGAGGGGTACGCGGCGCACGACGGCCGCCTCCACCGCCCGCTCCCCCGCATCCTGGAGCTCGGCTACGCCCGCCTGTCCCGCCTCGGCTTCGCCGACATCGCCGAGCCGCACCTGCGCCAACTGACCGACCGCGTACACCAGTCGGCGTCGGTGACGGTGCTCGACGGCACGGACATCCTGTACGTGGCACGCGCGGCGACCGTCCGCGTCATGAGCGTCTACATCACGCTCGGCACGCGCTTCCCCGCCTACCCCACGGCCATGGGCCGGGTCCTGCTCGCCGGCCTGCCCCCAAAGGACCGCGAGCGCCTCCTGAAGGCCGCCCCGCCCCGCCCCCTCACCCACCGCACGGTCACCGACCCGGCGGCCCTGCACCACATCCTGAACCGCGCCGCAGCCGACGGCCACGCCACCGCGGACGAGGAACTGGAGGAGGGCCTGCGCTCGGTCGCCGTACCGATCAAGAACGCCGAGGGCCACGTGATCGCCGCCCTGAACGTGGCCCAGCACGCGGGAACGGCGCCACTGGCGAAAACCGTGGAAACACTGCTCCCCGCCCTGCACGAAACAGCAACAGCAATCGAAACGGACCTGCACACGGCGGCACGCTTCAACGGGGCGCTGATGCCTTGGCGCACGTACCCGCCGAGGCCTTAGCGGAGGTGCCCGGAGCCGGACTTGAACCGGCACGCCCGCTAGGGGCAGCGAGGTTTAAGCTCGCCGTGTCTGCATTCCACCATCCGGGCAGGCCATGGGCTCCGCATCAAGTGATTCGACCCTATCGGGAGGCGTCCCCCGAACAGCGGAACAACAGCCCGATGTTGTCTTATTTTATTGACGTCTGAGGGTGCATCAGCCACCGGTACGGCCCATCGGTACATGCCGCAGGCCCTTCCACCGCTGTGCGGCCTCCGGGACGGAATGACGGAATTTAGCCGCCTACGCGGCGCCTGCGGGTCACTGGCGAGTGCTACCTGTGTCAGGGGCGGGGGTCATCCCCAGGTATGACACGGGCTCCCGGAGTCCGACTGCAGAGGGCCCCCGGAACCGGAACAGCGGCTGACTACATGGCGCGGATCTGCCAGCACGATGGAGTACGTCCCCACTCGTCGTCCCGACAGGAGCACCGCCCCGTGACCACCACCCCCTTCGCCGCCCGCAGCACCGCGGTGGCCGCACGCGCCACGGACCTGTCCAAGGTGTACGGACAGGGCGAGACCCAGGTGGTCGCCCTGGACCATGTCTCCGTCGACTTCCGGCAGGGCGAGTTCACCGCGATCATGGGTCCCTCGGGGTCCGGCAAGTCGACCCTGATGCACTGTGTCGCGGGCCTCGACAGCTTCAGCGGCGGCTCCGTGCGGATCGGCGAGACCGAGCTCTCCACCCTCAAGGACAAGCAGCTCACCAAGCTCCGCCGGGACAAGATCGGCTTCATCTTCCAGGCCTTCAACCTGCTTCCGACGCTGACGGCACTGGAGAACATCACGCTGCCGATGGACATCGCGGGCCGCAAGCCCGACAAGCAGTGGCTGGAGCAGGTCATCTCCATGGTCGGTCTGGCGGGGCGGCTCAGCCACCGGCCGACCGAGCTCTCCGGCGGGCAGCAGCAGCGTGTGGCCGTGGCCCGCGCGCTCGCCTCGCAGCCCGACATCATCTTCGGCGACGAGCCGACCGGAAACCTGGACTCGCGCTCGGGCGCCGAGGTCCTGGGCTTCCTGCGCAACTCCGTGCGCGAACTGGGCCAGACCGTCGTCATGGTCACCCACGACCCGGTGGCCGCGGCGTACGCGGACCGCGTGATCTTCCTCGCCGACGGGCGGATCGTCGACGAGATGCTCTCGCCGACGGCGGACGGCGTCCTCGACCGGATGAAGGACTTCGACGCGAAGGGGAGGACCAGCTAAGCGCCGTACGACGTCCGTAGGCGCTGCCTGCGGATACGTCGTGGCTGGTCGCGCAGTTCCCCGCGCCCCTTCGGGCCCCCTTCGGAGCCCTCCCTCTCTCCCCCACCAGGACTCACACCCATGTTCCGTACCGCCCTGCGCAACGTGCTCGCGCACAAGGCCAGGCTGTTGATGACCGTGCTCGCCGTCATGCTCGGCGTCGCCTTCGTCTCCGGCACCCTGGTCTTCACCGACACCTTCGGCAACGCCTACAAGAACAAGTCGGCCAAGAGCTTCGACCACGTCTCCGTCGCCATCCAGCAGTTCGGCGGCGAGGAGGACGAGACCAAGCAGAAGCCGCGCCTGACCGACTCCCTGCTCAAGAAGGCGGACAGCCTGCCCGGAGCCGACTCCGCGATCGCCGGCGTCACCGGCTTCACCGCGCTCGCCGACAAGGACGGCAAACTGGTGGGCGGCGAGTGGGGCACCTCGGGCGCCAACTACTTCCCGGCCGATGACGGCAAGGACCCGCGCTACGACTTCACCAAGGGCGCCGCCCCGAAGTCCGCCGGTGACATCGCCCTCGACGCGCGCACCGCCGAGCGCACCGGATACAAGGTCGGCGACACGGTCCGCTACTCCACCGACGGACCGGTGAAGACGGCGAAGATCAGCGGTGTCTTCGACACCGAGGACGGCAGCGTCCTCGCGGGCGGCAGCCTGGTGGTGTTCGACAACGACACCGCGCTGAAGGTCCTCGGCAAGACCGAGTACGACGAGATCGACGTGAAGGCCGCCGCGGGCACCTCCGAGACGGCGCTCAAGAGCTCGATCGACAAGATCCTCCCGAAGGACTCCAAGGCCCTGACCGGCGCCGAGCTCAAGTCCGACCAGGACGACATGATCGAGCAGCAGACCAGCTCGATGAGCCAGGTGCTGCTGATCTTCGCCGGCATCGCGCTCTTCGTCGGCATCTTCATCATCGCCAACACCTTCACCATGCTGGTCGCCCAGCGCACCAAGGAGCTCGCGCTCATGCGCGCCGTCGGCGCCTCGCGCCGTCAGGTGACGCGCTCCGTGCTCATCGAGGCGTTCATCGTGGGTCTGGTGGCCGCCGTGACCGGCTTCGCGCTCGGCATCGGCGTGGCCCTGGGCCTGGAGTCCCTGATGAACTCCGCGGGCGCCTCGCTGCCCGACGGGCCGATCGTCATCGCACCGACCACGATCGTCGTCGCCCTGATCATCGGTGTGGTCGTCACCATGCTGGCCGCCTGGCTGCCGGGCCGCCGCGCCGCGAAGATCCCGCCGGTCGCCGCGATGAACAGCGTCCACGCGACGCCGACCACGCGCGGTCTCGTCGTGCGCAACACCATCGGCTCGGTCATCGTCGCCATCGGCACGGTCATGATGTTCATGGACGACAACTACGTGATGTCCGGCGGCGCCGCGACGATCCTCGTCGGCGTCATCGTCCTCACACCGCTCCTGTCGCGCCCGTTCATCGCCGCGTCGGCCCCGCTCCTGAAGCCGTTCGGCGTCCCGGGCAAGCTGTCCCGGCTCAACTCGGTGCGCAACCCGCGCCGCACGGCCTCCACCGCCGCGGCCCTGATGATCGGCCTGACCCTCATCACGGCGATGACGGTGGTCGCGACCTCCATGAGCAGCGCCATCAACAAGATGGCGGCGGACTCCCTGAAGGCCGACTACACCGTCTCCATGGCGAACTACGAGCCGCTGACCCCCGAGGTCCGCCAGAAGCTGGACAAGCTCCCCGACGTCGAGGCGAGCAGCCCGCTGCGCACCACCTACGGCGAGCTCGACGGCTCGTACGGCCAGGTCACCGGCGTCGACGAGAAGGACTTCGGCAAGGTGGCGAGCCTGGACTTCACCAGTGGCTCGCTCGCGGGTCTGCAGGGGGACTCCACGCTCCTGGACAAGAAGACCGCGGACAAGAAGGGCCTCAAGACCGGCGACACCGTCCCGGTGACGTTCGATGACGACAAGACGGTCAAGCTGAAGATCGCCGGCATCTACCAGCAGAACGAGATGATCGACGGCCTGTTCACGCCGCTCGCCGTGGTCGACGCGCACATGTCCAAGATCACCGACCAGCAGGTCCTGGTGAAGATGGAGGGCGGCACCTCCGCCGAGGCCGAGGACTCCATCGTCAAGGCCCTGGGCGACAACCCTGCCCTGAAGATCCAGGACAAGGACGCGATCAGCAACGAGATCGGTGGCGCGATCAACATGATGCTGAACATGCTCTACGGCCTCCTGGCGATGGCCATCCTGATCGCGGTGCTCGGCGTCATCAACACCCTGGCCATGTCGGTCTTCGAGCGGAAGCACGAGATCGGCATGCTGCGGGCCATCGGCCTCGACCGCGCGAAGGTCAAGCAGATGGTGCGCCTGGAAGCGGTGATCATCTCCCTGTTCGGCGCGTTGCTCGGCATCGGCCTCGGCCTCTTCATGGGCTGGGTCGCGGGCAACAGCATCTCCGGCACGCTGAAGACGTACTCCATGGAGATCCCGCTCGGCCGTATCGCGATCTTCCTCTGCATCGCGGGCCTGGTCGGCGTCCTCGCGGCGGTGTGGCCGGCCCGCAGCGCGGCCAAGTTGAACCCGCTGATGGCGATCAAGGCCGAATAGCACCGGCCGGCGCAGGTGCGGGTTGGCGAGCAGCCCGTACCGGTAGAACCGCTCGATGTCGTTGCCCTTGAAGGTGGAGCCGTCGCCCCAGATCTGCTCCCCGTC
>NZ_JBSFUS010000021.1:0-101950 GCF_053591915.1 Streptomyces sp. NPDC002853 | reverse complement strand
TCGGCGTGTGCGTGATGCCGGGGCCCTGGTGGCCGTCGAGCTAACCGGCGATGACCCGAGCACGACACCGGCCGCACCTGATTCAGGTGCGGCCGGTTCGCTGTGTCAGCTACTTCGTGCAGCCGGTCTGGCCGGCCTTGAGGGTCGCGCACGCCTCCGCCGACGCACCGTCCTTGACGGCCACCATCGGTGTGTACGCGTCGAAGTCGGCGTTCACGGTGCCGTTCTGCTTGGCGCCGTCTCCGGTGATCGTGACCTTGTCGCCCGGAGCCGCCTGCGTGATGCGCGCCCACGCCGCACCGCACGTCTTGCTGTAGCGGACCTCGACCAGGGCCTTGCCCACGGTCGCGCGCGTCGTCGTGGTGGCCAGCTCGCCGCCGCAGCCCATGGTCTCGGGGTCCTTGCCGGTACAGCTCTTGCCGCTGCACTCGACGCCCGCGGGCAGGTCCTTGTCGCTCGTGCTCGGCGAGGCCGGCGGCTTGGTGCTTTCGTTGCCCTTGTCGCCCTTGCCGAAGTCGGTCAGGAAGACGGCGGCGGCTATGACGACGAGCGCCCCGACGATGCCCGCCAGGAACATCGTCAGCTTCCTGCGCCGCCGCTGCCGGTCGGGCGAATCTCCGCCACGGGCCGGCCGGGCCGGGCCGGGCGGCGCCGCGACGCCGCCCCCGCCCGCGTACGAGGGGGCCTGCGGGGGCACCGTCGGCGAGACACCCGCGGGGCCCGCGACCCCGGTGACGCTCCCGCCCGGGCGAGCGGGGCGGTCGGCGGCGTCGACACCGGTGCCGACCGCGGCACCGCCGCCGCCGCGCACCGCGCCGCCGTTCTCCTTGCCCTTGCCCTTGCCGTTGGGCGGGTTCGGGCCCAGCTCGCCGAGCGCGGCCCGCGCCTGGGAGATCCGGATCGCCTGCATGGTCATGTCGTGCCGCATCTCGGAGCGGCTCCAGGCGCGCTCGGCGAGCTCCCACATGGTGATGAGGTGCACCGGGTTGGTGCCCGTCACCTCGGCAAGCGCGACGATCGCACCCTTCGGGGCGAGCAGCCGCCCGTTCAGATACCGCTCCCACGACGTCTTGCTGTACCCGGTGCGGTCCGACACCGCGGCAATGCTGAGACCACTGCGGTCGACGAGCCTGCGCAGCTGACTGGCGAACTCCCTGACCTGCGGATCCAGCTCATCCGGTAGTGCCTTCCAACGAGGCATTACTCCCCCTCATCCCCCCGTACGTGCCAACGTGCCCCCGCGCGTGGTTCCCCCCGCTCTGCCCATGAGGCAGCCCCCGCTGCTCCTGTCATGGGCTACCCAGAGGGATGCCAAAAGTCAGGATGTCAGTTCCCGGACCGGGGGCGCACGGGAGCATTCGGGCCACTGGCGTGCACCGTCGCACTCCGTGCGGTCCTGCGTCCAGTGTCCCATCGCTGTCCCGCTCCACGATGCGGAACCCCTGGTAGCGGCCTGGGACGTCCCAAACCATCCCGATTGCGCCGCTTGACCCTTTTGCGAAACGCCTCCAGGAGGAAGCATCGGAGACGTCAACGCACCACCTAGGGGGAACACATGCGCATCAGCAAGGGCAGGCCGAAGCGGCTGCTCGGCGCGGCGGTAGCCGTGACGGCGGGGGCGGCGATCGCGCTGGGCGGGACCGCGTCGCTCGCACAGGCCAGTGGGCCACACGTCGTCGACGGCAAGGGGTCCGCGCACAACGACTGGGGCGACGAGGGCACTCTGTCCCGCCACAGCCACGCGAACAGCAACGCGACCCGCCTCTGGCAGAACGTTCTGTACGCGGACGGGGCCAAGTGGAAGGACAGCAGCGGCAAGCGGCACACGTTCAAGAAGTGGGACATCGACGGCAGCTTCGGCCGTAAGACCGAGTCGGCCACCAAGTACTGGCAGCAGCGCGAGGACGTGGAGGACGTCGACGGCATCGTCGGCAAGGAGACGTTCGGTGTCGCGGACGACTTCCTGAACGGCCCGGGCGGCGGCGGCCACGTCACCTACAGCGGCTACCAGCACGACGTCGGCTTCAAGCGCCTCTCCGGCACGTACTACGTGAAGATCGACGGCAAGTGGAAGAAGGCCGCGTACAACTGGCGCGGCTGATCCCGGTTCCACAGTCCCGGGTTCCACACCCGCACCCCCGCTCAGGGCCGCCGGCGACGGCGGCCCTACCGCATGAGGAAGCGCATCAGCCCCTCGAACAGCACCATGAGAACGAGAAACGCGCTGACGCCGACGGTGGAGCGCCACGTCCACGACGAGCGGGCGCGCGAGGGCCGCCGTGGCACGTGCGGCCGGGCAGGCGTCGGGGTCATGTCCTCGACCGGCTTGCTCAGGACGACGCCCGGGGCGGCTCTCGCACCCTCCACAGCGGCGCCCCGAGGCCACACGCGGACGGCCAACTCCCAGCGCGCGCAGTACCGTTCGCTGTCCGCGCCCGCCACCCGGCACAGTGCCGCGACCGCCTGCCGGGGCGGTGGCTGCCGTGCGTTGAGGTAGCGCTGCCAGGAGGACTTGCTGTAGGCCGTCTCCTCGCCGAGCGCGATCAGGCTCAGGCCGGTGCGGTCCTTGAGCAGCCGCAGCTGTTCCACGAAATGCCGTACTTCCGGCGGAAGTGCCTCCGGAAGCGGCTGCCAGGCAGCACTCATGCTTCACCCCCAGCATGTGCCCAGTTTGCCCCCAGTTTTCCCCCATGACGGCCGGGCGACCCGAAGTGGTTCCCTCCGCGCCCCGTCGCGCCCTGTCGCACTCCGTCGCACTCCGTCGCGCCCTGTTGCGGGCTGGGAACAGCGTTGCGGAATGGTCACCTCCGTGCCACAGGGGCAAGGCATCCCTTGAACGGAATTGGCGGGGGCATGACGCTGGTTCCCGATGGAGCGGCCCCCCACAGACCGGCGGCGCCCGTCCTCCCACGGGGGTGAGGACGGGCGCCGTCACCTGTTCGCGGTCGCGGGCGGGAGTCGGCAGGAGCCGTCGGACGCCCCTCAGCGACCGCCGCCGCCCGGCGTGACGAGACCCGTCTCGTACGCCACCACCACCGCCTGCGCCCTGCTGTCCAGGTCGAGTTTGGACATCGTGCGGTTGAGGTGGGTCTTGACGGTGGCCTCGCTGATGTACAGGCGGTCGGCGATGTCCGCGTTGGACAGACCCGTGGCGATCAGCTTCAGGACCTCGACCTCGCGCAGGGTCAGCGCCCGCAGGTCCGGCGGCGGCTCGGCACGGTCGCCGGACCCGGCTCCGGCCTGCCGGGCGAAGGCCTCGACGAGCCGGCAGGTGACACTGGGCGCGAAGAGCGCGTCACCGCCGCCCACGGCGGCCACCGCGGCGAGCAGGCGTTCGGGCCCGGAGTCCTTGAGCAGGAAGCCCGACGCCCCGGCCCGCAGCGCCCCGTACACGTACTCGTCGAGATCGAACGTGGTCAGCACCAGGACGCGCGGCGGCGGTTCGGGCGCCTCGGCGAGGATCTTCTCGGTGGCCACGATGCCGCTCATGCCGGGCATCCGGATGTCCATCAGGATCACGTCGGGCCGCGTCGTCGCGGCGAGCTCGACGGCTTCCGCGCCGTCTCCCGCCTCGCCGACGACCTCGATGCCGGGCGCGGCACGCAGCAGCCCCACCAACCCGGCCCGGATGAGGAACTGGTCGTCGACCACGAGCACCCTGGTCATCTAAGTCGCGCCGTCCCCCTGCGGTGCGGCCTGCGCGGAGGTCGGCAGAGTCAGACGCACGGCGAACCCTCCCTCGCTCCGCGGGCCGATGCTGATCGTCCCGCCGTAGAGCTTGGCCCGCTCCCGCATCCCAATCAACCCATGGCCGCTCCCTGTGCCCACTCTGTCCGGAATCACCCCCTCCCCGTCATTGGTGACCGAAACCGTCACGTGGTGTGGCCGATAGCGGAGTTCGACCACCGTCGCGGCGCCGTGCGCGTGCTTCAGTACGTTGGTCAGCGCCTCCTGGACCACGCGGTACGCGCAGAGCTCGACCCCGGGGGCCAGTTGCCGCGGAGTCCCCTCGACGCGCAGCTCCACGTCGACTCCCCCGGCCCTGATCCGCTCGACCATCTCGCCGAGCCGCGCGAGCCCCGGCATCGGGGCATCGGGCGCGTTGTCGTCCTCCTCGCGCGCGCGCAGCACCCGCAGCATGCGGCGCAGTTCCTCCAGCGCCTCGCCGCTGGTGCCGGAGATGGTGGAGAGCGCGGCGTGGGCGGTGGCCGGGTCCGAGGCGAAGACGAACTTCGCGAGGCCCGCCTGCACGGATATCACCGACATGTGATGGGCGACCACGTCGTGCAACTCCCTTGCTATGCGCCCGCGTTCCTCGGCCACCTCGCGCCGCGCCCGCTCGTCCTGCTCGCGCTTCAGCTGCCTGGCCAGTTCGGCGGACCGGCGTGCGACGTGCCCGAACCGCCAGATCACCAGGGGGAAGCCGATGGCCTGCCCGACCACGGAGGCCATGGCCGCGCCTTCGCTCACCATGCCCGAGTAGATCCAGACGGCGCTCATCAGGGCGGCGCAGGGCAGGGAGGTGCGCGGAGGCTTCAGGGCGGCGACCGTGTAGACGGCGAGCATGGGGCCGAAGGTGTTCACCACGGGCCAGTAGCCGGCGGTGACGTACACGATCCATGCCAGGTGCACGGCGAGAAGGACGGTGAGCGGTGCCTTGCTCCGGGCGGCGATCGGCACGTTGACCAGGGCCACCAACAGGTAGCCCCACGCGTCGAGTTCGGGCCACCCCTGGCGCGCCGACTCCTGCCCGAGGAGTACGGCGACCGTGGTCAGGGCGACCGCGATCGACGTATCGGCGACGAGGGGGCGGATCCGCATCGCCGCAGCGTAGCCCGGGTGCGGGCACCGCAACGTCAAACTACCGCGGTACCGCGGAAGTTGCAGGAACCGCGGAGGTACTCCACGGGGTGCCCCCAAACCTCAACCCTGCACGGGACGACTCCTTCGCCCCGTCTCCGTAACTTCTTGCTCCAGCACCACGGCACCGGCCGACCACCGGCGCCACACGGATCGCGGGCCGTCGGGGGACCCAACGGGGGGACCCGGCCCGCGGCCACGAAAGGGGAACCATGATCACGCGTAAGCGCATCGGCCTCCTGTTCGCCACCGCAGCGCTGGGCAGCGTCGCCATCGTGCCGACGGCCGCCGTGGCCTCGGACGCCGGCTCCGTGGGCACCAGGGGGGAGTACGGCTGCAACTACACCTCCGCCACACCGGAGATCAGCCTCGGCAGCAAGGGCAAGGCCGTGAAGCAGGCCCAGTGCCTGCTGAAGCACTGGCGCTTCAGTGTCGGACCGAGCGGGGTCGACGGGGACTTCGGCAAGGACACCAGGAAGGCGGTCATCAAGTTCCAGCAGAAGTACTGCAACCTGAAGGACGACGGCATCGTCGGCAAGAACACCTGGCGTGCCCTGAAGAACCCCGGCTGCTGAGACAGCCGGTCCCATCCGGAGCAGCCCCGAGCAAGGCGGTGGCCCGTCCTCCCCGGGGGAGAGGACGGGCCACCGTCACGTCAGCGTGCCGCCACCGCTAGGTGTCGATCGTCCGGTGCAACGCGTCGCCCAGGAACGGAAGCTGCAGCCATGGGTTCGGCTGTGCCATCAGCGCGAGCAGCACGATGACGACGCCGAGCGCGCCGTACGTGACCATGTCGGTGAAGCGCGACCGCACCGCCAGCATGCCGACACCCGGCAGCGCCCACCGCATGACGGCGCCCGTGATCAGCGCGAGCCCGATCAGGATCGTGCCGACGCGGAACACGTCGAAGGCCGTGAGCAGCAGCCCGAGCCCCACCATCGAGAGCACGGTGAGCAGCGGCCACTGCCGGGCGGGCGCGGGGGCGTCGCCGCCCGCGGCCCGGCCGCCGCCCTCGGGCCGCGCGGTGTCGCGGGTCAGGAGCGGAAAGCGCCGCGTGGTCTTCTTCGGCCCGTCGGGACCGGGAGCGCTGACGGCACCCTTGGCCTCGGTGTCCTCCACGGCCTCGGCCTCTGTGACGTCGGCCTCCGTGACGTCGGCCTCCGTGACGTCGGCCGGTGACGCCCCTTGATCAGGTTCGGCGCTCATGGGCTCACCCCTTCCCGGTTCAGCTCGCGGCGGCGGACGCGGCGCGCTCGGCTGCCTCGACGACGTTGACGAGCAGCTGGGCACGCGTCATCGGGCCGACACCGCCGGGGTTCGGCGAGATCCAGCCCGCGACCTCGCGGACGCCCGGGTGCACGTCGCCGACGATCTTGCCGGACTCGTCGCGCGAGACGCCGACGTCCAGGATCGCGGCGCCCGGCTTCACGTCCTCGGGCTTGATGAGGTGCGGGACGCCCGCGGCGGCCACGATGATGTCGGCCTGCTTCAGGTGCGAGGACAGGTCGCGCGTACCGGTGTGGCACTGCGTCACCGTCGCGTTCTCCGAGCGGCGGGTGAGCAGGAGCGGCATGGAGCGGCCGATCGTGACACCGCGGCCGACGACCACGACCTCGGCGCCGTTGATCTCCACGCCGTACTGGCGAAGGAGCTGGATGATGCCGTAGGGCGTGCAGGGCAGGGGCGCGGGCTCGTTCAGGACGAGGCGGCCGAGGTTCATCGGGTGCAGGCCGTCGGCGTCCTTGTCCGGGTCCATGAGTTCGAGGACGCGGTTCTCGTCGATGCCCTTGGGCAGCGGGAGTTGCACGATGTAGCCGGTGCAGGCCGGGTCGTCGTTGAGCTCGCGGACGACGGCCTCGATCTCCTCCTGCGTCGCGGTCGCGGGCAGCTCGCGCTGGATGGAGGCGATGCCGACCTGCGCGCAGTCGCGGTGCTTCCCGGCGACGTACTTCTGGCTGCCCGGGTCGTCACCGACCAGGACAGTCCCGAGGCCGGGCGTGTAGCCCCTCTCCTTCAGGGCCGCCACGCGGGCGGTCAGTTCGGACTTGATCGCGGCTGCGGTGGCCTTGCCATCGAGAATCTGGGCGGTCATGACTCCATCTTCCCGGATGAGACCCGCCCGGGACCAATCAGGTCGCCCGCGCGGGCCGACTGTGTCTCAGCTGTGTCCCGAGACCTGACCAGCTCTGTTGCACTTGCACAACGCATAGGGAATGCGGCTGGACAAATAAGCCTGGCCTAAAGAACGATATGCGGCACAGTGCCGCGGGCAGTGTCGGGGGGACGGACCGCATCTGTAGAACTTTCCTCCGTGATGTGCCGCGTCGTCCCCGCACTACCCGACGGAGGAAGACCGCCATGAGTTACGGCGACCCGAACAACCCTTACGGGCAGCCGCCCCAGCAGCCCCCGGCCGCTCCCGGATACGGCTACCCCCAGGCCCCGCCCGGCGTCCCGCCGCAGCAGGGTTACGGCTACCCGCAGCAGCCGGCCTACCCCGGCTACCCGGGCGGCAACATGATGCAGCAGTCGATGCCGGGGCTCCTGGTCACCGCGCGCGTCTTCCTGTTCCTGATCTCGGCCGTGCAGATACTCTTCGCGATCATCTACCTCTACGTGGGTGCGATCGCCAGCGACGCCGGCGACAGCGGCGAGGACCTCGGTCTCAGCGGCATGGGTGAAGCAGGGGACGCCGTGGCCGGTATCGCGATCATCGGCGCGCTGATCGCCGGCGCCCTCGCGGTGCTCTCGATCATGCTCGGCGTGAAGTTCAGCCGCGGCGGCCAGGGTGTCCGGATCACCACGGTCGTCTACGGCGCGCTCGGCGGCATCGTCGGCCTGATCGCCCTCTTCGTCGGCCTCGACTCGGGCCTCGCGACCGCCATCATCGGCCCGCTGATCTGGGTCACCTTCGCCGTCATCATCACGATCGCCCCGGTCGTGCCCAGCGGCACCGCGTGGTTCAACCGCCCCCGCTACTGAGGCTGTTCACACCCACGGGCCGTGCCCCCTTCGACAGGGGGACACGGCCCGTGGGTTTTGCTCAGTGGAAGAAGTGCCGCGTACCCGTGAAGTACATCGTCACGCCCGCCTTCTTCGCGGCCTCGACGACCAGCTCGTCACGGACCGAACCACCCGGCTGCACCACGGCCTTGACGCCCGCGGCGGTCAGGATCTCCAGGCCGTCGGGGAACGGGAAGAAGGCGTCGGAGGCGGCGTACGCTCCGTGCGCGCGCTCCTCGCCCGCCCGCTCGACGGCGAGCTTCGCGGAGTCGACGCGGTTGACCTGACCCATGCCGACGCCGACCGAGGCGCCGTCCTTGGCCAGCAGGATCGCGTTGGACTTCACCGCGCGCGACGCCTTCCAGGCGAAGGCCAGTTCGGCGAGCTCGCCCGCGTTCAGGGCATCGCCCGTGGCGAGCGTCCAGTTGGCGGGGTTGTCGCCCTCGGCCTGCAGACGGTCGGTGACCTGGAGGAGCGCGCCGCCGTCGATCTGCTTGACCTCGACCGTGTTGGACGGGGCCTGGTGGGCGCGCAGGACGCGGATGTTCTTCTTCTTGGTGAGGACTTCGAGGGCGCCGTCCTCGTACTCGGGCGCGACGATGACCTCGGTGAAGATGTCGGCGACCTGCTCGGCCATCTCCTTGGAGACCGGGCGGTTCACCGCGATCACGCCGCCGAACGCGGAGAGCGGGTCACAGGCGTGCGCCTTGCGGTGCGCCTCGGCGACGTTCGAACCGATCGCGATGCCACAGGGGTTGGCGTGCTTGATGATCGCGACGCAGGGGTCGTCGTGGTCGTACGCGGCGCGGCGCGCGGCGTCCGTGTCCGTGTAGTTGTTGTACGACATCTCCTTGCCGTGCAACTGCTCGGCCTCGGCGAGGCCGCCAGTGCCGTCGACGTAGAGGGCGGCGCCCTGGTGCGGGTTCTCGCCGTAGCGCAGGACGTTCTTGCGGGCGTACGCGCTGCCGAGGAACTCGGGGTGGTCCGTGCCGTCCGACGCGTAGTCATCGGCGAACCACGAAGCCACCGCGAGGTCGTACTCGGCGGTGTGGCGGAACGCTTCGGCGGCCAGGCGCTTGCGGGCGGTCAGGTCGAAGCCGCCGTCACGCACGGCGGCGAGCACGTCGGTGTACCGGTCGGGGCTCGTGATGACCGACACCGAGGGGTGGTTCTTGGCGGCGGCGCGGACCATCGAGGGCCCGCCGATGTCGATCTGCTCCACGCACTCGTCGGGCGTGGCGCCGGACGCGACGGTCGCCTTGAAGGGGTAGAGGTTCACGACGACCAGCTGGAACGGCTCGATGCCGAGTTCGGCGAGCTGGCGCTGGTGGTCGTCCAGGCGCAGGTCGGCGAGGATCCCGGCGTGCACGCGCGGGTGCAGCGTCTTGACCCGGCCGTCCAGGCACTCGGGGAAGCCGGTGAGCTCCTCGACCTTGGTGACGGGCACCCCGGTGGCGGCGATCTTCGCGGCGGTCGAACCGGTCGAGACGAGCTCGACGCCGGCCTCGTGAAGCCCGCGCGCGAGCTCCTCGAGCCCGGTCTTGTCATAGACGCTGATGAGCGCGCGCTTGATCGGGCGCTGCGAACCGTGCGTACCTTCGGCGGTGGCGTTGGCGGTGGCGGTCACGGGATAAGTACCTTTCGTCCCTCAATGCGGTAGCCGTTACGGGCCAGACGCCCCACGACATCGACGAGCAGCCTTCGCTCGACTTCCTTGATGCGCTCGTGCAGAGCGCTCTCGTCGTCCTCATCCCCGACCGGGACCACGCCCTGGGCGATGATCGGGCCGGTGTCGACGCCGTCGTCGACGAAGTGGACGGTGCATCCCGTGACCTTCGCGCCGTACGCGAGCGCGTCGCGCACGCCGTGGGCCCCCGGGAAGCTGGGCAGCAGGGCGGGGTGCGTGTTGACGAACCGGCCGCCGAACAGTGCGAGGAATTCCTTCCCCACGATTTTCATGAACCCGGCCGACACGACCAGATCGGGCGCGTACGAGGCGGTCGCCTCGGCCAGCGCCGCGTCCCACTCGTCGCGGGTCGCGTGGTCCTTCACCCGGCAGACGAAGGTGGGAATCCCGGCCTGCTCGGCGCGTTCGAGCCCCGCGATGCCGTCGCGGTCGGCGCCGACGGCGACGATCTCGGCGCCGTAGCCGGCCGTCCCGTCCGTCGCGATCTTGTCGAGCAGAGCCTGCAGATTCGTGCCTGATCCGGAGACCAGCACGACCAGGCGCTTGGCCACAGGGCTCTTGGCCACAGCGGGGCCCTTTCTCGGGAGGTGCGTCTTTGTAGGGTCGTACAAAGGCTTCGCATCTTCCGATACGGGGAACTCTACGAAGCGGCCGACCGTCAGCAACGATACCGGCACACGGTGCGGCCCCTCACGGGACGGGGGCGCGGCCGGAAGGTAGCGTCTGCACCAAGACGTCACATGACGTCACACCGTCCAGAAGCTTGCTCGACCAAGGGGAAGACGCACACCTGATGCCGGACCGTAGCCTCCGCCTTCCGCTGTCCCTCGCGTTCGGACTGACGCACGCAGGGGGGCGCGGCTCGACGCTGCTGCGCGACGGCCGCCCGTCGTCCCCGCCGCAGGACTCCCAGGGCTCCGGGGGCTCCGACTCCTCGGGCGGCTCGGGCAACTCGGCCGACTCGGGCAACTCCGGGTCCTCGAAGGACGACAATCCCTTCGCGCCGCCGCCGGAGGGAACCCCTGACCAGCCGTGGCGCCCCCGTCCCGGCAACGGCGGCGACAGCTCCGACGACAAGGGCCGTTCCCCCTGGGGCAGCCAATGGAGCGACCGCCAGCCCGGCCGCTCCCAGGGCGGCGGCTTCGGCGAGCGTCCCGGCAAGGAAGGCGGGGGCCAGGGTCCCGACGGCAACTCCGGGCCCGGTTCCGGCATGCGCTGGGACCCGACCGACCCGGCCCAGCGCCGCGCTCGGTACGCCCTGCTCTCCGGCATGTGGGCCTTCTTCTTCGCCCTCTTCGGCTGGCGGTACGTGGCCCTGCTCCTGGGCGCGCTCGCGCTGCACTGGGGCATCAGCTCGCTGCGGTCGAAGCCGAAGCAGCCGGACCCGACGGCACCGGCCACGCAGCAGCCGGCGGCCGATCCCGCCGGCACGAAGCCGCAGACCACGGCGGCGGTCAGCGGCCTGGTGACGGCGTCGCTCGCCCTCGCGATGGTGGCGGCGACGTTCGCGGCGCAGCTGGTGTACCGGGACTACTACACGTGCGTGAACGACGCCCTCACCAGCCAGTCGAAGCAGGAGTGCAACGACCTCCTGCCAAAGCAGCTGCGCCCGCTTCTGGAGGAGCGGGACTGATTCTGGCCTTGGGGCTTGGGGCTTGGGCTTGGGGCTTGGGCCGGGGGTCTTGGGCCTCGGGGCTTGAGGCTTGGGCCTGGGCTTGGGCTTGGGGCTTGGGGCTTGGGGCGACTGTCGCTGGCTTTGCGTCGCGTGCTCTGGGCCGCTCGGCGGCGCTCGGCGGCGCTCGGCGGCGAAGCCCTCACCTTGCGGTGAACCTCTCCCGCCCCCCACTCGGTTGTCCCGCCGGGTGACGGGTGGATGGGGCGAGCGGGAATGCCGTGAAGCGGCGGTCTTCGCGCGCATCGCGCTGCGGCAGGCGCGGGAGGCGGCGGTCGAGTTCCGCGCCGGGATGGCTCGGTGAGGGCGGGAACGAGCGCCACCCCCTCAAGCCCCCGGCGGTCGCTCCCCGTTCGCTTCGCGCAGGGCCGCCCAGCGTGCCTCGCGTGACGCGTCGTCATGCCAGTCCGCCACCGGCGCCGGTTCCGCCGCGGACGACTGCGGCAGGAAGTCGTACGGCTCGAACGGATCCACCACGGGCGGCACCGGAGGCGGCGGCTCCTGGCGGCGGCGGGGAATCCGCGGGAGGCTAGGCAGCCGCAGCCGGGGAGCCCGCAGCCGCAGCCGAGGGACCCGCGGCTTCGGCAATCGGAGCCACCTCCAGCGAGGCGTGGCCCTGCGCTTCCGCAGGCGCCAGGACCGTGCCGCCAAGGCGAACGGCACCCCCACCGCCGCCGTCCACCCCAGCGTCGCCGCCCCCGTCTGCCACCACACCGGCCCGAACTCGGCCAGGACGGCCACCCCCATCGGACCGCCCGCCAGCGCCGCGAGGCCCGCCATGAACACCCCGCACAGCGCCGCCGCCGCCAGGGCGACCAGCGCCGTCCGGCTCCGGGTCCACGCCTCGCCCCGCTCACCGGAGGCAGGCGCCGCCGCCCCCGCCGTGAACCACGCCAGGACGAGCCCCCCGGCCAGCGGCACGGCGCCCACCGCCCACATCAACGGCGTACCGGGCCCCTGCGTCGGCACCGCCGCGAGCAGCGGGAACTCCGGCAGCATCGGTGCCGAGCTCACGGCGAGCGGCCCCGCCACACTCCCCGTGCCGAGCGCGAAGCCGGGGCCGAGGCCGTACGCCGCACCCCACACCGCCGCGTTCGGCACCAGCGCCACGGCGAGCAGCAGCACCGCGAACCGGCCCGACCACACGTCCGTGACCTGCGCGAACGACGCCCTCGCCAAGCCGCCGTGCAGCGCGAGCGACACCGCCACCAGCAGCGCGCCCCCGCCGACGAGCACCACTGTCCCGGCCGACGCGGCCCGCGTGACGGCGCGGACGTGCCGCCGTACGAGGAAGGGACGTACCGCCGTGGGCAGCGCGCGCAGACCGCCCCGCACCACACCCGGCAGCGGCTTCCGGGGCCGCCCGACCGCGGTCCACACCCCCACCGCCGCCGCACAGGCCACGACCATCGGCAGGTGCAGCACCGCGCTAGGCCACGACGGCCGCAGTTCGCCCCCGGCCGCGTACAGCGTCGCGGCGGTGCCGACCAGCAGATAGCCGCCGACGACCCCGCACCACGCGGTCCGAGGCGCCATGCCGCGCTCCTCCGGGTCCGCCGCGTCCCGCGCCGCGCGGTGCGCGAGCCAGCCCGGCAGCACCATCAGGAGCAGGGGCGTGACGCCGACCGGCGCCGGGGCCCCGGAGACCGTGTCCGTGCGGATCAGTTCCGTGCCGTGGGCGACCAGCCACACCGCGGCCGCGACGTGCAGCGCCCCGTCGGGCCCGCTGTCGGGGTAGGGCGAGCTGATCCAGAGGACCATCACCAGGACGGCACACGAGCCCAGGCCGAGCCCGGCCGCGACAGCGCCGCCGAACAGGCACGTCGCCAGTCCGGGTGAGCGGTCCCGGAACCGTTCGACGAGCGACTTGAGGGACGGCAACGGTGAGCTGCGGTCGGTGAGGTGAGTCACACCGGCCATGCTCCCAACGACACGCGCTTTCTCCCTGTAACAGGCGAATACCCGATGTGTCGCACAAGATACGTTTATGTACTTTTTCGTTCGACGGACCGGTCGCGCCCGGCTGCCCGCCGCACGAACGCCCACGGCCCACGGCGCGGAGAGTCCGACATGACCCAGAGCCCTGCCACACCGTTGCCGTCCCCGAAGGAACGCCGACGTCTGCGCGAGGCGAAGTCCCTGAGCCAGGCCGAGATCGCCGCGCGGGTGGGCGTCACCCGGGAGACGGTCCGCTCCTGGGAGGCCGGCCGCTCGAAGCCACGCGGCCGCAAGCGTGACATCTACGCGAAGCTGCTGGCCGAGCTCGCGAACGAGCAGACCGTCGCGGGCGAGCGTTCCGTACGGCGCCCCAGCTGGGCCCGGGACGCGCCCCCCGCCATCGACGCCAAGGACGGCAAGGCCCCCGCCCGCATCCCGGTGGGCGCGGCGATGAACGGTCACCCCCGGCCCGACCCGGTGGTACGGACACCGGCCGCCGCCCCGCCCGAGGCCGTGCCCGAACCGTCCAGGCCCGCCACCGGAGCCACCACCCCGGCCGAAGCCTTCGACACGCTCTGCGTGACCTGCGCCCCCGGCCTCGTACGCCAGACCTACCTCCTCACCGGCCGCCGCACCCTCGCCCAGGAATCGGTGGAACGCGCCTTCCAGCTCGCCTGGCAGCGCTGGCCCGAGGTCGCCGTGGACCGCGACCCGGCGGGCTGGGTGCGTGCGGCGGCTTACGAGTACGCGATGTCCCCCTGGCACCGCCTCCGCCCCACCCACCGGCACCCCGACGCCCCGCCCGCCGAGGCGGCCGACCGCGCCTTCCTCAAGGTTCTGATGAGCCTGCCGCCCGCGCAGCGCCGCGCCCTCCTGCTCTACGACGGAGTCGGCCTCGACCTGCCCGAGACCGCGGCCGAGACGGAGGCGAGCACACCCGCGACGGCCAACCGGCTGCTGCACGCGCGCGAGACGATCGCCGAGAAGCTCCCCGACCAGGCGTCGACACCCGAAGCCCTGCACCAGCGCCTCGGCGAGCTGTGCGGCGCGGAGAAACTACGGCCGCCGAACGCGGCACGGGTACGCACCGGCAGCGAGCACCGCGCCCGCTTCTGGACCCGCGCGGCGATCGCCTTCACCGCCCTGATCGTCGGCGCGACGGCCCTCACCCTGAGATCGGCCCCCACGCACTACGAACCGCCCCAGTCCCCGGGCAAGGCCATCAGCGGCGTCCCACCCCGGATGGGCCCGGCCCACCTGACATACGAGGACCAGATCCTCCACAAGAAGCTCCGCGAGGACCTGTCAAGCGGCCCGGAGAGACTGACACCCCTGGCGAGATGAGGCGGCGCCCCGAAAGGGGCGCGGGGAACTCCGCAGTCCTTCAGGGGGCGCGGGGAACGGCGCAGTCCTTCAGGGGGCGCGGGGAACGGCGCAGGCTTTTAGGGGCGCGGGGAACTGCGCGACCAGCCACAGTCGGCCCGCAGACAAACAAGGTGGGCCCGCATCTCACACAAGGGAGATGCGGGCCCACCTTCAAAAGCTCAGCCCAAGCTTCAGCCGGCCAGAATGGCCCGCGCAAGCTTCGCCGTCTCGGTCGGCGTCTTGCCGACCTTCACACCGGCGGCCTCAAGGGCCTCCTTCTTGGCGGCAGCCGTACCGGAGGAGCCGGAGACGATGGCACCGGCGTGGCCCATGGTCTTGCCCTCGGGCGCGGTGAAGCCGGCGACGTAGCCGACGACCGGCTTCGTCACGTTGGCCTTGATGTAGTCCGCCGCACGCTCCTCGGCGTCACCGCCGATCTCGCCGATCATGACGATCAGGTCGGTGTCGGGGTCGGCCTCGAACGCCTCGAGGGCGTCGATGTGCGTCGTGCCGATGACGGGGTCGCCACCGATGCCGACGGCCGAGGAGAAGCCGATGTCACGGAGCTCGTACATCATCTGGTACGTCAGCGTGCCGGACTTCGAGACCAGGCCGATGCGGCCCGGCTTCGTGATGTCGCCCGGGATGATGCCGGCGTTCGACTGACCCGGGGTGATGAGACCGGGGCAGTTCGGGCCGATGATGCGGGTCTTGTTGCCCTTCGACTTCGCGTACGCCCAGAAGGCGGCGGAGTCGTGGACGGCGATGCCCTCGGTGATGACGACCGCGAGGGGGATCTCGGCGTCGATCGCCTCGACGACGGCGGCCTTGGAGAAGGCCGGCGGCACGAAGAGGACGGACACGTTGGCGCCCGTGGCCTCCATGGCCTCCTTGACCGAGCCGAAGACCGGTACCTCGGTGCCGTCGAAGTCGACCTTCGTGCCCGCCTTGCGCGGGTTCACGCCGCCGACGATGTTGGTGCCGTCACCCAGCATGAGCTTGGTGTGCTTCATGCCCGTGGCACCGGTCATGCCCTGGACGATGACCTTGCTGTCCTTGTTGAGGAAGATAGCCATGGTGGTGTCTTAACCTCTTCCCTTACTTCGCAGCCGCGAGCTCGGCGGCCTTGTCGGCCGCGCCGTCCATGGTGTCCACGCGCTGCACGAGCGGGTGGTTGGCGTCGCTCAGGATCTTGCGACCCAGCTCCGCGTTGTTGCCGTCGAGGCGCACGACCAGCGGCTTCTCGACCTTCTCGCCCTTCGAGGCGAGCAGCTCCAGAGCCTGCACGATGCCGTTGGCGACCTCGTCGCACGCGGTGATGCCACCGAAGACGTTGACGAAGACGGACTTGACGTCCGAGTCGCCCAGGATGATCTCCAGGCCGTTCGCCATGACCTCGGCGGAGGCGCCGCCACCGATGTCGAGGAAGTTGGCCGGCTTCACGCCGCCGTGGTTCTCACCGGCGTACGCGACGACGTCCAGGGTCGACATGACCAGGCCCGCGCCGTTGCCGATGATGCCGACCTCGCCGTCGAGCTTCACGTAGTTGAGGTTCTTGGCCTTGGCGGCAGCCTCGAGCGGGTTGGCTGCGTCCTTGTCCTCGAGCGCCTCGTGGTCGGCCTGGCGGAAGTCGGCGTTCTCGTCGAGCGAGACCTTGCCGTCCAGGGCCAGGATGCGGCCGTCCTTGGTCTTGACCAGCGGGTTGACCTCGACGAGGAGCGCGTCCTCGGCGACGAAGGTGTCCCACAGGGTCACCATCGCCTCGGCGACACCCTCGGCCACCTCGGCCGGGAACTTCGCCTGGGCCACGATCTCGCGGGCCTTCTCGATGTTCACGCCCTCGACGGCGTTGACCGGGACCTTCGCGAGCGCCTCGGGGGTCTTCTCCGCGACCTCCTCGATGTCCATGCCGCCCTGCACCGACGCCATGGCGAGGAAGGTGCGGTTGGTGCGGTCGAGGAGGTACGAGACGTAGTACTCCGCCTCGATCTCCGGGGACAGCTCGGCGATCATCACCTTGTGGACCGTGTGGCCCTTGATGTCCATCCCGAGGATGTCCGTCGCGCGAGCGACGGCCTCGTCGGGGTTGTCGGCCAGCTTCACGCCGCCGGCCTTGCCGCGGCCACCGACCTTCACCTGTGCCTTGACGACCGACTTGCCGCCCAGCTTCTCGGTGGCCTCGCGCGCCGCCTCAGGCGTGTCGATGACTTCACCGGCCAGCACCGGTACACCGTGCTTGGCGAAGAGGTCCCTCGCCTGGTACTCGAACAGGTCCACGCGCGTCCGTCCCTTTTCCGTGATCTCGCTGCGATCTCGCTGCTTTGTGGTCAGCTGTCTGCGTGGGCGTGCCGCGGAGGGCAACGTGACTGCGCTGTCACAAGGGAGGCGTAGGACGGAGTCCGAAACGCGGCATGTCCGTCTCGCAGGTTATCGCCGTGGGCCGTAGGTCCCTAAATCGCAGATCACATTTGGGCGGTGATGACTGTCACAGATCACGGGCCCGGGGACGGAGCGGGCGGCCCCCGTGGTGACAGGGGCCGCCCGTTTGCTGCTGTTACGGCTGATACAGCTTTGTTTTTCAGGTGTCAGACGGCGGACGCGGCAGACGGCGGACGCGTCGGACGGTGGAAGCGTCAGACGGCGTACGCGTCGGACGGTGGAAGCGTCAGACGGCGTACGTCGTGGCGTTGTACGCCTGCTCGTACGTCGGCAGGTAGTCCGGGGTGACCGAGCCGGCCACGCCCTGGACGCCCGAGACGGCGTTCCCGGCGAGAGTTCGCGCGTCGGGGGCGACGGTGCCCGTCAGGTCCTGCGCGAACGGCGAGACCTCGCCGACGACCCCACCGGCGAACGGCCGGACGTCACCCGTGACGCCGTACGCGAGCTCGCCCGCGCTGCCGCCGACGCCCTGCACGACCGGCCGCACCTGGTCGGCGACGGTCTGCACGAGCGGCGAGACCGAGCCGACAACTCCGTCCGCGAAGGGCCGCACGTCGTCGCCGACGACCCCCTGCGCGAACGGCGGGACCTCGCCGACGACCCCACCGGCGAACGGCTGGACGTCGCCGACCACGCCCTGCGCCAGGTAACCGGCGTCGCCGACCGCCTGCCCGGCGACCGGCACGACACCGTCGACCGCGGTGGCGGCGACCGGCGGCAGCACGGCCGTGGCGGTCTCGTCGACGATGGGGCCGGCGGTCGCCCTGGTGTCGTCGAGGTCCGGGGCGAAGGCGGAGAGCGGCCCGAAGAGGTAGTCGACGGAGTCCTCGGGGGTGCGGACGTCCTGGGTGCTGACGTCGGGGGTGCTGACCTCGGGGGTCTTGACCTGCTCGGGGGCCTTGGGGGCGGTGACCTCGGGGGCGGCGGTCTTCGCTTCGGTGACGGTGGACTTCGCTTCGGTGACGGTGGCCTTCGCCTTGCCCCGTACGTCGGCGACACCGGCGGCGTCGGTGACGTCAGCGACGTCTCCCGTGACGTCGGCGACCGCGTCGGACGCGTTGTCCGGCAGGGCGACGGAGTGCTGCGGCAGCTCGTCCGCGCTGGCCACGGCGGAACCGAGCGCCCAGGCGCCCGTGACACCGGCGGCTATGACGATGGAACGACGAATGTTCTTGTTCATGCGTGCTTCAGATCCTTCGGATTCTGGCTGTGAATCCGACCTGGACACGTACATGCGTCCGGTCGGCGGGCAGACCTTTGCCACCCCCGCGCGGCAGGTCTTCGCGGGGAAAGGGCTGCCCTAGCCAGGGAATTCGGGAATGTCCCGGTGCCGTTCGCGGACCGGCGCGGAAACCTGAGCGGCCTCGACGCCCCGCAGAAGCCGCACCGGCGCGCGGCTGTCGGACGAGGCGGCACACGGATCACCGTGCCGCGTCGAACCGCCGTCACCGGCCGACTGCCCGCCCAACGTCCGCGCCGGGTCGCCGGGCACGGACGGGAGCGGCTCCTGCCCGGTTCGGTTCGCGCCACCCGCGTCGGCGTCACTCACCTGCTGACCGGGCGGGTACGCCTCGCCGGTTCCGGCGAAGGTGAGAGCGAGGGCGCGGGCGTGCGCGTGCGCGCCTGTGCCGTACGGGGACTTGTCCCGCGCCTCGCGTGTCCCGGAAGCCGCCTCGCCCTGCCCGGCTTGGGGCTCGGCGTCGTCATCCGCGCCGGTGCCTTCGCCGTCTCCCGCACCGGGGCCAGGGCCAGGGCCAGGCTGCGGCAGCTCAGGCAGGCCGGGAACGCCGGGTGATCCGGGAACGCCGGGCATGCCGGGAACGCCGGAGAAATCGGGGGCTTCGGGGAGGACCCGCTGCGGCGCGCCCTCGGCAACTCCGGTGACCCCGTCCACAACCGGCCGCACAACACCTCGCGCGGTCCGCGCCACGGGCTCGGCGGCATCGGCCACGGACTGGGCGGCTCCAGACTCCACCACGGGCTCGACCGCAGCGCGACGCACGGCGTCGCGCCCGTCCCGCGCGGCCTCGGCCACCCGCTCCCGCGCCGGTCGCACAGACCGCGCCGGTTCCGCCGAGCCGCTTGGTTCCGCAGACAGGCTGGGTTCCGCAGACAGGCTGAGTTCGGCAGACAGGCTTGGTTCCGCCGACCGCGCCGACCCCACGCGTTCCGGAGCCGGCACACCGTCCGCCGCTTGCGCGCGCTCGCCGCAAAGAAATCCCAGTGCGAGCAACCCGGCCAGCAACAGCACCACTTGCAGCGCACGCCGCCCGGCCACGGCGCGCGTCGTGCGCACAGCGGCATCGGGCAGAACGACTGCTGCGGGAGTCAAGACGAGGGGTTCCTCTGCTGGGCCGGGGGAGTTCCCGGATGCTGGGCCGGGGTCCCGGATGCTGAGCCGGGCGGGGCCGGACACACGACATGCACGACACGCACGACGCCCGCTCCGGGAGTGAAGCCCGCCGATCCTCGCACGGGCTGCCCGCCCTCGCGCAAGTCCCCCGTTACCGATGCGTATTCATGTCCGGTATGGGCAGAGGGCGTTTCTCGATCGCCGCTGCCATCACCTCCGGGAAAAGGTCGGGCGTGCAGGCGAAGGCCGGTGCGTCCAGCGCCGAGAGCGCCGCCGCGTGCTCACGGTCGTACGCGGGTGTCCCCTCGTCGGAGAGCGCGAGCAGCGTCACGAACTGCACGCCGGACGCCTTCATCGCCGCGACCCGCTTCAGCATCTCGTTGCGTATGCCCCCTTCGTAGAGGTCGCTGATGAGGACGACGATGGTGTCCGCGGGCCGGGTGATCTGCGACTGGCAGTACGCGAGCGCCCGGTTGATGTCCGTACCGCCTCCCAGCTGCGTGCCGAACAGGACGTCCACCGGATCGTCGAGCTGGTCGGTCAGATCGACGACGTTCGTGTCGAAGACGACGAGCCGTGTGTTGAGCGACCGCATCGACCCGAGCACGGCACCGAACACCGAGGCGTAGACGACGGACGCGGCCATCGAGCCGGACTGGTCGATGCAGAGGATGACCTCCTTCTTCACGGACTGCGCTGCCCGCCCGTACCCGATGAGGCGCTCGGGCACGATCGTCTTGTACTCCGGCAGGTAGTTCTTGAGGTTGGCCGCGATCGTGCGGTTCCAGTCGATGTCGTGGTGGCGCGGCCTGCTGACCCGGGCACTGCGGTCGAGCGCGCCGGTGAGGGTGGCGCGGGTACGCGTGGCGAGCCGTTTCTCCAGGTCCTCGACCACCTTGCGCACGACGGCCCGCGCGGTCTCCTTGGTGGTCTCCGGCATGGCCTTGTTGAGGGAGAGCAGGGTCCCCACCAGGTGTACGTCGGCTTCTACGGCTTCCAGCATCTCGGGCTCCAGGAGCAGCGTCGACAGGCCGAGCCGCTCGATGGCGTCGCGCTGCATCACCTGGACGACGGACGCGGGGAAGTACTTCCGGATGTCCCCGAGCCAGCGCGACACGGACGGCGCGGACGCCCCGAGCCCCGCCGAACGGTCCCGCGACCGCTCCTTCTTCCCTCCGTCCCTTCCCTCTCCCCCGTACAACGCCCCGAGCGCGCCGTCCATCGCCGCGTCCCGCCCGGCGAGCTCACACCCGGTCCCCTCGCCCTCGCCCCCGCCCAGCACAAGCCGCCACCGCCGCATCCGCTCCCCTGCCGCAGCCTGTCCACCCCGAGCGGCCCCCTGGGCCGCCGCACCTTCCACACCCCCGGCCGCACTCCCGGCCGCACTCCCGGCCGCCATTGCCTCAGCGCCCCCTGGCCTGCCTTGAGCGACGTCGTACGTCATCGGGCCACCCCCACAAGATCGATTCCGTCATTGGCCCCTGCCCCCGGTCCGTCCTCAGGCCCGCCTTCGGCCCCGGCCCCGATCCCGGCCCCGATCCCCAGCAACAGACGCAGCACCGGCAGAACCGCATCCGCCCGCTCCGCATCGAGTTCCGTCCCGAAGCCGGGTATCCCGCCGGCGACGGTCGCGCCGCTGCCCGCGGCCGGGCCGCGCCGCACCAGTTCGCCCAGCGTCCGCCGCACTCCCGGTTCGTACGCCGAGAAAGTGCGCCGGAGCAGTGGGAGTACGTCGGTGAAGGCGCGGTCGGGGACCCCTGTCAGCCAGTCGTCGACCAGCCCGAGCAGCCGCTCGTCGTGCACGAGCAGCATGCCGCCCCCCGAGCCACCCCCCACGAAGCCCTCGATCCAGGCCGCGGCTTCGGCAGGTTCGGTGCCCCGTGACAGGGCGAGCCCCATGAACCGGGCGGTCTCGTCCTCCGCCAACTCCCCGCTGTCCGTGAGGATCCGCACACACCGCCCACGGACCACCCCGGCGACGCTGTCCCGCTCCCCCAGCACCCTCAGGACGGAGTACCACCGCCCTCGCATACCGGCTCCAGGTGACGACAGCGGCCCCGGCTCCCCCTCCCCCGCCCTGCCTTCGCCCAACTCCCCCAGCAAGCCCACCGCCTGGTGAACGGCGTCCACGTGCCCCCGCATCTCGAGCGCCGCGTCCTCGTCGAGCCCCGCACACGCGGGAGGCAGCCCGACGAACACCCGCTCGGCAAGGCCCACAGCCACCTCACCGAGGGCGACGGTGTCCGTGCCCCGGACATCCCCGTACCGAAGCGACCGCACCAACGCGGGCAGCGCCTGCGCCAGGTGGCCGACATCCGCGTCCAGCGCCGCCCGGTCCGCGAGGACCCGCATCACCACGGGCAGTGCGTCCGGCAACTCGGCCAGCAGGCACCGCTCGGCCAGCGCGGTGACATCGGACAGCGCCCTGGCCCCGACGGCGTCGGACTCCGCACGCGCGGTGGCCGCCGCCATCACGGTCGTCCCCCAGACCCCCGCCTCCGCCACCCGCACGGAAAGCTCCGGCTCCCACCGCAGCCGCCACGTCTCCCGGAACGTCCCCGTACTCCCCCGCGACCGCACGGGCTCGCCCCAGCCGATGCCGAGCAGCCGCAGACGATGCAGCAACCTGCTGCGTGCCGCGTCCGTGTCCTTGCGCAGGTCGAGCTCCAACTCCCGTTCCAGGGCTTCGGGCTTGAGCCGGAGCTTTCGCTGGAGCCGCGTGAGATCCCGCTGCAACGGCACCGCCGGCGCGGAGTCCGGCACCTCCCCCAGAACATCGCCGACCACGAGCTTGTCGTGCACGAGGGAGAGCGGCACGTCCGACCCCTCGCACATCACCGCACGGATCGCGTCCGTCGTCTCGGTGAGACCCGGCAACGGGCGGCCCCGCATCACGGCGAGCGTGTCCGCGAGCCGCACCGCCTCGATGACATGCGCGGACGACACCATCCTGTCCTCGTCCCGGAGGAGGCGCGCGACCTTGGTCAGCCAGCGCTCGACGGGGCGGTCGGGCGCTCCGAACAGATGCCCGTACCAACCCGGTGACGCGATCCCCGCGCCATAACCGCTGGCCCGGGAGAGGCGGCGGTGTGTCCAGGGCACCCAGGTCATGTCGACCTTGACCTTCGGCAACCCCTTGAGCAGCGCCCGGTCGGCCGCGACCGCCACCTTCTGCCGCAGTGCGGGCACATGCCAGGCCCCGCACACGACCGCGACCTCGTCCGCCCCGAACTCCCGTTGCGCTGCACGCACTTGAAGGCGCATGTACGCCTCGCGCACCAGGTCTCGGTCGTGCCCGCCCGTCCCGTACTCCTCGCGCAGCGCCCCCATGGCCTCGCCCAGCGCGTCGAACGGCGCGAACGCGTCCCCGCCCCCGGCCCGGTGCTCGACGACGTCTTCCCACCACCGCTCCGGATCGTCGTACCCGGCGGTCTCGGCGAGCACCGCCAGCGGATCGATCCGCACCGCGTCGACCTCCGTGTCCTCCGTCGACCCGGGTTCGCCCGGCGCCCCCTCCGCGTCGTCCTGGGCTCCCTCCGTCCCCTCGGATCGCGCCAGCGAATGCGCCGCGGGTAGATCCATGAACCGGACCGGGACCCCGGCCCCCGCGGCCCACTTGATCGCGACCCACTCCGGCGAGAACTCCGCCAGCGGCCAGAACGCCGAGCGGCCCGGCTCGTCCACCACATGCGCGAGCAGCGCGACCGGCGGCCGCATCCCCTCGTCCGTCGCGAGGGCCACCAGCGCGTCGGCTTCCGGCGGCCCCTCGATCAGCACCACACGCGGCGCGCCCGCCTCAAGCGCGGCCCGCACCGCACGCGCCGAACCCGGCCCGTGATGCCTCACTCCCAGCAGCAAAGGCCCCTCGCCAACCCGTGTCGTCGTCCCCCGCACCTCGCCGCTCATGCCCGCTCCTCCCCGTCACCCGCGAACCAGCCACCGTCACACCCACGGCCACAGCCACACCCACGCCCCCGTTCGTCACGCGCTCACCTCGCGGCACGCGCGGTAGAAGTCCTTCCATCCGTCACGCTCACGGACCACCGCCTCCAGGTACTCCTGCCAGATCACCCGGTCCGCCGCCGGGTCACGGACGACCGCACCGAGGATGCCCGCCGCGACATCCCCCGGCCGCAGCACGCCGTCCCCGAAGTGAGCGGCCAGAGCAAGGCCGTTGGTCACCACGGAGATCGCCTCGGCCGTCGAGAGCGTGCCGCTCGGCGACTTCACCTTCGTGCGCCCGTCAGCCGTCACCCCGTCCCGCAGCTCACGGAAGACGGTGACGACACGGCGTATCTCGTCGATCCCCTCGGGCCCGGACGGCAGGTCGAGCGAGCGACCGATCTGGTCGACGCGCCGCGAGACGATGTCGACCTCGGCCTCGGCGGTCTCGGGCAGCGGAAGGACCACCGTGTTGAAGCGGCGGCGCAGCGCGCTCGACAGGTCGTTGACCCCGCGGTCGCGGTTGTTGGCCGTGGCGATGAGGTTGAAGCCGCGTACGGCCTGCACCTCCTGGCCCAACTCCGGTATGGGAAGGGTCTTCTCCGACAGAATCGTGATCAGCGTGTCCTGTACGTCCGCGGGGATGCGGGTCAGCTCCTCGACCCGCGCCGTCATGCCGTCGGACATGGCCCGCATGACGGGGCTCGGCACGAGCGCGTCGCGGCTGGGGCCGTGCGCGAGCAGCTGCGCGTAGTTCCAGCCGTACCGGATCGCCTCCTCCGGCGTGCCGGCCGTGCCCTGCACGAGCAGCGTCGAGTCCCCGCTGACGGCGGCCGCCAGATGCTCGGACACCCATGTCTTCGCGGTGCCGGGCACGCCGAGCAGGAGCAGGGCGCGGTCCGTGGCGAGGGTGGTGACGGCGACCTCGACGATGCGGCGCGGCCCCACGTACTTCGGCGAGATCACCGTCCCGTCGGGCAGCGTGCCGCCGAGCAGATACGTCGCGACCGCCCATGGCGAGAGCCGCCAGCGAGCGGGCCTCGGGCGGTCGTCCTGCGCGGCGAGCGCGGTGAGTTCGGCGGCGAAGGCCTGCTCGGCGTGCGGCCGCAGCGCCTGAGCGTCCCCCGCGGGCGCGGCCGTATTTACAGCGGACGCGGTGGTCGTGGACGCGGGCTGGTTCTCGGTCGACGAGGTCGTCGAGTCGACGGACACGGTCATGGAGCGATCCCCCTCCAACTCGTCCGGGCGCATCTGGCCCGGATGTGGTTCCACCGTGCACCACGCCACTGACAATCACCTCTCGCACGCCGCTGACCTGCACGGACACCCAACGCGAGGTCGATTGTCAGTGGCGGGATCTACCTTCGATGACATGACTCAGCAGGGGGTGCGCTGGACGGCGGATCAGGTGCTGGCACTGGCGCCTGACGCCCCGTCACGCACGGCGGGAAGCAAACTCGGCGTCGCCGGCCCATGGTCGGAGGCGGGCAGTTCAGGCGAGGGGGCGGTGTGGGGACTGTGCAAGGGCAGTGGCAGCAAGCCGTATCAGACGGTCGTCGACATCGCGGACATCACCGGCGCCGCGGGCCCGGCGTACAAGTGCAGTTGTCCGAGCCGCAAGTTCCCGTGCAAACACGCGCTCGGGCTGCTGCTGCTCTGGTCGGGCGAGGACGGAGCGGTCGGTGCGGTGCCGGACACGCAGGCGCCGGACTGGGCCGAGGAGTGGCTGACGGGGCGCCGTAAGAGAGCGGAGACGAAACAGGCTCCAGACACCGGGCAGGGCCCGCCGGTCGCCGATCCCGAGGGCGCACGCCGCAGGGCGGAGCGACGGGCCGAGCGGGTCACGGCGGGCGTGACGGAGCTGGAGCAGCGGCTCTCCGATCTGCTGCGGGGCGGCATAGCCACCGCCGAGCAGGCGGGGTACGGCCTGTGGGAGGAGACGGCCGCCCGCATGGTGGACGCCCAGGCGCCCGGACTGGCTTCGCGCGTGCGGGAGTTGGGCGCCATTCCGTCCTCGGGCCCCGGCTGGCCGGTGCGGATGCTGGAGGAGTGCGCGCTCCTGCACCTCCTCGACCAGGGCTGGCTGCACCGCGAGCGACTGCCGGAGGCCCTGGCGGCCACGGTCCGTTCCCGCATCGGCCTGCCCACACCGGCGCAGGGCCCGCCGGCGCGGGACCACTGGCTGGTGCTCGCGCAGTACGACACGGCGGACAGCAAGCTCACCACCCGCCGGATATGGCTGTACGGCGCGGAGTCCGGGCGGACGGCCCTGCTCCTTTCGTACGGAGCCGCCGGTCGCGCACCGGCTCTCGCGCTGCCGGTGGGCCTCGCGCTGGACGCCGAGCTGGTCTCGTATCCGGGCGCCGGGCAGTTGCGGGCCGACCTGGGCGAGCAGTTCGGTGCCCCCGCTCCCACTGCCGTCCGGCCGCCGGGCGTGCAAACGGAACAGGCCGCGCGACGCTATGGGGAAATGCTGCGGGACGACCCCTGGCTGGATTCCTGGCCGGTGACGTTGAGCGACGTCATACCGACCCCTCACCCGGGGCCCGCGTCCGACAGCTGGCAACTGGTGGATGCGGAAGGTGACATGGCGCTGCCCATCACCCCTTCCGCGGCATCCCGAGCGGGCCTGTGGCGGCTGGTGGCACTTTCCGGAGGCGCTCCGGTGACGGTCTTCGGCGAGTGTGGTCACGAGGGCTTCACCCCTCTGACTGCCTGGCCGCGCGGAGCGGGAGAGGCAGTCGCCCTGTGCTGACCGCTCTGCGGCAGACCGGAGGGGCCCGGCAGATCCCATCCAAGTCAGCACCGCCGGACGAAGGCCCGAGGGAAGCAAAAGACACGAAGGACGTGAGAGACCAGCAAGCCCGTAGAGCCTTGAGGCTCGTACAGACCTCAAGCACGCAGAGACCAGAAGCCCGTAGAGCCCTGAAGCACGCAGAGCCCTGAAGCACGCAGAGCCCTGAGAGCCCGTAGAGATCCGAAGATCGAGAAGGCCCGAGAGTCCCGCCCGGGTGAGGAGTCCACATGACCGGCACCACCGCACTCACCGAAGCGACCGCCACCCCCTGGGAGGACCTGGTCACCGCCGCGCTCCTCGGCACCGACCGCCGCACGCCCCCCGTACGCACCCAGGACAAGGACGCACCGACCGCCCTGCTCGACGCGGCCGCGGTGCAGACCGTGCGGCGCAGAGCCGGGCTGTCCCCCGCGCCCGCGGCCACACCTCCCGAGCCTGCCGCTCAGGACCCGCGGCCCCTGGTGCCGCCGTCGGCGCGGCGCAGGCTCGCCACTCTGCTCACCGATCACCCCGGGGCGGGCGGCGGCGGGCGCCGGGGCGCGGTGCCCGACCTGATGGAACTGCTGCCCCAGTGGCTGGCGTTGGCCAACGATCGCGGCTTCGCGGCGCCCCCCGAGCTGCTTCCCGCCCTGCTGAACGCGGCCCGCGGGCGCACCGACCTCCGACCGCAGGCCCTCGCCTTCGCGGGCCCGCGGGCCCTGTGGCTCGCACGGCTCAACCCGGACTGGAAGTTCGCGCTCCGCTCGACTCCGGGCGGCGGTGTGGCACTGCCCGCCCCCGAGGACACAGCGCAGGTCCAACAGCTCTGGGAGGAGGGTCTGTTCGCCGAGCGCGTCGCCCTGCTCGGCGCCGTGCGGGCGCACCACCCGGCCGCCGCACGGGACCTGCTCGCCTCCACCTGGAGCACGGAGCGTGCGGAGGATCGCCTGATGTTCCTCGACTCCCTGCGCACCCATCTGCACACCGCGGATGAGCCGTTCCTGGAACAGGCCCTCACCGACCGGAGCCGCAACGTCCGCGCCACCGCGGCCGAGCTCCTCTCCGCCCTCCCCTCGTCGGCTCTCGCCGCGCGGATGGCGGACCGGGCGGCGTCCTGCGTGGCCATAGACCATGCGCAGGGCACGAAGCACATGCCGACGCTCACCGTCGAGTCGCCGCACGAGTGCGACGCGGGCATGGAGCGCGACGGTGTCATCCCGAAGCCGCCCGTCGGCCGGGGCGAACGGTCGTGGTGGCTGGGTCAGTTGGTGGAGGCGGCCCCGCTCGGCACCTGGCAGGAACGGCTCGGCGGCCGTACGCCCGCCGAGATCGTGGCGCTTCCCGTGGCCGACGACTGGCAGAGCGAGCTGCACGCCGCGTGGTGCCGCGCGGCCGTGCGGCAGCGCGACGCGGTCTGGTCCCGGGCACTGCTCGGGGCCCCCTCGTCCCCCGACGCGGCGGGGCCCGGTGCGGCTTCGCTCGCCGAGCGCGCGAAGCTCCTCGCCGCGCTGCCGGCCGGGGAGCGGGCCGACTGGGTGGCCGGGTTCATCGCGACGCACGGCCTCTCGGAGGCGTTCCAGCTGCTCGGCGTGTGCGCACTGCCCTGGTCGGAGGCGCTGGGCCGGGCGGTGGTGGACGCGCTGAACATCGCACGCGACGCCGGGAGCTATCCCTGGAGTTTCAGCGGGGTGATGGGTCTTGCGGAGCGCTGCCTCGACCCGGCGGAGGCGGTCCGGCTCGACGTACTGACGGCGATACCGGACGAGCCGGAGGACGCGTCGCCCGGCGCCGGCGGCTACTGGTCGGAGGCTTTCCAGCGGCTTGTCAGTACGTTGCGTCTACGCGCGGCGATGCGGGCGGAACTGGGCGCGGAGCCGGTCGGGCCGGGCACAGAGCCGGTGAAACCGGGCGCGGCGCCGGAAGATCCGGGGGTGCCGTCATCTTAGGCACCCCCATCGAGAGGCCGGGCGACGGACCGATCGCGAGGCCCAGGCGGCCGGGCGGCCCCACCACGGCCCGGCGGCCGTCAGGCGCCCGCCGGCTGACGGACGTTCGCCCGGACCCAGTCCACGATCGAAGCCGTCGTGGCCCCGGGAGTGAAGATCTCCGCGACGCCCTTCTCCTTGAGCGGCGCGATGTCCGCCTCGGGGATGATGCCGCCGCCGAACACCTTGATGTCCTCCGCGTCGCGCTCCCTGAGAAGCTCGATCACGCGCGCGAAGAGCGTGTTGTGGGCGCCGGAGAGGATGGACAGACCGATCGCGTCGGCGTCCTCCTGGATCGCGGTGTCCACCACCTGCTCGGGCGTCTGATGCAGGCCGGTGTAGATGACCTCCATACCCGCGTCACGCAGTGCCCTCGCGATCACCTTGGCTCCGCGATCGTGACCGTCGAGACCCGGTTTGGCCACCACCACGCGGATCGGACCGGCTGCCACACCCATCACTGCCTCCATGTACCGATATCCATCTGTCCAAGCACTGGCATCCCGTGCCGCACCGGCCGGGGAAGTGAACGAACGTTATCTCCAGCATCTCGCACCCGGCAGTTTCACGGTGGAGAGCGAGGGGGAAATCACACGAAGGGACACGTTCGCTGCGCGCCACTCCCGTGTCCAGCGGCCTTGGGACCGCCCGCGGGACGGCGCAAGGGGAGCCGCAACGAGGTCGCCGTGCCACCGCGCCGTCCGCCGCGCGCCGTGGTGATGCGGCGCATCGGCGATCGCGCCGGTACAGGGCGCGCCGTCGGCGCTGACCACGCACCGCCGCACGACCTCGGCCACGCCTCCCCGCTACGGGCACACGGGGGTCAGAGCCGTCCCCCGGCGTGCCGACCGGGAGGTCGACCATGACCATCACGAGGGTCTTGCCCTTTCGCCCGCCCTGCTCTCTGCTGCCCGCAAGACTGGCGGGGCTCTCCATCGCCCTGCTGAAGGCGACCGCGCTGGAGGTGGCGATCCTCGCCGGCCACCTCCTCCTCTACCCCTCGGGCATCGCGCAGGAACGCAGGATCGCCGCCGAACTGCCGCCTCCCGACGCCCCCCGGCTCCCCGCGGAGAGCCGGCCGCCGGTCGTCCTCCTGCACGGCTTCATCGACAACCGCTCGGTCTTCGTCCTCCTGCGCCGCTCCCTGGCCCAGCACGGCGGCCAACACGTGGAATCCCTCAACTACTCCCCCCTCACCTGCGACATCCGCACGGCGGCCGAGCTGCTCGGCCGCCATATAGAGGAGATCTGCGAGCGCACGGGCCACCACCAGGTCGACATCGTCGGGCACAGCCTCGGCGGCCTGATAGCCCGCTATTACGCGCAGCGCCTGGGCGGCGACGAGCGCGTTCGCACGCTGGTCACCCTCGGTACCCCGCACGAGGGAACCCGGGTCGTGCCGCTCGCCGACGCGCACCCGATCGTGCGCCAGATGCGCCCCGGATCGGATGTGATCGAGGAGCTGCGGGAGCCCGCACCGGGCTGCCGGACCCGTTTCGTGAGCTTCTGGAGCGATCTGGACCAGCTGATGGCCCCGCTCGAGACGGCCTGCGTCAACCACCCCGACCTGATCGCCCAGAACGTACGTGTCTCCGGTATCGGTCATCTCGCCCTGCCCGTGCACCCCGCGGTCGCTTCCGGAATCCGCCAGGCCCTCGATCTGGCTGCTCCGGGGACCCCCGCGAAGGGTGCCGAGAACGGACTCACCGTGGCCTGAGGACCAGCTCGCGCACCCCGCGGCCAGGAAAATTTGTCGAACGGAGCTCGAACGCAGGGCCAAAGCTGTGCCCGCCGTCCGCCGAAAGACGGCCGAATGCCCGTTTCCTGAAAGCACGAAACCTGCCGAAGATTGTCGCGCCCGCATACCGCCGGGTACAGTCGCCGCACTGCTCTGCCCCCTGCTGCCGAGGCGAAAGAGAAGTTGGTGAACGACCGTCACCCGTCGGGGAGCTCGACACCCCCGGCCTCGGCACCCGCCGACCATGCGCCCTACGCGGCGTATGACCCGCAGAGCATCCAGCACGGCGCCTACACCGGTTACGACGGCTACTCCACCGGAAGCCTCGACACCACGGGCAGCTATGCGACGGCCGGTCACGACACCGGAAGCTTTGCGTCCGACCCGCTCTTCGGCGACATGCCCGGCACTTCGTACGACACCGGCCAGTGGTCCACCACGGGTACCCAACAGACGCTGAACCACGACCCGTACGCCGCGCAGCACCAGGCCGCGTACGACACCAGTGGGTATGACACCGGCGCCTACGACACCGGTAGTTACGACACCGGCGCCCTGTGGTCGACCGGCGGCCATCAGCACCTCTCCGCCGAGATCCCGGCGCAGCAATCGGGTCCCGACGCCACGGGCCAGTGGGACGCGGGCACCTGGGACCAGCCGCAGCAGACCGGCCAGTGGGAGACCCAGGCCTTCGACACCGGCGCTTATGACGCGACCGCGTGGAACTCCGCCGGCCAGGACATGACGTACGGGACCACCGCGACGCACGAGGCGTACGGCACCCCGGAGACACATGAGGCGCACGAGGCACACGGCACGTACGAGGCCCAGGACACGCCCGGAGCGCCCGACACGTACGAGGCCCCCGAACCGTACGAGCATTCGCCTTACGACACCGGGTCCTACGCCACCGCCTCGTACGACTCCGGTCCTCCTTCCCCCGATGCCTACGCCCAACCAGTTCCCGCAGAGCACGAGTTCACGCCCGACGAGGCTCCCGCCGATTCACTCGGCCCGGTCGAGCCGACCCGCAGGGCTTCCGCGGGTGACGACGAACCTCCGCTCATGGACCGTTCGCACGGCTCCCGTTCCCGGGCCCGCCGCCGCTCCCCCGCCAAGCGCTCCGCGCTCTTCACCGTCGCCGTGCCCTCCGCCTGTGTGATGGGCGTCGCGGGTATCGCCGCCGCGTCCGTGGGCGACTTCGGCGGTGACGACGGCAAGGAGACGCAGGCGGCAACGGCCCCGGACCCCGCGTCGGTGCAGCCCTCCGCCGCCAACAACAAGCTCGACACGCAGTTGGCGAACCTCTCGGCGGACGCCGGTGACTTCGCCGACCGCGCGAGCCGCACCCAGGAGCGCATCGACCTCAAGGCGGAGAAGGCCGCCGCCGAGAAGAAGGCCGCCGAGGACGCCGCGCGCAAGGAGCGCCTGCGCCCGAAGTTCTCGCTGCCGGTGAAACAGCACGGTCTGAGCGCGTACTACGGCCAGGCAGGCGTCAACTGGATGTCCGCGCACTCCGGAATCGACTTCCCGGTGTCGTACGGCACCGAGGTGCTCGCCGCCACCGACGGCACGGTCTCCACGAAGTGGAACAGCGCCTACGGCAACATGGCGATCGTGACCGCCAAGGACGGTACGGAGACGTGGTACTGCCACCTCTCCACGCACAAGATCTCCAGCGGCCCCGTCAAGGCGGGCGACCCCATCGCCTTCTCCGGGAACTCCGGCAACTCCACGGGCCCGCACCTGCACTTCGAGGTGCGCCCCGCGGGCGGCTCGGCCATCGACCCGCTGCCGTGGCTGCGCAGCCACGGCCTCGACCCGACGTAACTCCGGCCGCCCCGCGGCCCTAGAGCTTCTCCACCGGTGCGTACCGCAGGAGGAGCCGCTTCGGCTTCGGCTCTCCGAAGTCCACCGTCGCCTCGGCGTTCGCGCCCGTCCCCTTCACCCCGACCACGGTCCCGAGGCCGAACTGGTCGTGCGTGACCCTGTCCCCGACCGCGAGCGCGACCACCGGCTTCTCCGATGCGCGGCGCGTGGCGAAGCCCTGCGCGCCCCCGGTCCGCGAGCGGGACGACGACAAGGAGGAGGCGATCCCGGCTGCGGGCCCGGAGGTCGCCGGCGCGCCGACGGAACCCTTCCGCTTCCAGTCCAGGTGCGCCTCCGGGATTTCCTCCAGGAAGCGTGAGGGCGGGTTGTACGAGGGCTGTCCCCAGGCGCTGCGCATCGAGGACCGCGTCAGGTAGAGCCGCTCACGCGCGCGCGTGATGCCCACGTACGCGAGGCGGCGCTCCTCCTCCAGCTCCTTGACCTGGCCGAGGGAGCGCATGTGCGGGAAGACGCCGTCCTCCATGCCGGTCAGGAAGACGACCGGGAACTCGAGGCCCTTGGCGGTGTGCAGCGTCATCAGCGTGATGACTCCGGAGCCGTCGTCCTCCTCGTCCGGAATCTGGTCTGAGTCAGCGACGAGCGCGACCCTTTCCAGGAACTCCGAGAGCGTGCCCGACACACCTGCGCCCGCGTCCGCGCCTTCGGCTACGTCCTCGGCCTCACCCTCGGTCTCACCTTCGCCCTCGCCCTCGCCTTCGGAGGCGGCCGCACCTGCGTCCTGCTCGAACTCCAGGGCCACGGCGGCGAGTTCCTGGAGGTTCTCGATGCGCGTCTCGTCCTGCGGGTCGGTCGATGCCTGCAGCTCGGCGAGGTACCCGGTCCGTTCGAGCACGGCCTCCAGGACGACGGCGGGCCCCGCGCCGGACTCGACGATGGTCCGCAGCTCCTCCATCAGCACGTTGAAACGCTTGACGGCGTTCGCCGAGCGGGCCGCCATTCCGTACGCCTCGTCGACGCGCTTCAGGGCCTGCGGGAAGGAGATCTTCTCGCGCTGCGAGAGGGCGTCGATCATCGCCTCCGCGCGGTCACCGATGCCCCTCTTGGGCACGTTCAGAATGCGCCGCAGCGGGACGGAGTCCTCCGGGTTGGCGAGCACCCGCAGATACGCGAGGACGTCCCGGACCTCCTTGCGCTCGTAGAAGCGGACGCCGCCGACGACCTTGTAGGGCAGGCCGACGCGGATGAAGATCTCTTCGAAGACACGCGACTGCGCGTTCGTCCGGTAGAAGATCGCGACGTCGCCCGCCTTCGCGTCGCCCGCGTCGGTGAGCCGGTCGATCTCGTCGGCGACGAACTGCGCCTCGTCGTGCTCGGTGTCGGCGACATAGCCGGTGATGCCCGCGCCCGCGCCCGCGTTGGTCCACAGGTTCTTGGGGCGGCGGCTTTCGTTGCGCTCGATGACGGCGTTGGCCGCGGTCAGGATCGTCTGCGTGGAGCGGTAGTTCTGCTCCAGGAGGATCGTGGTGGCGTCGGGGTAATCCTCCTCGAACTGGAGGATGTTGCGGATCGTCGCGCCGCGGAAGGCGTAGATCGACTGGTCCGCGTCACCCACGACACACAGCTCGGCCGGGTCGTCGCCCTCGCCTCCGGAGGGGCCCACCAGCTCGCGCACCAGGGCGTACTGCGCGTGGTTGGTGTCCTGGTACTCGTCGACCATCACGTGGCGGAAGCGGCGGCGGTAGTGCTCGGCGACGTCCGGGAACGCGCGGAACATGTGGACCGTCGTCATGATCAGGTCGTCGAAGTCGAGGGCGTTCGCCTCGCGCAGCCGCGACTGGTACATCGCGTACGCCTGGGCGAGCGTCTTCTCGAAGCCGTCGGCGGCCTGTCCTGCGAAGGTCTCCTCGTCGATCAGCTCGTTCTTCAGGTTCGAGATCTTGGCGCTGAAGGACTTCGGCGGGAACTTCTTCGGGTCGATGTCCAGGTCACGGCAGACCAGCGCCATCAGCCGCTTGGAGTCGGCGGCGTCGTAGATCGAGAAGGAGGAGGTGAAGCCGAGCTTCTTGGACTCGCGGCGCAGGATGCGGACGCACGCACTGTGGAACGTCGACACCCACATCGCGTTGGCCCGCGGCCCGACGAGCTGCTCGACGCGCTCCTTCATCTCGCCCGCGGCCTTGTTCGTGAACGTGATCGCCAGGATCTGCCCCGGGTGCACGTGGCGCTCGGCCAGGAGATACGCGATGCGGTGCGTGAGGACCCGGGTCTTGCCGGAGCCCGCGCCCGCGACGATGAGCAGCGGGGAGTCCGCGTGCACGACGGCCGCGCGCTGGTTCTCGTTCAGGCCGTCGAGCAGGGCCGCCGGGTCGATCACGGGGCGCGGGGCGCCGCCGCGGTAGTGCGCGTCCCGGGGCGTGGGCGCGTCGAACTTCCCGTCGAACAGATCATCCGGAACGGATTCCGGGGCACTGTCCTCGGGCGGCGGCGGGGGCTCCTCATCGGAAGCCCGTGAGGGCTTGAGGTCCGCCAGGAAGCTGTCATCAAAGAGGCTGCTCATCGCCTCCCGAGTCTAGGCGGCCCCACTGACAACCCGCCCCGGGTTCCGGCCAGGTCCACCCGCACACGCCCGGCCCGCATACACCCCGCCCGCGGACCGTCACGTTCCGCGACGACCCTGCGTGTCCGCGTCAAGAGCTTCGTAAAGTAACGAAAACGTATCGGGCATATCGAACATCAACCTTCACACGGACCACACGAGTTGGCTACCGTGCTCCGCGGGCTGCTCGTACTCCCACCGGCGAACCCCGCCGGGAACGGGTGGCCTCCGCCGAGTTCGATCTCCTCGGAGCCGGGGACCCACCAAGAACTTGGGGTGAATCGATCCCGTACGCAGTACGGGACCGTAGGGCAACCTTCCGGAACCACCCGCCCGAACCCGACAGCTAACCCGGTAGGCGGTCTACGGAAGGAGTCGCCTCCCTTGGCGTCGCACCGCAAGCCGCGGGCCCGCATCGCCGGCCTACGCACCGCTCCGGCCCTCGGCATCACGACGGCAGCCCTCACCTCCGTGGCTCTCCTGTCACAGAGCGCGCAAGCGGCACCGTCAGCGCCCCAGAAGCCCAGCCTCGAAGAGGTGCAGAAGAAGGTCGACGACCTCTACCACCAGGCGGGCGTGGCCACCCAGAAGTACAACTCGGTCAAGGAGCGCACCGACAAGCAGCGCAAGAAGGTCGACACCCTTCTCGACGATGTGGCCAAGCGCACCGACAAGCTGAACGAGGCGCGGCAGCGGCTGGGCACGTTCGCCGCGGCCCAGTACCGCACCGGCGGCGCCTCCGAGACCGCCACGATGATGCTCGCCGACGACCCGCAGGGGTTCTTCGACCAGAACCACCTGTCGGACCGGCTGACCGCGCGCCAGAAGAAGGCGGTCGACGACTACCAGACGCAGCAGGCCTCGGCGACGAAGCAACGCACGAAGGCCGCCAAGAGCCTGGAGACGCTGAGCGACTCGCGGGACGATCTGCGGACGAGCAAGCAGACCGTCCAGAAGAAGCTGGGCGCAGCGCGCACGATGCTCTCGGAGCTGACCGCCGAGGAGAAGGCGCGGCTCGCGGCGATCGAGAAGAAGAAGGAAGAAGCGGCCAAGCGCAAGGCTGCCGAGCTGGCGCGCAAGCAGGAGGCCGAGGCGGAGGCCAAGCGCAAGGCCGCGGAAGAGGCCGCGGCCAAGGAGCGCGAGAAGGAGAAGGAGACCCCGGATTCGGGCACGGGCTCGGGCTCGGGTTCCGGCACAGGCTCCGGCACCGGCTCCGGCGACACGGACAGTGGCTACGCGACGAAGGCCGCGAAGGTGATCAACTTCGCCGAGGCGCAGATCGGCAAGCCGTATGTGTGGGGCGCGACCGGCCCCGACTCCTACGACTGCTCCGGGCTCACCCAGGACGCGTGGAAGGCCGCGGGGATCTCCCTGCCGCGTACGACGTGGGACCAGGTGAAGGTCGGCACGACCGTGAAGACGGCCGACGCCAAGCCCGGCGACCTGGTCTTCTTCTACGACGACATCAGCCACGTCGGGATCTACATCGGCGACGGCAAGATGATCCACGCCCCGAAGCCGGGCACGAACGTCCGCGTGGAATCGATCTACTACATGCCGATCCACAGTGTGGTGCGCCCCGCCTGATCACCGGCGGAGGAGCCCCTACGCGCGCGTGGCCCGCATTCCCGGGGGGATGCGGGCCATGCGCGCGTGGTGGGCCGGTCGGATCTGCGGGCTCAGGTCCACAGCACGGCGATGAAGATGTTCGCGACGGTCAGCAGGCCGACGGCGCCGAACATCCCCTTGTCCACCTTCTCGTCGTCCCGCTTCACGTAGACCAGCGCGAGGATCACGATCAGGACGGCCATCTTGATGCCGATCTTGACGTTGTTGACGGGGTTGTCGTCCGCCTGGTTGAGGCCCACCAGGATCACGCCCGTGACGAGCATCGTGAGCGCGCCGTGCAGCATCGCGGGGTTGAAGCGGGCCGTGCCCTGGCCCATCTGCTTCATCTGGGTGAGGAAGCCGCCCAGGAGGGAGGCGATGCCGATGATGTGCAGGCCGACGAAGAGATGGGTGAGAACGTCCATGGCTCCGGAGCCTAGCCGGGGCCTTATCACCACTCCGTAGCCAGGTGGGCCCCGAACGCCGCATCGGTCACGCGCGCCTCCGAAGGGCTCCGGTCCGGCAGATCACGCAGTCACTTGCGGTCACCGAACAGCACACTTGCGGCAGTTGCGCACAATCCGTCACCAACCCGTGACGGTCAGGTTTAGCGTCCTTCGTCAGGTGACCGGCTCCCCACCGCCGCCCGGACCCGGGGCGGCAGTCGGCCACCACCGCCGAGAATCCGGCGGCGGCCCGCTCCCCCTGTGCGGGCCGTCGCCGGAACCCAAAGGAGCCCCCCTTCGTGGCAGCGCACCGCAAGCCGAAACAGCGCTCGCTCAGTGGCCATACGGCCCGTACCGCCGCCACCATCGCCCTCGCGGGAGCCGCCACGGCCACCGCCTTCGACGGCACCGGGCACGCGGACCCACGGCTCAGCCCGGCCGAGGTGAAGTCCAAGGTCGACGCGCTCTACCGCGAGGCCGAGATCGCCACCGAGAAGTACAACGGAGCCAAGGAGAAGGCCGAGGGCGCCGAGAAGTCCCTGGGCGAGCTGCGTGACGAGGCGGCCCGCAAGACGGACAAGCTCAACTCGGCACGCGAAGGACTCGGTTCGATCGCCGCCGCGCAGTACCGCAGCGGCGGCATCGACCCCGCCGTCCAGCTCGCGCTCTCCTCCGACCCGGACGAGTACCTCGAGCGCGCCGCGATCGCCGACCGCGCGGACAGCCGCCAGGCGGCGGCCGTCACCGGCGTGCAGAAGCAGCTCCGGGAGATCGACCAACTGCGCACCGAGGCCGACGACACCCTCACGCACCTCAAGTCCCGTCAGGCGGAGCTGAAGAAGCACAAGAAGACGGTCACCGGAAAGCTCGGTGCGGCCAAGCGGCTCCTGTCACAGCTCACCGGCGATCAGCGCGCGGAGCTCGCGGGCGAGGGCAGGGCGTCCCGTGACGCGGGCCGTGACGGCCTCCCGGACGCCCGGGGCAAGGCACCCAACTCCCGCGCCTCGGCGGCCGTCTCGTACGCCTACAAGGCCCTCGGCAGCCCTTACGTGTGGGGAGCCACCGGGCCCGACGCATTCGACTGCTCGGGGCTCACCCAGGCCGCGTACCGGTCGGCGGGCGTGGGTCTGCCGCGCACGACGTACGCGCAGATCGCCGCGGGCGAGCGGGTCCCGCGCTCCCAACTCCAGCCGGGTGACCTGGTCTTCTTCTACCAGGGCATCAGCCATGTGGGCCTCTATGTGGGCAACGGCCAGATGATTCACGCCCCGAACCCGAGCGCGCCGGTCCGCCTCGCACCGATCAGCCAGATGCCGTTCGCGGGGGCGACGCGAGTGGCGTGAGGGGCCCCGGGGCACCCCGAGGGACCGTGTGCGACCCGAGGCCGGGCCGTCGGGCCGGAGCCGGCCCGTGGGTCAGACCAGCCGCCGCGCCGTCGCCCACCGCGTCAGCTCGTGCCGGTTGGACAGCTGGAGCTTGCGCAGCACCGCCGAGACATGGGACTCGACCGTCTTGACGGAGATGAACAGCTGCTTGGCGATCTCCTTGTACGCGTACCCGCGCGCGATGAGCCGCAGCACCTCCCGCTCGCGCTGCGTCAGGCGGTCCAGGTCCTCGTCGACCGGCGGCGCGTCGGTCGACGCGAAGGCGTCGAGGACGAACCCGGCCAGGCGCGGCGAGAACACCGCGTCGCCGTCCTGCACCCGGAAGATGGAGTCGACCAGGTCGGTACCGGTGATCGTCTTGGTGACGTAACCGCGGGCACCGCCACGGATGACTCCGATGACGTCCTCGGCGGCATCCGAGACGGAGAGCGCGAGGAACCGCACGGGGCTCTCCGCGTCGGACATCAACGGGGCGCAGCGGCGCAGCACTTCGACGCCACCGCCGCCCGGAAGGTGCACGTCCAGGAGCACGACCTCGGGTCGCGCCGTCGTGATCACCGTGACCGCCTGGTCGACGTCCGCGGCCTCTCCGACCACCTCGACCCCGGTGATCGCGGTCCTGCCGATCTCCGCCTGGACGCCCGTGCGGAACATCCGGTGGTCGTCGACGAGGACGACGCGCGCGCGGCGGCCCTCCGGGGCACCGCCCGCGGCGGCACCGGCCGCTTCGGCCGCGGGGTCCGTCGCTTCCGCGGGCTGAGCCGACTCGGCCGCGCCCTCCGTTCCGCCCCTGGGCTCCACGGGCTCGCTCGCGTCGCTCATGTCGTCGCCGTCCTCTCCATCTCCAGCTCGACTTCCGTGCCGCCCCCCGGCACCGCGCGCAGCCGCGCCGTGCCGCCGTTGCGCTGCATACGGCCGATGATCGATTCTCGTACGCCCATGCGGTCGTCCGGCACGGAATCCAGATCGAAGCCGGGGCCACGGTCCCGGACGGACACGAACACCGTCTCCCCCTCGACTTCGGCGAAGACCTGCACCGCACCGCCCTCGCCACCGTACTTGGCGGCGTTCACCATTGCTTCCCGCGCGGCCTGGGTCTGCGCCGTGAGGCGGTCGTCCAGCGGGCAGTCGCCGACTATGACGACCTCGATGGGGACGCCGTGCTTGTCCTCCACCTCGGCGGCGTCGCGCCGGACCGCTTCGGCGAGGGTGTCGGGCTCGTCCGCCTCGTCCTTGCCCGTGCCCTCGGGCTTGTAGAGCCATTGCCGCAGGTCGCGCTCCTGGGCACGGGCCAGGCGGCGCACCTCGGAGGCGTTCTCGGCGTTGCGCTGGATCAAGGTCAGGGTGTGCAGGACCGAGTCGTGCACATGGGCGGCGACCTCCGCCCGCTCCTGGGCTCGGATACGCATCAGCCGCTCCTCGGAGAGGTCCTGCATCATGCGCACGAGATAGGGGCCGGCGAGCAACGCGACGCCGACCAGGACGGCGAGCGCCGCCTGCAGCACGGAGCTGAGGTGCGAGGTGGAGCCCTGCAGCACGACGATGCCGGAGACGCCGGCGCCGACCAGCAGCACTCCGGCCGCCGCGCGGGCGATGGTCAGGGTGCGCCTGCGGCGGCCGACGGCCATCCAGCGGGCCCGGCGGGCGTTGTCGGCCTGCCGCCAGACCAGCGCGACGCCGGCGGCGACGAGCAGGGTCGGCCAGAGATAGGCCTTGGTCGAACTGCCCAGGTCCACGTTCCCGACGAAGACCATGGCGACGATGACCATCGCGAGCAGCGCGACGAGCTGGCCCTTGTCAGGCTTGCGGGCCACGAGTCTGCGGCGTCCGTCGGGCGCCGTCTCGGTGGTGACGGCCGAGGGCGGGCGCATCGCGTCGACCCCGCCGACGCCCAGCGGCACGAAGAACCAGAACGCCGCGTACAACAAGCCGCCGAGCCCGTCCGCCATGAACAGGCCGACGAAGATCAGCCGCACCCAGACGACGGGAAGACCGAGATGACCGGCGAGGCCGCGCGCGACACCGCCGAGCCAACGGCCGTCACCGCTGCGATAGAGCTTTCGCAGCGGCCGCTCGTCTTCGATGGATACTGCTGCGGCTTCCGGCATGTCTCCGATATTCACACGCGTACGCGGGCACGGGCATCAGGGTCGACCCCCGAGACGTCCCTGATCTCCGCCCCGGACGTCAGGCCGCGGAGGTCAGGGCAGGGGTGTGTCAGGGGCGATCTCAGGGTTCGGCCAGGGTTGTCCCGACTGCCGCGGCGGCCTCCGGCCCGTCACCATGGACACATGACAGACGAGCAGCCCGCCGGGTCGGGCCCGCAGGCCGCACCCCGCGATCCTCAGTACGCCTCGGCGCACGAGCCGGGCGGGCCGATGGTCGTGCTGGCCTTCCGCCGCGACCGCCGGCACAAAAGGCTGGGCGGCGTGTGTGCGGGGCTCGGTCAGCACTGCGACATGGATCCGGTGATCTTCCGGATCGGGCTAGCGCTCCTCTCCCTCACCAGCGGTCTCGGCCTTGTCTTCTACGGCTTCGCGTGGCTGTTCGTCCCTTTCGACGACGAGGAGGAGAACGAGGCGCGCAGGCTCCTCTCCGGCCGGGTGGACGGTCAGGCACTGACGGCCGTGCTCTTCGCGCTCGTCGGCTGCGGAGTCTTCCTCTCTTTGCTGAACAACGGCGGCGCGCTCACCTTCGCGGCCGTCCTCGCGCTGCTCCTCGCGGGCGCGGGGTACTGGTCGCAGCAGCGCGGCACGACCGATCCCGACCCGGTGGCGGCCCAGGCCGTGGCGGACGCGCCGCCCGAGGCGAAGGCACCGCCGGTGGCCGGCGCCCCCTCATGGTGGCGGGACCCGATCATCAAGGACGGCACGCATGACGGGATCTCGGGCTACTTCTGGGGGCCCGAGGGAGTGGCCGTCCAGTACCAGCCCGATCCCCCGCACGGGCAGCCGCGGCAGCGGGCCCCCGAGGCGCCCCCACAGCCCAAGCCGCGGGGTCCACGCTGGATCGGTGGCTTCGTCCTCCTGGCAGCGCTGCTGGCCGGAGGCCTCGGCACCGGCCTCACATGGGAGGAGCAGTCGCTCGGCACCAGCCTGCAGACGGGCCTCGCCCTCGCGCTCGGGGTGTTCGGCGCAGGCATCGCCCTCAGTGCCTTCCTCGGGCGCACCGGCGTGGGCTCGATCATCCTCGCGGTGATCACGGCGGGACTGCTCGCAGGCTCGGCCGCGCTGCCCAAGGACATCAGCACCACCTGGGCGGAGACCGAGTGGGCACCGACCGCGGCCGGACAGGTCCAGTCGCAGTACGAGCTGGGGACGGGCGTCGGCACGCTCGACCTGACCCGGGCCGGCCCCGGCAAGGGGCAGACCGTGAGCACCCGTGCCGAGGTGGGAGCGGGGCAGCTGAAGGTGATCGTGCCGAAGGACAGCACGGTGAAGCTGGACATGGAAGTGGGCGTCGGCGACATCCAGTTGCCGGACGACGGCAAGCAGGACGTCGACATCGCTCCGGGCAAGGAGAAGTCTGTGACGCTGGACCCGGTCGCGGGCAGCAAGGACGGCGGCACGCTCGAGCTGCACGTCGAAGTGGGCATCGGACAGGTGGACGTGACCCGTGCTACGCCATGAGTTCCATCCCGGCAAGCTGGTCCTTGGCCTGTTCCTGCTGATAGCGGCCATCGCCTACGCGGGCGACGCGGGCGGCATATGGGACACCCCGTGGTTCCTGGCCTTCCCGCTCCTGCTGGCGGGTCTGCTCCTCGGCGGCGCGGCGGCAGCGGTGTCGTACGGCATACGCGGCCGGCCCACGGCTCGTGCGGCGGACCGCCCGGCTGGCGGCTCCACGGATGCCTAGCCGTCCGGGCGGTGGTCAGGCGAGTCCCGAGGCGTGCCTGCGCCGTTCCGCGAGCATCGCGTCGACCGAGAAGACGGACGCACCCGCGAGGATCAGCGGGAGCCAGGCCATCAGGTAGATCAGGTCGTTGCCGTAGTAGTAGGGCTCGGTGGACCAGCTCATGGTCAGCCAGAGGCTGAGCGAGATCAGCGCTCCGCCGAGCGCGGCGATCCGGGCGAACAGGCCGATGAGGGTGCCGATGCCGACGGCCAGTTCACCGAGGGCGATGGCGTAGCCGAAGCCGACAGGGCTCTTGAGGGCGAGGTCGACGAGTTCGGGGATGGCGGAGATGTCTCGGATGCTCTCCATCTGCTGGCCGATGGAACCGTCACCGCTGGCGGACATGAAGGCGCTGTCGGTGAGCTTGTCCAGGCCCGCGTAGATGAACGTGACGCCGAGGAAGATCCGGAGCGGCAGCAGGGCGTATCGGGAGGCGCTCTCCCGCCAGCCGCTGCTTCTGACGTAGCTGGTGTGGCTGTCGGTACGCATGCCGTGTGCCATCGCTCTCGCCGCCTCTCCCGTGACCCGCCTCGCCCATTGACCCGTCATCTGACGATACGTACGAAGAGGGGGCGCTGCTCAGTGGCTTGCACCGAATTCGCGATGCCCGGCCCGAAGCCGGGTGGTGGCACTCAGTCCGTGACGTCGATCGTGCAGCGGTTCGTCTCCACGCCCGCGGCCGTGATCACCTGGACGTCGACGCGCCCGGGCTCCACGTCGACCGGGACGGGGACGGTCAAGGAAGCGTCGGTCGGGTTGGTGAACCCGCCCGGCACGGGAACGAGCGGCACGTGGACGTGCACGGTCCCGATGCGAACGACCATCCGGGCGAGACGATCGGCGGTCTGCCCGCCCGGGGGCACGAAACCGGCGCCGCGGATCTCGATGTCATCGCCCGTGCGGATCGGGGCGTCGAGATCGCCCGCCTCCCGGGCCCGCACCACGGAGAGGATCACGGGCCGGCCGCCCTCGGCGTACTTGCCCGCGAGGTATGTCGCCGCCGACACCAGGACCAGGAGGGCGAGACCCCACGGCAGGTCGGGCAGCTGCTCGGAACGGCGCGCGAGGCGTACGGCGGCGAAGATCATGGCGACGGCGCTGACCAGGACGTACTGCGCGTCCGCGAAGCTGCCGCGGCCCGCGTCGTCGGTGAGCAGATCGGCGGCCCGGGGCCGGTCGGCGGGCACCTTCTGCAGCCGCTGGCCGAGGACGCGCAGACCGACCACGCGACGTACGAGCACGGCGACCCCGCAGACCACGGCGAGGACGGTCACGGCACCGGCGGCGCGGGAGAGGTCGAGCCCGGCGATCAGCTCGTCCCGCTCCCGGTGGCCCGACGCCCCGGCGAGTTCGCCGACGAGGACGAGTACGGCGAAGACGAGGAGGAGGACCCAACAGGCGGCCACGGCACGGGAGGTGGAGAGGCGGTTGTCCTCACCGATCAGTGGGGCGAGGATGCCGCCGCGCGCTCGGTGCGCGTATCCGGCGCCGGTCAGCAGAGCGGCGACGACCGCGGCCGCGAGTACGCCGGCGGTCCGGGCCAGGGTCCACCCGGCGCCGATCGCGGTGAGCGCCTGGACCAGGAGCAGGACGCCCACGCCCACCCAGACCACGGCGGCCGTGCGGCGCCAGAGGTGGGCGAGCCAGGCCTGGCCCTCGGCCCTGCCGCGTTCGGCTACGTCGTACGCGGACTGGGTCAGCTCGTCCGACACCCACTGCCGGGAAGCGCCCGCCGAATGGGCGACTGCCGCGGGCAACCCCTGTCCCGCCGCGAGCTCGTCGCGCTTGGCGAGGAATGCGGCCACGGCACGCCGATGCCCCTCACGCGCGCCGTGTGGGCAGTCGCCACATGTGCAGCCGCCCCCGTGTGCGCCGTCGCGCGCCTCCTGCACCGCCACCGCGTACGCCGCCTTTCCCACCCTGGTTCGACCACCGAAACGTGAACTTCCTTGCGATGAAAGGGGATTGTGCCGTACTAGGAGACGATCAGGTTCCTCGGGTCAGGTCAGCGAGGGTGATTCAGCCGTACGCGTGTTGACGGCGGGAGTTGTCGGCTCGGTAACAGGCTCAGGCCAGCAGATCCGGTTCGCTGCGGCTGATGTCCTGCCACAGGGACTGGTAGTTGATCCACGCCACGAGATCGCTGCCGAGTTGCTCGCGGGTCGCCACCGCCTGCTTGTGGCCGATGAGGATCGGGCGGCCCGCGGCCCGGGCGCTCAGCTGGACCTGGCAGGAGCGTTCCATCGTGAGGAACCACCAGGCAGCGGCGTCGACGGAGTCTCCGACGGTGAGCAGTCCGTGGTTGCGCAGGATGACGGCCTTGTGGTCGCCGAGCGCGGAGGCGATCCGCCGGCCCTCGTCCGCGTCCACGACGACGCCCGTGTAGCCGTCGTACAGCGCATGGCTCTCGTAGAAGGCGCAGGACTCCTGGGTGATCGGGTCGAGGAGTTCGCCGAGCGTGGACAGAGCCCGGCCGTGCAGCGAGTGGCAGTGCGCGACGGCGACGACGTCGGGCCGCGCCAGGTGCGCCTGCGCGTGGACGGTGAAGGCGGCCTGATTGACGTGGTGGCGGCCCTCGACGACCTGGCCCTCCGCGTTGGCGAGGACCAGATCGCCCACGGTGATGTGCTTGAAGGGCATACCGAAGGGGTTCACCCAGAAACAGTCCTCGTGCTCCGGGTCCCGCGCGGTGATGTGCCCCGACACCCCGTCCTCGTATCCGAGCCGCCCGAAGATCCGCAGCGCTCCGGCGAGCCGTTCCTTGCGGTGGCGCCGTTCGTCCGCCGGCGAGTCGTGCACCGGCGGCATCGCGAACTGCAACCGCTCGACGGGTATCGGTGTGGGCGCCTGCATGTGTCCTCCATCTCTGGCTGTACGGAGCGGAAGTTACCGCCGGTCAGCGCAGGAAGACAGGGGCTGCCTGTGAAGAGAGTGCGCAGTCGGGGCGCGAGGCCGGGCGGAAATAGGTGCGCCATGCCGGACAGAAGGTGTCGGGTATCGGCGGGACACTCGCCGTATGACGACGAACTGGGCAGTTTTCAGCGCAGCGGAACCCACCTTCGCGCGGACCGCCGAGGAGCGGTTCGGCCTGTTCACGCACCACGTACTCGCCACGCTCCGCAAGGACGGATCGCCGCGCACCACCGGGCTCGAAGTCCGTTTCCTCTACGGCGAGTTGTGGCTGGGCATGATGCCGGACTCGATGAAGGCGCTCGACCTGCGCCGCGATCCGCGCTTCTCGATCCAGGCGAACCCGGGGCCGGGCACCGAGATGGCGGGCGGCGACATCCGGATCTCCGGGCAGGCCGTCGAGGTGACGGACCCCGAGGTCGTCGCGCGATACGTGGGCGAGGTGGACCCGCCGGATCCGGCCGCGTTCCATCTCTTCCGTACGGAGCTCACGGAGGTGGTCCGGACGTACATCGAGGACGAGAAGTATCTGGCGGTGCAGCTGTGGAAACCGGGCGGTCCTGCGCGGACGACCAGGCGGACCTGACGCATGCGAACGGCGCCGCCCACCTCGGTGGACGGCGCCGTGTCAGCGCTGCGGGACGACTCCCGCGGGGAGGACTACTCCCACTCGATGGTGCCCGGCGGCTTGCTCGTCACGTCGAGGACGACGCGGTTGACGTCGGCGACCTCGTTCGTGATGCGCGTCGAGATCTTCGCGAGGACGTCGTACGGCATGCGCGTCCAGTCGGCCGTCATGGCGTCCTCGGAGGAGACGGGCCGCAGCACGATCGGGTGGCCGTACGTCCGGCCGTCGCCCTGCACGCCCACGCTGCGCACGTCCGCGAGGAGTACGACCGGGCACTGCCAGATCTCGCGGTCGAGACCGGCCGCCGTCAGCTCCTCACGGGCGATCGCGTCGGCCTCGCGGAGCAGGTCCAGGCGCTCCTTGGTGACGTCGCCGACGATGCGGATGCCGAGGCCGGGGCCCGGGAAGGGCTGGCGCTGGACGATCTCGTCCGGCAGGCCGAGCTCCTGCCCGACCATCCGCACCTCGTCCTTGAAGAGCTGGCGCAGCGGCTCGATCAGCTGGAACTCGAGGTCCTCGGGGAGGCCGCCCACGTTGTGGTGGGACTTGATGTTCGCGGTGCCGGTGCCGCCGCCGGACTCGACGACGTCGGGGTAGAGCGTGCCCTGGACCAGGAACTCGACGGGCTGGTCGCCCGGCGCCTCGGCGACGATCTCCGCCTGGGCCTGCTCGAATACGCGGATGAACTCGCGGCCGATGATCTTCCGCTTCTGCTCCGGGTCGGAGACCCCGGCCAGCGCGCTCAGGAAGCGCTCCTGCGCGTCGACGACCTTGAGCTGCACGCCCGTGGCCGCGACGAAGTCCTTCTCGACCTGCTCGGTCTCGCCCTTGCGCATCAGACCGTGGTCGACGTACACGCAGGTCAGCTGCGAACCGATGGCCTTCTGCACGAGGGCGGCGGCCACGGCGGAGTCGACGCCTCCGGAGAGGCCGCAGATCGCGCGCTTGTTGCCGACCTGCTCGCGGATCGCGGTGAGCTGCTCCTCGACGATGTTGCCGGTGGTCCAGTCGGGCTTCAGGCCCGCGCCCCGGTAGAGGAAGTGCTCCAGGACCTGCTGGCCGTGCGTGGAGTGCATCACCTCGGGGTGGTACTGCACGCCGTACAGCTTCTTCTCGTCGTTCTCGAAGGCCGCGACCGGCACGACGTCCGTGGACGCGGTGACGGTGAAGCCCTCCGGCGCCGCGCTGCACGCGTCGCCGTGCGACATCCACACGGGCTGCTCGGACGGGGTGCCCTCGAAGAGCGTCGAGCCGGGCTTGGAGACGGCCAGGGGCGTGCGTCCGTACTCCCGCGCGCCCGAGTTGTCGACGGTGCCGCCGAGGGTGATCGCCATCAGCTGGAAGCCGTAGCACATGCCGAAGACGGGGACTCCGGCCTCGAAGATCGCGCGGTCCAGGCGCGGCGCCTCGTCCGCGTACACCGAGGAGGGGCCGCCGGAGAGGATGATCGCGGCGGGGTTCTTGGCGAGCATCTCGGCGACGGGCATGGTGCTCGGCACGATCTCGCTGAACACCCGGGCCTCGCGGACGCGGCGGGCGATGAGCTGGGCGTACTGCGCTCCGAAGTCGACGACCAGAACGGTGTCGGGGGCGGCGGCAGCGGGGGACGCTGATGGCACGGCGGCGGCCTTCCGGCGTTGAGCGTGAGCTTGAGCGTGAGCTGGGGCTCGTGCGTGAGCAGGGGGTCTGTTTTGTCGATTCTAACGGGCTTGCGGACACCCCCTTCTCGGACAGTTCGCGGACGCTCGCGGACACCCCCTTCGTCGCAACCGACGGAACCCGGCCCCGCACGCGGGGTGACCGCGGGGCGTCGACCGCGGGGCGTCGACCGCGGGGCGTCTCAGCATCCGAGCCGTGCCGGAGCCCGTGTTGACCGGGCACGCGCGCGTGGGGGCATACTGGCTCCGTGACCAAGCACCTCAGCTTCCTCTTTACCTATGGCAACCGGCCCGCCGGCTGCCATGGTCGAGCTGCTTGATCCACTGACAAGCGACTTCCCAGGCGCCCCGGGCCGACAAGGCCCGGGGCGTTCTGTCATTTCCGGACCTTGTCGCTCCGGGGCACTCCACCGAGATCCACATCCGATCAGGAGCCCCAGATGACCATCGCCACGACCGACAAGACCGGCGCCCGCACCCCCGAGGCCGCCGACGTGATCGAGGGTGCGCGCGACCGCATCGACGCACTCGACGACCGCATCATCGGTCTCGTACAGGAACGGATGGCCGTGTCGGCCGTCATCCAGGAGGCCCGGATCGGTTCGGGCGGTCGCCGCGTGAACCTCTCGCGCGAGATGGAGGTCCTCGGCCACTACAGGGACGCGCTCGGCAAGCCCGGCACGTCGCTCGCGATGACGCTCCTCGAACTGTGCAGGGGCCGGGTCTGAGCACCTCGCGTCGCAAGCCCGTGGCGCCCGGTGTCCCACCGGATCTGAGTTCGGGTCCGCTCTCACCCGTACGGCGCGTGACCAGGCCCGGAGGGACTTCGTTGGTCCCGATGTCCGTGCCAGCCAGGGGCGGGCACGGAAAAACCACGCGTGGCTCCGCTGGAGCGATGAGGCGCACATCTCGTGTGCGCCGTGGGACCTCGCTCCAGAGACGTGACCGGACGGCAGGGGACAGCAGCCCGGTCACCCAGGGAACGGTCGGCTTCGGGGACGCCCGAAGCCGACCGGCCTAGTCCCGAAGCCGACCGGCCTCGTCCCGAAGCCGACCGGCCTCCGTCCCGGAGTCCCCCGCAGTCCCGAAGCCCCCCGCACCGCACCGCACCGCCCCGGAACCGTCCCCGATCCCCCCGGCCGTGTATCCCAGCCGCCTCCCTGGCCCCTGGTCCCCCAGCTTTCAGGCCCTTACGTCCCCGTATACAGGCCCAGGTGTCCCTGTTCGTCCGGATCATGTCGAACCGGTTGCGCGGGTCGCGGCGCATCCACCACGATGCGTAGCAGGCAGGCTGCGCGCGTGCGGCACTGCACAACTCCATTGCCATTGGTCGAGACCACTCGTGCGCCCCTCGTGCGCCGGGTAGCCGCCGGGTAGGTCACCGGCGCATCTCAGCCTCGCGGCGCACTCCCCCGGCGCCGCTCCGTGGCACCGACGCTGCCCTGACGTCGGTGCTGACGGCCAAGGGCCCCGCGGTTCCGTCCCGCGGGGCCCTTAGCTTTGCGGACGCCGGCCCGCTTTCTGCCTCGCCCGCTTCTACTTCGCTTCCGCCTTCGCCTCGGCCTCCGCCAGCTTCGTGAGCTGCGCGTCGACGATCACGTCGGCCACCTTCGGGTCGCCCGTCACCCCGTCACGGAACTTCTCGGGCAGGCCGGCGGCCTCGCCCTCCTCGTCGGAACGGGCCGACTTCGGGTCGAAGACGTTCGAGGCGCGGAAGGCGATCAGCGTCGAGCCGCTGCGTACGACCGTGACGCGATCCCTGTGCAGGAACTCACCGGTCCGGCTCGCGAGCTTGTACGAGACGGCCTCGTCGCCGTCGACCGGACCGGGCTGCGGCCTGACACCGATGTACCGGCGGCCGCCGTCCCCGAACGTGGCGCACTTCTTCGACTTCGTCGCCGCGCGCAGGGTGTCCATGGTCTTCTCGGCGTCGGCCTTGCCGTACCCGAGAAGCACGACCTCGGTCGTCGTGGTCTCCGCGACGTCGGCGCTGGTCAGCGTGCGGCTCACGTGCGCCTTCGACTTCGCGGGGGCGGCAGCCGTGAGCATGTCGGCGAGCGGGCGGCACTCGGCCGGGTGCACACGTCCCGCCGACGGCCGAGCCTTGGCCTTGTCCTCTCCCGGACCGGGCTCGACCTTGTAATTCTTCACGTCGCCCGAGGCGAGAGCCGCTTTCTCCAGTTTTGCCGAGGCGGAGGGGGTGTCCGACCGCCCGGCCTTCCCGTCCTTGCCCCCGCCGGCACCATCACCGCCGCCGCTGCACGCCGCCGTCAGGCCGAGCACCGCCACGGTCGAAACAGCCACCACGCCACGCGACACAGCTGACTTCACGTTCCCGCTCCCCCACTTTCGTACGCATCGTGCGGAGTCACCCGCACCCCTCCTACGACGGAAGATCGTTACGGGCGGTTCCCTCCCCGCATCCAGCCACCCCCGACCGCGGGCGCCCCCACGCCCACTACTGCCAGATCCAGAACCGGAACGGGCTCAGGAGCACGATCGCCAGCGCCATGCAGCCCACCACGATCACCACGCTCCACACCCGGCGGCTGCGCTCCGAACGCCCGCCGCGCCGCGGCCCGGTAGGCGCCGCGCGCCACTCGTCCGGCCGCCACGCCCCGGCGGTGCCCTCCCCTCGCGCCGCCTTGCGCTTCCTGCGCCGGCGTCCCAGCGCCCGGGATTCCGCCGCCTGTTGGCGCGCTGCCTCCTCGTCGAGGCGCCGCAGCCGTTCGGCCACCATGCGCGCCCGCGCGGACGGCTCCTTCGGTGCCGAGGTACGGATGTCGCGCAGACTGTCGCGCTCGAATCGCTCCCACACGTCGTCCGGTATGTGGTCCGGTCTCTCGCCCTGTTTCCCCACGCCGCCCCCTCCTGCCGCCTGCCGCTTGCCTGTCGCTGACCTGTCGCTTCCCCTGGCCTCCGGCGATCACCGCGAACCACCGTGGATCACCGTCGAGCGGAGGAATTTCTACGGCACCCGGCAATGGACGCACAAGCCATGTGATCCAAGCCACATAAGAATTCTGCGAGTTCCAGGACAACCATTCACAGGCGACGCAGGTCATGCATGCGTAACAACGGCCACACCCGCGTCCCCACCGCGGAGGCCTCCACCTCCGTACCGCCCGCCCGGTGGTACGCCGGACTCACTGAGGTCTTCATGAAGCTTCGCCGTGTCATGGCCGCCGCGGCCGCGACCGCCGCCATAGCCCCGATCGCGCTGCTGTCGGCTCCCGCCGCCTTCGCGACCGACGGCACCACGCCGAGCCCGAGCACGACGGCCACCGAGTCGGCCACGCCTCCGGCGACGGGCACTCCGACCCAGACGCCGTCCACGACGCCGCCCCCGAGCCCGACGACCACCGCGCCGACCACGCCGGCGCCGAGCGGGACGCCCACCGATACGGCCAAGCCCTCGGAGACGGCCAAGCCGACCGGGAAGCCCACCGAGGAGCCGACCGACGAGCCCACGGACTGCGCGGTCGACGAGGACGGCGAGGACGCCGACTCGAAGCTGGAGATCGGGCTCTCGGGCCTGCCCGGCAAGATCGTCGCGGGCAGCGGCTGGCACCAGTTCAAGCTGACCGCCTCCAACCCGAGCGACGAGGACCTCGGTGAGGTCCAGTGGCTCGCCATGGTGGACAACTACACCGAGAGCGAGGACGAGAAGGACTGGCTCGCCAACTACGCGCAGATCCAGTACTTCAACCCCGACTCCAAGGCCTGGGAGTCCATCACGGACGAGGTCTCGGGCGGCTTCTACTTCGGCTCCACCCCGCTGGGTGCCAAGGAGAAGGTCGACATCAAGCTGCGCCTCAACGTCAGCGCCAAGGCCCCGGCCGGCGACGGCTACGCGCTCGGCCTCGGCGGTTACCTGGACTCCGACGAGAACTGCGTGCGCAACGCGTTCTCCTTCTACGAGTTCACGGTCCTGAAGGCCGGCAGCGAGAACGAGAACCCGGGCGAGGCCGACGAGAACAAGGGCGGCAAGACGCCCACCGGTGGCAAGACGCCCACGGGTGGCGCCAAGGAGATCCCGGTCACCGGCAACCTCGCCGAGACGGGCTCGAGCTCCATGCTGCCGACCATCGGCCTCGTCGGCGGTGTCGCCGTCATCGCCGGTGCGGGCGCGGTCTTCGTCGTCCGCCGCAAGAAGGCCGACGCCACCGCGTAAGCACCGGTATCGGCACGCCGCTCAGCGGCACTGAAGCACGCGAAAGGACCTGCGCTCGGAGGGGGGTGCAGGTCCTTTGGCGTACTCGAGGGCGGTGGCCGCCCGGCTACTTCTTCGCCGGCACCTACTTCTTCGCCGGCACCTACTTCTTCGCCGGCACCTACTTCTTGGCCGGTACCGCGGGCATCCCCAGGAAGGGCAGCTTCAGGGCGCCGAACGCGTCCGCCGGAACCGCCGGGGACTTCGGCTCGACGGCGGCGAGACGCACGTACTCCGCGCCCTGTGCGGGACGCGTGTCCTCGGCGCCCTTGTTGGGCCAGAACGACATCGCGCGCTCAGCCTGCGCGGCGATCGTCAGGGACGGGTTCACGCCCAGGTTCGCGGAGACCGCGGCGCCGTCGACCACCGAGATGCCGGGGTGGCCGTAGAGGCGGTGGTACGGGTCGATGACCCCGGAGTCGGCCGAGTCGCCGATCGGGCAGCCACCCAGGAAGTGCGCGGTCAGCGGGGTGCCCATCAGCTCGCCGATGTTCGACCCCGCGAAGCCGTTGATCTCCTTGGCGAGCAGCGTCGCGGCCTCGGTGGCCTCGGGGATCTGGGTCGGGTTGGGCGCGCCGTGGCCCTGCCGCGCGGTCAGCAGGCCCTTGCCGATGCCCTTCTCCTTGCGGTAGGTGGTCAGGGAGTTGTCGAGCGTCTGCATGACGAGGCCGATGATGGTCCGCTCCGACCAGCGCCGGTTGGAGAGCGAGCGGACCATCAACCAGGGGTGCTTGACGGCGTTGCCGACCCAGCCGGCCACGCGCGCCTTGCCGCCCTTGATGCTGTACGGCACCTGGAGGATCGTCATGCCGCCCATCGCGTTGGACTTCTTGCCGTAGCGGACCGGCTCGATGTGCGTGGTGGCGTTCGGGTGGATCGACGAGGTGATCGCGACGCCCTTGGTGAAGTCGACCTTCTCGGCGCCGTGCTGCTTGCGGTAACGGCGGTCGGTGGTCTGCGAGCCGACCAGTGCCTCGGAGTTGGTGCGGGTGAGCGCGCCCAGCCTGCCCGAGATGCGCGGGAGCAGACCCGTGTCCTTCATGCGGTGCAGAAGCGTCTGCGTGCCGTAGGTGCCCGCCGCGACGACGACCTGGCGCGCCGTGAACGTGCGCCCCTTGCCCTTGCGTTTGGCGTCCGTGGGCAGGGTCGCCACGGCGAATCCGCCGCGCGAGTCCTCGGTGACGGTGACGACGGACGTCATCGGGTGGATGACGGCCCCCGCCTTCTCCGCGAGGTAGAGATAGTTCTCGTTGAGGGTGTTCTTCGCGCCGTGCCGGCAGCCCGTCATGCACTCGCCGCATTCGCTGCACGCCTTGCGGGAGGGGCCCGCGCCCCCGAAGTAGGGATCGGGAACTTCCTCGCCGGGCCTGGCCGTTGAAGTACCTGAGGCGTCCTGCTCGTCTCCGAAGAAGACGCCGACCGGCGCCATGTGGAAGCTGTCGCCCACTCCCATGGCCTGAGCGGTCGCCTTCAGGTGGATGTCGGAGGGAGTCGTGGTCGGGTTGAGCCGCACCCCGAGCATGCGCTTGGCCTGCTCGTAGTAGGGGCCGAGCTCCTCCTGCCAGTCCGTGATGTCCTTCCACTGCGGGTCGTTGAAGAACGGCGCGGGGGGCACGTAGAGCGTGTTCGCGTAGTTGAGCGAACCTCCGCCGACACCCGCTCCGGCGAGCACCATCACGTTGCCGAGCAGATGGATGCGCTGGATGCCGTACAGGCCGAGGGCCGGTGCCCAGAGGTAGTTCTTGAGGTCCCAGGAGTTCTTCGGCAGCGACTCCCGGGTGAAGCGGCGCCCCGCTTCGAGCACGCCGACGCGGTAGCCCTTCTCCGTCAGCCGCAGGGCGGAGACGGAGCCGCCGAAGCCGGACCCGACGACGAGGACGTCGTAGTCGTACGCCGCTTCGCCGTCCCCGCTGTGTCCTCCCGCCTCGCTGTCCGGCTGTTTCTGGACAGAGCTCTCCTGTGACATCGACTCTCCTCGTTGAGAACTAACCCCTAGAGAAAGGCTGTTGTGTGGACCCGGATCCCCGTTGAGAACCCGGGCCCGGCGCCCGGCCCAGCGCCTCGCGCCCCGCGCCCCGCGCCCAGCGCCTAGCGCAGGCGCAGTGACTTCATGACCTTCAGGCTCAGGCTCATGAACGCCGCGTACTTCTCGTCGTCCATGCCGAAGGACGGCGCGAGCGGCATCAGCCGCTGGTGCGCGACGGTCTGTGCCTCGGTGTATTTCAGGATGCCCTCGGAGCCGTGGCGGCGACCGAGGCCCGAGTCCTTCATGCCGCCCATCGGCGACTGCACGCTGCCGTAGGCGGGCGCGAAGCCCTCGTTCACGTTGACGGTGCCGGTGCGCAGGCGGGCGGCTATCTTGCGGCCGCGGCTGCCGTCCTTCGTCCAGACCGAGGAATTCAGGCCGTACGACGTGGAGTTGGCGAGGTCGACCGCTTCGTTCTCGTCGGTGAAGCGGTAGATGGAGACGACCGGACCGAAGGTCTCCTCGCCGCACACCGCCATCGGGGCCTCGACGCCGTCCAGGATCGTCGGCTCGAAGAAGAACGGGCCGATGTCGGGCCGGGCGACGCCGCCCGCGATCAGCGTGGCGCCCTTGGCGACCGCCTCGTCGACGTGCCGCTTGGTGGTCTCCAGCTGTCGCTCGCCGACCAGCGAGCCCATCTCCGCGCCGTACGCGAGGGAGCGGCCGAGCCGCATCGCCTTGGTACGCGTGGCGAAGCGCTCCACGAACTCGTCGGCGATCGACTCGTGGACGTAGAGCCGTTCGATGGAGATGCACAGCTGGCCCGCCGAGGAGAAGCAGGCGCGCACCGCGCCCGCGGCCGCCTTGTCGATGTCGGCGTCGTGCAGGACCAGCATGGCGTTCTTGCCGCCCAGTTCGAGCGAGACGCCGACGAGCCGGCCGGCGGCGCCCTGAGCGACCTCGCGGCCGGTGCGGGTGGAGCCGGTGAAGGAGACGTAGTCGGCGTGCCTGACGATCTCGGGCCCGATGACCGGTCCCTCGCCGACGACGACCTGGAAGACCTCGGCGGGCAGACCGGCCTCGATGATGAGGTCGCGGGCCCACAGGGCGGTCAGGCAGGTCTCCGTGTCGGGCTTCATCACCAGCGCGTTGCCCGCGACGAGCGCGGGAAGGGCGTCGCCGATGGACAGCTCGAAGGGGTAGTTCCAGGGCGCGATCTGGCCGACCACACCGCGCGGCTGACGGTTCTCGGTGACCTTCGTGAGGGTCGGTACGACACCGGTGTGGCGCTTGGGGTTCAGATACGCGGGAGCCTTGCGGCCGTAGTGCCGGGCGGCGACGGCGACGGCCTGCAGCTCCTCGTGCGCGTGCAGACGGGCCTTGCCGGTCTCCAGCTGGATGAGGTCGAGGACCTCGGCCTGGCGCTGCAGGACCAGGTCGTGGAAACGGAGCAGGACCGCGGCGCGCTGCCGCACCGGCGTGCGCTCCCAGGAGATCTGGGCGACCCGGGCGCGCTCGAAGGCGGTGGCGACGTCCTCGGGGGTGGACTCGGGAAGGTCGGCCAGCTTCTCGCCGGTGAACGGCGTGTGGTTGGCGGTCCGTCCCGAGCCGATCACGTCCCGGGTGAGCTGCGCGATGAGCTCGGGGGTCACCACATCGGCGGCGGTGCGCGCGCCTTCGGGGGCGGTGGCTGTCGGGTTCGTGCCGAGGGCTGCTGCGGTGGCCTGCGAGTCCGTCATGGGGCTGAGCGTAGGCCCAGGTCAGGGTTTTGGGTACCCGTCGGTAATCAGCTTTCACCGCGCACACACACGATGCCAGCGTTCACTGGCGGTAAAGCCCCTGATCAGGGGCTTAGTCGCAGTTGATCAACAACGGGGCCGCAATTCCAGCGGCGTCCGCGGGTGGAGCCGCCGCGTCAGGGCTTCGCGATCTCCAGTTCGGCGATCGCGGTCTTGGCGACCTCACGGCCCCGCTCGACGAAATCGCCCTTGCCCGGGTAGTCGATCCAGAGCTTGTACATGTCGCCGGGCTTGGCGGTCTTGTAGTAGAAGACCTTGGCCTCGCGCGGCCTCGGCGAGTCCGAGTCCGAGTCGTCGACGTAGGTGACCGTGTTCTCGGCCGACTCCCGGTCCTTGTACGAGGTCTTCGCCGTGCGGCTCCTGGGAGCGGGCGTCTCGGCCATGTTGCTCTGGTCGCCGCTCTCGATGGCGTCGCCGTCGCTGTACGCCTGCGCGGCGGCGGACCCCGCCATCTGGCCGGTCGTGTCCTCGGACTTCTTCGTGAGGTACAGGGTGACCGAGATCGCGGTGCTCGGGTCGGTGTACCTGACCCAGTGCTCGGTCTTGTTGATGCCGTCCGGCACGGACTTCACATAGTGCGGCGGCGCCGCGAGCGTCGCGCCCAGCGCCTTCTCCTCGTGCGACTTCCAGCTGTCCCCCTCGGCGGCCGCGAACGGGTTCGTGACCACGAGGACGCCGGCGACCACGGCCGCGACGACCACCGCGCCGACGCCCAGGAGCCCCTTGCGCCCGATGGTGACGCCCTTGCCGCCCGAGGAATCACCGCCACCGACCTGGACGACCCGCGTCGGCGCCGCCTGCGGAGGCCGGGCCGCCTCCTCCAGGAGGGCGCGCACCTGCGCGGCACGCGGCCGCTGACCGGGGTCCTTGACGAGGAGGCCGTTGATCGCCTGGGCGAGCGGACCCGAGGCCGAGGCGGGTGCCGCTGGCGTCGCGTTCAGGACGGACTGCAGCGTCGCGGGGGTGTTGTTGCGACGGAACGGCGAGACGCCCTCCGTCGCGGCGTAGAGGACCACGCCGAGCGACCACAGGTCGGACGCCGGTCCCGGACGCTGGCCGAGGACCCGCTCCGGGGCGATGAACTCGGGCGAACCGACGAAGCCGCCGGTGTCCGTCAGGTTGGTCTCGCCCTCGATCTGGGCGATGCCGAAGTCCGTGAGGATGACGCGGTCGTGCTGCCCCAGCATCACGTTGTCCGGCTTCACGTCACGGTGCAGGATGCCCGCCTGGTGGGCCGCGTCCAAGGCGCCGAGCACCTCCAGGCCGATGCGGGCGGCGTCGCGGGCGCCCAGGGTGCCCTCCTGGAGCGCTGCGCCGAGCGAACGGCCCTGCACCAGCTCCATGACGATCCACGGCTGGCCGTCCTCGACCGCCACGTCGTGGACGTTGACCACGGCCGGGTGGTCGAGGCGGGCCGCGGCGCGCGCCTCGCGGCGCATCCGCTCGAAGACGTTGGCACGCTCACGCTCGGGCAGGTGGTCGGGGATACGGGGTTCCTTGACGGCGACCTCGCGGTCCACCGTCTCGTCCTTCGCACGCCAGACCGTGCCCATGCCGCCGTGGCCGAGCTTGGACAGCAGGCGGTAGCGGCCCGCGATCAGCCGACCCGCGCCCGGGTCCGGCTCGGACGGCTGGTTCGGCACCACCTGGGTGGGCTGGGCGTACGGCGACGGGGGCGGGGTCGGCGGGCCGGGCTGCTGCTGGGCGTACGGGTTGCCTTCCCGGCCGCCCGCACCGCCCTGGTCACCTTGACCGCCCTGGCCGCCCTGGCCGTACGGACCCCCCTGTCCCCCTTGCCCAGGGGCAGCGGGCTGCGGCGGCTGCAGTCCGAAACTGGTTGGTTCGTACGGGCCGTAGGAGGCTCCCCCGTCATTGCTCATGCCCCATGACTACCTTGCCGACGACCCGGGGTTCCACCCGGGTCACCGACTTGTGACAGGGGTGATGCGCCCGGCGAAGCCTCAGCGGCGCACGAACGAGTCCACGGCCGTGTCGAAGTACCGCCGCCCTTCCTTGGCCTTGTCGACCGGCGCCGAGACCCAGACGTCGTACATCCGGCCACCCTCCTCCCAGCACAGGTCGAACGTGTGCCGGTCGCCCTCCGCCTGCGTGAAGCCGTTCCAGCTGAACTGCCAGAGGGCCGCGGGGCGCCCGTTGTGCGAGGTCTCGGTGACCTCTCCGTCCCGGTAACCGGGGTTGTTCTCCGGCCCTTTGGCGTCGGACCGGCGCTGCACGGCGAGCGGGCCGCCCGGCTCCGGGGTCGACTCCTTGATGCCTATGCGGAAGGTGCCGCCCGCCGACTTGTAGAAGACGCGGGGCCCGTCCACCTCGCGTGTGAAGCCGTCCGGCACGGCGAGCGTGAAGCCGCGGGGGTCCTTCGTGACGCGGTAGCCCTCGGGGGGCTCGGGCGTGGAGGGCTTGGGGGTGCGGGAGCCGCGCGTGACCGTCACCGTGGGGGTCGGCGAGGGCGAGGGGCTCACCGTCTTCGTCTGTGCGGATTGGGTGGCGGGCGTGCCGGGCGTACCGCCGCCGCCGTTGCCGTCCCGGCTCATCAGGAGCGCGGCGGACACGCCGGCCCCGGCCACCGCAGCGACCAGCGCGGCCGCTATCAGCATGGCCCTGCGCCGGCGCCGGGAAGGGCCCTGCGGCTGCGCGGGCGGGCGTGTGGGCAGGTCACGGTAGGTGGGCGTGTAGCCGCCGAGGCCGGCGCCCGGCAGCGCCGACGGCTGGCCGCCGGCCCGGCCCGCGGGCGTCGACGGCATCCGCCCCGTCTCGACGTACGTCCGTAGCAACCGCTCCGCGTCCACGGTGCCGAGGCGCCGGTCCGGGTTGCGTTCGAGCAGGCCGAGGATGACGGGCAGCAGCGGCGCGGCGGCGGGCGGCGGTCTGATCTCGTCGAAGACGACGGCGTGCAGCACACCGCTGATCGAATCGCGGCGGAAGGGCGACTCGCCGGTCAGCGCGGCGACCAGGAGCGCGCCGAGCGACCAGAGGTCGGACTCGGGCCCGGTCCGCTCGCCCGACATCCGCTCGGGCGCGGTGTATTCGGGGGAGCCCACGAACGACCCGATCTCCGTGAGCGTCGTCGCCCCGCTGACCTGCGCGATCCCGAAGTCGGTGAGGACGACGCGGCCGGTCGTCTCCTCCATGAGGACGTTCGCGGGTTTGATGTCGCGGTGCAGGACCCCGGCTGCGTGCGCGACACGCAGCGCGCCCAGCAGGGCGATGCCCATCCGGGCCACCTCCCGCGCGCCCATCGGACCCGCACGCGCGATCCGCCCGGCCAGCGAACCGCCCTCGATCAACTCCATGACGATGTACGGGTGGTCGTTCTGCACGACGACGTCGTGGACGACGATGATGTGCGGATGTCTGAGCTGCGCGGCCGCCCGCGCCTCGCGCAGGGTCCGCTCGCGCTGCTGCGTCGCGTCGGATTCGGACAGCGTGTCGTCGAGGGCGAGTTCCTTGACGGCGACCTGACGGCCGAGAAACTCATCCGTGGCCTGCCAGACCACGCCCATGCCACCCCTGCCGAGCCGCACATCCAGGCGGTAACGGCCAGCTATGACCCGGGCGTTGTCCCCCACGCTCCCCATGCGGCCATCATGCCCCACACGTGTGCGGTCGGACCCTGTGGGCCTGCGGGGCGGACTGGTTCCGGCCGCTTGCCCCAGTCGTCCCTGTCGCGGGCGACCGCATTCAGCCCTCCCGCCAGCCCCGGAGCATCGCGTCGAACTGCTGGCGCGCCTCGTTCCAGTCTTCCGCGGGGGACGACATGTAAATCACGTACTCGACGCCGTCACGGCTGAGATACGCCTGTTCGATGGCACGGCGCGGACCTGCCGTCGTGTCGTCGGCACCCGCCGTCCAGCTGAACTCCCAGAGGGCGCCGGGACGGTCACGGAAGGTGTTCGAGTCCAGCTGGAGCCGCTTGTAGCGGGGCAGCTTGACCCGCAGGTTCTTCTCCAGGTCCACCTGGTGCGTGTAGGGGCTCTCCCACGTCGAGTTGCGGTCGATGGCGATGCGCACGAAGTGGCGGCCGTGGTCGGGCGTGTAGTCGATCTGGCTGCCGTCGGCCTCGCGTTCCCAGCCCTTGGGCAACATCATGCTGAAGCCCTCGGCGTCCTTCACGCGGTGCCAGTCCGCCGGAATGCCGCCGACGGTCTTGCCCTCCCCACTGTCGGCGGTCTGCTGCGTACCACCGTCGTCGCCGTCCGCGTAGTGCAGGTAGCCCGCGGTTCCGCCGCCGAGCAGCACGACCGCCGTGACCGCTGCGACGACCATGGGCGTCTTTCGGCGCTTCGGGGGGTGGGAGGACGGGGGCTGGTGGGGGTTGTGGACTGCGGTGCCGGAGGAAGCGGAGGAGAAGGAGGAAACGGAGGAACCGGCGGTGTCCCTGTAGCCGTTCCCGTATCCGTACGTGCTCCCGTTCCCGCCGCCGACGGTGCCGGGCTCCGCGGAACGGTGGCCGAACTGAGGGGTGTGGGCCTGCGGCTGCGAGTGGGTTCGCGGCTGCGGGTGGGTCGGCGGCTGCGGCTGCTCGGACGTGGTGTGGACCTGCGTCGGCACGTACGCCTGCGCCGCGCTCGGCTGCCGCCCCTCCGCCGCCTCGGAGAGCATCAACTCGGCGGCTTCCGCGCTCGGCCGGGTGTCCGGGTCCTTGCGCAGGAGTGCGCCGATGACCGAGGCGAGCGGGCCCGCGTACTCGGCCGGGGCGGGCTCCTCCGTGACCACGGCCTGCATGGTGCCCAGCGGGGACGTGCGCCGGAACGGGGAGTTCCCCTCGACCGCCGTGTAGAGGGTCGCCCCGAGCGCCCACAGGTCGGACGCGGGCCCGGGGTTGGCCCCGCTGACGCGCTCGGGTGCCAGATAGTCGACGGAGCCGACGACCTCGCCGGTCCGTGTGATGGTCGTGTCGCCCTCGATCGCGGCGATCCCGAAATCGGTGAGCAGGATGCGCCCGTCGTCCGCCAGGAGTACGTTGCCGGGCTTGACGTCACGGTGCAGGACACCGGCGGCGTGCGCGGCGCGCAGGGCCTTCAGGGTCCACAGGCCGATGCGGGCGGCTTCGGCGGGCTCGATGCGGCCCTGTTCCTTGACGGCGTCGGCGAGCGAACAGCCCTCGACCAGTTCCATGACGATCCAGGGCCGGTCGTCGTACTCGAGGACGTCATGGACGGTGACGACCGCGGGGTGGTTGATCCGGGCCGCGGCCCGCGCCTCCGCGTGCGTACGGGCGAAGAGGATCGCGCGGTCGGCCTCGGCCACGAACTGTGCGGCCGTCAGTTCCTTGACGGCGACGGTCCGGTGCAACACCTCGTCCTGTGCGCGCCACACCCGTCCCATGCCACCGCGGCCGATGGACTCTCCGAGCCGGTAGCGGCCCGCGAGGAGCAGGCCCTGCATCTGATTCACGATCCCCCGCAATGGTTCTGACATGGCACAGATTAGGGAGCGGTCGGCGTACGTGGAACCTCCGGGGGTGCTCGGAGACCTCACTGTGACGCGCGACGCAACACCACCGGGCCGTTTCCGCGGCCGATCAACACCGCGAAAAGCGGTCAGGAACAGTCAAACACCGTGCATGAAGTGAAACATGATGACTGAGGAGACACCTGAAGAGATGACTGAAGAACAGAGGCTGATGGCCGATCAGGAGCCGGTGACCTGATAGGTCGTCGAGGCCTGCTCGTAGAGCCGGTCCACCTCGTCACGCTCGGACTCGGGCCCGCGGATCTGCACGACGTGGTACTTCCCGCCGACAATCATCGCGAGATTGCGTACGAAGACCTCGCCGCCGCCCGGACCCTGCCAGGTGAACTGCCCCTCCCCCATGACGCGTCCGCCCACGTCGATCCGGCGCATCCCGGAGGACTCCGCCCAGGTCGAGTCACGGAAGGGCTGCAGCTCGCGCTCGTGCTCGCGCTGGTACTTCATGGGGTCGCTGCCGTACTCGTCCGTGCCGTCCCGTCCCGGCACGACGATCAGTTCGAAGTCGCCCTTCGTGTAGACGACCTGCCCCCGCCCGTTCTTGGGCTGCCGGTCCCAGCCGCTGGCGACGGCTATCCGGAAGCCCTCGGCGTCCTTGCGCAGCGTGAAGCCCTGCGGCACCTCGGGCCCGCTGGTCTGCGGCTTCTGCGAGCTGGGGCTCTTGTCCGGCTTTCCGCTCGGCTCATCGGACTTGCCGTCCTCGCTGGGCCGCGTGCTCGCACTGCTGCCGGGGTCGGGCGCCTGGCTGGTGCCGGGGTCTCCGGCGGAGCCCGCGCGCTCGCTGCCCTCGTCCTCCTTCGACTTGGGCATGAAGACCATGGCGTACGCGATCGCCGCGGCGAGGCCGACCAGGATGAGCAGGAGCAAGAGGCGCCCGAGGGAACGTGGCCGCCCTGATCCGTTCCGCCTGGGCCCGGGCCTGGGCGCCGGGGCTGTCCGCTCCGGCATGGGCGTGGCGGCCGTCCGCCGTGTCATGGCCTCGGCGACTGCCGGCGGCGGCCCGGCTGCACGCCCTCGCTTGTGTTTGTGCTTGCGGCGCCCGTTCTGCCGGGAGTTCGGGGTCGCGGCGGGTGCGGGGGCGCGCCGCTTCTTGCGGCGTACGAGATCACCGCGACGGCGTACGACAGGAAGCCGCCGGGCGTCGAACGGCGGCGCGGGCACGACGTTCACACCGGCTTCCGGCTCGGGCGCCGAGCGCACCAGGGACCGCAGCCAGCCGCTCAGTTCCTCGATGTCGAGGCGCTCGGTGGGGTCCTGACGCAGCAAGGACTCGACGACGGGCCGCAGCGCACCGCACTCCTCCGCGAAGGCGGGCGGCTCCGCGCACACCAACTGGACGAGTTCGAAGGTGCTTTCCTCCGGGTAGGGCGCGTGGCCCTGCACGGCCCGGAACAGCAGTGCGCCCAGGGCCCAGAGGTCGGTGGCGGGCCCGATGGGCGGGGCGAGCTGCCAGTTCTCGTGCACGGGGCCCGCCTGCTCGGGCGCCCAGCGCTCGGTCACGCCTCCGACCACGGTCATCCGCGCGTGCCGGGCCCGCTCCGCGGCAAGGGCGGTGGCGGGCCCACGCCGGGCCCCGCTCCGCTCGGCGACGAGGGCGTCCCAGTAGCTGTGGCCGGACGATGCGGAGGTGGCGGGGGTCGTGGGGGCGGGAACGGGCGCGGGGGCTTGGCCGGGGGCCGGTGCGGCGTGGCCGGTGGTGGCCCCCATCCTGCCGCCGGGCCCACCACGGCCGCGCCCGCTCTCGTCGGACCGCGCACCGCTCTGCTCCGGTACCCCGCCCCTGCTCGGCTCCTCGGGGGCGTAACCCCTGGCAGGCCCTCCGGTAGGGCCTCCACCAGCCCCTCCGGCAGGCCCTCCAGCGGGCCCTCCAGCACGCTCGATGCCCGCGCCCGTGCCCGCGGCGGGACTCGTGACCCCCGGGCCTCCGCCCCTCGGCACCGCTCCGTGCCACGGCTTCGTACCCGCGACGCCGTACGGGTCCAGGATCCGACCGGCGGCCTCGGGCTCGGCCTCACCCCGGCCGTGCGGTCCCTCGCCGCTCCTCGGCCCCGGCAAGTCCGAGCCCCGGCGCCCCTCGTCCTCGCTCACCCGCGCCGCGGCACGCGCCCCGGCGCGATACGCGGCTATGGCGCTGGTCCGTGCCGACCGCGCGCCACCTCCGGGCTCCGGGGCGGGGGCCGGGGCCGGGGTCGGGGTCGCCTCGATCGCGGGCTGCCCTCGCGAGGGGCCGGAGTCGTCGGATTCGTGCGCCTCGTAGGCGTCTTCGGTGTCTTCGGCGTCATCGCGCTCAACGGGCTCGGGCGCCCCACCAGCCTCGGCCCCGGCACCCGCCTCCCCGCCCTCGAACCCCGCGAGGAACTCCTCGGGCCGAGGGTCGTACCCGCACAGCGCCTCTTCCGCCGCGCCCGCCGCGAGGCCCGTGAGGACCACCCGGCCGTCGTCGCAGAGCAGGACCGTGCGCGCGGTGATGTTCCGGTGGACCCAGCCGTGCGCGTGCAGCACGCGCAGCGCCGTCACCACGTCCGACGCGACCTCCGCCGCTCGGTACGGACTCAGCGGCCGGTCCGCGAGCAGCGCGGCCAGCGGCCTCGCCGCCACCAACTCGCTGACTATCCACAGCGAGCCGCCCTCGGCGAACACGTCGAAGACCTGGTCGAGCCGTGGGTGGTCGGGGATCTGCGCGGCGGCCTGTGCCGCCTCTATCGCGCGGCGCACCGCCGGATCCGAGGGCCGACGCGTCGTACGCGCCGACGGCCGCCGTACCGCCCCCGCGCTCACGAAGCCGGCCGGAAGCTCCCCTTCCGGGAGGTTGCGCTCGTCGAGTTCGAGTACTTCCGCGTCGACGACCTCGGGCAACGGGACCTGCCTGACCAGGACTTCCTGCCCGCTGTAGGTGTCAAAGGCCCGCGTCTCGGCGAGTTCGTACTCATCCGCGGGAGGCAGGGGGAGGCGATAGCGGTCGGCGAGTACCCGCCCCGCGTATTCGTCCACGACGCCTCCCCCGTCCGCCCGGTGGTCAATTCCGTTCGCCTTGCGCCCTGTTGCGGCTGCGTACCGTCCGCAAGCACTCACGATACGTGCCGGAGGCAAACCCCATCGAGGGGATGCGAGATCTCACCGGCACGTTCCGCGGAGTCCGGCTACTTCTTCGGCTCGAACGTCTTCGTGAAGGTCCGCCACGTGTCCTTGCGCTCGCCGCTGTCCCACTTGGCTGCCTTGGCCGTGTACATGATTCCGTAGCCCTGGTGGTCGTTGACGACGGTGCCCCGGTCTATCGAGCGGTACTTCGTGCCGCCGTCGACGTACGTGAACTCCCAGTCGGCCGTGTTCCAGCCGCGGTAGTCGGCCTTCTCTATCCGGATCCGCTTGTACTGCGAGCGGACCATGTACGACTCCTGCTTCTTCCAGTCGGCCACGGGGTCCGACTTGGGGGTCGGGGTCCAGCCGATCAGCAGCTTCTGCCCGTCCGGCCCGGTGAAGCGGGCGCCCGCGGCACTCGTGGACTGGTACTTCCAGCCCTTGGGCAGCCCCACCGAGAATCCCTGGGAGTGCTTGTACGTCGACTCGGCCGCGTCCCCCGGCTCCTTGCCGGAGCCGTCGTCGCCGTCGCCGCCGCTCCCGCCCGGATCCTGGCTCTCGCCCTCACCAGGGCTCGCCCCGGCGTCGGTTTCCTCGTCGCCCTTGCCCTTGCCCTCGTCGGCGCCGTCGTCCTGCCCGGCGCCCTTGTCGTCCTGCTCCTTCTCGCCGCTGCCCGCGGTCGCCCCGCTGGACGCGGCCTTGTCGCCGCCGTTCTTGCTGTCCCGCGCACCGCCGTCGTCCCCGTCGCCCAGCGCGAACGCGAGCACCGTTCCGATTACCGCGAGGGCGAGGGCCAAGGAGAAGATCACGAGGGTGCGCCGGGGCACCACGTCGGTGAGCGAGGCCTTGGGAGGCGTCGAACGCGGCGTCGCCGGAGCGGAAGAGGAAGCGGAATAGGGTGAGGTGGTCGAGGAGTTGGCGCGAGCGCCCGAGGCACCGGCGCCTGCAGCCCCGGAGCCTGCTCCAGGACCAGCCGCCCCGGAACGCGAAGGCTTGCTCCCGACCGCCCCAGAAGCCGAGCCGGAACGGGCTCCTGAGCCGGAGCGGGCACCAGAGCCAGTACCTGAGCCAGAACCGGAACCGGAAGCAGATCCGGAACCCGAACCGGAACCGGAACCGGAGTCAGCAGGCGAAGCCGAAGAGGTAGAACCGGAAGCAGCTGCCCCGGTCCCCGCGGCACCCGCCCCCGCACCCCGCGCGGTAGCCGCAGCCGCGGCCTTCCGCGCCGACCGGAGCGCGCCCTTCAGCCGCGCGGCGGCCTCCTCGCCCTTCCGACCGGAGTCCCCGGAGGACCCGGCGGCCCCGCCGGCACCGGAACCCCCGGAAGTCTCAGCCGTACCCGCCGAACCAGAAGCCCCGGCAGCCCCAGCAGCACCCACAGCCCCGGCACCGGCAGCTCCGCCACCGGCCGCAGCCGATCGACCGGAGATTCCCTTGCCCTTGCCGAACCGCTTCGCCATCCCGGACGCCGGCGGCACCGGAGGCAACGGCACGACCTTCGTCGCGTCCACCGGCTCCGGCTCGTCCTTGACCTCCGGCGCGTGAATCACGTCGAGCAGGAGCGCCCGCGCACCCGCGTCGTCGAGCCGCTGCTCGGGGTCCTTGGCGAGCAGGCCGTAGATGACCTTCTCCAACGGCCCGGCGTTCGTCGGCTGTTCGACGTCCTCGGTCATGACCGCGGTGAGGGTCGCGATCGCCGACCCCTTGTCGTACGGAGGTACGCCCTCCACGGCCGCGTACAGCAGACCGCCGAGCGACCACAGGTCGGCGGCCGGGCCGGGCTTGTGCCCGCGCGCCCGCTCCGGCGAGATGTACGAGGGCGCGCCGACGAGCATGCCGGTGGACGTGATCGACGGGTCGCCCTCGACCTGCGCGATGCCGAAGTCCGTGAGAACGACCCGCCCGTCCTCGGCGATCAGCACGTTCGACGGCTTCACGTCACGGTGCAGGATGCCCTCGCGGTGCGCGGACCGCAGTACGTCGAGCACGGCGAGCCCGACCTCGGCCGCGCGCCTCGGCGTGAGCAGCCCGTCCTCGCGGATGGCCTCGGCCAGGGACTTGCCCTCGACCAGCTCCATCACGATCCACGGCCGGTCGTCCTCGTCGACCACGTCGTACACGGTCACCGCACTGGTGTTGCGGATCCGCGCGATCGCCTTGGCCTCACGCAACGTACGCGTGATGAGCCGGCGCTTCTCGTCCTCGTCGATGCTCGACGGGAAACGGAGTTCCTTCACCGCGACCGTACGACCGAGTGTCTCGTCCTTGGCGCGCCAGACGGTTCCCATTCCGCCGCGGCCGAGCACTTCTCCCAGCCGGTAGCGCCCGGAGAGGAGACGTTCGCTCTTGTCCTGACGGGACTGACCCGTCTTCTCCGCGTCCGACATGCGTCCCCTCTGCTGCTACCGCTGCTACCCGCGCAACCCGCCCTGACAGAGCCTCCATTGTCCCTTACTCGGGGACTGGTCTACGCCCAGGGTCCGACGTCCCTCATGATGGGCTCCGCACAAGGAGGGACCGCCATGCCCAATACACGGACACTGCTGGCCATACCCCTTGCGGTGGCCCTCATCGGCCTGGCTTCCGCCAGTGCGCCACCGGCTGCCAAACCGGCCACGGACGCCACTCTTCCGTTGCTCGTCACCCGAGGCAAGGCCCCCGCCGCGGCACTGTTGGCCCGCGAAGTCCCATGGTCAACGACCGTGCCCGGAGCCCCGGATCCCCCACCGGACCGGCAGGCGACCCAACGGCCCCTCTGGCACTTCGCCCACGCCAACCGGCCCGCAGACGACAAAAGCGACGTCGAAGCCACTCGCATCCGCCGCGCCGAGCACTTCCGCGCGGGCAGCATCACCAAGACATTCATCGCGACGGTCATCCTTCAACTCGCCGCCGAACACCGCCTGTCCTTGTCCGACCCCGTGAAACGTCATCTGCCCGGTCTCGTCCGCGGCAATGATCTCGACGGGCGCACGCCCACTCTGCGCGCCCTGCTCACCCACACCAGCGGCCTCGCGGACCACACCACCGGCGCCAAAGGCCTCGTCCCCCTCACTCCGGCGCAAGCGGTCCGCACCGCCCTCGCCCTCCCCGCGACCACCCCCGGCCGCTGGTCGTACTCCAACACCAACTACGTCGTCCTGGGTATGGTGATCAAGCAGGTCACCGGCCGTTCGTACGCCTCGGAGACCGCGCGCCGGATCATCACCCCCCTTCGCCTGTCCGGCACTTCCTTCCCCGGCACCCGCACCACGCTCCCGTCGCCACACGGCCGCGCGTACACGAGCGGAGGCCGGGACGTCACCGCCCTCAACCCGCGCGTCGCGGGCGCCGCCGGGGAGCTGATCTCCACGCTCGCCGACCTGGACCGCTTCTACGCCGCCCTGCTCACCGGCCGGCTGCTCCCCGTGCCCCAGCTCCGCCAGATGCTCAACACCCATACCGCACAAGGCCACTACGGCATGGGCCTCTTCCCGCAGAAGCTGCCCTGCGGCACGACGGTCTGGGGCCACAACGGCCGCATCAGCGGAAGCTACGTACGCACCGCCGCCACCCGCGACGGCGGCCGCGTCCTCACCTTCCGGGTCAACACGGACCGGCTGGCCGACCCGGCTCTCGAACGGACACTCCTGGCGGCACAGTTCTGCCCGCGCCGGAGCGTCGCCACGGCTGCCCCCTAGAGGGGAACGATGTCCGGCGCCCCCAGCCTCGCCGCGTCCGCCGTCAGGTCGTCCGGCTGCCGCTGCGACTCCCGCTCGGCCTCCACTCGCTTCTCGTAGTGCTGGACCTCTCTCTCCACCTGGTCCTTGTCCCAGCCGAGGACCGGCGCCATCAGCTCGGCGCACGCCCGCGCGCTGCGCGTGCCCCGGTCGAACGTCTCGATCGAGATGCGCGTGCGCCGGGTCAGCACGTCATCCAGGTGCCGGGCCCCCTCGTGTGACGCGGCATAGACGATCTCGGCGCGCAGATAGTCGTCCGCGGCGGGCAACGGTTCGCCCAGGGTGGGGTCGGCGGTGACGAGGGCGAGGACCTCTTCGGCCAGTGAGCCGTACCGGTTCAACAGATGCTCGACCCGGACCACATGAAGCCCGGTGCGGGCCGCGATCCTGGCGCGCGCGTTCCACAGCGCCTTGTACCCCTCGGCGCCGACCAGCGGAATGTCCTCGGTGACGCAGTCGGCGACCCGCTGGTCGAGGCCGTGCACCGCCTCGTCCACGGCGTCCTTCGCCATGACGCGGTACGTCGTGTACTTGCCGCCCGCGATGACCACGAGACCCGGTGCCGGATGCGCCACCGTGTGCTCGCGCGACAGCTTGCTCGTGGCGTCCGACTCACCGGCGAGCAGCGGCCGCAGCCCTGCGTACACCCCTTGGACGTCGTCCCGTGAAAGGGGCACCCCGAGCACCGAGTTCACGTGCTCCAGCAGGTAGTCGATGTCGGCGCTGGACGCCGCGGGATGCGCCTTGTCGAGATCCCAGTCGGTGTCGGTCGTGCCGACGATCCAGTGCCGCCCCCACGGGATGACGAAGAGGACGCTCTTCTCCGTCCGCAGGATCAGCCCGGTCGTCGAGTTGATCCGGTCCTTGGGTACGACCAGATGGATGCCCTTGGACGCCCGAACGTGGAACTGTCCCCGCTCCCCGACCATCGCCTGCGTGTCGTCCGTCCACACCCCGGTGGCGTTCACCACCTGCTTGGCCCGGACCTCGTACTCCCCGCCGCCCTCGACGTCCTGGACCTTGGCCCCGACGACGCGCTCGCCCTCGCGCAGGAAACCCGTGACCCGCGCGCGGTTGGCGACCTTGGCGCCGTACGCCGCGGCCGTGCGCACGAGGGTCGCCACATAGCGCGCGTCGTCCATCTGCGCGTCGTAGTACTGCATGGCCCCCGTCAGTGCGTCCTTCTTCAGGCACGGGGCGACGCGCAGGGCGTGACGCCGGGTCAGGTGGCGGTGCATGGGCAGGCCCCGGCCGTGTCCTCGGGACATCGACATGGCGTCGTACAACGCGACGCCCGATCCGGCGTAGATGCGCTCCCAGCCCTTGTGCTGCAAGGGATACAGGAACGGCACCGGCTTCACGAGGTGGGGGGCGAGCCGCTCGAGGAGCAGGCCGCGCTCCTTCAGCGCCTCACGCACCAGCGCGAAGTCGAGCATCTCCAGATAGCGCAGGCCGCCGTGGATCAGCTTGCTCGACCGGCTCGACGTGCCCGACGCCCAGTCCCGCGCCTCGACGAGGCCGGTGGACAAGCCGCGGGTCACGGCGTCGAGTGCGGTGCCCGCACCGACCACTCCCGCGCCCACGACCAGGACATCCAGCTCCCGCTCGGCCATTTCCGCAAGTGACTCGGCACGCTCCGCCGGTCCCAAGGTCGCTGTCCTCACCGCTGCCTCCCGTGTGCTGTCGGGTGTGGTCGCGCTCACATCATGCCCAGATTCTGGCCGGGTCCGCTGAGTTCAGCCGCCGCCTGTGGACAACACTCCGACGCCCGGCGCAGCGCAATGCCGCATATCGGTCATATTTACTCCTAGTCTGACATTGCGCTGGTCCACCTTGTCCACAGGACTTGCGCGCTCGTCCCGCTCCGGCTATTGGGAGGACGGCCCACCGCCATGCCCGCAGATCTCGCCGTCATCGGTCTCGGCCACCTCGGCCTGCCCCTCGCCCAGGCCGCCGTCTCCGGCGGCATCGCCACCATCGGCTACGACCCCGCCCGCGCCGTCGACCTGGCGAGCGGCCGCCTGCCCTGCGACGGCGCCGAGGGAACCCTTACGGCCGCCGATGTCCGCCGGATGCTCTCCGGGGGCTTCAGGCCCACCACCGATCCGGTCGAGCTCGGCCGAGTGCGCACCGCGGTCATCTGCGCTCCCACCCCTCCGGCGGCCGACCGCAGCCTCGACCTGAGCCAGGTGGCCGAAGCCGCCCGGGCCCTCGCCGCGCGGCTGCGCCCGCACACCACGGTGATCCTCGAGTCACCCGCTTACCCCGGAACCACGGAGGAATTCCTGCGCCCCATCCTCGAAGAGGGCTCAGGCCTGCGCGCGGGCCGCGACTTCCACCTCGCGCACTCACCCGGCCGCCTCGACCCGGGCAACCGCACCCACGGCTACGCCGGCACCCCCAAGGTCATCGGCGGCCTCACCCCGGCCTGCACCGAATCGGCCGCCGCCTTCTACGGCCGCCTCACCGACAAGGTCGTCCGCGCGCGTGGCCCACGCGAGGCCGAGACAGTGCACCTCCTGGAGACCAACTATCGGCACGTGAACATGGCCCTGGTCAATGAGATGGCCGTGCTCTGCCACGACCTGAGCATCGACCTGTGGGACGTCATCCGTTGCGCCGAGACCAAGCCCTTCGGCTTCCAGGCCTTCCGCCCGGGACCCGGCGTCGGCGGCCACGGCGTCCCCCTGGACATCCCCGGCCCCGGCCGCGGCGCGCACCCCTTGCGCATGGTCGAACTGGCCCAGCAGGTCAACGACCGCATGCCCCGGTACGTGATCCAGCGCTCGGCGACCCTGCTCAACGAACACGGCAAGTCCGCCCGCGGCGCCCGCGTCCTGCTCCTCGGCGTCACCTACAAGCCCGACCTCGCCGACCAGCAGGGCTCCCCCGCCCAGGAGGTCGCGACCCGCCTGATGGAGATGGGCGCCGCCGTCAGCTACCACGACCCCTACGTGCCCAGCTGGAGCGTCCTCGGCCACCCCGTCCCCCGCGCGGACTCCCTCTACGAGGCGGCGGCCGACGCCGACCTGACGATCCTGCTCCAGCACCACCGCACGTACGACCTGCAAGGTCTGGCCGTGAAGGCCCAGCTGCTGCTCGACACCCGCGGCGCGACCCCGGCGGGCGCGGCCCACCGCCTCTGACGCACACAAGAAGGGCCCCGGTACGCATACCGGGGCCCTTCTTGAGAAGCAGTAAACGAAAGCAGTCGATCAGCGCTTGTGCTGCGCGTCCGCGACCGTCACCTCGACGCGCTGGAACTCCTTGAGCTCGCTGTAGCCCGTCGTCGCCATCGCGCGGCGCAGCGCCCCGAAGAAGTTCATCGAGCCGTCCGGGATGTGCGAGGGACCGCTGAGGATCTCCTCCGTCGTGCCGACCACACCGAGGTCGACGCGCTTGCCGCGCGGCACGTCCTCGTGGACGGCCTCCATGCCCCAGTGGTGGCCCTTGCCGGGCGCGTCCGTGGCGCGCGCCAGCGGGGAGCCGATCATCACCGAGTCGGCGCCGCAGGCGATGGCCTTGGGCAGGTCGCCGGACCAGCCCACGCCGCCGTCGGCGATGACGTGCACGTACCGGCCGCCGGACTCGTCCATGTAGTCGCGGCGGGCGGCCGCGACGTCCGCGACGGCGGTGGCCATCGGCACCTGGATGCCCAGGACGTTGCGCGTGGTGTGCGCGGCGCCACCGCCGAAGCCGACGAGGACACCGGCCGCGCCGGTGCGCATCAGGTGCAGCGCGGCGGTGTACGTGGCGCAGCCGCCGACGATCACCGGCACGTCGAGCTCGTAGATGAACTGCTTGAGGTTGAGCGGCTCGGCCGCGCCGGAGACGTGCTCGGCGGAGACGGTCGTCCCGCGGATGACGAAGATGTCGACACCGGCGTCCACGACGGCCTTGGAGAACTCGGCGGTGCGCTGCGGGGAGAGCGCGGCGGCGGTGACCACGCCCGAGTCGCGCACCTCCTTGATGCGCTGCTTGATCAGGTCGGCCTGGATCGGCGCGGAGTAGATCTCCTGGAGGCGACGGGTCGCGTTGTCGGTGTCCAGCTCCGCGATCTCGTCGAGCAGCGGCTGCGGGTCCTCGTACCGCGTCCACAGGCCCTCGAGGTTCAGGACGCCGAGGCCGCCCAGCTCACCGATGCGGATCGCGGTCTGCGGGGAGACGACCGAGTCCATCGGCGCCGCCAGGAAGGGCAGCTCGAAGCGGTAGGCGTCGATCTGCCAGGCGATCGAGACCTCCTTCGGGTCGCGGGTACGACGGCTCGGCACGACGGCGATGTCGTCGAAGGCGTACGCCCGGCGGCCGCGCTTGCCGCGCCCGATCTCGATCTCAGTCACGTGGGTGGCCCTTCAGCTTTCTTCGGTACTTCGCACTTCTTCGGCACTTCGGCACTCGGTCTGCCGCTCCAGTATCCCCGACGCGCACAAAGGGGGCGGCCCGGGGAATCCGGACCGCCCTCCACGCGCGCGTGGAACGCTGTCAGCGCCTCTCGGCCTGGGTGACCGTCAGCGCTTGTTCGTGTAGTTCGGCGCTTCGACCGTCATCTGGATGTCGTGCGGGTGGCTCTCCTTGAGGCCCGCCGAGGTGATCCGTACGAAACGGCCGTTCCGCTGGAGCTCCGGCACGGTCTGGCCGCCGACGTAGAACATCGACTGGCGCAGGCCGCCGACCAGCTGGTGCACGACCGAGGAGAGCGGGCCGCGGTAGGGCACCTGGCCCTCGATGCCCTCGGGCACCAGCTTCTCGTCGGAGGCGACGCCCTCCTGGAAGTAGCGGTCCTTGGAGAAGGACTTGCGGTCGCCGCGGGTCTGCATGGCGCCCAGCGAACCCATGCCGCGGTACGACTTGAACTGCTTGCCGTTGATGAACATCAGCTCACCCGGGGACTCCTCGCAGCCGGCGAGCAGCGAGCCCAGCATGACCGTGTCCGCGCCGGCGACGAGCGCCTTGGCGATGTCGCCGGAGTACTGCAGGCCGCCGTCGCCGATGACCGGGACGCCGGCCTCCTTGGCGGCGAGCGACGCTTCGTAGATCGCCGTTACCTGGGGTACGCCGATACCGGCGACGACGCGCGTCGTACAGATGGAGCCCGGACCGACGCCGACCTTGATGCCGTCGACACCGGCGTCGATGAGGGACTTGGCGCCGTCACGCGTGGCGATGTTGCCGCCGATGACGTCCACGCCCGAGGCGTTCGACTTGATCTTGGCGACCATGTCGCCGACCAGGCGGGAGTGGCCGTGCGCGGTGTCGACGACGATGAAGTCGACGCCCGCCTCGATCAGGGCCTGGGCACGCTCGAAGGCGTCGCCCGCGACACCGACGGCGGCGCCCACCAGGAGGCGGCCCTCGCTGTCCTTGGCGGCGCCGGGGTACTTCTCGGCCTTCACGAAGTCCTTGACCGTGATGAGGCCCTTGAGGATGCCGCTGTCGTCGACGAGCGGAAGCTTCTCGATCTTGTGGCGGCGCAGCAGCTCCATGGCGTCGACGCCGGAGATGCCGACCTTGCCGGTGACCAGCGGCATCGGCGTCATGACCTCGCGCACCTGGCGCGTGCGGTCCGACTCGAAGGCCATGTCGCGGTTGGTGACGATGCCGAGCAGCTTGCCCGCCGGGTCGGTCACCGGGACGCCGCTGATGCGGAACTTGGCGCAGATCGCGTCGGCCTCGGCGAGCGTCGCGTCCGGGTGCACCGTGATCGGGTCGGTGACCATGCCGGACTCGGAGCGCTTCACGAGGTCGACCTGGTTGGCCTGGTCCGCGATGGAGAGGTTGCGGTGCAGCACACCCACGCCACCCTGCCGCGCCATGGCGATCGCCATGCGGGACTCGGTGACCTTGTCCATCGCCGCGGACAGCAGCGGGACGTTCACGCGCACGTTCTTCGAGATGAGCGAGGAAGTGTCGATCTGGTCCGGCGCCATGTCCGACGCGCCGGGCAGCAGCAGCACGTCGTCGTAGGTCAGCCCGAGCGTCGCGAATTTCTCGGGCACCCCAGTCGAAGAACCGCCGTTTGCAGTCATGACACCTTCCCCAAATGGCCTTGATCGGTGCGGATGTCCATGCTAACGGGAACGAAGGGTGTCTCATTCCACGATCAAGATCATCGATCAGGTTTGTACGTTCATACGTCACGAACGGTCGCCGAAGACGCTCGCCGGGCGACCGGCGATCGTCACTGCTCGGCCAGTGCCCGCAACCGGCTCAACGCGCGATGCTGCGCGACCCGCACAGCACCCGGTGACATGCCGAGCATCTGCCCGGTCTCCTCGGCCGTGAGCCCGACCGCGATCCTCAGGAGCAGCAGCTCGCGCTGGTTCTCCGGAAGGTTCGCCATGAGCTTCTTGGCCCATGCGGCATCGCTGCTGAGCAGCGCCCGCTCCTCGGGGCCGAGGGAGTCGTCGGGCCGCTCGGGCATCTCGTCCGACGGCACCGCGGTGGATCCGGGATGGCGCATCGCGGCGCGCTGGAGGTCGGCGACCTTGTGCGCGGCGATCGCGAAGACGAAGGCCTCGAAGGGGCGCCCCGTGTCCTTGTACCGCGGCAGCGCGAGCAGGACCGCGACGCACACTTCCTGCGCCAGGTCCTCCACGAAGTGCCGCGCGTCGCCGGGCAGTCGGGAGAGTCTGGTGCGGCAGTACCGCAGGGCCAGGGGGTGTACATGCGCCAGCAGATCGTGCGTCGCCTGCTCGTCACCCTCGACCGCGCGAAGGACGAGGGCACCGATCACCGTCGTCTTGTCATCGCGCATCGGTCCATGGTGCCTTGGCGCCGATTGATCCGTGGCACCACGTCCGTAGTTGTGCACCGAAGCGTTATGAGCAGGTGCGCCGGAACTCATCTCGTGCGCCCTCCCCTCCCGCTCGACCGACCTGTCCCCGAGGAACTCCACCCCTCAAGGATGCGGCATCGGCGGCGAAGCAACGGCAACCGCTCCCGCGAGGGGGAGCGACGGGCGTCCGTCACCCCGCCCACCACACGGCGGGCGGGGATCGCCGTGCCCGCACGGCGGCACACCTATCGGACCAGGCCCCAGCGGAAACCGAGCGCCACGGCGTGCGCGCGGTCCGAGGCGCCGAGCTTCTTGAACAACCGCCTGGCGTGGGTCTTGACCGTGTCCTCGGAGAGAAAAAGCTCACGTCCGATCTCGGCGTTGGACCGGCCGTGGCTCATGCCCTCGAGCACCTGGATCTCCCGCGCGGTGAGGGTGGGCGCGGCGCCCATCTCGGCCGAACGCAGTCTGCGCGGAGCCAGTCGCCACGTCGGGTCGGCGAGCGCCTGGGTGACGGTCGCGCGCAGCTCGGCGCGCGAGGCGTCCTTGTGCAGATAGCCGCGGGCACCGGCGGCGACCGCGAGTGCGACGCCGTCGAGGTCCTCGGCCACGGTGAGCATGATGATGCGCGCACCGGGGTCGGCGGACAGCAGCCGCCGGACCGTCTCCACACCGCCCAGACCGGGCATGCGTACGTCCATCAGAATCAGGTCCGAGCGGTCGGCGCCCCAGCGGCGGAGGACTTCCTCGCCGTTGGCCGCCGTCGTCACACGCTCGACGCCGGGCACGGTCGCAACCGCGCGGCGGAGCGCCTCTCGGGCAAGCGGGGAGTCGTCGCAGACGAGGACGGATGTCATGACTGTCCTCCGCGGCTCTCACAGCTGCTGCGCGTCACCTTGAGCCTCCAGGCTGGTACATATTCGTCACCTGTGCGGTTGACGCTCTCGGACATCTGCCCGAGCGCTTGTTCTTTCAACCGCCTCGCACTCTCAACGACGGTCACCCGAAAGAGTTACGGGGCGGTCGGCCACGTTCGGCACTCTACGTGAGGGCGCGGACACAGAGCAGACAGCGCAAGAGACCCTCAACCTTTCATCACAACCTATGCCCCATTTAGCCCTCTTCCTTCCCTTTTGCTGGTGTCTGTGGCTAGATTTTCCAATGAGTCATATTTTCATCTCCTTAGACAGTAGATGTACGGTCGTGGGCACCGTATCCGCGCAGAACGGCTACCAGGAGACAAGCAATGGCAGATTTCTCCCGCCTTCCCGGACCGAACGCTGATCTCTGGGACTGGCAGCTCCTCGCGGCCTGCCGCGGGGTCGACAGCTCGCTCTTCTTCCACCCCGAGGGCGAGCGGGGCGCGGCACGCAGCGCGCGTGAGAACTCCGCCAAGGAGGTCTGCATGAGGTGCCCGGTACGCGCGGAGTGCGCTGCTCACGCCCTCGCGGTACGGGAGCCGTACGGCGTGTGGGGCGGGCTCACCGAGGACGAGCGCGAAGAGCTCATGGGCCGCGCGCGCAACCGCCTGGTCACCACTTCCGCCCCCGCGGCGTCGGCCTCCCACGGCGGCATGGTCACGCACACCTGAAGGAACGTTTCTTCAGGGAACGCTCAGCGCTCCGCGGCGCGCGCGAGGTGGTCGAGCGTGGCCGCCACAGCGGGCACCCGAGCCAGATCCGGCAGGGTGAGCGCGACGATCTCGCGCTGGACGGCAGGCTCCACCGTCACTGTGCGTGCACCCTTGGGGCGAACGGACTCGATGGCCAGTTCGGGCAGCACCGCGACCCCGAGGCCCGCTCCGACCAGGCCGATCACCGCCGGATAGTCATCGGTCGCGAAATCGATGCGGGGCACGAAGCCCGCCCCTTCGCAGACCTCGACCAGCTGCCTGCGGCAGCGCGGACAACCCGCGATCCACGGCTCGTCGGCCAGTTCCCCGATGGCGACCGACTCGGCCTTGGCGAGCCGGTGCCCCTCGGGCACGAGACCGACGAGCCGGTCGGCGAGAAGAGGGCGTACGACCAGGTCGTCCCACTCCTCGGCGGCGGACGCGCCGTCGTAGCGGAAGGCGAGCGCCACGTCGCAGTCGCCCTCGCGCAGCATCTCGACCGAGCGCGGCGGTTCGGCCTCCACGAGTGAGACACGCGTACCGGGGTGCGCCGCGCGCAGGGCGGCAAGCGCGCTCGGCACCAGCGTCGAGCTGCCGCTGGGGAAGGAGACGAGGCGGACGCGGCCCGCCCGCAGGCCCGCGATCGCGGCGACCTCCTCCTCGGCGGCCGTCAGGCCCGCCAGAATCCCGGTGGCATGCCGGACCAGGGCTTCGCCCGCCTGGGTCAGGCGCATCTCGCGGCCCGTGCGGATCAGCAGGGTCGTGCCCGCGGAGGCTTCGAGAGCCTTCATCTGCTGGCTGACGGCGGGCTGGGTGCAGCCGAGCTCGCGCGCGGCGGCGGAGAAGGAGCCGCTGGCGGCGACCGCACGCAGGACACGGAGATGACGGGCCTCGATCATGGATCAAGCATAAGCGACGCTTGGATCAGTCGCCCAATAATGCGTCGACGCTTTGAGCGAGCTCGCCTAGCCTTCCGCCATGAAGCTTCTTTCCGTGAATCTGGGCCGGTTCAAGGCCGTGGACTACACCGACGCCCCGTCGGGCGGCACCGGCATCGACAAGCAGCCCGCCGAAGGGGCCGTACGGGTGTCGGCGCCCGGCCCCAAGGGCGTCGGCGGAAGCGGCCTTGCCGGGGACGAGGTCTGCGACACGCGGCACCACGGCGGCGACGACCAGGCGGTGTACGCCTACGCGCGCGAGGACCTCGACGCGTGGGAGCAGCTGCTCGGCCGCACGCTGCCCCACGGCTCCTTCGGCGAGAACCTCACGACGTCCGGCCTCGACGTGAGCGGCGCGAAGATCGGCGAGCGCTGGCGCGTCGGCCCCGACCTGCTCCTCGAGGTGACCTCGGGCCGCATCCCCTGCCAGACGTTCCAGGGCCACCTCGGCGAGACGAAGTGGGTCAAGCGCTTCACGCAGCGGGGGCTTCCCGGCGCCTATCTGCGGGTGCTCGAACCGGGCGAGATCCGCGGCGGGGATTCGATCGACGTCGTGCACCGGCCGGAGCACGACATCACCGTCGCCCTCCAGTTCAGGGCGGTGATGACGGAGAAGCACCTGCTGCCGAGTCTCCTCGCCGCCGGGGACGCGCTGCACCCCGAGTTGACCGAGACGGCTCGGGCGTATGCGCGCAAGTACGGCGCGCGGACGCCGTAACTGGCCATCTGCCGTGCCGACTTGAAGGGGCAGCAGGTCAAGGGACCGTCCGGGCGACACAGGGCGCCCCGGATCTCACTAGCCTTGGGCCATGACTACGGCTCTGATTACGGGATCGACCGCCGGTATCGGCGCGGCCTTCGCCCGGCGGCTCGCCGGTGACGGCCACAACCTGGTCCTGGTGGCACGGAACACCGAGCGGCTGCGGGAGCAGGCGACCGAACTGCACGACCGGCACGGCATCGAGGCGGAGGTGCTCACCGCGGACCTCGCGACCGACGACGGGATCGCCGCCGTCGAGAAGCGCCTCGCGGACCGCAGGAACGCGGTCGACCTCCTCGTGAACAACGCCGGGTTCGGCAACAAGGGCCAGTACCTGGAGGTGCCGATCGAGGAAGAGCTGACGATGCTCAAGGTGCACTGCGAGGCGGTGCTCCGGCTGACGTCGGCGGCGACGGAGTCGATGCGGGAGCGGGGCCGCGGTGGCGTCGTCAACGTCGCCTCGGTGGCGGCGTTCGTGCCGCGCGGGACGTACGGCGCGTCGAAGGCGTGGGTCGTGCAGTTCACCCAGGGGGCGGCGAAGGACCTGGCCGGTTCCGGGGTCCGGCTGATGGCCCTGTGCCCCGGCTTCGTACGGACCGAGTTCCACGAGCGCGCCGGGATGGGGACGTCGAACATCCCCAAGTGGATGTGGCTCGACGCGGACAAGCTGGTCGCGGCGGCGCTGGCCGACCTGTCGCGGGGCAAGACCCTGTCCATCCCGGACCCCCGCTACAAGGCTCTGATGGGCGTGGTGAAGGTGACCCCGAGGGCACTGCTGGGGGGCGTCACGTCACGGACGGGACGGAAGTACGGTCCGCAGTAGAGGCTCTCGCGGGGGCGCCCCGTAAGGGGCGCGGGGAACTGCGCGACGAGCCACGACGGGCCCGCGCCGGAGAACGCACGGAGGCCCGGCACCCCGAAGTGGGGTGCCGGGCCTCCGTTTCAGCTACGCGCCGGCGTCAAGCGGGGTCAGTGCGAGTGACCGTGCCCGTGACCGGCGTCCGCCTCTTCCTCGGCCGGCTTCTCGACGACCAGGGTCTCGGTCGTCAGCAGCAGCGAAGCGATGGAGGCGGCGTTCTCCAGCGCGGAGCGCGTGACCTTGACCGGGTCGATGACGCCGGCCTTGACCAGGTCGCCGTACTCGCCGGTCGCGGCGTTGAAGCCGAAGCCCTTGTCGAGCTCGGCGACCTTCGAGGTGATGACGTAGCCCTCGAGGCCGGCGTTCTCGGCGATCCAGCGCAGCGGCTCGACGGCGGCGCGGCGGACGACCGCGACACCCGTGGCCTCGTCGCCGGTCTTGTCGAGGTTGCCCTCGAGGACCTTGACGGCGTGCACCAGAGCGGAGCCACCACCGGAGACGATGCCCTCCTCGACCGCGGCGCGGGTCGCGGAGATGGCGTCCTCCAGACGGTGCTTCTTCTCCTTGAGCTCCACCTCGGTGGCGGCGCCGACCTTGATCACGCAGACGCCACCGGCGAGCTTCGCGAGGCGCTCCTGGAGCTTCTCGCGGTCCCAGTCGGAGTCCGTGGCCTCGATCTCGGCCTTGATCTGGTTGACGCGACCCTCGACCTCGGAGGCGTTGCCGCCACCGTCGACGACCGTGGTGTCGTCCTTGGTGATGGTCACGCGGCGGGCGGTGCCGAGCACGTCGAGACCGACCTGGTCGAGCTTGAGGCCGACCTCTTCGGCGATGACGGTGCCGCCGGTGAGGGTGGCGAGGTCACCGAGCATGGCCTTGCGGCGGTCACCGAAGCCGGGAGCCTTCACCGCGACGGCGTTGAAGGTGCCGCGGATCTTGTTGACGACCAGGGTCGACAGGGCCTCGCCCTCGACGTCCTCGGCGATGATCAGGAGCGGCTTCGAGGCGTTGGTCTGGATGACCTTCTCGAGCAGCGGGAGCAGGTCCTGGATCGAGGAGATCTTGCCCTGGTGGATCAGGATGTACGGGTCGTCGAGGACGGCCTCCATACGCTCCTGGTCGGACACCATGTACGGGGACAGGTAGCCCTTGTCGAAGGCCATGCCCTCGGTGAAGTCCAGCTCAAGACCGAAGGTGTTGGACTCCTCGACGGTGATGACACCGTCCTTGCCGACCTTGTCCATCGCCTCGGCGATGAGCTCGCCGACCTGCGGGTCCTGGGCGGACAGACCGGCGACGGCCGCGATGTCGGCCTTGTCGTCGATCGGGCGCGCGGTGGCGAGCAGCTCCGCGGAGACGGCCGCGACGGCGGCGTCGATGCCCTTCTTCAGGGCGGCCGGGGAGGCGCCGGCGGCTACGTTGCGCAGGCCTTCCTTGACCAGGGCCTGGGCGAGCACGGTCGCGGTGGTGGTGCCGTCACCCGCGATGTCGTTGGTCTTGGTCGCCACCTCCTTGACGAGCTGCGCGCCGAGGTTCTCGTACGGGTCCTCGACCTCGACCTCACGGGCGATGGTGACGCCGTCGTTGGTGATGGTGGGGGCGCCGAACTTCTTGTCGATGACGACGTTGCGGCCGCGGGGGCCGATCGTCACCTTGACCGTGTCGGCAAGCTTGTTGACGCCGCGCTCGAGGGCGCGACGGGCGTCCTCGTCGAACTTCAGGATCTTCGCCATGGGAGCGGTTCAGCCCTCTCGAAAACTCGGGTGTAAACGAACTGCGCCCCTCGCCGCCCGGCAATCAGCAGCGGGGTGACCAGGGGCGCAACTCAAAAGCAAATCTGGTGAAGCAGGTGAATTACTTCTCGACGATCGCGAGCACGTCGCGAGCCGAGAGGACGAGGTACTCGTCGCCGTTGTACTTCACCTCGGTGCCGCCGTACTTGCTGTACAGCACGACGTCGCCGACCTTCACGTCGAGCGGCAGGCGCTCGCCGTTCTCGAAGCGGCCCGGGCCCACGGCGAGGACAGCACCCTCCTGGGGCTTCTCCTTCGCGGTGTCCGGAATGACCAGGCCGGAGGCCGTGGTCTGCTCGGCGTCGAGCGGCTGGACCACGATGCGGTCCTCGAGCGGCTTAATGGCAACCTTGGAGCTGGCGGTCGTCACGATCCGGTCTCCCCCTTCGGAGATCTACGGGGTTAACAGTCTGGGGTGGCGACCAGGTGGATCCGTCGTCGCGGGTGCCGGACCTGCCCGTCGCTGTTGGCACTCTCCAGTGGTGAGTGCCAACGCCGAGACTAGGACGCCGATTAGCACTCGGTCAAGCGGACTGCTAATTCGCTGACGCGGGTCTTATCCGGACGGAGGCGCCGAAGGGCCCCCGCGCCCCTCGGGGCAACGTTTCTCCACGGCGGGCGGTTCCGTCTCGGCGGGCGTGCGCAGCCCGGTTTTCGGCGCTCCCGCGGGTGGGGCGCAACTGGGCGAGGCCCCCGGTTTCCGCGGCGGGACCTTCTCCGCCGCCTTGCGTCCGAGACGCTCGATCGGGTCCACCGACTGCGCGCACCCGGCGAGCAGCGCGGGCGCGAGCACGCCCGCCGCGACGGCCGCGGCGAGGCAGCGGCGCGCCCGCGCCCGCCCGGTCACAGGTAGTCCTCCAGCCTGGCCACCGCGTACCCCTTGTCGGTGACCGTCTTCATGACCTTGCGGACCATGTCGGGCATGGTGCCCTTCCAGTCCTCGCGCCCCCGGAAGTGCGTGAGGATGATGTCGCCGGGGTGCAGGTCCCGGTCCCACTCGCGCCACTCCATGTGGTCGGCGAAGGCCTCGGACGCCCACAGCGGCACGGCCTTGATCCCACAGGACTTGGCGGCCCGCAGCGTGTCCGCGTTGTAGTTGCCGTACGGCGGGCGGAAGAGTTCGGGCCGCTTGCCGTAGCGCTTGTGGATGACGTCCTGCATGCCGCAGATCTCGCGGCGCTGGCCCGCGTACGAGAGCCCCGGCATGTAGCGGTGGTTGAGGGTGTGGTTGTTCAGGACGACACCGCGCGACTGCATCTTCTTGAAGTAGGCGTAGTCCTCCTTGACCAGGTAGTCGCTGAGGAACGCGGTGTACGGGATCTGCAGTTCGCTCATCATCTTGAGCAGCGCCGGGTCCTTCTCGGCGCCGTCGTCGATGGTCAGGAAGACGATCTTCTTCTTGGTCGGGATCGTCGTGAAGACGGGCGGCAGGCTCGCCTGCCCCTTGACCTCGAATCCCTTGCGGGTGGTGATCTTCGGCTTCTTGGCCGGGGCCCGCGGTGCGGCCAGCGGGGTCTTCGCCAGGCCCCATCGCTTGGCGGCGGCGGCGCGTGCGACCTGGGCGACGCGGAGTTTGTGGGCGTAGGAGTCGAGGGCGCGGGCGGGCGGCGCGTTCAGGCGCTGCTGACCGGGGGCGGGGTTCGCTCCGCTGTCGGCGCCCGAGGCGCAGCCGGAGGCGATCGCGGCGGCGACGAGCACGGCCACCCCCGCGCGCACCTGTCCCCTGACCCGGAGCCGCGCAGGAACCCGCCCCCCGCTCTTCCGTTTTGGGCCGACTTTTTCTTTTTGTCGTACTAGTTGCATGGCGCCGGATCTTTGCAGCTCACAGGCCCGCTGCCGGGCCGACACTGCCACCGGGCGCGCACCATCCACCGACTGGCCCACAATGGGCCGGGTGAACGACCTCGACCGTGATCCGACTGCCCCGACCGCCCTGACCTCCTTCTCCGCGCTGCTCACCCCCGAGGGCCGGTCCCTGCTCGATCTCGACGAGGTGCGGGAGGCCGATCCGGCCCGGGAGCTCGCCGTCGCGACGCGCCTGCGCCGCGAGCACCCGGCGGAGCTGGTCACGGCGGTGCTCGCGCAGGCGCGGCTGCGGCACCGTGCGGTGGCGAAGTTCGGGGCCGAGGACGCGGGGCGGATGTTCTTCACCCCGAACGGCGTCGAGCAGGCGACCCGTACGAGCGTGGCCGTGCACCGCGCCGAGAGCTTCGGGGCGCTCGGCGTACGGAGTGTGGCCGACCTCTGCTGCGGCATCGGGGGCGACGCGATCGCCCTCGCCCGGGCCGGGATCGCCGTTCTCGCCGTCGACCGTGACCCGCTGACCTGCGCGGTGGCGCGCGCGAACGCGGACGCGCTGGGGCTCGCCGACCTCATCGAGGTGCGCGAGGCCGATGTCACCGAGGTCGACACGTCCGCGTACGACGCGGTCTTCGTGGACCCGGCGCGGCGTGGCGGGCGGGGCCGGATCTTCGACCCGGAGGCCTACTCCCCGCCGCTCTCCTGGGCCATCGAGGCCGCACGCAAGGCCCCGCACGCTGCGCTGAAGATCGCGCCCGGCATTCCGCACGAGGCGGTGCCCGCCGATGCCGCGGCGGAGTGGATCTCGGACGGCGGGGACGTGAAGGAGGCCGTGCTGTGGTTCGGCACGGCCACCCCGTCCTCGCACCGCGCGACCCTGCTGCCCTCGGGCGCCTCCCTGTGGTCCTCGCTCGACGCGATGCTGCCGGATCCCGGGGTGCGGCCGGTGGGGCGCTATCTGTACGAGCCGGACGGCGCCGTCATCCGCGCGCATCTGGTCGCGGAGGTGGCCGCGCGGGTGGAGGGCGGTCTGATCGACGAGACGATCGCGTACGTCACCTCCGACGCCCTGCACGAGACTCCGTACGCGGTGGCGTACGAGATCACCGATCAACTCCCCTTCGGTGTCAAGAAGTTGAAGGCGCTGCTGCGGGAGCGGGAGGTCGGGGTCCTGACGGTGAAGAAGCGGGGCTCCGCGGTGGAGCCGGAGGAACTGCGGCGGAAGGTGAAGCCGCAGGGCAAGAACTCCGCGACGGTTTTCCTCACGCGGGTGGCGGGGGCGCCGGCCATGCTGATCGGGCAGCCGGTGGCCGAGTCCTGAGACCGGGGCCTGCGGCACCGCCGGTCACCGGCTCCGCCGAGTTCGTCCTCAACCGCCGGACGGGCTGATGCGCTCGGCCCGCCCCAGCAGCAACTCCCTCTCCCGCTCGTTTCGCGCGAGCCCCGCCGCCCGCTCGAACTCCGCCCGCGCCTCCACCGCCCGCCCGAGCCGCAGCAGCAGGTCGCCCCGCACGCTCGGCAGCAAGTGGTAGTCCTTCAGGGCGGGCTCGTCCCCAAGGGCGTCCACCAGACGCAGGGCCTGGGCCGGGCCCGAGGCCATCGACACCGCCACCGCGCGGTTCAGCTCGATCACCGGTGACGGGGTGCGGGCGGCGAGCAGGCCGTACAGGGCGACGATCTGGGGCCAGTTGGTCTCCTCGTACGACGGCGCGTTGGCATGGCAGGCGGCGATCGCGGCCTGAAGCTCGTAGGGACCGGGGCCGCCCGTCGACGCGGCCCGCGCGCGGGCGAGCGCGGCGAAGCCCCGCCGGATCAGCGGCCGGTTCCAGTGGCGCCGGTCCTGGTCCGCGAGGAGCACCGGCTCGCCCTGCGGCCCCGTACGCGCCGCCGAGCGGGACGCCTGGAGCTCCAACAGCGCTGCCAGCCCGTGCACTTCGGGCTCTCGCGGCATCAGGCCCGCCAGCACGCGGGCCAGCCGGAGCGCGTCCTCGCACAGGGCGGGGCGCAGCCAGTCGTCGCCCGCCGTGGCCGCGTACCCCTCGTTGAAGACGAGGTAAATGACTTCGAGCACCGAACCGAGCCTGACCTCGCGCTCGGCCCCGTACGGCACCTCGAAGGGCACGCCCTTGGTGGCGAGGGTGCGCTTCGCGCGCACGACGCGCTGGGCCACCGTCGCCTCGGGGACCAGCATCGCGCGGGCGATCTCCGCCGTCGTAAGACCGCCGAGCAGCCGCAGGGTGAGTGCGATGCGGGCCTCGGCGGAGAGGACCGGGTGGCAGGCGGTGAAGACGAGGCGCAGAAGGTCGTCGTCGATGTCATCAGGGTCGGCGAGCTCGGCGGGATCGCCGGCGTGGGGCGGTGCGGCCTCCAGGTCGCGGCCCATCTCCGCCAGCTTGCGCGCGTAGCGCTCCCTGCGGCGTACGAGGTCGATGGCACGCCGCTTGGCAGTGGTCGTCAGCCAGGCGCCCGGGTTGTCGGGGACGCCGGTCCGCGGCCACTGCTCGAGGGCGGCGACCATCGCGTCCTGCGCCAGCTCCTCCGCGATGCCCACGTCGCGCACGATCCGGGCGACGCCCGCGATGAGGCGCGGGGACTCGATGCGGAAGACGGCCTCGATGGCACGGTGGTCAGGGGAGCCCGAGCGAGGATGCTCCGAAAGGTGAGCCGTCACGGCCACCCATCAGAACACCCTCAACAACCCACCGCAAAGCCTTGGCGCCTACGGCTTCCGGAGCGGGTTCGGCACGGGCCCGGCACCGGGTCGGAGCGGACCAAGCGCGGGCCCGACGCTTCGGAGTGAACCCGGAGCAGGCCCGACGCGGACCCGGAGCGGGCTCAGCCCGGGTTCGACGCGGACCCGACGCGGACCCGGCGCAGGCCCGCCGCCAGCCCGGAGTGAACCCGGCGCCGGCCCAGCGCAGCTCAGCCCTCCGCGATCTCCCGGACCTCCGCCGTCACGGTCCAGCGCTCGTCGTGGGTCTTCAGGAAGCGGCTCGCCCACTCGACCGCCTCGGCACGGTCCTTGCACTGCGTGATCGAGTAGCCGCCGACGACCTCCTTGGCCTCGGTGAACGGGCCGTCCTTGACGGTGAGTTGGCCGCCGCTCCAGTGCACCTGGGTGGTCTCGGAGCTCGGGGTGAGTCCCGCGGTGTCGAGCATCACCCCGGCCTTGGTGATCTCCTCCAGGAGTGCGCCCATGCGCTCGCCCATCTCGGGGCTGGGGCCGCCCTCGGGAGCGGACTTCTCGTCGACGCGGATCATCGTCAGAAAGCGCGGCATGATCATGTCCCTTCGGTCGTCGCGGGCCCGGTGGACCACGCTCCGGGCGGGGCTTCTTCCCGCCTCTCACCTGTGCGTCGAACAGGAGACACCCGGATCGACACCCTCCCCGGAATTCTCTGGAACTTTTTCTGGGGCGGGCTCGCCGTCAGCCCAGCCCCGCCGACTCGAAACGCCACCGGTGCACCGCCCGCGTCACCAACTCCGGCGCGGGCTCAGGGAGTTCGGGGAGGTCGGCGTCGTACGCGGCATCCCACCAGGTCAGGACGAGCACCCGGTCCTGCGGGGCGCGAAAGCTCTCCCGGCGGACCGGCTCACCGTCCAGGACCTGGGCCCGCGCCCACGCGAGCAGTTCATCGCCCCGCCCGTCGGCGGCGCGGGCCTCCCACATCAGGGCGACGGTCACGAGTACAGGTTCTCCTTGCTGACCTCGTGCACATGATCGTGAGAGTGCGAGTGCGAGTGACCCGGCACATGCGGCTCCGTCACCGGCAGCGAGGAGTCCGCCGACAGGTCCCAGCCGGACGCCGAGCGGTTCCGCGCCACCATCTCCGCGCCGAGCGCGGCCACCATCGCGCCGTTGTCCGTGCACAGCTTCGGCCGCGGTACCCGCAACCGGATCCCGGCAGCCTCGCAGCGCTCCTGCGCCAGGGCACGCAGCCGCGTGTTGGCGGCCACGCCACCGCCGATCATCAGGTGGTCCACGCCCTCGTCCTTGCAGGCCCGCACGGCCTTGCGGGTCAGCACGTCGACGACCGCCTCCTGGAAGGACGCCGACACGTCACGGACGGGAACCTCCTCGCCCGCGGCCCGCTTGGCCTCGATCCAGCGCGCGACGGACGTCTTCAGACCGGAGAAGGAGAAGTCGTACGCGGGGTCGCGCGGCCCGGTGAGGCCACGCGGGAAGGTGATCGCGTTCGGGTCGCCCTCCTTCGCGTACCGGTCGATGACGGGGCCACCGGGGAAGCCGAGGTTCAGCACGCGCGCGATCTTGTCGAAGGCCTCGCCCGCCGCGTCGTCGATCGTCGCGCCCAGGGGACGCACGTCCGAGGTGATGTCGGTGGAGAGCAGCAGCGAGGAGTGACCGCCGGAGACGAGCAGCGCCATCGTCGGCTCGGGCAAGGCGCCGTGCTCCAGCTGGTCCACGCAGATGTGCGAGGCCAGGTGGTTCACGCCGTAGAGCGGCTTGCCGAGGGCGTACGCGTACGCCTTGGCCGCCGACACACCCACCAGCAGCGCGCCCGCGAGGCCGGGACCGGCCGTCACCGCGATGCCGTCGAGGTCGGAGGCGGCGACCCCCGCCTCCTTCAGCGCGCGCTCGATGGTCGGCACCATCGCCTCCAGGTGCGCGCGCGAGGCGACCTCGGGCACGACACCGCCGAACCGGGCGTGCTCGTCGACGCTGGAGGCGATGGCGTCGGCGAGCAGGGTGGTGCCGCGGACGATGCCGACGCCGGTCTCGTCGCAGGAGGTCTCGATGCCGAGAACGAGAGGTTGGTCGCGCGAGTCAGCCATGGGTGTCGGATCCTTGTACGGAAGATGATGGGTCGGTCAGGCGCATGACGAGGGCGTCCACGTTGCCCGGCTGGTAGTAGCCGCGCCTGAAGCCGATGGGCTCGAAGCCGAAGCGCTCGTACAGCTTCTGCGCCCGGGTGTTGTCGACCCGCACCTCGAGCATGACCTCGGCACACTCGAAGGCGGTCGCCGCGTTCAGCAGGTCGGTCAGGAGCCGGGAGCCGAGCCCCGTGCCCCAGTGGCTCGGGGCCACCGCGATGGTCTGCACGTCGGCCTGGTCGCCGGCCGACGCGAGTCCGGCGTACCCGACGAGGCGTTCCCCGTCCGTCGCGACCACGTACCGGCGGGTGGCGGTCGGGCCGCGCGCGTGGGAGAGCTCGGACCAGAACATGCCGCGCGACCACGCGTCGTCCGGGAAGAGTTCCTTCTCCAGGACGAAGACGGGCTCGATGTCCCACCAGCGCATCTCGCGCAGGGCGACTGTCGTCACGGATGTCACTTGGGGGTGACCACCTTGTAGTTCTTGGGGACCTGGGCGTCAGGCCTGCGCAGGTACAGCGGCCGGGGGGCCGGCAGCCCCTCGCCCGCGGCGAGCCTCTCCGCGGCGAGCGCGGCCAGCGAGGCCGCCGAGACGTGCTCGGGGGCGCGGGCGTCCGGGAAGGTCTCGGGGTAGAGCACCGCGCCCGCGCCGACGGCGGGCAGGCCCGCCACCTCGTCGGCGATGTCCGCGGGGCGGTCCACGGCGGCCTCGGTGAGGCGGGTGCGCGGGTCCGCGTACCGCGCCCAGTAGACCTCCTTGCGGCGCGCGTCGGTGGCGACGACGAAGGGGCCCGACTCGACGCCGGACTCGTACGCGAGGCCGTCGAGCGTGCACACCCCGTGCACCGGCACGCCGAGCGCGAGGCCGAAGGTGTCGGCGGTCATCAGGCCGACGCGCAGACCGGTGTACGGGCCGGGGCCCACGCCGACGACGATGCCGGTCACGGCGTCGAGCCTGCGGCCCGCCTCGGCGAGCACCCGGTCGACGGCGGGGAGCAGCAGCTCGCCGTGGCGGCGGGCGTCCACCTGGCTGGAGGCTGCGACGACGGACGAGCCGTCGTGCAGCGCGACGGTGACGGCGGGGGTGGCGGTATCCAGAGCGAGCAAGAGCACGCGAATAGCCTACGGCTCCGACGCCCGGAGCACGGCCGACCGGGGATGCCGCACACCTGCTGCTAACGTCACCCCATAGCCGTACGGAGTACGAAGAGGGTGGCGCAGGTGTCCAGGAGCAGCTCGGGATTCGTGGCCGGGCTCACCGCCGCTGCGCTCGCCGCGGTCGGCTTCCTCGCTTACCAGGCATCGGCCAACGTGCCGGACACCCTGGGCAAGAAACCGGACACGTCTCCTTCCGCCTCGGCCCCGCGCTCCCCCAAGGACAAGGCCGACCCGACGGCGGTCCCCGCGCAGTCCGGTGCGGGCGAGCGGGTCGTCTACTCGGTGGGCGAGGACCGCGTGTGGCTGGTCGGCGGCTCGGGCAAGGCGCAGCGCACCTTCAAGGTCACCCCGAGCACGGTGGACCCGGTCCCCGGCACGTATGCCGTCACGTCGCGCTCGGGCACCGTCACCGGGACGGACGGCGTGGCGATCGAGCACGTCGTGCGCTTCGCGACCGTGGACGGCATCGCGATCGGCTTCAGCGCGGCGGTGGACGGCTCGACGCCGAAGCCGGACGCGTCGAAGAAGACCGGCGGCATCCGCGAGTCGCGCAAGGACGGCAACGCGATGTGGGAGTTCGCGACGATCAGCAAGAAGGTCGTCGTCGTTCCGTAGCCGCTTCGCCCCTGGGCGCGGGATCGCGCGGCGGTGTGGACACCTCGCTCGCGGCCGCGCAGGACGCCAGCAGATCGCGCATGGAAATCCCCGATGGCCCCGACAGCCCGTGCGGCCGGGGCTTGGCGTCACGTTCTGAAGCCGACATGGATGCCTCCTGGGCTCCGGGGGCAGACGTGGTTAGGTAGACCTAACCAGTACCGGTATCCATGTGACCACGCGCGACGCGCGCCGCGCAACATCTTCCCGACGCCTTGTCGGAATGTTGGGCGAAAAGACGAGGATCAGGCCGAAAGCAGCGTGAGGTCGGCCTCGGCCCAGCGCGGCCCGACCCCGGTCAGCGTCACTTCGCGCACCTCGTCCGTCGTGTCGCCGACGGCCCGGTCGATGACGACACGCAGCCGGTCGTCGGAGAGCTCCTCGACCTTGCCGTCGCCCCACTCCACGACGATCACCGATTCGGGCAGCGAGACGTCGAGGTCGAGGTCCTCCATCTCGTCGAGGCCGCCGCCCAGGCGGTACGCGTCCACGTGCACCAGGGGCGGCCCCTCGGAGAGGGAGGGGTGGACGCGGGCGATGACGAAGGTCGGGGACGTGACGGCGCCGCGCACGCCGAGGCCCTCGCCGAGGCCGCGGGTCAGGGTCGTCTTGCCGGCGCCGAGCTCGCCGGTGAGCATCACGAGGTCACCGGGGCGCAGCAGCTTGGCCAGGCGGCGACCCAGGTCGCCCATCTGCTCGGGGGAGGTGACGGTGATGCCGAGGGAGTTCACGGGGGCCGGATCGGTCACGGGGGCCGGGTTGTGCGGTGCTTCCATGCCCACCCACGTTAGCCGCTGGACGTCCGTGCTTCGGCCGAAGCGGGCGTCGCCCCCGCGCGCGCGAGAAGGTCCGCCAGGCGGTCGGTGACGACCTCGGGGTGTTCCAGCATCGCCAGGTGCCCGGCGTCCGGTACGAGCACCAGTTCGGCGTCCGGGAGCAGCCCGGCGATGGCCTCGCTGTGCTCGCTCGGCGTCACCAGGTCCTTGTCCCCCGCCAGGACGAGCACCGGGAGCTGGGCGAAGTGCTTGAGCGCCTCCGCCTTGTCGTGCTCGGCGAACGCCGGATAGAACTCCGCGACCACGTCGATGGGCGTCGACTCGATCATCCGCTCGGCGAACCGCGAGATCGCCGGGTCCACTTCCCTCGACGAGAACGAATAGCGCTTGATGACTCCGGCGAAGAGGTCCGCGGTGGCCCGCCGCCCCTTCTCCACCAGCTCGGCCTGCGAACCGAGCGCCTTCAGCACGCCGGGGAGCACGCGCCGCACTGCGTTCATCCCGGCGACCGGGAGGCCGAAGTTGACCTGGCCGAGCCGGCCGGACGACGTACCGACGAGGGCGACGCCGACGACGCGCTCGCGGATCAGTTCCGGGTAGTGATCGGCGAGGGCCATCGTCGTCATGCCCCCCATGGAGTGCCCGACGAGGACCAGCGGCCCCTCGGGCGCCGCCGCGTCGATGACGGCCTTCAGGTCCCGCCCCAACTGGTCGATGGAGACCGGCGTCCCGTCCGTCTGCGCCACGCCGCGCCCCGAACGGCCGTGGCTGCGCTGGTCCCAGTACACACAGCGCACGACGCCACGCAGGGCCGCGCGCTGGAAGTGCCAGGAGTCCTGGTTCAGGCAGTAGCCGTGGCTGAAGACGACGGTGACGGGAGCGGGCACCTTGCGCCCGAAGAGCCTGCGGCGGCGCGGCGCCTGCTCGCTCTCGGCCTCCACCTCGTCGACCTCGTACGAGAGTTCCGTGCCGTCGTCGGCGTACGCCGTGCCCGGCAGGCCGCGCAGCGATCCGTAAGGACCGGACGCGTCGAGTGCGAGCCGCGCCTTCTTGCGCATGCCGCGGCCGACGGTCAGCCGCTCGATGGCGACACCGGCCGCCGCGCCCGCGGCGACGACACCTATCGCGGCACCGGCGAAGCCGGCCCTGCGCCAGTTCCCGGCCACCGCGGCGACTTCCGTCACCGCGTCCGCGGCCGCCCCCGTGCTGGTCTCGCTCACGTGCCGCTCCTCCTAGACGCCGTCCGCTGCTCGCCGATCCGGTCCCTCGTCCACATGGACGCGCGGGACACGCGATCCGATGCGGGTGACGATCTCGTACGCGATGGTGCCCGCCGCCTGCGCCCAGTCCTCGGCGGTCGGCTCGCCCCGGTCGCCGGGACCGAACAGGACCACTTCGGAGCCCACCGCCGGCTCGTCACCGCCGAGGTCGACCACGAACTGGTCCATCGCCACCCGTCCGGCGACGGTTCGCAGCTTGCCGCCGACGAGCACGGGCCCGGTGCCGGACGCGTGGCGCGGAACTCCGTCCCCATACCCGACGGGGACGAGTCCAAGGGTCGTCTCGCCGGGTGTGACGTAGTGATGCCCGTAACTCACGCCGTGACCCCCCGGGGCGTGCTTCACCAGGGCGAGGGAGGCGCTGACCCGCATGACGGGGCGCAGCCCGAACTCCTCCGGTGTGCCGACCTCGGGGCTTGGCGAGATCCCGTACATCGCGATCCCGGGACGTACGAGGTCGAAGTGGGTCTCCGGAAGGGTGAGCGTGCCGGGCGAGTTGGCGATGTGCCGCACCTCGGGCCGGATGCCCCGCTCCTCGGCGGCCGCGACCATCTCGCGGAACAGCGTGAGTTGGGCCGCGATGGACGGGTGTCCCGGCTCGTCGGCGCACGCGAAGTGCGACCAGAGTCCGGTGACGCGCACCAGTCCCTCGGCTTCGGCCTGCAGCGCCTGCGAGACGAGTTCAGGCCAGTCGGCGGGCATGCAGCCGTTACGCCCGAGACCGGTGTCGGCCTTCAGCTGAATCCGCGCCGTACGCCCCACGGACCGCGCGGCCGCGGACACTTCGCGCAACGCCCAGAGGTCGCTCACCGACATGTCGAGGTCGGCCTCGATGCCCTCGCGCCAGGGCCCGCCCGGCGTCCACAGCCAGCACATCAGGCGCCCCTCGATCCCGGCGGCCCGCAGCGCGAGGGCCTCCTCGGGGGTCGCGGTGCCCACCCAGGTGGCTCCCGCCTCGACGGCGGCACGGGCGCAGGGCACCATCCCGTGGCCGTACGCGTCCGCCTTCACGACGGCCATGAAGGCGGCTCCTGGCGCGTGGGCACGCAAAGTCCGCACGTTGGCCCGGAGGGCGGCCAGGTCGATCTCGGCGCGGGCACGCAAAGGTGCGGTCTCAGTCATAACGCCGACCAGTGTCTCAGAGCCCCGCCCTGGCCCGGATGAACCCTTCCCCGCAGCGGTCTAGTCCCCCCGCACATCCCGCCAGGCCGCAGGAATCGCCTCCGCCACGTCATGCGCGCCCACCGGAGCCCCGTTCGCCGCGTGGCGCCCCGCGAGGCCGTGCAGATACGCGCCCACCGCCCCCGCGTCCCGCGCTTCGAGCCCGGCGGCGAGCAGCGCCCCCGCGAGCCCCGAGAGGACGTCCCCGCTGCCCGCGGTGGCCAGCCATGGCGTCCCCGTGGGGTTGACGCGTACCGGAGCGCCGCCCTCCGGCCCGGCGACCAGCGTCGTGGACCCCTTGAGCAGCACGGTCGCCCCGTACCGCCCCGCAAGCTCCCGCGCGGAAGCAAGGCGCCCGCGCTCCACCTCCTCCCGCGCGAGGCCAAGCAGCGCGGCCGCCTCCCCCGCGTGCGGCGTGAGCAAGGTGGGCGCCCGACGCCCCCGCACGGCCGCCGCGTCGGCGAGGCGCAGCCCGTCCGCGTCGATCAGCACCGGCACATCGGCGGCCAGCACGTCCGCGAGCCGCTCGGCGTCGTCCCCCAGCCCCGGCCCGGCCACCCAGGCCTGCACGCGGCCCGCCTTGGACGGCGGACCGGCGGACACGAGGGTCTCCGGGAACCGCGCGATGACGGCATCCGCCGCGTGCCCCACGTACCGCACGGCCCCCGCGCCACCCCGCAGCGCACCCGCGACCGCGAGCACCGCCGCTCCGGGGTACCGGGCGGAACCGGCGACGATCCCCACGACACCCCGCCGGTACTTGTCGCTCTCCCCGGTCGGCATCGGCAGCAGCGAGGCGACATCGGCGTACTGCAGGGCTTCGACCTCGCCCCCGCCCATCCCGGAGAGATCCGGCTCGAGCCCGATGTCGACCAGCCGCACCACACCCGCGTACTCCCGCCCGGGATCGATCAGCAGCCCCGGCTTGTACGCCCCGAAGGTCACCGTCACGTCGGCCCGCACCGCATCGCCGACGACCACCCCGCTGTCCGCGTCGACACCGCTCGGCAGATCGACGGCGACCACGGGGGTGCCCAAGTCGCGCACGGCGGAGACCAGTTCCGCTGCCGGGTCCCGCAGCCCGCCCTTGCCGCCGATGCCCACGATCCCGTCGACCACGAGATCAGCCGAGCGAAGGACACCGTCCACGCCCTCGCCCGCGGTGACCCGCCCTCCGGCAGCACGGAAGGCGGCAAGCCCGCCCGCATGCACCCGTTCGGGCGAGAGCAGCACCGCCGACACCCCGGCCCCACGCCGGGCGAGCCGTGCCCCGGCGTACAGCGCGTCGCCGCCGTTGTCCCCGCTCCCCACCAGGAGCACGACCCGGGAACCGTACACCTTGCCGAGCACCTCGGCACAGACCACCGCGAGCCCGGCCGCCGCCCTCTGCATCAGGGCGCCTTCCGGCACCCTCGCCATCAGCTCCCGCTCAGCAGCCCTGACCGTCTCCACCGAAAACGCAGTACGCATACCCCCGAGTGTCACCCGGCACCTAGCCCTCAGCAATCACCACCGCGGAGGCCACCCCCGCGTCATGGCTGAGCGAGACATGCCAGGACCGCACCCCCAGCTCGGCGGCCCGCGCGGCCACCGTCCCCTTGACCCTGAGCCGCGGCTGCCCGCTCCCCTCGACGTACACCTCCGCGTCCGTCCACCGCAGCCCCGCGGGCGCGCCCAGCGCCTTGGCCAGCGCCTCCTTCGCCGCGAACCGGGCCGCCAGCGAGGCGATCCCGCGCCGCTCCCCGCTCGGCAGCAGCAACTCGCGCTCCACGAAGAGCCGCCCCGCCATCCCGGACGTGCGCTCGAGCGCCGCCTCGAACCGCTCGATCTCGGCCACGTCGATTCCGACCCCAATAATCACGGCAGCAGCCTACGAGTCCGGGCACCTCATCCCTTCAAGCCCCGCACGGGGTGACACACCCCACCCCCCGGCCCGTTCAAACAGCCGTAACAATGGACTGTGATCTCATCGGTCTCCGAACCCCCGACGACCGCGCGGAGCGCCCACCGGCACAGGCCGGAGGCGACTCCCTACGTCGACCTCACCCGCACCGAGTGGAGCGCCCTGCGTGACAAGACGCCGCTTCCCCTGACCGCCGAGGAGCTCGAGCGGCTGCGCGGCCTGGGTGATGTCATCGACCTGGACGAAGTCCGCGACATCTATCTGCCGCTCTCCCGGCTCCTGAACCTCTACGTGGGCGCCACGGACGGCCTGCGCGGCGCCCTGAACACCTTCCTCGGCGAGAAGGGCTCCCAGTCGGGCACGCCGTTCGTCATAGGGGTCGCCGGATCGGTGGCCGTCGGCAAGTCGACCGTCGCCCGCCTCCTGCAGGCCCTGCTCTCCCGCTGGCCCGAGCACCCCCGCGTCGAGCGCGTGACGACCGACGGCTTCCTGCTGCCCACCAAGGAGCTGGAGGCCCGCGGCCTGATGTCCAGGAAGGGCTTCCCGGAGTCGTACGACCGAAGGGCCCTGACCCGCTTCGTGGCGGACATCAAGGCGGGCAAGGACGAGGTGACCGCGCCCGTCTACTCCCACCTGATCTACGACATCGTCCAGGACCAGCGCCTGACGGTCCGCCGCCCCGACATCCTCATCGTCGAGGGCATCAACGTCCTCCAGCCCGCCCTCCCCGGCAAGGACGGCCGCACCCGTGTGGGTCTCGCCGACTACTTCGACTTCAGCGTGTACGTGGACGCGCGCGCCGAGGACATCGAGCGCTGGTACCTGAACCGCTTCAAGAAGCTCCGCGCCACGGCGTTCCAGGACCCGTCCTCGTACTTCCGCAAGTACACCCAGGTCTCGGAGGAAGAGGCCCTGGACTACGCCCGCACGACCTGGCGCACCATCAACAAGCCCAACCTCCTGGAGAACGTGGCCCCCACGCGCGGCCGTGCCGCTCTGGTCATCCGCAAGGGCGAGGACCACAAGGTGCGCAAGCTGAGCCTGCGCAAGCTGTAGCCGCCGCGGCCTCCTGGATACCCTGCGCGCATGCTGCATCTGCGCCTGATCACCCCGGCGGACAAGACCGACGACGTGGTGCGTCTGATCGAGAGGACGGTCGGCACCACCCACCTCGCCGTGGTGCCCGGCGCGGCCCGCAACCCCGCGGGCGACGTCGTGATGTGCGACGTGGCCCGCGAGGCGGGCGACGAACTGATCGGCGGTCTGCGCTCCCTCGGCATCGACGAGTCGGGGTCGATCGCGGTCGAGAACATCGACCTGTCCCTGTCCCACCGCGCCGACAAGGCCGAGGACGACGCCCCGGGCGAAGGCGCGGACGCCGTTCTGTGGGAGCAGCTCTCCGACGCGACCCACGAGGAGTCGACGCTCTCGGCCACCTACGTCGCGTTCATCACGCTCGCCACGATGATCGCGGCCTGCGGCGTGGTCCTGGACAACGCCATCCTCATCGTCGGCGCGATGGCGGTGGGCCCCGAGTTCGGCCCTCTGGCGGGTTTCTGCACCGCCCTGGTCCAGCGCGCCCCGCGCCTTGCCGTGCGCTCGCTCGTCGCGCTCCTGGTGGGCTTCGCCGTCGCGATGGCGGTGACAGTGGGCTTCAGCCACTTCATGGACGCGGTCGGCCTCTTCACCGAGAGGCAGCTGGAACAGGACCGCCCCAACACCGGGTTCGTCTACGCGCCCGACTGGTTCTCGTTCGTCGTGGCCGTGCTGGCCGGAGCCGCCGGCATGCTCTCGCTGACCTCGGCCAAGTCGGGCGCCCTGGTGGGCGTCGCGATCTCGGTGACGACCGTCCCGGCCGCGGCCAACGCGGCGGTGGCGCTCAGCTACGGCGACGCGAAGCAGACCTGGGGTTCCACGGAGCAGCTCCTGCTCAACCTGCTCGGCATCGTCGTCGCCGGTACGCTCACGCTGCTCGTCCAGAAGTTCCTCTGGGCCAAACAGCGCGAACGTACCGCCGCGAAACAGCCGTCCTAGCCCAGCGCGGACTTCACCACGTCGGCGAGACGCCCGGCCACGGACCGCGCCTGGTCGATGTCGGCGGCCTCCACCATGACGCGCACCAGCGGCTCCGTGCCGGACGAGCGCAGCAACACCCGGCCCGTGGCGCCCAGTTCGCGCTCGGCCTCGGCGACGGCGGCCGACAGCTCGGCGGAGGTGTCGACCCGCGTCTTGTCGACGTCGGGCACGTTGATCAGGACCTGCGGAAGCCGCTCCATGACCCCGGCGAGCTCCGCGAGGCTGCGCCCGGTCTCGGCGACGCGTGCCGCGAGCAGCAGCCCCGTCAGGGTGCCGTCGCCCGTGGTCGCGTGGTCGAGGACGATGACGTGCCCGGACTGCTCGCCGCCGAGGGCGAAGCCGTGCTGCTTCATCGACTCCAGGACGTACCGGTCGCCGACGGCGGTCTGCACGAAGGAGAGGCCCTCGCGCTCCATGGCGAGCTTGAAGCCGAGGTTCGACATGACCGTCGCGACGACGGTGTTCTCGCGCAGCGTGCCGTGCTCGCGCATGGCCAGCGCCAGGACGGCGAGGATCTGGTCCCCGTCGATCTCGGCGCCCGTGTGGTCCACGGCGAGGCAGCGGTCCGCGTCGCCGTCGTGCGCGACTCCGAAGTCGGCGCCGTGCTCGACGACGGCGGCCTTGAGCAGGTCCAGGTGCGTGGATCCGCAGCCGTCGTTGATGTTCAGGCCGTCCGGCTTGGCGCCGATCGTGATGATCTCGGCACCGGCGCGCGCGAACGCCTCGGGCGAGACACGGGCGGCGGCGCCGTGCGCCTCGTCGAGGACGATCTTCAGTCCGTCGAGGCGGTTGGGGAGCACACCGAGGAGATGCGCCACGTACTGGTCGAGGCCCTGGTCGTACGTCTGCACACGGCCGACGCCCGCGCCCGTGGGGCGCTCCCAGGGAGCGCCGGTGCGGTGCTCCTCGTACACGGACTCGATGCGGTCCTCCAGCTCGTCGGCCAGTTTCTGGCCACCGCGCGCGAAGAACTTGATGCCGTTGTCCGGCATGGCGTTGTGGCTCGCGGAGAGCATCACGCCGAGGTCGGCGCCCAGCGCACCGGTGAGATGCGCCACCGCGGGGGTGGGCAGCACACCGACGAGCTGGACGTCCACGCCCGCGCTCGCGAGACCGGCGACCACCGCGGCCTCCAGGAACTCCCCCGATGCGCGGGGATCCCGCCCGACCACCGCGACCGGCCGATGGCCCTCGAACGTGCCCGCTTCGCCGAGCACATGAGCCGCCGCCACGGAGAGCCCGAGCGCGAGCTCGGCCGTCAGATCCGCGTTGGCGACACCGCGCACGCCGTCCGTACCGAAGAGTCGTCCCACTGCTGTCCTCCTCCGGACTTCTGCCCCCGGGATTCACCGGGGTTTTCGATAAACGAACGCCCCGGCAGCACACAACGTGCCGCCGGGGCGAACGAGAAGTACAAGCAGGCAGATTAGCGCTTGCTGTACTGCGGAGCCTTGCGGGCCTTCTTGAGACCGGCCTTCTTGCGCTCGACCGCACGGTCGTCACGCTTGAGGTAACCGGCCTTCTTGAGGGCGGCGCGGTTGTTGTCGACGTCGGCCTCGTTCAGCGCACGGGCGACACCGAGACGGAGCGCACCGGCCTGACCGGAGACGCCGCCACCCGAGATGCGGGCGATGACGTCGTAGCGGTTGTCGAGCTCGAGCACCTTGAAGGGCTCGTTGACTTCCTGCTGGTGAACCTTGTTCGGGAAGTAGTCCTCGAGCGTGCGCCCGTTGACCTTCCACTTGCCGGTGCCCGGGACGATCCGGACGCGGGCGATGGCGTTCTTGCGACGGCCCAGGCCGGCGGCCGGCTGCGGGTCGCCGAAGCGCGCGGCGTTCGACTCCGAGGTGTACTCGCCCTCGACGGGCGCCTCGGACTCGGTGGTGTACTGCTCGACGTCAACAACCTCGGTCTCTTCGACCGGCTGCTCAACGGTGGTCTCGGCCACGATTCTCCTCAGAATTTCTTACGTCTTTGGGGGTGGTGGCCGGAACTACTGCGCGACCTGGGTGATCTCGAACGGGACCGGCTGCTGAGCGCCGTGCGGGTGCTGGTCGCCCGCGTAGACCTTCAGCTTCGAGAGCATCTGACGGCCCAGGGTGTTCTTGGGGATCATGCCCTTGATGGCCTTCTCGACGGCCTTCTCGGGGTTCTTCGCAAGAAGCTCGTCGTAGCGGACGGAACGCAGACCACCCGGGTAACCGGAGTGGCGGTACGCCAGCTTCTGGGTCTTCTTGTTGCCGGACAGGTGAACCTTGTCGGCGTTGATGATGATGACGAAGTCGCCCATGTCCATGTGGGGGGCGTAGATCGCCTTGTGCTTGCCCCGCAGGAGGTTGGCGGCAGTGGTCGCCAGACGGCCCAGGACGATGTCCTGAGCGTCGATGACGTGCCACTGGCGGGTCACATCGCCGGGCTTGGGGCTGTACGTACGCACTTCGTAGCCTTCGCTTCTTCAGTGGATGGGGTCCAGACACACGGCACCCCGGAAGCGATCATGCAGCTGGGGCTCACAATGCCGGGGACGCTGCCCGTATGCGAGCCACTGGTAACTGCTCCAGGGAACCTACGTAAGGGCCCTTTCGCGTGAGAACGACGAAACCCAATACGTATAACAATCCTCGAGAGTACCCGCGCCGCCCCGTACGGGTCAAAACGCGGATCTGGAGACCGGTACCGGCGACTCCACCGCCTCAGGAGGATCTGCGTCATCCAGGGTAACCGCGCGCGACCGCAGGCAGGACCGCGCGACCGTGAAGGCCAGCACACACAGCGTGACGCAGTCCCGGAAGGCCCGCCGGGTGCCGGGTTCCAGCCAAGGCCAGGTGAACCCGGGAATCTGCGGGACGAGCGCCAGCCAGAACCACTTGTCCCTGGCCACCGCACCCGGCACGAGCACACCGGAGAGCAGCAGCGGCACGACGACGAGCAGATAGTGGTCGTACGACGGCCTGGACACCAGGAAGGCCGCCAGCATCAGCATCACGGCCGTCTCGACCACCCGCGGCACCTGATCACCCCCGCCCCGCCAGCGCCGCCACGCACACCACACCCCCGCTCCCGCGGCCACGAGCGCGAGCACCGACGCCACCCCCTGCTGCACCCCGAGCCGCGGCAGGATCGCGGCGGGCGACGCCTCGTAGAGCCGTACGAAGCTGTCGTCACCCCGCAGCAGGAACGGCAGCGTCCGCGTGAAGAACCCCGCCGGGTCCGGCATGGTCAGCGCCGCGCCCGCCGACACCACCGCGGGCAGGAGCACCGCGCCGGCGAGCGCACGCCACTGCCGGGCGAAGACGAAGAGCAGCACCACCGGCACGAGCAGCGGCTTCACGGCGACGACGGCCCCGATCACCAGCCCCGCGGCCACCCACCTCCCCCGGCACACGAGCAGCAGCGCGAGCGGGAGCGCGGCCGCGGACGCCACGGTCCAGTTGCCGAGCCGGACCAGATGCCCGAACGGCGCGAACCCCATGGCGAGCGCGAGGAGACCGAGCACCGCGAACCGGCTGCGCCAGGCCACCCCGTGGATCCGCAGCGCACACCCCCACCCGAGGACGAGCGAGGCCGCGACCCCCGCCGGGACGAGGAACCGCACGACGGACTGCGGAAGCACCGCCTGCGGCACCGCGGCGACCACGGCGCCCGGCAGATAGAGGAAGTGCCGGTCGGCATAGGGCGAACGCCCCTCCAGCCAGGCCTCGGCGGCCCGCACCACGATGGCGTTGTCCATCCCGCCGTCCGCGCCCCGCAGCCCCGCCCGGATGACCGTGGCGAGCAGCACGACCCCGAGCGCCGCCCAGGCATGCCAGGTCGCCGGCCGCAGCAACCACCCACTAACAGCTACTTTGCCCGTATTCATAGGGATCAGGCTAGGTCGGGCACCTCCCCCGGCCCCCGCTCAACATCCCCAACTCCCCGTCTAAGATGCGGCGCATGAGCTTTGGGCAAGGGGGACCTCAGTGGGGTCCAGGGGATTCACGAACGCCTGACTGGGCGGCGCTCGCCGAGGCGTCCGAATCGCGCACCCGGCGCCGCAAATGGCTGATGATCGGCGGCGGCGCGCTCGCCACCGTCGTGGTCGCGGCCGCCGTCGCCGTCGCCGTGGTCTCCGCGAACAGCGACAACACCTCCGCCTCGAACAAACCGGCGAGCGAGCTGCCGTCGACCGCGGACATCCCCGGCGCCAGCGAGAACCCCGGCCCGTCCTTCGAGGAGACGACGCCGCCGCCCCCGCCGGACCCCAAGGAGTTCATCTCCGACGTCAAGAAGGACAAGGCGCCGCTCGGCCCCGACACGCTCTTCCCCGGCAAGACGCTGACCTCGGGCGAGCGCGTGTACAAGAAGGGCGCCACGGACAGCACGAAGAAGTGCGCGAGCGTCACCCAGGCCGAGCTCGGCACGCTCCTCACCAAGAACGACTGCACCGAGCTCTTCCGCGCCAGCTACGTGAAGGACAACATCGCCGTGACGGTCGGCGTCGCCGTCTTCGACACGGAGGCCCAGGCCAAGAAGGTGAACGACCAGGCGAAGAGGGGCCTGGTCATCTCCCTGCCCGGCAAGGGCGTACCCACCTTCTGCCGTACGGCGGTCTGCCGCGGCACGTACAACGCCTACGGCCGCTACGCCTACTTCACGACGTCCGGCTTCACCAGCGACAAGGACGTCACGGAGAAGGAGCGCAAGGTCTACACCGTCGGCGACGACCTGGCCCGCTTCGCCTTCGGCCAGATCAACCGGCGGGGCGAGGCCCAGGCTTCCGCCGCGGCCAACGCCCCGCAGTAGTCCGCCGGTCGACGGTCCGGCAGCCGGGACCCAGCAGCACCCTCAGCAGCACCCGGCGCCGGGCAACGTCCGCTTGTTGCGCGCTTCCTTGCTGCGCGCGGCGAGCAACTCGTCGGCGGGGTAACCGACTTCCTCGAGCGTCAGCCCGTGCGGCCGCACGACATGCACGGCGGAGTCCCGCACCCCGGCCGCGAGCACCTTGGCAGGCCACTCCACGGGCCGGTGGCCGTCACCCACGAACAACATCGCGCCGACCAGGGACCGCACCATGTTGTGGCAGAAGGCATCGGCCCGCACGGTCGCCTCGAGGATCCCGTCCGGCCGCCGCTCCCACCGCAGTTCCTGGAGCGTACGAATGGTCGTGGCGCCCTCGCGCTTCTTGCAGTAGGCGGCGAAATCATGCTCGCCGAGGAGCTTCTCGGCCGCGGCGTTCATCGCGTCGAGGTCCAACTCCCAGTCGTGCCACAGCACATGACTGCGCAACAGCGGGTCGACACCGCCGGGGTGGTCGGTCACGCGATAGGCGTAACGCCGCCACACGGCCGCGAACCGCGCGTTGAACCCCGCGGGCGCCTCGGCCACCTTCCACACCCGCACATCGTGCGGCAGCCGTCCGGCGAGCCTGCGCAGCAGCTTGTCACTGTGCTCGGCCCACACCCCCTCGGGCAGATCGACGTGGGCGACCTGCCCGCGCGCGTGCACCCCGCTGTCGGTCCGCCCGGCCACGGTCAGCTCGTACGTCTCCTGCGACCGCGTCACCGTCTTCAGCGCGGCCTCGATCTCCCCCTGGACGGTCCGCTGCCCCTGCTTCTGCTTGGCCCAGCCGGAGAAGTCCTTGCCGTCGTACGAAAGATCCAGCCGCACCCGCACGAACCCGGGCTCTACTTCATCACTCACACCAACCATCCTCTCAGCCGGACCGACATGCGAAAGCGGGCCCGCCCCGGAGGGCGGACCCGCTCACTGCAAGGCAGAGCCTCAGGCGTCCTTGGACTCCTCGGCAGCCTCGTCACCCTTGGTCGTGTCGACCTTGGGCTCGGAAACCTCGGCGTCCTTGGCGGAGCGCTTCGTCGCCGCCTCGGCCTCACCGGTGGCCTCCTGGGCCACGGTCAGGGCCTCCACCAGCTCGATGATCGCCATGGGCGCGTTGTCGCCACGACGGTTACCGATCTTGGTGATACGGGTGTAGCCACCCGGGCGGTTCTCGTAGCGCGGGCCGATCTCCGTGAAGAGCGTGTGCACGATGCTCTTGTCGGTGATGACGGACAGCACCTGGCGGCGGTTGTGAAGGTCACCCTTCTTCGCCTTGGTGACCAGACGCTCCGCGTAGGGACGCAGACGACGGGCCTTCGCCTCGGTGGTGGTGATGCGGCCGTACTCGAAGAGCTGCTTGGCGAGGTTCGCCAGCAGAAGCTTCTCGTGCGCGGCGCTGCCGCCCATACGGGCACCCTTGGTGGGCTTCGGCATGGTGTTTCTCCTTGTTGTCTGCCCCGGCCGTATCAGGTACCGGAGTCAGTGGCACCGCGCCCCGTAAGGGGCGCGGGGAACTGCGCGACCAGCCAGAGCGGGCCCGCAGCAAAACTCAGTACTGCTCGGTCTCGACGAACCCGGCGTCAGCGTCGTCGTCGGCGCCGAAGGCGTCAGCGGCGGCGGTCGGGTCGAAGCCGGGAGGCGAGTCCTTCAGCGCAAGGCCCATGCCGTTCAGCTTCATCTTGACCTCGTCGATCGACTTCGCACCGAAGTTGCGGATGTCGAGCAGGTCCGCCTCGGAGCGGGCCACGAGCTCACCCACGGAGTGGATGCCCTCGCGCT
>NZ_JBSFUS010000020.1:85032-114103 GCF_053591915.1 Streptomyces sp. NPDC002853 | reverse complement strand
ATTTGTTTCGGTTGCTCTTGGCACAACGGGCTGTGATCGACCCCCGGGGGTCGATCACAGCCCGTTGTGCCGAGGCCGGCCGCTCGACGGCGGCCGGCGCCATGCCTCACGAAGCTCCGAACTCCCGGTCGATGAGGTCGAAGAGCTCGTCGTCGGTGGCGACTTCGTCGACGGCGGGCCCGTCCGGGGTCCGCGCACCGGGGAGCGCCACCCGCTCCCCGCGCACGACGCGGGCCAGTGCCTCCAGGCTGCCCGCGATCACCTGACGGTCGTCGCCCTCGCCGAGTCCGGCGACCGCGCGTTCCAGCTCTCCGATCCGGGCCAGGACGGTGGGGCCGGCGGCCGTGGCACCGCCGAGTTCGGCGTCGATGTGCCGGGCGAGGGCCTGCGCGGTCGGGTGGTCGTAGATCGCCGATGTGGGCAGGTGGAGTCCCGCGGCACCGTTCAGGCGGTTGCGCAGCTGGACTCCGGCCAGTGAGTCGAACCCCAGGTCGCGGAAGGGGCGCCGCGGGTCGATGGCGTCGGCGCCCGGGTGCTGGAGCACGGCCGCCGCCTGGGTGCGTACGAAGTCCAGGAGCGCCGTGGCCCGTTCGGCGGGCGGCAGTGCGGCGAGCCGGTCCTTCAGGGTGCCGGCGTCTGTGCCGTCGCCGTCGGGCCGGGACGCGGGGTGGACCGCGCTCACCTCCGGCAGCGCGGCCAGGAGGGGGCGGCGCGGTTGTGCCGTGCCGGAGTACCGCCGCCAGTCGATGTCGGCGACCATGGCGAGCGGTTCGTCCTGATCCAGGGCCCTGCGCAGCCCCGCGAGGGCGATGCCGGGCTCCATCAGGCGGACCCCGCCCTGCTGCAGCCAACTGGTCGGCACGCCCTCGGCCATGCCTTTCCCGGCCCACGCGCCCCAGGCGATCGAGGTGGCGGGCAGCCCTTCGGCCCGGCGTGCGGCGGCGAGGGCGTCGAGGTGGGCGTTGGCGGCGACGTAGTTGCCCATGCCGAAGTTGGGCAGCAGGTTCGCGCAGGACGAGAAGAGCACGAAGGCCGTGAGGTCCCGGTCCCGGGTGAGGTCGTGGAGGTGGTCGGCGGAGGTGGCCTTCGCCCGTACGACGGTCTCCAGCTGCTCGGGGGTGAGGGCGGGCAGGAAGCTGTCGTCCACGACGCCGGCCGTGTGGAAGACCGCGGTGAGCGGCCGCTCCGCGGGGAGGGCGTCAAGGAGGGCCGCGAGCGCGCCGCGGTCGGCGGCATCGCAGGCGGCGACGGTCACTTCTGCGCCGAGTGCGGTGAGTTCGGACGTCAGCTCGGCGGCCTCGGGGGCTTCGGGGCCACGGCGGCTGATGAGCAGCAGGTGACCGGCGCCCGCTCCGGCCAGCCAACGCGCGACGTGGGCGCCGAGCGCTCCGGTGCCGCCGGTGACCAGGACGGTGCCGGAGCCGCTGGGCTGCCAGGTCGGGGCCGCGGACGTCTCTTCGGCGGGCGCGGGCCGTACGAGGCGTCGGGCGAGGATCCCCCGGGGGCGGACGGCCAGTTGGTCCTCGCCCTCGATGCCGGCGAGAACACGGCACAGGTGTTCCCGCGCGGTGGAGCTCACCTCCGGCGGCAGATCAGCCTCGCCTCCCCAGCGCCGCGGGTCCTCCACGGCCAGCGCCTGGCCGAGGCCGAAGACCTGCGCCTGGACGGGGCGTGGCGGGGCGTCGGGCGCTCCGGTCGTGACGGCGCCGCAGGTGAGCAGCCACAGCCGGGCGTCGGTTCCGGCGTCGTCCAGGGCCTGGATCAGCGCGAGGGTGCCCGCCAGGCCCGCTGTCAGCGCCGGGTACCGGGGGTGGGGCGTCTCGTCCAGGCCGAGGAGGGAGACGATGCCGACGGGCCGGGTGGCGCCGCCGTCGAGCGCCTCCCGGATGAGTGCGGCGAGTTCGTCACGGTCCGCGCTCCCCGAGGTCACCGTGGTCCCGGCGCTCCCCGTGGGGAGGACGACAGTTCTCGGGTCTCCGCCTCGGTCGGCGAGAGCCTGGCGGCAGCCTTCGGCCCACGGGTGGTCGAGGCTCCCCTCGGAGACGATGACGAGCCAGGTGCCGGAGACGTCGGCGGGGGCTCCGTCGCCGCCGCGCTTCCGCGGCACGGTCTTCCAGCGGACCCGGTACTGGGACGCGTCGACGGTGACGTCCTCGCGGCGGCCGCGCCACCAGGAGGAGAGGGCGGGAAGGACGGGCGTGAGGGTGTCGGTGTCGAGGTCGAGGGTCTTGGCCAGGACGTCGGCGTTGCCCTGCTCCACGTCCGCCCAGAACTCCGCGTCGGCGAGGCTCACTTCGTCGGTCACTGCTCCGGCGCCGACGTGGGCCGTTGCGGTACGGGTGTCGAGCCAGTACTGCTGGTGCTGGAAGGGATAGGTGGGCAGGTCGACCGGCCGGGGGCTCGTGGGCCACCGCACGGGGGTGCCGTGGGTCCAAACCTGCGCGAGGCCGGTCAGGAACGTGCGGGGTTCCGGTTTGTCCGCTCGCAACAACGGCACGACCACGGTCTCCGGGTCACCGGAGCCCCATTCCGCCACGCATTCGGCAGCCGGTCCGGACAGGACAGCACTGGGGCCGACTTCCAGCAGGACGTTCACCCCACCCTCGACCAGCCAACGCACCCCATCAGCGAAACGCACCGCCTCACGGACATGCCGAACCCAGTATCCGGGAGAAGTGATCTCCTCGGCGGTGACCGGACGCCCGGTCACATTGCTCACCAACGGGATACGCGGCGCCGACAACTCCACACCCGCCACCACCCGGCCGAACTCCTCCAACACCGGCTCGACGAGGACTGAATGGAAGGAGTTCGATATGTCGAGGCGGCGCACCCGCCGGCCCTGCCCGCGCCACCACTCCCCCGCCCGCTCCAGCGCATCCTCGGCACCGGACAGCACCACCGACCGCGGCGCGTTCACCGCAGCCACCTCGCCGCCGGCGTCAGCACCGCCAGCCAGCCAGTCCCGTACCTCCACCTCACTCGCCTCGACCGCCATCATCCCTCCACGCGCGGGCAGCCCACCCATCAACCGCCCGCGCGCGGCCACCAGACGGCACGCATCCTCCAGCGACACCACACCCGCCACATGAGCCGCCGCGAACTCGCCCACGGAGTGCCCCATCACATAATCCGGGCACACCCCGAACGACTCCACCAACCGGAACAACGCCACCTCAAAGGCGAACAACCCCACCTGGGTGAACACCGTCCGCCCCAAACCATCGACCTCACCGAACACCACATCCCGCAGCCGCACCCCCTCCACACCCAGATGCGCGTCCAGATGTCCGCACGCCTCATCGAAAGCCGACGCGAAGACAGGGAAGGCGTCATACAACTCCCGCCCCATGCCAGGCCGTTGAGCACCCTGTCCGGAAAAGAGCATGGCCGTACGTGCCGCGCCCTGTGCCACTCCGTCCACGACCGCGCCGCTCGTGTCGCCGTCGGCCAACGCGGCGAGGCCCGTCGCCAGCTCCTGGTCGTCACCGGCCACCACCACCGCCCGATGCGCCAGGACCGCACGCCGCGCGAGACCCCTGCCCGCTTCCCGCGGGCTCAGCCCTTGTTCCGCCACCGCGTCGCGGACGTGTGCCGCCAGCCCTCGCAGGGCCCCCGGTTCGGCTGCCGACATCGGCACCGCCACCGGCACGGACCCGGGCGGCTCCGACTCATCCGACTCATCCGGCTCGTCCATCTCGTCCAGCCCTCGCGGGGCCTCCTCGACGATCACATGGGCGTTCGTGCCACTGACCCCGAACGACGACACACCCGCCCGGCGCGCCCGCTCCCCCGCCGGCCACGGCTTGGCCTCGCGCAGCAATTCCACGCCGCCTTCGGACCAGTCCACGTACGGCGTGGGCTCGTCCACGTGCAGGGTCGCCGGCAGTGTCTCGTGCCGCAGCGCGAGCACCATCTTCATCACACCCGCCACGCCCGAGGCGGCGGCCGTGTGCCCCAGGTTGGTCTTCACCGAGCCCAGCCACAGTGGCCGGTCCTCCGCACGGCCCTGCCCGTACGTGGCCAGCAGCCCCTGCGCCTCGATCGGATCCCCCAGCCGGGTCCCCGTACCGTGCGCCTCCACCGCATCCACCTCGGCGGGCGAGAGACCTGAGTTGGCCAACGCGGCTCGGATCACGCGCTGTTGAGACGGTCCGTTCGGTGAGGTCAGTGAACTGCTCGCACCGTCCTGGTTCACGGCGGAGCCGCGTACGACGGCCAGGACACGGTGGCCGTTGCGGCGGGCATCCGAGAGGCGCTCAAGGACCAACAGGCCAGCCCCCTCGCCCCAGTTGGTGCCGTCGGCCGCCGCCGCGAACGCCTTCACCCGGCCGTCCGCCGCCAGCGCACGCTGCCGGGAGAACTCCACGAAGGCCACCGGTTGCGCCATCACCGCGACCCCGCCCGCCAGAGCGAGGGAGCACTCGCCTCGGCGCAGGGAGTGACAGGCCGTGTGGAGGGCGACCAGCGAGGACGAGCAGGCCGTGTCGAGGCTGACGGCGGGGCCTTCGAGGCCGTACGTGTAGGCGACGCGGCCGGTGATGACGCTGGGCAGGTTGCCGGTGAGGGCGTACCCCTCCGCTTCCTCGGGGACGGAGGCCAGCCCCTGGAGATATTCGGAGGGCGAGGCGCCCACGAAGACGCCGGTGTCGCTGCCCCGCAACCCGAGCGGATCAAGACCCGCCCGCTCGAACGCCTCCCACGCCACCTCCAGCAACAACCGCTGCTGCGGATCCATCGCCAGCGCCTCACGCGGCGAGATCCCGAACAGACCGGCGTCAAAACCCGCCACGTCCCCCAGAAAGCCACCCACCCGCACGTACGACGTCCCCGTCCGCCCCGGATCAGGATCGTAGAGCCCCTCCACATCCCATCCCCGGTCCTCCGGGAACTCCTCCATCGCGTCCCGGCCCCCGGCCATCAACTCCCAGAGCGCTTCAGGGGACTCGACTCCGCCCGGGTACCGGCAGGCCATCCCCACGATCGCCACCGGCTCACGAGGGGCCTCGGCGAGACGGCGGTTCTGGCGACGGAGGCGTTCGGACTCCTTGAGCGACGTACGCAGCGCTGCGACGAGTTCCTCGGTCGTTGCGGCCATCAGTGGCTCTCCTCATCGGCCGTAGCCATCTTGATCAGTTCGTCGACGTCGACCTCGTCGATCACGCCGTTGGCCGCCTCTTCGTCCTCGTACGCACCGGCGGAGGGTGCTGTGGCCGCGTCGGCGTCGCTCTTCTGGTCCGCCAGACGCAACAGGGCGTCGAGCAGCCCGGCGTCCCGCAGCCGGTCCAGGGGGATGGCCGTGAGCGCGCGACGGATGTCGTCGTCGCGTTCCGGTGCCGTGCCGCCGGGAGCCGGGGTCCGCGGGCCGTCGTCCCCGGTGAGCTCGGTGTGGATGCGCCGGGTCAGCGCGTTGGGGGTGGGGTGGTCGAAGACGAGGGTGGCGGGCAGGCGCAGGCCGGTGGCCGCGTTCAGGCGGTTGCGCAGTTCGACCGCGGTGAGCGAGTCGAGGCCCAGGTCCATCAGGCCGCCTTCGGGGTCGATGGTCTGCGGTGACGGGTGGGACAGGACGGTGCCCAGGTGGGTACGGACCACGTCCAGGAGGAAGTGGTGCCGTTCCGACTCGGGGGTGGCGGTCAGCCGGCGCAGCAGGGAGTCGGAGCTTCCGGTGCCGGTGCCCGCGCTGCGCCGTGAGGAGGCGCGGACCAGGCCGCGCCAGATCGGCGGCAGCACTCCGGAGTCGGCGAGTCCGCGCAGCCGTCCCATGTCCACGGGGGACGCGAGCAGGGCGGCCTGGTCGACGCGGCCGCCCGCGTCGAAGACGGCCATGCCCTGGTCGCCCGAGATCGGCAGGGCGCCGGTGCGGGCGATGCGGGCCAGGTCGGCCTCGTCCAGGTGCCCGCTCATGCCCGTGGCCTGGGCCCAGATGCCCCAGGCCAGGGAGAGCGCGGGCAGGCCCTGGGCCCGGCGGTGGGCGGCCAGGGCGTCCAGGAACACGTTGGATGCGGCGTAGTTGGCCTGGCCGGGGGCGCCCATGGTGCCGGAGGCGGACGAGTACAGGACGAAGGCGGTGAGGTCGAGGTGCCGGGTGGCCTCATGGAGATTGACCGCGGCATCCACCTTCGGACGCAACACCCGCTCGAACTGCTCTGGCGTCAACGACCCGATCAACCCGTCGTCCAGCACACCCGCCGCATGCACCACACCTCGAAGCGGAAACTCCTCCGGGATCGCGGCGATCAACTCATCCAGCGCCACACGGTCGGCGACATCGCAGGCCACCACACTCACCCGCGCACCAAGCCCCGAAAGCTCCTCCGCCAGCTCTTTGGCACCCTCGGCCCGGTCTCCACGTCGGCCGGCCAGGATCACGTGCCCGACCCCGTGCTCCACCACCAGACGCCGCGCCACCAGACCACCCAGCACACCCGTACCACCGGTGATGAGGACACTGCCCTCCCGGTCCCAGCCACCCGGCATCCGCAGCACCAACTTGCCCACATGCCGCGCCTGACTCATGAAACGCAACGCCTCAGGCGCCCGCCGCACATCCCACACACGCATCGGCAGAGGGCTCAGCACCCCCGCCTCGAACAACTCCACGATCTCCGCCAGCATCTGGCCGATCCGCTCGGGGCCCGCCTTGATCAAGTCGCAGACGCCGTACGCGACTCCGGGGTGCGCGGTGGCGACGGCTTCGGGGTCTCGGAGGTCGGTCTTGCCCATCTCGATGAAGCGGCCACCGCGAGGCAGCAGCCTCAAGGACGCGTCCACGAACTCACCCGCGAGCGAGTCCAGGACCACATCGACCCCGCGCCCACCGGTCACCCCGAGGAACTTGTCCTCGAATTCCAACGACCGACTGGACGCGATCTCACTCTCCTCGAAGCCCAACTCACGCAGCACGTCCCACTTCTTGGGGCTCGCGGTCACGAGAGCCTTGGCTCCCCAGTGCCGCGCCAGTTGTACGGCGGCCATGCCGACGCCGCCGGTCGCCGCGTGCACGAGGACCGTTTCACCCTCGCGCAGGCCCGCCAGGTCCGCGAGGCCGTAGTACGCGGTGAGGAAGACGGTCGGTACGGAGGCGGCCTGTTCGAAGGTCCAGCCGTCGGGGATCGGGACGACGTAGTGGCGGTCGACCACCACGACGGGGCCGAAGCCGTTGGGCATGACGCCCATGACGCGGTCGCCGACGGCGAGACCCGTGACATCGGGGCCCGTCTCCAGGACGACACCGGCGCCTTCCGAGCCGAGGCCCTTCTGGTCGGGGACCATGCCGAGGCCCACGACGACGTCACGGAAGTTCATGCCCGCCGCGCGCACGGCGATCCGTACGGTGCCGGGCTCCAGCGGTGCCTCGGCGTCCGGGGCGGGCAGCAGCGCGAGGTCGTCGAAGGTGCCGGTGGCTCCGGTGGTCTCCAGGCGCCAAGCGGCTCCGGGGGGCGGCACGAGGGCTCCGTCCGCGCCGACGCGAGCGAGGCGCGGGACGAGTATCTGCTCCTCTCGCAGGGCGAGTTGGGCCTCGGACGTGGCGATGGCGGCGGGCAGGGCGGGGCCCCACGCGGCGGCGTCACCGTCGATGTCCAGCAGCGTGAACCGGCCGGGGTGCTCGGCCTGCGCGGAACGGATCAGACCCCAGACGGGGGCCGCCGCCAGATCGGGCACGTCACTGTCGGCGCCGACGGCGACCGCGCCCCGGGTGACCACGACCAGCCGGCAGCTCTCCAGCCGGTCGTCGCCGAGCCAGGCGCGCACGGCCTCCAGAAGCCGATCGAGCACGCCACGCACGCCGGCCGCGAGGCCGTCACCGGTACGGGCCGAGAGGTCGTCACCGGTGTCGGACACCGCGCCGGTGACCGTGAGCACGGCCATCTCCGGCAGCGGCTGCCCTGCGTCGATCGCCGCCAGGAGGTCGGCCACCGAGTCGTGGTGACGGATGGACGTGGAGCCCGGGGCGGCGGAGATCCGCAGCGGGTCGGGACCGATGAGTGCCCAGGTTCCGGAGGCCGGTGCCTCGGGGGCCTCCGTCGGGGCCCAGTCGAGTTCGAACAGCGAGTCGTTGGCACCGTCGCCGGAGCCGCGCAGGTGCCCGGCCGAGACCGGACGGGCCATCATCGAGGCGGCGGAGAGGACGGGCTCACCGGCGGCGTCCACGGCGTGCACGCTCACGGACCCCTCGGCGGCCTTGGTGATCCGTACCCGCAGCGCGGCGGCGCCGGACGCGTGCAGGGAGACGCCGCTCCAGGCGAAGGGCAGCCAGGTGCCCTCCCTCGGCAGCAGACCGCCGAGGCCCAGGGTGTGCAGGGCCGCGTCCAGGAGCGCCGGGTGCAGTCCGAAGCGGGCGGCTCCGTCCCGCACCACGTCGGGCAGGGTGACCTCGGCGAAGAGGGTGTCGCCGGCGCGCCAGGCGGCCGTAAGACCCTGGAAGGCGTCACCGTATCCGTGCCCGCGCTCCGCCAACTCGGCGTACATTCCCTCGGCTTGGAGCGGCTCGGCACCCACCGGGGGCCACACTCCAAGGCTTTCGAAGGCCGCGGCGTCGGCGGTGCGGTTGGCCGCGAGGAGCCCGCCGGCGTGCCGCGTCCAGATGCCGCCGTCCTCGGGCCGGGAGTGCACTGCGACCTCCCTGCGGCCCGTCTCGTCGGCGGCGCTGACGGCGACCTGGAGGCGGACGCCGCCACGCTCCGGCAGGACGAGCGGTGCTTCGAGGGTGAGTTCCTCGATGTGGCCGCAACCGACCTCGTCGCCGGCGCGGATGGCGAGCTCGACGTACGCGGTTCCGGGGAGCAACACCACACCGGCCGCCGCGTGGTCGGCGAGCCACGGATGGGTGCTCAGCGAGAGCCGCCCGGTGAGCAATACCCGGTCGTCATCCGCCTGTTCCACGGTGGCCCCCACCAGTGGATGGCCGGGGGAGGACAGGCCCGCCGCGGAGACGTCGCCGTCCTGCGGGTCGGGGTCCACCCAGTAGCGGTCACGCTGGAAGGCGTACGTGGGCAGCTCGGCCGGCGGGGTGTCGTCCGGGTACAGGGCGCTCCAGTCGACGGGCACGCCCTGTGTCCAGGCCTGGGCCAGCGCGGTGCAGAAGCGCCGCAGGCCGCCCTCGTTCCGGCGCAGGGTGCCCAGGGCCACGGCCGAAGCGCCCTCCGCGTCGACGGTCTGCTCGATGCCCGGCAGGACCACAGGATGTGTGCTGACCTCGATGAACACCTCGTGTCCCGCCGCGAGGAGGCTCCGTACGCCGCCTTCGAAGTCGACCGCCTCGCGCACGTTGCGGTACCAGTACGCGGCGTTCAGTTCGCTCGTGTCGAGTAGCTCGCCGGAGACGGTGGAGCAGAACGGAACGTGTGACGTCACGCCCTGGATGCCGGCGAGTTCGGCGAGCAGCGCGTCCCGGACCTGTTCGACCTGCGGCGAGTGCGAGGCGAAGGTCACCGGCACGACGCGGGCCTGCAGTCCGTCGGCGACACAGGCGGCCACCAGGTCCTCGACGGGGCCGGGCTCGCCGGAAATGACGGTGGACGAGGGGCCGTTGAACCCGGCGACCACGATCGCGTCGCTGTCGGCGCACCCCATCTCGGCTATGCGCTCGCGCACTTGTTCCGCCGGAAGACCCACGGAGGCCATGGCGCCCTTGCCGGTGAGTACCTCGGCGAGCAGCCTGCTGCGCTGCACGATGACGCGTGCGGCGTCCTCGAGGGACAGCGCCCCGGACACACAGGCGGCGGCCACCTCCCCCTGGGAGTGACCGATCACCGCCGCGGGACGCACACCACACGCCTGCCACAACCGGGCCAACGACACCTGCACCGCGAACATCACCGGCTGCAGCACATCAATGCGCTCCAGCCAGCCCTCCTCCTGCTCGTCCTCCCGCCCGAGCACCTCCACCACCGACCAGCCCGTCAACGGCTCGATCACCTCGCCGCACGCGGCCACCGACTCCGCGAACACGGGCGAACTCTGCAACAACTCCCGTGCCATACCGCGCCATTGAGACCCCTGCCCCGGAAACACGAACACGGGGCTGACCTCGCCGCGCGCGACGCCGTCCACGACGTTCTCCGCGGTGGCGCCGCCGTCAGTGAGGGCGCTCAGGCCGGTGGCCAGTTCGTCGTTGGTGTCCGCGATGACCACGGCGCGGTGCGAGTGGGCGGTGCGGTGCGCGAGGGCGGCACCGACGGATTCCACCGATGGCGCCGTCGCGGACTCGGTGAGGAACTCGCTCAGGCGGGCGGCCTGGCCGCGCAGCCCGCCCGCGCCCCGGCCGGAGACCGGGACGGCGGCGAAGCCGAGAGGGGCCTCGACGGGTGGCACGGTTCGCGCGGGGGTGGTCCGCTCCGGGGCGGCGGGTGCCTCCCCCAGGATCAGGTGCGCGTTGGTGCCGCTCATGCCGAAGGAGGAGACGGCCGCGCTCCGCGGGCGGTCGCCGCCCGGCCAGGCACGGGATTCGGTGAGCAGGCTGACCGCGCCCGACTCCCAGTCGACGTGCGGGGTCGGGTCGTCCGCGTACAGGGACGGCGGCAGTGTTTCGTGGCGCAGCGCCATCACCATCTTGATGACCCCGGCGACACCCGCCGCGGCGGCGGCGTGTCCCATGTTCGACTTCACGGAGCCGAGCCACAGCGGGTCGTCGTCCGTGCGGGCCTGCCCGTAGGTGGCGAGCAGGGCCTGTGCCTCGATGGGGTCGCCGAGCTTGGTCCCGGTGCCGTGCGCCTCGACGGCGTCGACGTCGGCGGCCGTCAGGCCCGCGTCGGCCAGCGCCTGCACGATGACCCGCTGCTGGGAGGGGCCGTTGGGTGCCGTCAGGCCGTTGCTCGCGCCGTCCTGGTTGACGGCCGACCCCCGGATCACCGCGAGCACCGTATGCCCCTGGCTCCGCGCCCGCGAGAGGCGCTCGACCAGCAGCATCCCCACGCCCTCCGCCCAGCTCGTGCCGTCGGCGGCCGAGCTGAAGGAGCGGGCGCGGCCGTCGGCGGAGAGTGCGCCCTGCCGGGAGAACTCGACGAAGGCACCGGGCCCGGACAGCACATTGGTGCCGCCGGCCAACGCGAGGTCGCACTCGCCCTGACGCACCGCCTGGCAGGCCAGGTGCAGGGAGACGAGCGAGGACGAGCACGCCGTGTCGACGGTGACCGCGGGCCCCTCGAGACCCAGCACGTAGGAGATGCGGCCGGAGGCGACGCTCAGGGCGTTGCCGGTGATGGTGTAGCCCTCCAGGTCCTGCGGCACCTGGTTCAGGCGGGAGAGGTACTCGGAGCCGCCCGCGCCGACGAACACGCCGGTGCGGGTCGCCTGGAGCGCCGCCGGGTCGAGACCCGCCCGCTCCAGCGCCTCCCAGGAGACTTCGAGCAGGATGCGCTGCTGCGGGTCCATCGCCAGGGCCTCGCGCGGCGAGATGCCGAAGAACTCCGCGTCGAAGCCCGCCACGTCGTCGAGGAACCCCGCGCCCTTGGTGTAGAAGGTGCCGGGCCGCTCCGGGTCGGGGTCGTACAGCCGGTCGAGGTCCCAGCCGCGGTCCTGCGGCATGGGTGTCACGAGATCGGCGCCCTCGGCGATGCGCTCCCAGAAAGCCTCCGGCGAGTCCGAGCCGCCGGGGAACCGGCAGGCCATGCCCACGATGACGATCGGGTCGTCGTCGGGCCCCGCCGCGTCGCGCGCGGGGGCGAGGGCGGCGGTGACCGGGGTGCGCTGCCCGCCGGGGAGTTGCTCGTCCACGTAGCGGGCGAGCGCGGCGGGGCTCGGGTGGTCGAAGACGAGGGTCGCCGGGAGGCGCAGGCCGGTGGACGCGATGACGCGGTTGCGCAGTTCCACGGACATCAGGGAGTCGAAGCCGAGGTCCTTGAATGCCTGCGCGGGTCCGATGGCCGTGGGGTCGGAGTGTCCGAGTACGGCGCCGACATGGGCGCGGATCAGCTCCAGGAGGACGCGCTTGCGCTCGTCCCCGGCCAGTCCGGCGATGCGGTTCCCCTGCGTCGTTGCCTCACCGCTCCCGGCCCCCGGGCCCGTGCGGTCCGCACGCCGCCGGGCAGCGCGGATCAGGCCGCGCCACAGGGGTGACACGGTGCCTTGCCCGGCCTCCTCGCGCAGCCGGGCGAGGTCGATGCGGGCGGCGAGCGGCGCCGGGTGCGCGCAGGCGCGGGCGGCGTCCAGGAGCGCGAGCGCCTGGGGCGTGCTCATGGGGCGCAGGCCGGTGCGGGCCAGCCGGGCCCGGCCGGGGGCGTCGAGACGGGCGGTGATGCCGCCTGCCTGCTCCCACTGCCCCCAGGCCACCGAGGTCGCCGGAAGTCCGCGGGCTCGGCGGTGGGCGGCGAGAGCGTCCAGGTAGGTGTTGGCGGCGGCGAACGCGGCCTGACCCGGCCCCGCGAGCAGCCCCGCCGACGCGGAGAACAGCACGAAGGCCGACAGGCCGAGACCGGCGGTGAGTTCGTGCAGGTTTCGTGCGCCGTCGGCCTTGGGGCGCAGCACCTCCGCGAGGCGCTCGGGGGTGAGCCCCGCGAGCAGGGCGTCGTCGAGGACTCCCGCGGCGTGGATCACGGCGGTCGGCGGGTGTTCCGCGAGGAGCCGGGCGAGCGCGTCACGGTCGGCGACGTCACAGGCGGCCATGGTCACTTCGGCGCCGAGCGAGGTGAGTTCCGCGTCGAGCGCGGCGGCACCGGGAGCGTCGGCGCCCTGCCGCGAGACCAGGACGAGCCGTCGTACGCCCTGACCGCTCACCAGGTCACGGGCCACGGCCGCTCCGAGCGCCCCGGTGCCCCCGGTGATCAGGACGGTGCTCTCGGGGTCCGGCACGAGAGGCGGTGGCGTGGCGTCGGGCTGCTCGGTCCGGGTGAGGCGAGGGACGAGCAAGGCGCCGTCTCGCAGGGCCAGTTCGGGTTCATCCGCCGCGAGGGCCGCGGTCAGGTGCGCGGACCAGTCGGCTCCCTCGTCCTCGATTGCGGCGGCGGGGTCCGCGTCGAGCAGCACCACGCGTCCCGGGTGTTCGGCTTGGATGCCGCGTACGAGACCGGGGATCGAGGCCGCACCGAGGTCCGGCACGTCGCCCGCACCGCCGCCGGCCGAGGCCGCGACGGCGCCTCGCGTGACGACGACGAGGCGCGGTCCCGCCTGCGACCCCGATTCCGGCTCCGGTCGCTCCTGGGCGAGCCAGGTCTGCAGGGCGTGGAGCACTTCGCGCGCGGGGGTGTGCGGATCACCGTCGGTGGCGGAGCCGCAGCGCAGGACCACCGCGGGCGGCAAGGGGGCGCCGTCGGCGCGGAGTTGGGGGACGTCCGCGAAATCGACGTAACCCGGCTCGCGACCCGTTTGGTGGCTCGGATCGCCTCCCGGCTCGTCTTCGCGTACGGGATCGGGGGCGTCGCCGGTGAGCGGTGTCCAGGTCACGTGGAACAGGGCGTCGGTGAGGTGGCCACGGGCCGTGTCGCCGCGCAGCTGCTCGGGCGAGACGCGGCGTGCCACCAGGACGGGCGCGGAGAGCACCGCACGGCCGCTCGGGTCCGTGACCAGGAGGGACACGGTGTCATCGGCGGTCCGGGTGATGCGTACGCGGACGTCGGCGGCCCCGGTCGCCAGCAGGGTCACGCCCTGCCAGACGAACGGCATCCGGGTGCCCTCATCGCCGTCGGCCGCCATGCCGAGGTCGAGCGTGCGCAGGACGCGGTCGAGCAACGCGGGGTGCAGCCCGAAGCGTTCGGCTTCGGCGCGCAGCTCGTCGGGGATTCCGACTTCCGCGAAGGTCTCGTCGCCGCGCCGCCAGGCACGGGCGTCCGCCGCCGCGTTGGGGACGGGCTCGGCTCCGGGCGGCGGCCAGGCGGTGAGTTCCTCGGCGGTGTCCACGGGGGCGGATTCGCCCAGGATGCCGCCCGCGTGCCGCTGCCAGCCGCTGACGCCCACCCGGGAGTGCACGGCGAAGGCCCGGCGGCCTTGCGGGTCGGCGGCCTCGACGACCACCTGAAGCTGGACCTCCTCCGCCTCGGGCAGCACCAGCGGCGCCTCCAGGGTGAGCTCCTCGACGCAGGCGCACCCCACCACGTCACCGGCACGCACCGCGAGCTCGACGTACACCGATCCGGACAGCAGGGGCTGCCCGGCGGGCGCGTGACCGCCGAGCCAGGGCTGGGCGCGCAGGGACATACGGCCGCCGAGGACCGTTCCGCCCCCTTCGGCCAGCTCCACGGTCTCGCCGAGCAAGGGGTGGCCCGGGGACGACGCCGGGGTGTGATGGAGCCAGAAGGGCTGGTGCTGGAAGGGGTAGGTGGGCAGGTCGACCGGGCGGGGAGCCGTGGGCCACCGCACTTGGGTGCCGTGGGTCCAGGCCTGCCCCAGGCCGGTCAGGAACGTACGGGGCTCCGGCTGGTCCGCCCGCAGCAACGGCACGACCACGGCTTCGCGCTCACCGGTGCCCCACTCGGCCACGCATTCGGTGGCGGGCCCGGACAGGACGGCGCTGGGACCGACTTCGAGCAGGACCGTGGCCCCGTCCTCCACCAGCCACCGCACCCCATCGGCGAAACGCACCGCCTCACGGACATGCCGCACCCAATATTCCGGGCTCGTGACCTCGTCCGCGGGCACCGCACGCCCGGTCACATTGCTCACCAACGGAATCCGTGGCGCCGACAATTCCACACCCGCCGCGACCCGGCCGAACTCCTCCAACACCGGCTCGATCAGCGACGAATGGAAGGCGTGCGAGACGTCCAGACGACGCACCCGCCGGCCCTGCCCGCGCCACCACTCCCCCGCCCGCTCCACCGCGTCCGCAGCACCGGACAACACCACCGATCGCGGCCCGTTCACCGCGGCCACCTCCACGCCCGCATCAGCAGCGAGCCACTCCCGCACCTCCGACTCGCCCGCCTCGACAGCCACCATCGCCCCGCCCGCGGGCAAACCGTCCATCAACCGGCCACGCGCCGCCACCAGCTGACACGCGTCCTTCAGTGAGAGCACACCCGCCACATGAGCCGCGGCGAACTCCCCCACCGAATGGCCCATCACGTAATCCGGACGCGCCCCAAAGGACTCCACCAACCGGAACAACGCCACCTCAAAGGCGAACAGCCCCGCCTGCGTGAAAATTGTCCGGTCCAAGCCCTCGGCCTCACCGAACACCACATCCCTCAGCCGCACCCCCTCCACACCCAGACACGCGTCCAGGTGCCCGCACGTCTCATCAAAAGCCTGCGCGAAGACCGGGAACGACACACACAACTCACGCCCCATACCGACACGTTGAGCACCCTGCCCCGAGAACAGCAACGCCGTACGCGCCCGAGTGGCCGTCATGCCCTCCGCGACCGAGCCGCTGACGTCACCCCGCGCGACGGCGTCAAGACCCGACGCCAGCTCCCGGTCGTCGCCGGCCACCACCACTGCCCGGTGCGCGAGACCTCCGCGCCGCGCGAGCCCGGCCGCAACCACCGTCGCGGACAGCTCACGCTCGGCCACCGCGTCGCGCACGAGCCCGGCGAGGCCACGCAGCGCACCCGGTTCGGCACCCGACAACGGCACCACCACCGGCACGGCCCCGGCCCGCACCGATTCCTCCGGCTCCCGGTCGTCGTCCTTCGGCGCCTCCTCCAGGATCACGTGCGCGTTCGTGCCGCTGATCCCGAACGACGAGACCCCCGCCCGGCGCGTGCGCTCGCCGGTCGGCCAGGCGCGGGCCTCCGTCAGCAGGCGGACGTCTCCCGCGGACCAGTCCACTTCCGGCGTGGGTTCGTCGACGTGCAGGGTCGGCGGCAGCGTCTCGTGCCGCAGCGCGAGGACCATCTTCATCACGCCCGCCGCTCCGGAAGCGGCGGCCGTGTGCCCCAGGTTGGTCTTCACCGAGCCCAGCCACAACGGCCGGCCCTCCGCACGACCCTGCCCGTACGTGGCCAGCAGCCCCTGCGCCTCGATCGGGTCGCCGAGCCGGGTCCCCGTACCGTGCGCCTCCACCGCGTCCACCTCGACCGGTGAAAGACCCGCACTCGCCAACGCGGCCCGGATCACCCGCTGTTGCGACGGTCCGTTGGGAGCCGCAAGGCCGTTGCTCCGGCCGTCCTGGTTCACGGCGGAGCCGCGTACGACGGCCAGGACGCGGTGGCCGTTGCGGCGGGCGTCCGAGAGGCGCTCAAGGACCAACAGGCCAGCCCCTTCACCCCAGTTGGTGCCGTCAGCCGCCGCCGCGAACGCCTTCACCCTGCCGTCCGCCGCCAGTCCCCGCTGCCGGGAGAACTCGGTGAAGAGGGTGGGTGTGGCCATGACGCTGACACCGCCGGCCAGGGCGAGGGAGCATTCGTTCTGGCGCAGGCCCTGGCAGGCCATGTGCAGGGCGACGAGAGCGGAGGAGCAGGCCGTGTCGAGGCTGACGGCCGGGCCTTCCAGGCCGTAGGTGTAGGCGACGCGCCCGGAGACCACGCTGGCGACGTTGCCGGTGAGGGCGTAACCCTCCAGGTGTTGCGGGACGTGGCCGAGGCTGCCCATGTACTCCGAGTTGGGTGCGCCGACGAAGACGCCGGTGTCACTGCCCCGCATCCCCAACGGGTCGAGGCCCGCCCGCTCGAACGCCTCCCACGCCACCTCCAACAGCAACCGCTGCTGTGGATCCATCGCCAACGCCTCACGCGGCGAGATCCCGAACAGACCGGCGTCAAAGCCCGCCGCGTCCTTCAGGAAGCCACCCACGCGGACGTACGAGGTCCCCGCCCGCTCGGGGTCGGGGTCGTAGAGGCCCTCCACGTCCCAGCCCCGGTCCTGCGGGAACTCCTCCATCGCGTCGCGGCTCCCGGACATCAACTCCCAGAGGTCCTCCGGTGACTCGACCCCTCCCGGGTACCGGCAGGCCATTCCCACGATCGCCACCGGCTCGCGGTGGGCGGTCTCGGCGTCCTGGAGGCGGCGCCGGGTCTGGTGCAGTTCGGCGGTGACGCGCTTCAGGTAGTCGATGAGATTGCGTTCGTCAGTCATGTCACCGGTCCTGGTTCTGGCAGTCCTGGCTCTGGCGGTCCTGGCTCTGGCCGAGCTCGTTGTCGATGAAGTCGAGGACCTCGGCGGCCGTCGCCGACTCCAGCCGGGTCAGCACGGTGTCGGAGGTGGTGGCGTCGAAGGCGTCGTCCCCGGTCGTCGCCCTGCCCGTCAGCGCCTGCTGCATGGCGGTGAGGCGCAGGGCGATGTCGTGGCGCAGTTCGTCGTCGGCCGGCAGCTCCGCGAGGGCGGCGTCCAGGCGGCCGAGGTCCTCGTACACCTGCGGAGCGGCCGGTGTCCCGCCCGCCGGGTCGAGTTCGGTCAGGAGGTGGTCGGCGATGGCGGCCGGGGTGGGGTGGTCGAAGACGAGGGTGGCGGGCAGGCGCAGGCCGGTCGCCGCGTTCAGGCGGTTGCGCAGTTCGACCGCGGTGAGCGAGTCGAGGCCCAGTTCCTTGAACGGCTGCTCGGAGTCGATGTCCGTGGCGGAGTTCCTGCCGAGTACGGCGGCCGTGTGGTCGCGGACCAGGCCGACGAGGAGGCGGTGCCGTTCCGTCTCGGGGGTGTCGGCGAGGCGGCGTGCCAGCGAGCCGGAGTCGGCGGCGGTACCGGCCGCGGGCCGGGCGGAGGCTCGTACGAGACCGCGCCACAGGGACGGCAGGACGCCCGAGTCGGCGAGTTCGCGCAGTCGCGCCAGGTCGACGCGGGCGGCGAGCAGCAGGGGCCGGTCGACGGCGGAACCGACGTCGAACATGTCGAGGGCCAGATCGGTCGGCATGGGCAGGACCCCGTCGCGCCCGAGCCGGGCCCGGCCTTCGCCGCCGATGTGGGCGGACATGCCGCTGACCTGCTCCCAGAACCCCCAGGCCAGGGAGACGGCGGGCAGGCCCTGGGCGCGGCGGTGGGCCGCCAGGGCGTCCAGGAACACGTTGGCCGCCGCGTAGTTTCCCTGACCGGGCATGCCCATCACACCTGCTCCGGCGGAGAAGAGGACGAAGGCGGTGAGGTCGAGGTGCCGGGTGGCCTCATGAAGATTGACCGCGGCATCCACCTTCGGACGCAGCACCCGCTCGAACTGCTCCGGCGTCAACGACCCGATCAACCCGTCGTCCAGCACACCCGCCGCATGCACCACACCTCGAAGCGGGAACTCCTCCGGGATCGCGGCGATCAACTCATCCAGCGCCACACGGTCGGCGACATCGCAGGCCACCACACTCACCCGCGCACCGAGCCCCGAAAGCTCCTCCGCCAGCTCTTTGGCGCCTTCGGCCCGGTCTCCACGTCGGCCGGCCAGGATCACGTGCCCGACCCCGTGCTCCACCACCAGACGCCGCGCCACCAGACCACCCAGCACACCCGTACCACCGGTGATGAGGACACTTCCCTCCCGGTCCCAGCCACCCGGCATCCGCAACACCAACTTGCCCACATGCCGCGCCTGACTCATGAAACGCAACGCCTCAGGCGCCCGCCGCACATCCCACACCCGCACAGGCAGAGGGCTCAGCACACCCGCCTCGAACAACCCCACGATCTCCGCCAGCGTGGCGCCCAGGCGGTCCGGTCCCGCGTCGCGGCCGTCGAAGGCGCGGTAGGTGACGCCGGGGTGGTCGGCGGCCACTCGTTCGGCGTCCCGGATATCGGTCTTGCCCATCTCGATGAAGCGGCCACCGCGAGGCAGCAACCTCAAGGACGCGTCCACGAACTCACCCGCGAGCGAGTCCAGGACCACATCGACACCGCGCCCACCGGTCACCCCGAGGAACTTCTCCTCGAAATCCAACGACCGACTGGAAGCGATCTCACTCTCCTCGAAGCCCAACTCCCTGAGTGTGTCCCACTTTTGCGGGCTTGCCGTCACCAGGACGCGTGCACCGAGGTGCCGCGCCAGTTGTACGGCGGCCATGCCGACGCCGCCGGTCGCCGCGTGCACGAGGACCGTCTCGCCCTTCCGCAGGCCCGCCAGATCCACCAGGCCGTAGTACGCAGTCAGGAAGGCGGCGGGGACGGAGGCGGCCTGCTCAAAGGTCCAGTCACCCGGCATACGGACGAGGAAGCGGCGGTCGACCACCACGACGGGGCTGAACGCGCCGGGCATCACACCCATGACGCGGTCGCCGACGGCGAGGTCCGTGACATCGGGGCCCGTCTCCAGGACGACGCCCGCGGCCTCGCCGCCGATGCCCTCGTGGTCGGTGACCATGCCCAGACCCACGACGACGTCACGGAAGTTGACGCCCGCCGCGCGCACGGCGAGCCGCACCTCGCCCGGCCGCAGCGGCGCGTGCGCCTCCGGTCGGGAGACCAGGGCGAGGTCGGCGAGCGTGCCGTGGCCGCCGGACTCGACCCGCCAGTCCGTCCGGCCCGGCGGCGGCACGAGGCCGCCGTCGCTGCCGACGCGAGCGAGCCGCGGGATCAGCATCTCGCCTCCGCGCCAGGCCAGTTGGGGCTCGTCGGCATCGACGGCGCGGGCCAGGGCGGGCCTCGGCGCGCGGTCGTCGTCGGGGTCGGCGTCGATGAGCACGAAGCGGCCGGGGTGCTCGGCCTGCGCGGAACGGATCAGACCCCAGACGGGGGCCGCCGCCACATCGGGCACGTCACTGTCGGCGCCGACGGCGACCGCGCCGCGCGTCAGTACGACCAGCCGGGTGTCCGCGAGGCGGTCGTCGGCGAGCCAGCCCCGCAGGGTGCCGAGCACGTCGAGCAGCAGTCGGCGGGCCTGCGCGGAGATGTCGTCGGCGTCGGGCGCGGCGCAGGTGAGCACGGCGCCCCGCGGTGCCGGTTCCCCGGCGTCGAGGGCTGCCGTCAGTTCCGCGAGGTCCCTGTGCCCGCGTACGCGTGCGCCGCCTGCCGTCAGGGTTTCCGCGGCGGCGAGCGGGTCGGTGCCGAGCACCGCCCATGTGGCGCCGAGGGATGCGGCCGGGGGTGTGGTGTCGGGCGTCCAGTCGATCTGGAACAGGGCGTCCGCGGCGGGGTTCTGGTGGGCGCGCAGCTGCTGGGCGGAGACGGGGCGGGCGACCGACGAGTCGATGTGCAGGACGGGCCGGCCGGTGGGGTCGGCGACGTCGACGCGGACGGCGCCCACGCCGCTCGGTGAGATGCGTACGCGCAGGTCGGTGGCGCCCGCGGCGTGCAGACGTACGCCGTTCCAGGCGAACGGCAGCCATAGCCCGTCGGGGGCGGCACCTCCCACGAGTGCGGCCTGCATGGCGGCGTCGAGAAGGGCGGGATGGACGCCGAAGGCCGCGGCCTCGTCGCGGGCACCCTCGGGCAGGCGCACCTCGGCGAGGACGTCGTCACCGAGCTTCCACAGGGCGGTCAGACCCTGGAAGGTGTCGCCGTAGCCGTAGCCGCGCGCCGTCAACTCACCGTATATGTCGTCGACTTCGAGCGGCTCGGCACCGGCGGGGGGCCATACGCCCAGATCCGCTGAAGGCGCCTCGGTGGTGTCGCCGAGTATGCCCGTCGCGTGTCGCAGCCAGCCGCCGTCACCTGTCCGGGAGTGCACCGAGAACGCCCTGCGTCCCTCGTCGTCCGCGGGCTCCACCGCCACCTGCACCCGTACGTCGCCCGTCTCGGGCAGCACCATCGGGGCCTGCAGCGTCAGCTCCTCGACGCAGGCGCAGCCCGTTTCGTCGGCTGCCCGCAGGGCGAGTTCGATGTAGCCGGTGCCGGGCAGCAGGACCACACCCGCGGCCGCGTGGTCGGCGAGCCACGGATGGGTGCTCAGCGAGAGCCGCCCGGTGAGCAACACCCGGCCGTCATCGGCCTGTTCGACGGCCGCCGCGATCAGGGGGTGGCCGGTCGCGGTCACGCCGAGTGCGGAGGCGTCCGTGGCGCGGGCCCTGGCACCGAGCCAGTAGCGGTCGCGCCGGAAGGCGTAGGTGGGGGCCGGTGCGGGAGCGACTCCCCGGAAGGGGGTGGTCCAGTCCACCGGGGTTCCCGCCACCCAGGCCGAGGCGAGCGAGGTGAAGAACTGACGCAGTCCTCCCTTGCCGGTGCGCAGGGTGCCGACGGCCGTGACCTCGGTGCCCAGGGCGTGGGCGGTCTCCTCGATGCCGATGGTGAGGACCGGGTGGGCGCTGTTCTCGACGAGGACACGGTGGCCGTCGCGCAGCAGGCTGCGGACGGCGGCCTCGAACTCCACCGGTTCGCGGCCGTTGCGGTACCAGTACGCGGCGGTGAGCTCGGCCGGGTCCAGGAGGTCGCCGGTGACCGTGGAGTAGAAGGGAACGGTGGCCGGGCCCGGCCTGATGTCGCCGAGGGCGGTGAGCAGTTCGTCGCGGATCTGCTCGACCTGCACGGAGTGCGAGGCGACGGAGACGGGGATGACGCGGGCCCGGATGCCGTCCGCGACGCAGCCCGCGACCAGGGCGTCCACGGCGGCGCGGTCGCCGGACACCATGGTCTGGCGGGGCGCGTTGCGGCCGGCGACCGCGATGTCGCCGGGCAGGCCGGCGAGGCGCTCGGTGACCCGCTCGGCGGTCAGCGACACCGTTGCCACCGCCCCCTTGCCGGTCAGCGCCCGGGCGAAGAGGCCGCTGCGTACGACGACGACGCGGGCGCCTTGTTCGACGGTCAGCGCCCCGGCGACGCAGGCCGCGGCGACCTCTCCCTGGGAGTGGCCGACCACGGCGGCGGGCCGCACTCCGTGGGCCTCCCAGAGCCGGGCGAGCGCCACTTGGACGGCGAAGAGGACGGGCTGCAGCAGGTCGATGCGCTCCTGCCAGCTCTCGTCGTCGCCCCGCAGCAGATCCACCACCGACCAGCCGGTGAGCGCGCGCACGGTGGTGTCGCACTCCTCGACGGCGGCGGCGAAGACCGGGGCGGTGTCGAGGAGTTCGCGGGCCATGCCCCGCCAGTGGGTGCCCTGGCCGGGGAAGACGAACGCGACCCTGGCGGCGCGGCCGCCCTGGGCGCGTGCGGTGCCGCGCACCACGTGCCGGGGGGTGCGCTCGTCGCCGAGCGAGCCGAGTCCGGTGGCCAGCTCTTCGGGGCCGTCGGCGACGACCACGGCCCGGTGCGAGAGCGGGGTGCGCCGGGCGAGGGTGGCGCCGAGCCCGGGAAGGCCGTCGGCCTGGAGGGCGGCCACGTGCCCGGCGAGGCGTTCGCCCTGTCCGCCGAGGCCGTCGGCGCCGATGCCCGAGACGACGTACGGCAGGACGGAGGACAGCGTCGGCGGCTCCGTCGTGGTGTCGTCCGTCTCAGTGCCTTCCCGCGGGGTTTCGGCGGGTGCCTCTTCGAGGATGACGTGGGCGTTGGTGCCGCTGATGCCGAACGACGAGACGGCGGCGCGGCGCACCCCGTCGGCGCCGGACCAGGGGCGGGCCCGGTCGAGCAGGCGCACGGTGCCCGGCTCCCAGTCGACGTGCGGGGTCGGCTCGTCGGCGTGCAGGGTGGGCGGCAGCGTGCCGTGCCGCAGCGCCATCACCATCTTGATGACCCCGGCGACTCCGGCGGCGGCCTGGGCGTGGCCGATGTTGGACTTGACCGAGCCGAGCCACAGCGGCCGGTCCTTGGTGTGCGCCGTGCCGTACGTGGCCAGGAGTGCCTGCGCCTCGATGGGGTCGCCGAGGGTGGTGCCGGTGCCGTGCGCCTCGACCACGTCGACGTCGGCCGGGGTGAGGCCGGCGTCGGCGAGGGCCTGGCTCATCACGCGCTGCTGGGACGGTCCGTTCGGGGCGGTGAGGCCGTTGCTCGCGCCGTCCTGGTTGACGGCGGAGCCGCGGAGCACCGCGAGGACGGTGTGGCCGTTGCGGCGGGCGTCGGAGAGCCGCTCCAGGACGAGCAGGCCGACGCCCTCGCCGGGCCCGAACCCGTCGGCCGCTGCCGAGAACGCCTTGCTGCGGCCGTCGGTGGCCAGCGCCCGCTGCCGGGAGAACTCGATGAACTGGGCGGGCTGGGCCATCACGGTGGCACCGCCGATCAGCGCCATGGAGCACTCGCCGCGCGCCAGGGCCCTGGCGCCCAGGTGCAGGGCGACCAGGGACGACGAGCAGGCGGTGTCGACGGTGAACGACGGCCCTTCGAGACCCAGGACGTAGGAGAGACGGCCGGAGACGACGCTGAGGGTGTTGCCGGTGACGGCGTAGCCCTCCACGTCGGGCGGCACATCGGTGAGGTCGGGCAGGTAGCCGGAGTCGGAGGCGCCGACGAAGACGCCGGTGCGGCTGCCGCGCAGCGTTCCCGCCTCGATGCCCGCGCGCTCCAGGGCCTCCCAGGCGACTTCGAGCAGGATGCGCTGCTGCGGGTCCATCGCCAGGGCCTCGCGCGGCGAGATACCGAAGAACTCCGCGTCGAAGCCCGCCACGTCGTCGACGAAGCCGCCCGCGCGGCCGTACGTCTTGCCGGGGCGGTCGGGGTTGGGGTCGTAGAGGCCCTCGATGTCCCAGCCCCGGTCGCGGGGCAGGTCCCCGATGCCCTCGCGGCCCGTGGCCACGAGGTCCCACAGGGTGTCGGGGTCGGTGATGCCGCCGGGGAAACGGCAGGCCATGGAGACGACGGCGAGCGGTTCGCGGGCCGCGCCGGCCTCGTCGGCCAGTTCCTCGTTCAGGATGCGCAGCCGCTGGTTCTCCGTCAGCGCGGAGCGCAGTGCCTCGACGATCTCCTCGGTTGATGCGGGCATCGTCAACTCCGTTCCTGGGGGCGGTGCGTGAGCTGGATGAGGTCGTCCAGGGTCATCTCCGCGATGGCAGCGGCCTCGTCGCGTCGGCGGGGCGGCTGCGTGCCGTCGGGTGGCTGCGGGGTGTCCGCGGGCTCGGGGGCAAGACGGGTGTCGAGGAAGGCCGCGACGGCGGTCGGTGTCGGGTGGTCGAAGATGAGCGTGGCGGGCAGGCGAAGGCCGGTGGCCGTGTTGAGCCGGTTGCGCAGCTCGATGCCGGTGAGCGAGTCGAAGCCGATGCCCTTGAAGGGCTGCTCCGCGTCGACGCCCTGTGTCGCGGGGTACTGCAGGACGGCCGCGACCTGGGTGCACACCTCCTCCAGGAGTGCGTTCTCGCGTTGCGCCGGTGTGAGCCCGGCGAGCCTGCGGACCAGGGCGGCCTCCGCGGTGGAGTCGTCGGCGGCTTCCGGTTCCCAGACGCGGCGCACCTCGGGCAGGTCGCCGATGAGCGGGCGGCGGCGTGCGGCACCGAAGACCTCGGCGAACCGCTCCCAGTCGTTGTCGGCGACGGTGATGAAGGTGTCGTCGTGGTCGAGGATCTGCCGCAGGGCCCGCATCGCGAGGTCGGGGTCCATCAGGCGTACGCCGCGTTCTGTGAGGTGCTCGGCGGCTCCGCTCGACATGCCGGGCCCGTCCCAGGCGCTCCAGGCGACGGCGGTGGCGGGTGTGCCCTCGGCGCGCAACTCCTCGGCGAGCGCGTTGAGATACGCGTTGGCCGCGACGTAGGCGCCCTGCTGGCCGCCGCCCCACACGCCCACGGTGGAGGAGAACAGCACGAACGCGTCCAGGGACGGTCCTTCGAGCAGGGTGCGCAGGTTGCGGGCGCCCTCCACCTTGGCGGCGAACACCTCGGCGTACTCCGCGAGTTCGGCCACGGCGACGGTGTCCCGGGAGCCCTTGAGTCCCGCTGTGTGGAACACCGACGTGACCGGATGGGCGGCGGGCACGGCGGCGAGCACGGCGGCCAGCGCCGCGGGGTCCGCCACGTCGCAGGCGGTGATCGTCACCTGGGCGCCGAGCGCGGTGAGTTCGGCCTCGAGGTCGGCGGCGCCCGACGCCGTGGGGCCGCTCCTGCTCAGGAGCAGCAGGTGTTCGGCGCCGTTGCGGGCCAGCCAGCGGGCCACCTGGGCGCCGATCCCGCCGGTGCCACCGGTGACCAGGGCGGTGCCGCGGGGGTGCCAGCGACGGACGGGCGCACGCCCGGCGAGCGGGGCACGCACCAGGCGCCTGCGGTGCAACTGGTCGCCGCGCACCGCGAATTCACTCTCGTCGCCGTCCGCGGCGAGCGCGGCGGCGAGGGGTCGCCCGGCCATGTCGTCGGCTTCCTCGGGCAGGTCGATCTGGCCGCCCTTGCGCCGCGGGTTCTCCAGCAGCGCGACACGGCTGGTGCCGAGGACGTGGGCCTGCCGCGGGTGGGCCGGCGGGTCGGACTCGCCGACGGAGACGGCTCGGGTGGTCGCCCACCACACGGGGGCGTCGTTCGCGAGGTCGTCGAGTGCCTGGAGCAGGGAGACCGCGGCGGCCGCGCCCGCGGTGAGTTCCTTGTGGCGGCGGTGCGCCCCCTCGTCCAGTGCGAGCAAGGAGAGCACCCCGGCGGGCTCGGTCTCCTCGGTGGCCGCGCGCAGTTGCTTGGCGAAGGTCTCCCGGTGGGCGTCGGCCGCGTCGAGGACCACTTGGCGCACCTCGGCTCCGTGGGCTCCGAGCGCCTCGGCGCAACGGGCCACCCAGGGGTGCTCCACGCAGGCGGACGGCACCACGAGCAGCCAGGGGGCGCCCAGTTGGGGTGCTGCCGGTGCGGGCAGGGGCTGCCACTCGACGGTGTAGCGCCAGGTTTCGAGCACGGCGTCCGCGTGGCGTTCGCGGCGCCAGGCCGAGAGCGCGGGCAGGGCCGCGGCCAGGGCCTGCGCGGTCTCGCCGTCCAGCCGCAGGGTGCCCGCGAGCTCCCCGGCGTCGGCGCGCTCCACGAGGTTCCAGAACTCGGCGTCGGCGGGGTCCGCCTGCGCGCCGGCCGGTGCCGCGGCGAGGTCGGGCAGGTCGATGTCCGTGGCGGGAGCGGGGGTCAGGGCACGCCAGTCGACGGACACGCCCCGTGCCCAGGCCTGGGCCAGGGCGGTACGGAACCTGAACAGGCTGCCGTCCTTGCGGCGCAGGGTGCCCAGGGCCACGGCCGGTGATCCGACGTCGTCCACGGTCTGCTCGATGCCGGGGAGGACGACAGGGTGGGTGCTGATCTCGATGAACGTCTCGTGTCCCGCCGCGAGCAGGCTCCGTACGCCGCCCTCGAAGTTCACGGGCCTGCGGGCGTTGCGGTACCAGTACGCGGCGTCCAACTCCCTTGCGTCCAGGGCTTCTCCGGTCACGGTCGAGTAGAAGGGGGTCTCCGCGTGGCCTCCCTGGATGCCGTCCAGCGCGTCGAGCAGGGTTCCTTGCAGCCGTTCGACCTGCGGCGAGTGGGACGCGTAGGTCACCGGCACGACGCGGGCCTGGAGACCGTCGGCGACGCAGGCGGCCACGAGCTCTTCCACTGCCGCTCGTTCGCCGGAAATGACGGTGGACGAGGGGCCGTTGAACCCGGCGACCACGACCGCGTCGCCCTCGGCGAACCCCGCCTCGGCTATCCGCTCCCGTACGCGTCCGGCCGCGAGGCCCACGGAGGCCATCGCGCCCTTGCCCGCGAGCTCCTTCGCCAGGATGCGGCTGCGCAGGACCATGACGCGTGCGGCGTCTTCGAGGGACAGCGCCCCCGACACGCAGGCGGCGGCGACCTCCCCCTGCGAATGCCCGATCACCGCCGCGGGACGCACACCACACGCCTGCCACAACCGGGCCAACGACACCTGCACCGCGAACATCACCGGCTGCAGTACATCAATACGCTCCAGCCAGCCCTCATCCTCCCGCCCGAGCACCTCCACCACCGACCAACCGGTCAACGGCTCGATCACCTGCGCACACGCGGCCACCGACTCCGCGAACACCGGCGAACTCTCCAACAACTCCCGCGCCATGCCCCGCCACTGAGACCCCTGGCCGGGAAACACGAACACGGGGTCCGTGGCGGTGGAGCGGGCCGACCCGACGACGGTCCTGCGGGTCTCACGCCCTGCGGCAACCGCGCCGAGCCCCTTCAACAGCTCCTCACGCCGGTCGGCGAACAGCACGGCGCGGTGCGGTGCCGGGGGAAGTGCGGCGAGTGCGGAGCCGACGCCGGCCACGGTGGCACCGGGCTCAGCAAGCACGAACTCACTCAACTTCCTCGCTTTGTCCTTGAGTTCCTCTGCGGTGGCGGCGGAGAGGACGCACGGCGTGAGCGCCGCCGCATCGCGGTACCAGTAGCTGCGGCGCTCCCACGGGTAGGCGGGCAGGCTCACCGTGCTGCCGCGCACCGGAAGGCGAGCGGGCGGCTCGTATCCGCTGACGTAGAGCTCCGCCGCCGCGAGCGCCATCTGCCGTACGGGGTCGGGGGCATCCGGGGTGCCGGGGTGCGGCGCCTCAGGGTGGACCGGGAGAGCGTCCGGCGGTACGGCCGCCGGTGCCTCGCCGCGGTCTGTGCCGCGCTCGGCCCATGCCTTTGCGGCATCGGCGGGCGTCAGACGACCGGCTGCCCAGTCGGCGCTGATCTCTCCGGCGCCCTCTCCCGCGCTGTCGTGCGGGACGACGCCGAACGTCGCCCAGAAGTGCGTGGCGGCCATGTGGTGCGCGAGCAGCCCGCGTTCACCCATGGCCTCACTTGCCCGGTCCAGGGCACGGGCGTAGGCGGGCTGCTTCTGCAGGGCGGCACACACGGAGGCGTCCGGGTCCTGGCCTGCGTACCAGAAGGTGACGGGCCGAGCCGCCTCCCCCGTGACGTGACCCGTGCGCAGGTTCGGTGCCGTCCGGCCGGCGGCGGCCGCTTCCAGCGCGGCGATCATCTCGTCACGGTCACCGACCACGGCGAGCCGGTGTTCCAGGAGGGAGCGGCGGTGGGCCGCCGTGAGCACGAGCGCGTCGACGGCTTCCGCGTCGAGGCCCCGCAGGCGGCGCGCCATGCGGCGGGCGGCCTCGGGCAGGGCGGACGCGGTGGCCGCGGTGACGGGCAGGACGTACGGGGCGCCTGGCTCGGCGGGCGCGGGCCGGGTCCGCGGGGCGGCCTCCACCAGGACGTGGGCGTTGCTGCCCGCGAGCCCGAAGGAGCTGACTCCGGCGCGTGCCGGGCGCGGGCGTGCCGGCCAGTCGCGCGGTGCGGTCGGCACGGCGAGGGGCACGGCGTCCCAGTCGACCCGGGTGGTGAGCCGGTTCAGGCGGTGCGGGGGGACGCTGCCGTGGTGCAGGGCGAGGACGACCTTCAGGAGTCCGGCGATGCCGGCGGCCGGGGCGAGGTGCCCGATGTTGGCCTTCACGGACCCGATGAGCAGCGGGTCGCCCTCTTCCCTGCCAGGGCCGAACGCCTCGGCGAGGGAACGGACTTCGATGGGGTCGCCGATGCGGGTGCCGGTGCCGTGGGCCTCCACGTAGTCGACCTCGTGCGGCTGCCAGCCCGCCCGGTCGAGCGCCTCCCGTACGACGGCCACCTGGGCAGCGCCGCTGGGCACCGTCAGGCCTCCGCTGGCCCCGTCCTGGTTGATGGCGCTGGCACGCAGCACGGAGTAGACGCGGTCGCCGTCGCGCTCGGCGGCGGCCAGGGGCTTGAGGATGAGTGCGGCGGCGCCTTCGCCCCAGCCGAGGCCGTCGGCGTCGTCGTCGAAGGCCTTGCAGTGGCCGTCGGGGGCGAGTGCGCCGCCCTCGCCGTTCATGGCCACGAGCACGGTGGGCGCGGCGATCACATTGGCCCCGCCCACCACGGCGACCTCGCAGTCGCCGCCGAGCAGGCCCTGACAGGCCAGGTGGACGGCGGTGAGGGATGCGGAGCAGGCGGTGTCGACGGCCATGCTCGGCCCACGCAGCCCGAGGAAGTACGACAGCCGGCCGGGCGTCGCGGCGAAGGAGGTGCCGGTGCCGTAGTAGAGGTTCACGTCCGCCATGTCGCGGGTGAGCATCTGCTGGTAGTCGGCGGTCTCGAGCCCGACGTACACCCCGACGCGGCTCCCCTCCAGATCACGCGGCCGACAGCCCCCGTCCTCCAGGGCCTCCCAGGCGACTTCGAGGAACAACCGCTGCTGCGGGTCGAGCGACTTGGCCTCGCGGGGCGAGATCCGGAAGAAGGGCGCGTCGAACCCGGCGATGTCGTCGAGGTATCCGCCCCGGGTGGGCAGATCCCCCCCGACCTCATCCCACACCGAATCCTCACGCCGCCGAGCAGGCAAGTTCCCGATGGCATGCCGCCCATGGGCGAGAAGCGCCCAGTACTCATCGGGAGTAGAAGCCCCGGGCAGCCGACAGGCGACACCGATCACGGCGATGGCGTCGGCGGCGGGGGTGTGAGCCATCGCGGGGTCGGCGGAGTCCGATGCGGGCTCGGCCATGCGCGCAGCCTCGGCGGTCTCG
>NZ_JBSFUS010000020.1:0-84934 GCF_053591915.1 Streptomyces sp. NPDC002853 | reverse complement strand
CGGATTCCGGCAGCGCCTCGGCGGCGGGGTGGGTCGCGACACGGGCCGTCGGCGCTGCCTCAGCCGCCGGTGCATCGATGCGATCGGCCGTCGCGGAGTCGCCAGGCATAGAAGCCGGCACGGTCCCGGCAACATAGGCCGCCTCAACCCTCTTGGCCGTCTCGACCACCCTGGCCGTCTCGGATTCCGGCAGCGCCTCGGCGGCGGGGTGGGTCGCGACACGGGCCGTCGGCGCTGCCTCAGCCGCCGGTGCATCGATGCGATCGGCCGTCGCGGCGTCGGCGGGGTGGGGCTCCGGTGCGGGCTCGCCGGCAAGCGCCGCCGCAACCGTCGCCTCGGCCTCCGGCTGCGCCACAGCGCCGGTACGGGCGGACTCGGCCGTCGGTGCGTCGACGCGGTCGGCCGCCGCGGGCCTGGCGGTGTCGTCGGCGTCAGTCGGTGCGGCGGTTGCCTCCGTCTCCAGGTAAGTCGCCAGGTCCTGCACCGTCGGGTGTTCGAAGACGATCGGTACCGGGAGGGCCACTCCGAACTGGGCCTGGAGCCTGGTGCGGAGTTCCGCGGCCGTCAGGGAGTCCAGGCCCTGTTCGAACAAGCCGCGTCGACGCAGCAGCCGCTGGTCCGGCGGCAGGTCGAGCACCGCGCGGATCACTTCGGCGACCCGGTCGGCGATGGTGACGTTCTGCGAGGGCTGCGCCGGTGGTGTCGACACGGGTGTGGGTTCGTTCGCAGGCGCGGATGCTCCGGGTCCCCGATCCGCCGCTTCCGCGAGGCGCGTCTCCGGTGCTGGGCCGTGGTGGCCCCGCTCGACGCCCGGCAGCCAGTGGCGGTCGCCGCCCCAGGTCGGTACGGGCAGGGTGCGGAACTGTCGCGGCCTGCCGGTGACCCGGTCCCAGTCGACGGGTACTCCGGCGACATGCAGCCTGGCCAGCGTCTTGTGCAGTGCCACCGGGCCCCGCTCGGCGCGGTGCAGTGTGCCGGTGACGGGCGCGCGGCGGCCGGTGCGGCGCACCGCGTCAGTGAGGGGCCGTACGAGCATGGGGTGCGGGGCGATCTCGACCAGCGCGTAGTCACGTTCGCCCAGGAGCCGCTCGACCGCGGGCCACAGCTGCACCGGCTCCACGAGATTGCGCCGCCAGTACGCGGCATCGGGGCGGCGCAGGTCGGCCGCCGGGTCGACGGTGGACAGCAGACGGGTGGTCGGCTCGGACACGGCCAGACCGGAGCCACCGGAGCCACCGGAGCCGCCGGAGCCGCCGGACAGCGTCTCGTACAGCGCGTCCGCGCAACCGCCCAAGGCCGGGCTGTGCGCCGGGTATTCGCTGTTGAGCCGCTTGCAGCGCAGGCCCGCCGCCCGCAGTGCGGCCACGGCATCGTCGAGGTCCGGCACGGGGCCCGAGACGACCGCCGAGTCAGGGCCGTTGACGAGGGCGACCACGACCTGCGGCCAGGCCCCGCCGAGCAGTTCGCGTACCTCGTCGGCGCCGGCCGACACCGCGTACATGAAGCCGAGGCCCGCGGCCCGCGAGTGCAGGATGTCCGCCCGCTCGACCACAAGCCGGGTGGCATCTCGCAGCGTGAGGCTGCCCGCGGCGTACGCGGCGGTGATCTCGCCGAGGCTCTGGCCGATCACGGCGGCCGGAGCCAGACCGCGCTCGGCGAGCCAGCGGGTCAGCGCGACCTGCACCGCGAAGATCGCGGGGTGGGCACGGTCGGTGCGGTCGAGCCGGTCGTCGGTGGCCCGCAGCGTGTCGAGCAGCGACCAGCCCGCGTGGGCGCGGATCAGCTCGTGGCACTCGTCGAGGGCATCACGCACGGTCGGGTCGGTGGCATGCAGGTCGAGGGCCATGTGGGGCCAGTGGCCACTCTGCCCGGAGTAGACGAAGACGGCGGGCGGCGGGTCGTCGGGGTCCTCGACGGTCGCGGCGCAGGCGTCGCGCGGCGGGTCGTCGGGGTCGACGAGCGTGTCGACGAGGTCCCTGCGGTCGGTGGCCACGGCCGCGAACCGGTGGGCGTCATGGGTACGGCGCGTGGCGGCGGACGCCGCGAGCTCACCGAGGTCGTCCTCCCCCGCCACCTGCTCACGAAGGCGCGCGACCTGCGTGGCGAGTCCCTCGGGGGTGGAGGCCGAGGCCAACAGGACGTAGGGCGCGGCTGGTTGAGGGCCGACCGGCGAATCAGCGGGAGCGGGCGCCGGGGCGCCCTCGGCGACCAGGTGCACATTGGTGCCGCTGAGCCCGAAGGCGCTGACACCGACCCGCACCGGCACATCCGCGCGGGCCACGTCGGTGGTCGTCAGGGGCACGGCGACACCCGCCGTGGCCCAGTCGAGCGCGGGGTTGAGGCTCTCGATGTGGGGCTGCGCGGGCACCCGGCCCGCGCGGATCACCCACAGGGCCTTGAGCAGTCCGCCGATGCCGGCGGCCGCGTCCATGTGCCCCATGACGGCCTTGAGGGAGCCGATGAGCAGCGCACGGTCGTGTCGCCCCGCCCCGTACACCTCGCTGAGTGCCTCCAGTTCGATGAGGTCGCCGAGCGGGGTGCCGGTGCCGTGGGCCTCGACGTAGTCGACGTCGGACGCGGCCGCGTCCGCCGCGGCCAGGGCCGCGCGCAGCACGGCGGACTGGGCCTCGCCGTTGGGCGCGGTCAGGCCCGCGCTGCCGCCGTCGTTGTTGACGGCCGAGCCGCGCAGCACGGCGTGGATGCGGTCGTGGTCGGCGAGCGCGTCCCGCAGCCGCTTGAGGACGACGATCCCGCAGCCGTCGCCGCGCACGAGCCCGTCGGCGCGCGCGTCGAAGGGCCGGCAGCGGCCGTTCGGCGAGATCGCCCCTACCTGGCTCATGAACACGCTGATGTCGGGGGTGATCTGAAGGTTCACGCCCCCGGCCAGGGCGGTGTCGCTCTCGCCCGCGCGCAGGCTCTGGCAGGCCTGGTGCACCGCGAGCAGCGAGGACGAGCAGGCGGAGCTCACGGTGGCGACCGGCCCGCGCAGGTCGAAGCTGTAGGCCAGGCGTCCGGCGGCGAAGCTCGCCTCGACGCCGCTGGCGTAGTGCTGGCCGATCCCGGCGGTGCCGAGGGTCTTGGCGTGCAGCAGCGTGTAGTCGTTGGAGAGCATGCCGACGAACACGGCGGTACGGCTTCCCCGCCATTGGCCGAGGGGACGCCCCGCGTCGGCCATGGCCTCCGCGCTCACTTCGAGGAGCAGCCGCTGCTGCGGGTCGACGCGTCCCGCCTCACGGGGCGAGATCCCGAAGTACGCGGCGTCGAACCGGTCGATGTCGTCGAGGAACCCCCCGACGTGGCTGACGACCGTGCCCGGCCGCTCGCGCAGTGGGTCGTGGATGGCGGCGCCCCACCGGTCCCGCGGGACCTCGGTCAGCGCGTCGGCACCCGATTCGAGCAGCTCACCGAGCGCTTCCAGGGTACGGACGCCCCCGGGGAAGCGGCATCCGAGACCTACGACGGCGATGGGTTCGGGAGACCGAACGCTCACCTCGTCTCCCTCCGTTGTCGTACTCCGATACGTGCGGATCCGGTAAGTCCACGAGCGGAAAGGCGGGCCCTCGCGCGCACCCGCCGAGCCAGGGCCTGTTTCAGGACGCCGGCGCCCCGGCCACGGTGCGGACCAGCGCGGTGATGGACCGCACATTCTTGAAGTTGGCCGCGTTGATCTTGTTGGCGGGAACGGCGACACCGAGCTCGTCGCGAATGAACTGCAGAAGAAGAAGCGTGTGCAGAGAGTTCATGATGCCCAGTTCGAAAAGCGGCGTCGTCTCGTCCAGTTCGGACTCGGCATCTCCGTCCATGTGCTTGTTCTTGATATAGGTGAGGATCTTCTCTGTGATCTCGTCGCCGGGCATACTTCCTCCGCTGCTCGAATGGGGCCCGCAGATTTCGGCGGTGTGGGACGGACAGGCACGACAGAAGCCGATTCGAGGGTAGGAAATCGCCGTCGGGCCGTCATCCCCTAGATCGCGTGGTGATCCCCTAAAGGCCCTGCGGCGGCGCCGAGGCGCGAGCTAGGGGGCGGTTAGGGGTGGTCCGGGCCCGCTCTCCGCTTCTACCGTTCCTTCGGCGGGATTCGGCCACGTGGCCGCGGAAGATTACTGACCGGCAGCCAGGGCGGAGCGACCCGAATCGACTTGGCGATGAATACAGGGGGCTGACGGTACGTTGGCGAATGAAGAGAAGCTGCGGCAATACCTGAAGAAGGTCACTGCCGATCTCCAGAATTCCCGCCGCCGCGTCCAGGAGCTCGAATCGCGCGCGGCCGAACCGATCGCCGTGGTCGGCATGGCCTGTCGGTTCCCCGGGGGCGTGACGTCCCCGGAGGATCTGTGGCGGCTCGTCGACACGGGCAGTGATGCCATTTCTCCATTCCCCGCGGACCGCGGCTGGGACATCGCGGGGTTGTACGCGCCCGATGCGGACGGCCTGGAGAAAGCAGGCACGTACGAGGGCGGATTCCTCGACGATGTCGCCGATTTCGACGCGGAGTTCTTCGGCATCGGCCCGCACGAGGCGCTCGCCCTCGACCCCCAGCACCGCCTGCTCCTGGAGACGTCCTGGGAGGCGCTGGAGCGGGCCGGCGTCGTGCCGGAGCGGCTGCGCGGCAGCAGGACCGGGATCTACGCGGGCCTGGTGTACGGCAACTACGGCCCGCACTCGCGCGAGAAGCCGCCCGCGGGCCTGGAACCGTATCTGGGCCTCGGTGGTTCACCGAGCGCGGCCACCGGCCGGATCGCCTACACCCTGGGCCTCGAAGGGCCCGCGGTCACGCTCGACACCGCCTGCTCCTCCTCGATGGTCGCGCTGCACACGGCGAGCCGGGCGCTGCGCGACGGAGACTGCACGCTGGCCCTGGCGGGCGGTGTCGCGGTGATGGCGACGCCGGACGCCTTCGAGGAGTTCGGGCGGCGGCACGGCCTGGCGCGCGACGGGCGCTGCAAGGCGTTCTCGGCGGCGGCCGACGGCATCGGCTTCTCCGAGGGCGTGGGCATGCTGGTCCTCGAACGGCTCTCGGACGCCGAGCGCAACGGCCGCGACGTGCTCGCCGTACTGCTCGGCTCCGCGGTCGGCCAGGACGGCGCGACCAACGGCCTCACCGCGCCGAGCGGCACCGCCCAGCGGAACCTGCTGCGTCAGGCGCTCGCCGACGCCCGCCTCACCCCCGACCAGGTCGACGCCGTGGAGGCGCACGGCGTGGGCAGTGCCATGGGCGACCGCATCGAGGCGGGCGCCCTGCTCGAGGTGTACGGGCAGGGGCGGCCCGCCGACCGGCCGCTGTTGCTCGGTTCGGTGAAGACCAACATCGGCCACCCGCACGCCGCGAGCGGAGTGGCGGGCGTGATCAAGACGGTGCTCGCGCTGCGCCATGAGCGGCTGCCCGGGAATCTGTACGCGGACCGGCCGAGCGACGACCTGGACTGGGCGGCGGGACCGCTGCGGCTCGTCGCCGAGTCCCGGCCGTGGCCGCGTGACGCGCAACGGCCCCGGATCGCGGGAGTGTCGTCGTTCGGCATCAGCGGTACGAACGCCCACGTACTCCTCGGCGAGGCACCACGCACCGAACCGCGCCCCGAGCCACGCACCGACGCGGCGGACCTCGAGGGTCTCGCCGTGCCGTGGGTGGTGTCGGCGAGGACCCCGGCTGCCCTGCGTGAGCAGGCCGCACGACTGCACGCGCATCTGGCCGACCGGCCCGAACTGCCGCCGCTGGACATCGGATTCACCCTGGCCTGCGCCCGGACCTCGCACGCGGAGCAAGCGGTGCTCGTCGCCTCCACCTCCGCCGAACTCATGGATCAGCTGTGCGCGGTGGCGCGCCAAGAGGGGCCCGCGGACACGCAAGCCGCACTCGGCGGCGGAACGTTCTGTCTCGGCGGCGCCGTCGGCGCGGACAGCCGCCGCCTGTACGAGCGGTTTCCCGCCTTCGCACGGGCCTGGGACGAGGTCGGCAAGGCGCTCGACGGCAACGACACGGACGACTGCGCCGAGTTCGCGTTCTCCGTCGCCCTTCACCGGCTCCTGGAGTCCTTCGGTCTGCGTCCACGGGCACTGACCGCGCGCTCGGGCGCCGGGGAGGCCGCCGCCGCGCATCTGAGCGGCGCGCTGTCCCTGACCGACGCGTGCACGCTCGCCGCCGCCCTCGCCGACAAGGCCGCGCTCGCCTCCACGGTCGAGGGCCTCGCCTTCGCGTCACCCACGACCCCGCTGGTGTCGGGGACTACACAACAGCCGCTCACCGACGTCGAGTTGAGCGACCCGTCGCACTGGCTGGACCGCTCGGACCCCGGCGACCCTGACCCCTCGTACACCTGCCTGGACGCCTCGCTCGCGAACCCCGCGGCCGTGCTGCGGCTCCTGGCGGCGGCCCGCGCCGCGGGTGCCGCCGTCGACTGGCAGGCCGCCTTCGAGGGCACGGGGGCACGCCGCGTGGAGCTTCCCACGTACGCCTTCCAGCGGCGCAGGTACTGGCTCGCGCCGCGGCCGGCGGCGGGTGACCAGGGGGTGTGGGCGGCGCCGGACGTGCTGCCCGCCGCGCCCCCCGCGCTGACGGACGACGAGCGCGCGGAGCTGACGCGGCTTGTCGTCGAGGAGCCGGAGGCCGGGCGTGAGGCGGCCTTGGCCGCGGTGCTCGACCGGGTCGCCTTCCTGCTCGGGCGCGACGCCGTGGATCTGGCCGAACCCCGCAGGACCCGGCTCGCCGAGCTCGGCTTCGACTCGCTGCTCGCCGTGCGACTGCGGCACCGGCTGCACACCGACCTCGGCGTCGGCCTCGCCCTGAAGGATCTGCTCGGCGGCGACAGCGCCCTCGGCATCGCGGACCGCATCTGTGCGCAACTGGTCGCGCGCGGCCTGCTGGCGCCCCTCCAGAGCGCGACGGAGGGCGACGTCGAAGTACTGAGTCTGTGACGGTCCGGCTCCCGCCCCCTCTTCCTGCCACCGCATCGCGTGAGGACTTCACCCATGGAGCATGAACTGCTCTCCGAACTGCACCGCCGGGGCATACGGCTCCGCCTGGCCGACGGCCGGCTCGACGTGCTCGCCCCCGCGGGCAGCCTCACGGACGGTCTGCGCGACAGGCTGCGCGCCGCACGTGAAGAGCTGATCGAGCTCCTGGGCCGCGCCGACCACGGCGGACCTGCCGCGGCGATCGTGCCCCGGCCCGAGCAGCGGCACGAACCGTTCCCGCTCACCGACATCCAGCACGCGTACTGGGTGGGCCGCAACCCCGCGATCGAGATGGGCGGCATCGCCACCCACGCCTACCTCGAGACCGCGACGGACGACCTGGACGTCGACCGCCTCGCCCGCGCCCTGCGGAAGGTCATCGACCGGCACGACATGCTGCGCGCGATCATCGAACCCTCGGGCCTGCAACGGGTATTGCCCGAGGTACCGCCGTACGAGATCCGTGTCGCGGATCTGCGCGGGCTCTCCGAGGCCGAGCAGGAGGCGCACCTGGAGAGCGTGCGCGAGGAGATGGGCCACCAGGTGCTCCCGGCGGACCGCTGGCCGGTGTTCGACATCCGCGCGAGCCGCCTGGACGACCGGCGGCTGCGGATTCACCTGAGCCTGGACATGCTGATCATGGACGGCTTCAGCATGGACCTCCTCTTCCAGGAGTGGCGCCGCTTCTACGAGGACCCCCGCTGGATCCCCGAGCCCCTCGAACTCTCCTACCGCGACTGCGTGATGGCGCAGCTGGAGGCCCGTGACGGCGCGGAGTACGCGCGCGCCGAGCGGTACTGGGCGGAGCGTCTCGACACGCTGCCGCCGGCCCCCGAACTGCCGATGCTGCCCAGCAGGCCCGGCCGCGGGGCGGTGGAGTTCCGCCGCCGGCACTCCGTCGTGCCCAAGGAGCGGTGGACGGCGATCAAGGAGGCCGCGCGGCGCCGGGGCATCACGCCGTCGGCGGCCCTGGTGACGGCGTTCACCGACGTGCTGCGCACCTGGTCCAAGGAGCCGGGCCACACCCTGAACCTGACGCTGTTCAACCGCCCGCCGCTGCACCCGCAAGTGGACGCCGTCATGGGGGACTTCACCTCGGTGACGCTCCTGTCGACCGACTCGGACCCGCGGGACACCTTCGCCGCCCGGGCCGGTGTGCTGCACCGGCGGCTCATCCAGGACCTGGAGCACCTCTCGTACAGCGGGGTGCAGGTGCTCCGCGAACGCGCGCGGCGGCAGGGCGGGATGCCGGGCGCGGCGATGCCCGTCGTCTTCACCAGCATGCTCGGGGCGTCGTCGGACGCCGGTCTCACCGGCGGCCTGAAGTTCCTCGGCGAGATCGTCAACGGCGTCAGTCAGACCCCGCAGGTGTGGCTCGACCATCAGGTCACCGAGGAGCACGGGGAACTGCACCTCAACTGGGACGCCGCCGAGGAGCTGTTCCCCGCATGCCTCCTCGACGACATGTTCACCTCCTACGAGGATCTGGTGGGCCGGCTCGGCAGCGACGAGGGCCTGTGGGACGACCCCGGCCCCGCCGTCGCCCTTCCCGCGTGGCAGGAGAGCGAGCGTCTCGCCGCCAACGACACCGAGGCGCCGATCCCCGAGCGAACCCTGTGTTCCCTGGTGGAGGAGCAGGCCGAGCGGACGCCGGACGCCGACGCCGTGCTGGCCGCCGACGGCCGCTACACCTACGGCGAACTCCTGGGCCAGGAGCGCCGTCTCGCGCACCGCCTGGTCGATCTGGGCGCCCGTACGGACGAGTTGATCGCCGTCGTGATGCCCAAGTGCCGCGAGCAGGTCGCCGCGGCCATCGGCATCACCCGCTCCGGCGCGGCCTATCTGCCGCTCGACCCGCAGTGGCCTGCCGCCCGCCGAGCCCAGCTGTACGACCGCTGCTCGGTGCGCTTCGCGGTGACCACGCCCGAGCTGCGCGAGCGCCTCGACTGGCCGGCGGGCGTCCAGGTGGTGACCTTCGCCGACAGCGAGGTCCGCTCGGCTCCGATCACCCCGCCCGCCGTCGACCCGGCGCCCACCGACCTCGCGTACACCATCTTCACCTCGGGTTCCACCGGGCAGCCCAAGGGTGTGGTGATCGACCACCGGGGTGCGGCCAACACCGTGCAGGACATCAACCAGCGGTTCGACGTCGGCCCGGACGACCGCGTCCTGTCCCTGTCCTCGCTCAGCTTCGACCTGTCCGTGTACGACGTCTTCGGCACCCTGGCCGCGGGTGCCGCCGTGGTCCTGCCCGCTCCGGAGGACGCCCACGACCCGGCGCACTGGACGGACCTGGTGCGGCGCCACGGGGTGACGGTATGGAACTCGGTGCCCGCCCTCATGCAGGCGTGGACCGACAGCCTCAAGGACGACAACACGTCGTTCACCGAGGAGAGTTCGACGCTGCGGCTCGCGCTCCTGAGTGGTGACTGGATCCCGGTGGCCCTGCCCGACACCATCCGCGCGCATCATCCGCGTACCCGGGTGATCAGCCTGGGCGGCGCCACCGAGGCATCCATCTGGTCCGTCTCGTACCCCATCGGCGAGGTGCCCGACGACTGGACCCGCATCCCGTACGGCAAACCGCTCGCCCGGCAGACCCTGCACGTGTACGACGAGCGGCTCGAACCGTGCCCCGTGTGGGCCACCGGAGAGATCTACATCGGCGGCATCGGCGTCGCGAAGGGCTACTGGGGCGACGAGGAGAAGACCGCCGAGCGGTTCATCACCCACCCCCGGACCGGTGAACGCATCTACCGCACCGGCGACTTGGGCCGTTATCTGCCCGGCGGGGACATCGACTTCCTGGGCCGCGAGGACTCACAGATCAAGCTGAACGGCTACCGCATCGAACTGGGCGAGATCGAGGCGACACTGGCCCGGCAGGACGGCGTGGCCGAGGCGGTCGTCGGCATCGGCACCAACCCCACCACGGGCCGCTCCCAGCTCGTGGGGTACGTGGTGCCCGACGCGGACGGCGCCGCGGATGCCGGGGCACCGGACGAGGGCGAGCTGCTGCGGCAGGTCACCGGGCGGGCCGGAGAACGCCGGGAGCGCGAACAGGCCGGACGAGCACAGGAGTTGCGCACCGAGGAGCGCACCCATGCGGCGGCGGACGCCCTGTGCCCCCTGGTGATCGCACGGTCCCTGGCCCGGCTCGGGTTCTTCCGCTCGGCCGGCGACAGCGCCCGCTGCGAGGACATCCTGGCGTCCGGCATCAAGCCCGTCTACCGGGAGCTGATCGGGCGCCAGCTGGCCGAGCTCGCGGCGCGCGGCCTGCTGCGGGCCGTCGACGGCGGCAGCGGCGAGGGCGGGACGGCGTACCGCTGCGAGCGGCCCTTCGACGCCGACGTCCTGGACGCGGAGATCCGCCGCACCCTGGACGGCATGGACGTCACCGGTCCGCACGGTGTGCTGCGCGAGTACTTCGCGCAGTGTGCCGAGCACCAAGTGGCCATGCTGCGGGGCGAGGTGAGCCCCCTGGAGTTCCTGATGCCCGACGGCGACTGGCGCGTGACGCGGGCCCTGTACGCGGACAATCCCGTGGCGCAGGTGCAGAACCGCACCGTGGCGCAGGCCCTGCGGACGTTCGTGGACGCCTGGCCGGGCGCCGAGCCGGTGCGCATCCTGGAGGTCGGCGCGGGTACCGGCGGGACCACCGAGCGGGTCCTGCCCGAGCTGCCCGCTGACCGGGTGCGGTACTGCTTCACCGACATCTCCAGCTACTTCACGTCGCGTGCGGAGCAGCGGTTCAAGGCCGAGCACCCTTTCCTCGAGCACCGCGTGTTCGACATCGACGCGGACCCCGCCGAGCAGGGCTTCGCCCCCGGCTGCGCGGACGTGATCCTGGCCGCCAACGTGCTGCACGACGCCAAGAGCATCGGACAGACGCTGACCCGGCTGCGGGCGCTGCTCTCGCCGGGCGGACTGCTCGTCCTCCTGGAGAGCACCGTCAACATGCCGTCCGCGCTGATCACGGTCGGCCTGATCGAGGGCCTGGCCCAGGAACGCGCCACGGACGAGCAGCGTCCTCCGCTGCTCTCGGTGGCGCAGTGGCGGGAGCAGGTCGAGACCGCCGGCTTCGACGGATTCACCTCGCTCCCGGCCGAGGGCGCGCCGGACGACCTCTACATGCACGTACTGATCGCGGCGGCCCCGGGCGGCGCCACACCGGCCCTGGACGTGGAGCTGCTGCGCCGGGGGGTGGAGGAGTCGCTGCCGGAGTACATGGTGCCGCGGCACCTGCTGCTCCTGGACCAGCTCCCGCTGAGCTCCAACGGCAAGGTCGACCGGAGCGCGCTGCCGCTGCCGTGGCAGGAGGCCGCCGCGGTGACGCGGGTGACACCCCGCGACGCCGTCGAGCAGCGGTTGTTCGAGCTGTGGAGCGAGGCCCTGGGACGCACGGACTTCGGCGTCGAGGACAACTTCTTCGATCTGGGCGGGGACTCGCTGCATGTGGTGAGCATGCTGGGGCCGCTGCGCGAGGAGCTCGGGCTGCACCGCAGCGCCCAGGAGATCGTGGAGGCGCTCCTGGACCGGCCCACCATCGCGGCGCTCGCCGCATCGGTGCCCGAATGGTCGCGCCCGTAGGGCTGTTCACCGGAAAAGCCCTGTTTCCCGGGCAGCGGGCAAGCCGGGGATGGCTGGCTATCATGACGGAAACCTGGGGCGCGCGCCCCGACAGGACCACGCCGCAGTCGCACCGGAGGTGACGCATGTCCTCGCTGTCGAAAGGAGGTCGTCGGCCAGCAGCCGACGCGGGCAGTCCGCCCTCCCCTCGCCCCTCGGGCCTGCGCGAGCGAAAAAAGGCCAGGACCCGTACGGCGATCCAGCGGGAGGCTCTGCGCCTGTTCCGGGAGCGGGGGTACAGCGTCACGACGGTCGAGCAGATCGCGGAGGCCGCCGAGGTCGCGCCGAGCACGGTCTTCCGGTACTTCACGACCAAAGAGGACCTGATCCGGCTCGATGACGACTATTCGCTGCTGACCAGGGCCTTTCACGCCCAGCCCGCGGAGCTGAGCCCCACGCGGGCACTGCGTTTCGCCCTGCGGGAGATGTTCTCCGGGCAGTCGTCGGACGAGCTGGCGGAGCGGATGGAGCGCGAGATGCTCATCCTGTCGGTCCCGGAGCTGTGGGCGGCGAACCTGTCGAACATCACGTCGACGCTGCCGAGACTGGCCTCGCTGATGGCCGAGCACACGGACCGCTCCCCCGACGACCCCGAGGTGCGCAGCCTCACCGGAGCGGTCTGCGGGGTGATCCTGATGGTGTGGCTCGACTGGGCCAAGGACCCGTCGATGGACGGCCCCGCCGTCCTCGACCAGGCCCTGGCCCATCTCGAGGCGGGTCTTCCCGTCTCCCCCGCGCCGTCCTCGTCGCCCACGCCGTGACTAGGGCGCGGTGTCGGCCGCGGCCGTGCACCCCAGCGCGCGGCGCACATGGCCGCCGAGCAGGGTGATGGCCTCCGCGGGACGCCGTGCCAGACCGCCCCAGGCCAGGAACCCGTGGTCGAGTCCGTCCCCGTCGACCAGCGTGGTGGGGACGCCGGCCGAGCGCAGCCGTGCCGTGAACTCCCGTATCTGACCGCGCAGGAAGTCGAACTCGCCCGTGGCGACCACCGTGGGCGGCAGCACGCTCAGATCGGGGGCGAGCAGCGGCGACACCTCCGGGGACGTGCGGTCGCCGTCGCCGACGTACAACTCGATCATCCTCAGCAGATCCGCGGGCAGCGCGCCGGACGGCGGCTCCGCGCGCAGGTCGACCGCCGGGTAGGCGAGCAGCAGCAGGGTGAGCGCGGGCCCGCCGGACGCGGCGATGCGCAGGGCGGCGGCGAGGGCGATCTGGCCGCCGCCGCTCTCTCCCACCAGGCCGATGCGGCCCGGGTCCAGGCCGAGTTCGGCGGCATGGCCGACGATCCACTCGACGGCGGCCACGGCGTCGTCGACGGCCGCCGGGTGGGGGTGCTCGGGCGGGCGCCGGTAGGCCACCGAGAGGTACGCGGCGTCGCAGGCGCGGGTCAGGGAGCGGACCACCGGGTCGTACGAGTCGATGCCGCCGAGCGCCCAGCCGCCGCCGTGGAAGAAGATCAGGGCGGGCTGCGGTTCGGGGGCGCCGTGCGGCCGGTAGAGGCGGGCGGGCCGCCCGGCGACGGTGAGGTCACGGACCTCGGCCACGTCGGGCCGCGGCAGCTTGGACATCATCTGGTCGTGCCGGTCCCGCAGTTGGGACACGGTGAGGGGCTCAGGCATGGGGTCGGCTCCCGTCCGGGGCCGGCTCCTCGAGGCCCATCATGGTGGCGATCCTGTTGCGCTGGATGTCGGTGGTGCCGGAGTAGATGGTGCCTGCCATGGCGCTGCGCACGTCGTGCTCCAGGCCGTACTCGGTCATGTAGCCGTAGCCGCCGAAGATCTGGACGGCGTTGACGGCCGAGGACAGATTGCCCTCGCTGGCGAGGAGCTTGGCGACAGCGACGTCCACGGTGGCGTCCTCGTCCCGCTGCACCTTGACCGCAGCGTCGTACAGGGCGCGCCGGGCGGTGTCCACGGCCATGCGCATCTCCACGACGCGGTGGGCGACGGACTGGTAGGAGCCGATGTGCCGGCCGAACTGCCGGCGGCTCCTGACGTAGTCGACCGTGCGCTCCAGGCGGTGCTGCATCTCGCCCACGTTCACGGCGAAGGAGCAGAGCACCTCCCACTTCATCACGTGGTCGAAGATGGCGAAGCCGGAGCCGACGTCGCCGAGGATGTTGTGCGCGGGCACCCGGCAGTCGTCGAAGAACAGCTCGCCGAGCGGCGAGGAGCGCAGCCCCATCTTCCGCATGGGTCGGCCGACGGTGAGACCGGGCCGGTCGCGTTCCACGACGACTGCCGTGATGCCGAAGGCTCCCGCGCCGGGGTCGGTCTTCACATAGACGACGTACAGGTCGGCGACCGGGCCGTTCGTGACGAACGCCTTGTGTCCGTTGATGACCAGGTCGTCGCCGTCGTGCTCGGCCCGGGTGCGCAGGGCGAGCATGTCGGAGCCCGCCTCCGGCTCGGAGATGGCGTGGGCGCCGATCAGCTCGCCCGCGGCGGCGGCCGTCAGGACACGTTCCTTGAGCGCGTCGGAGCCGAAGCGGTCGACGGGCAGGCAGGTGCTGATGAGGTGAGTGCAGGCGGAGAAGCTGAGCCCGGTGTCACGGCACCCCTCCCCCAGGCCCTCCAGGACGTGCATCGTGGTCGTCAGGTCCTGGCCGAGTCCGCCCCAGGCCCCGTCGACCGGCAGGCCGAGCAGACCGGACCCGGCCAGGAGCCGCCACTGTTCGCGGGGGAACTCGCCGTCCGCGTCCCGTTCGAGATATCCGGTGCTCAGGGGTTTCCCGAGCCCCAGCGCCGCGTCGCGCAGCGCCCTCTGGTCCTCATTCCACTGAATCAACGGTGCATCCTCTTCCGCGAGCTCGAACGGGACCGGGCGGGCGTGGTGCGGCGGACGGGTCAGTACTGCGAGAAGCCGAACTCGTCCAGCCTGTGTGCCTCGTCGCCGCGCAGCGGCGGGTTGAACACACTGATCAGATGCAGGTCCTCATGGGCGTCGGCCACGAGGAAGTGCGCGTCGTGCTGATCGAGTACGTAGAGCACCCCCGGTTCGAGCCGGTAGGTGACGGCGCCGTCCGCCGATGTGACCTCACCGTGGCCGCCGATGCAGTAGCACGCCTCCAGGTGCCGGCGGTACTGCAGCCGGGACTTGGTGCCCGCACGCACCGTGGTCTCGGCCACGGTGAAGCCCATCCCGTCCGTCTCCACGAGCAGACGGCGGCTGGTGCCGTTGCCCCACTCGACGGCTCTGACCTGTGAACTGTCCCGTATGAACAACGTTGCCTCTCCTCTCTGAGTCTTTCTTGTCCCTCTGGGGCCTGTACGTCACCGGAGGTGGGGGGCCACCGCGGCGGCCATGGCGCGGTATCCGGCGCCGTTGGGGTGCACTCCGTCCCCGCTGTCGAGGCGGGGGTCCATGCGCACCGGATCGGTGGGGTCGGCGAGGACGCGGTCGGAGTCGACCACGGCGGCGTAGCGCCGCTCCTGGAGCATCCACGCGTTGACCGCCATGCGGATCTTGTCGTGGTGCTCCTGGTACGTCGGCGACGACCCGTACGGCGGCTTCGTGATGCCGATGACCGGCAGCTTGAACTCCGCGGCCTGGCGCAGCAGTTCACGGTGGCCGGCGATCAGCTCGTCCGGGGTGACCTCGGGGGTCTCACCGAGGCAGGGGTGGTTTCCGTGGACGGTGATGTCGTTGCCGCCCAGCTGCACGACGATCCTGCGTACGCCGGGCTGGGTCAGCGCGTCGCGGCGGAAGCGCTTGGTGGCCTTCTCACCGAGGCAGAAGGTGTCGTTGAGGAGGCGGTTGCCGCTGATGCCGGTGTTGGCCACGGCGTGCGGGGTGCCCTGGGCGGCGAGGAGTTCGGCGAGGGCGTCGGGATAGCGCTCGTCGCGGTCCATGGCCGAACCGAATCCGTCGGTGAGCGAGTCGCCGAAGCACATCACGGTGTACTGCCGGGCGGAAGCGGCGACGTCGATCGCCGCGAGGCAGTACATCGCCCCCGTGGTCTCGGTGAACGCGGTGCCGTCCGTGTCGTCGCGGTGGTCTCCGGCCGCCCGGTGGCAGGTGCTCCCGGCCCACGGGTGGAAGGTGACGGGCCCGGTGGCGTCCTTGAAGTACAGGGTGACCGCGACCCGTTCGCGGGCGGCGACCGTCAGGTGCACCGCGTCGCTCGCCAGGGTGCCGCCGGGCTGCACCGTCACCGCCGAGGCACCGTCGAAGGTCAGCCGGCGCACGGTGCCGGGGCGTATCGCGGCGCCGCCCGCGCTGAGCGCCACGGTGGCGCCGGCCAGCCGCATCGGCCGCGTGCCGAAGTGGTGGGAGAGCCGCACGCGCAGCGTCCGGCCGCCGAGGCTGGTGCGGGCGAGCTGGCGGACGCTGTGGTCGGCGAAGCCCTCCTTGGACCAGTTGGTGCCCATGCCGAGGCTGGGCGGCGTCATCGCGGTCGACCAGGTGGTCACCCAGTTCCGGGATGCCTCCGGCCCGTCGGCTGCCCGCGCGGACGCCGCCGCCGTCAGGCCCGCTGCCGCCGTGGTGCCGATGAGGGCGAGCGCCCGGCGCCTGGTGGTCTCCGTCATGCCTTGCTCCTTCCGCGCGCCGTGGCGCGCCCGTCCCGTGTGCGGGTCTCCACCACGGACCGGTATGCGGGCAAGGAAAAGAAATCAAGGGATTACGTGAACCGACCGCGGTACTTCAACCGTGAAATGGTGGTGCCCTGAATATGCGGAGACGCTAACGCGCGCCTCGGTCGGCCCATAACCCCTAACCGGCCCCTATTGCCCGGTCCTTGCCACCTAGAAGGCGGTTACCGGCCACCGGTCACCGGGAAGTGGGGCACAGTGAGTCGGTGATGATTTCGACAATGTCGTCGCGGCATTCCTCGATGAAGAAATGTCCGCCGGGAAAGACCCGCAGCGTGAAGCCGCCCGCGCTGTGGGCACGCCAGTCGCGCACCTCCGCCACGGTCGCCTTGGGGTCGCTCCCGCCGGTGAGCGCGGTGATCGGACAGGTCAGCGGCGGGCCTGGCGTGAAGGCGTAGGTCTCGGCCGCGCGGTAGTCGCTGCGTATGGCGGGCAGCACGGTGGCAAGGAGCTCCGGGTCCGCCGCGAGGCGCTGATCGGTGCCGCCGACGGTGAGCAACTCCTGTACCAGGTCCGCGTCGTCGGCGAGGTGAACCCGCTCGTCACGGTGCCGAGAGGGCGCCCGGCGGCCGGAGACGAAGAGCCGCGAGGGCCACGCCGTCATGGCGGCCTCGCAGCGGCGCGCCACCTCGAAGGCGAGGAGCGCGCCCATGCTGTGCCCGAAGAAGGCGAACGGCCGGTCCAGGCGCGGCAACAGCGCCTCGTAGATGCGGTCGGCAAGCCGGGGGATGTCGTCGACACAGGGTTCGCGATAGCGGTCCTGCCGTCCCGGATACTGCACCGCCAGCACGTCGATCGCGGGGGCCAGGGCTCGCGAGAGGGGGTAGAAATAGCTCGCGCTGCCACCCGCGTGCGGGAAACAGACGAGCCGCACGGCTTGTTTCTCTCGCCGCCTCTCCCCTGGTTTTCCGGCCGTGTTCTCGGTTTCGTCTCCGGCCTGTTGATACGACCTCACCCACAGGCCGGAATGATGTGCGGGACCGCTCATGCCCGCTGTGCTCCCGGATTGTGCCGGAACAGATTGATCCGGTCGAGTTTCCGGGCGCGGAGCTCGGGGTCGCGGACTCCTCGGCCCTCACGGTCGGCGAGGCAGAGCACGCCCACCTTGCCGTGGTGGGTGTTGCCCGCCACGTCGTAGGTGGCGTCGCCCGCGCCTTCGAGGGGGTAGGTCCGCGAGAGCACCGGATGGACCGCGCCGCTCGCGACGAGGTCGTTGGCGGACCAGGCTTCCTTGTAGTTCGCCATGTGCGACCCGATGATGCGTTTGACGTGCATCCACAGATGGCGGTTGTCGTAGCTGTGCTGGTAGCCGGTGGTCGACGCGCAGGTGACCACCTTTCCGCCACGGGCGGCCACCATGACGCTGACGCCGAAGGTGTCCCGTCCGGGGTGCTCGATGACGATGTCCGGGTCGTCGCCCGCGAGGCCGCGGATGGCGCTGCGGAAGCGGCTCCACTCGCCGAGGCGCGGGCGGTCCTGCTCGTCCCAGAAGGTGTAGTTGCCCGCGGACCGGTCGATGATCAGCTCCGCTCCCATCCCGCGGCACAGGTCGGCCTTGGCCTGTGAGGACACGACGCAGATCGGGATGGCACCGCCGTTGAGGGCGAACTGCGTCGCGTAGGCGCCGACACCGCCGCCCGCGCCCCAGATCAGGACGCGCTCGCCCTGCTTCATCCCCGCTCCGTGGTCGGACACCAGCTGGCGGTAGGCGGTGGAGAGCGCCACCCCCAGCGAGGCGGCCTCCTCCCAGGTGAGGTGGGCGGGCTTCGGCATCAGCTGGTTCGCCTTGACCAGCGAGACCTCCGCGAGGCCGCCGAAGTTCGTCTCGTACCCCCAGACCTTCTGGCCGGGGTCGAGCAGGGCGTCGTCGTGTCCGCCGGGGGTCTGCAGGTCCGGCTGGAGGCAGTGCACGACGACCTCGTCGCCGGGCTTCCACTCGTGGACGCCCGGTCCGGTGCGCAGCACGACACCGGAGAGGTCGGAGCCGAGGATGTGGTACGGCAGGTCGTGGCGCGCGGCCTCGGGTGAGGTGCGGCCGAGCGTGCGCAGGAAACGGAAGGTGGGGACGGGCTCGAACAGCGCGGACCACACGGTGTTGTAGTTGATCGAGCTGGCCATGGCGGCGACGAGCACCTCGCCGTGCCCGAGCTCCGGGGTGGCGACCTCCTGCACGTGGACCGTCTTGCGGGGGTCGCGGTCCGCGGCGGGTGTCCGGGCGATCTCCTTCTGCTCCGATGCGAGGACGACGGCGGCCCGGAAGGAGGCCGGGACCTCGCAGGCCGCGATGGCCTGCGGGTCGTCCGTGGCCGCGGCGTCGCGGAGTTGACTCATCGACTGGTCCTTGTCTTCCGGGTCGTCGGGCGGGGCGCGCCGTCGGCGGTCGGGGCGAGGGTGATGACGGGGCCTGCTTCGCCGGGCGCCGGGCCCACGGCGGCTTCGGCTCCGTCGGCGGTGCCGGTGTGCAGCGCCCTTAGCACGCCGAGGATGCCGTCCGCGGCGAGGAAGGTGTCACCTGTGGGGGCGCCGCAGGTGATGTCGGCCGGCGTGTGGGGCGTGGCGGGCCAGGTGGACGTGAGTCGGGCGAGGGGGGTGAGGCCGTGGGCGCGGGCGGTGGATTCCCGGCTCAGGGCGAGCAGGAAGGCCCCTTCGGCGACGCGCCGCGGGTCGAGCCCCATGAAGCGGGCGAACTCGGGGCGGCCGGTGGGGCTGACGCCCAGCACGAGCGCCATGTCGAGGAGGCCGCGGGACAGCTGCCGGAGCGCGGTGTGCACGGCGGTGAGCCCGCTGGTGGCGCCGGTGTCCACCAGCATGGTGGAGCCGCCCAGGTCATGGCGGTTGGCGATACGGGCCGCGATGACGTTGGGCATGATCCCCGGCAGTGTGTCCTTCGTGGTCGCCTGGGTCCTTGACCTGATCTCGGCGAGGCAGTCGGCGAACGCCGTGCGGTCGGGGCCTTCGAGGACCCGGTCCACCTCGGTGGCGTAGCAGCGCACGAGGTGGTCCATCGCGGACGGCGACGGTCCCGTGGTGGCCGCGACGACGCCGGTGGTGGCGCGCATCGGGGCCCACAGCTCGCCGTGCTCGGCGACGAACAGGGCCGCCGCGCGCAGGGCCATGAGCTGGCTCGGGTCGGTGGCACGCACGGTGGGCGGCGGGAGGCGTACGTCCTGGAACGGCGGCGCCGGATACGCGGCGCCGAACGTACGCGGCCCCGCGAGGCGGCCCTCGCGCACCAGTTGTTCCACTTCCGCGGGGCCGGGGTCCCCGGGCAGGTGCGCGCTCCAGGCGAGCAGCACCACCGGGTCGGCTTCGGGTTCCGGGGCGGGCCGGGGCCGGGGCGCGGGTGCGCGGTCGGCGACCAGCAGGTGGGCGTTGGTGCCGCCGAACCCGAAGGAGGAGGCACCCGCGATGCGGGGGCGCGTGCCTCCTTCGGGCCAGGGAATGTCGGTGACGGGTATGCGCACGCGGTCGTCGGCCGGTTCCGTGGTCCCGCCCGCGGGCTGTGCCGCGCGCTCGGTGTAGCGGCGCTGTGCGGGGATCGCTCCGTGGCGCAGCGCCGTCAGGAGCTCGATGACCGAGACCACTCCGGCGCTCCATCCGGTGTGGCCCAGCAAGGACTTGTTGGAGCCGCACCAGACGCCGTCGGGGCCGGTGACCTCGGCGAGCGTGCGCACCTCCACCGCGTCGCCGACGGCCGTGCCCGTTCCGTGCGCGACCACCCAGTCCACCGCGTCCGACGTCACTCCCGCGCTCTGCCGGGCGCGGTCCAGGCAGCGCCGCTGGCCAACCGGATTGGGGGCGTAGATCGCCGCGCCCCGGCCGTCCGAGGACCCGCCGAAGCCGAGGAGGACGCCGAGCACCGGGTCGCCGTCCGCACGGGCACGGTCGAGGCGCTTGAGCGCGACGATGCCCGCGCCGTCGGTGAAGAGGGTGCCGTCCGCCGCCTGGTCGAACACGCGGACGTCCCCGGTGCGGCTCAGGCCGCGCAGTTTGGCGAAGCCGACGTTGTAGCGCGGCGTCACTCCCGAGACCCCGCCGCAGTACGCGATGTCGCTGTCCCCGGCCAGCAGGCTCGTGATGCCCTGGCCGATCGCGTACAGGGCGGAGGAGCAGGCGGTGTCGACCACGGCGAACTCGCAGTCGCCGGGCAGCAGTCCGGCCGCCGCGGCCCGCGCGACCCGGTCGGGCAGGGTGTCGCGCGGCGGTCCGCTCCCGTGTCCGTAGTGGCGTCCCAGCAGCCCGCGCAGCCGCTCCTCGGCCTCGGCTCGGCGTGCGGGGTCGTCGGGGTGCCGGTGCCCGGCGGTGTGCCGGGCGACGGACTCGGTCAGGACCGCTTCGTCGGTGCGCTGTCCGACGACGGTGCTGCCGCCGACGTAGTAGGCGTAGCGGTCGGTGTCGCGTGCGATGACCGTGTCGCCTGCCTGGAGCAGGCAGTGCCGCAGCCAGACCGGATGCTGCTCGGCGGCCGAGAAGGCGCCGCTCGCGATCTCCTCCGCGAGCCTGGGGTGCGGCCGGAAGTCGTGCAGGAATCCCGAGGTACGTACGTAGCTTCGGTCCTCGGCCGCGGGGTCCGCGGACCAGAAGTCGTCGAGGCGGTAGCGGTCCGCGGGCTCCTCGAACACGGGCAGGTCGCCGCAGAGCAGCTTCCAGAACTCGTCCGGGTCGCAGGCGCCCGGCACCGCGATGCCCATCCCCACGACCGCGACCGCTTCGCCGTACGCGACTTCGTCGTACGTGCCTTCGCCATACGGGCCTTCGTCATACGGGCCGGTGGAGGTCATCACCGACTCACCGCTGCTGTTCGCGCCGCAGGCCGGTGACGTACGCGGCCAGTTCGGCGACCGTGGCGTGGATCTCCGCGTTGGCGTCGTGGAACCTGTCCCCCAGGCCGTACTGCTGGAGCACGCGGTCCAGGAGCTCGGTCATCGTCAGGGAGTCGACGCCGAGGTCGGCCTGGAAGTCGGCGTCGTCGGTGACCACGTCCGCCGGGTACTCCAGCATCTCGGCGCACAGGGCGCGTACGTTCTCCAGGATCTCCGCGTCGGCTTCGGGAGCCACGGCGTCGTCCGGTGCGGGGGCGGAAGGCTTCTGCTCCACGGATGGCGCGGCGTCCGGGGTCGCGAGGGGGCCGAGCCGGGCGGAGAGGTCACCGGTCACCATGGCCTCGCGCAGCGGCGCGACCGTGACCACGGAGGGCAGGAATCCGGACACGATGCGGGTGAGGACGTCCAGCGCGCCGCACTCCACGAACGTGGTGACGCCCTCGGCGTGCAGCGCGCGCACCGCTTCGTCGAACCGCACCGGCTCGGTCATGTCCGACACCAACAGACCGATGACGTCGTCGTCGGCGGTGAGGTGTCGGCCGAGGCTCTGGGAATAGAAGAAGCCCTCGCGGGGCGCGGACATCGGTATGTCGCGCATCGCCGTGGCGTAAAGAGCGCCGGCTTCGGCGAGTTGGGGTACGTGGAAGAGGCCGGGGACATGCAGCCTGGAGGTGCGGATGCGGGCCTCGCGTGCCGCTTCCTGCAGCGTCATCAGGTCCGCGTCGGGACCGCTGATCACCGTCTGGTGCGGGGAGTTGTGCGCCGATACGGCCGACGTGCCGGCGTTCACCGAGGCAAGCAGCTTCTCGGCCCCTGCGGGGTCCGTGTTCACCGCCAGCATGCCGCCCGCGGGCGGCGGCGCCTTGCGCAGCGCCGCGTAGCGTTCGCAGACCGCCCTGACGGCGTCGGCCGGGGTGAGCACACCGGCGGCGGCCAGCGCCGCGACCTCGCCGTGGCTGTGCCCGATGACGTGGTCGGGCGTGATCCCGTACCGGTCCTCCAGGAGCGTCGCGAGGGCCAGGGAGGTCGCGAGGATCGCCACGTCGAGGCGCTCCGGCTCGGATTCGAGCAGCTTCCCCGACGTGGGGGCATCCGGCGAGAACAACAGCGGCTGCACCGGCTTGAGTTGGTACTCCGCGGTGACGGCGTCGATCTCGGCCACCCGGGCCGAGATGCGGTCGGCGTCCGCGCCGATGCCGGCGAAGGCGCCCGGCAGGTACGAGCCCTGGCCGGGGAAGAGGAACGCCACCCGACTGGTCATGTCATCGCCCTTTCGTTGGGATGGCCCGGGCCTGCTCCGCCCGGACAGCGCGAGCCGACGCGGCTCTGTGTCCCCTGCGGAACCCGACACCACAAGCGAAAGCCCCGTATACGGCAACAACGCGAGCGTATGAGCGGGCGATCAGCGCGTCAGCCCCTAACAGGACGGCGCGCGCCCCTAATCGACCGTGGGCGGATCTCTAGGGGCCGGTACCGCGGCCACCCCTGGGGCGCACGTCAGGGCGTACGCAACCTGCGCCAGACCGCCTTCGCGGCATTGTGCCCCGACATGCCGTGCACACCGGGTCCCGGGGGCGTCGCGGACGAGCAGATGAAGACGGCCGGATGCGCGGTGCCGTACGGGGAGAGGGAGAGCTTGGGGCGCAGCAGCAGTTGGAGGCCGCTGGCGGCGCCGCAGCCGATGTCACCGCCCACGTAGTTGGCGTTGCGGGCGGCGATCGTGGGCGGGCCCGCGGTGGCGCGGGCCAGCACGCGGTCGCGGAATCCGGGGGCGAAACGCTCCAGTTGGCGCTCGATGGCGTCGGTGAGGTCGCCGTCCCAGCCGTTCGGCACGTGGCCGTACGCCCAGAAGACCTGCTTGCCCGCCGGCGCGCGGGACGGGTCGACGACGCTGGGCTGCACGGTGATCAGGAACGGCGGGTCGGGCGCGCGGTTCTCGCGCGACGCGGCGTTCAGCGCGGCGCCGATCTCGGCGCTGCTGCCGCCGATCTGCACGGTGCCCGCCGCCCCGGCCTCCTTCGCCGTCCACGGGACGGGGCCGTCGAGGGCGTAGTCGATCTTGAATACGCCCGCGCCGTAGCGGTAGTTCTCATAGCTGTGCCCCAGGCCCGCGATGCGGGCAAGGGCGGTGGGCGAGGTGTCGAAGACGTACGCGCGCGCCGGCGGCAGGTCGTCCAGCCGCTTGACCTCGTAGTCCGTGTGGACCGTGCCGCCGAGGTCCTTCAGGTACGCGGTGAGCGCGTCCGAGATCGACTGCGAGCCGCCCCGGGCGACGGGCCAGCCGCGGGCGTGCGCGGCCAGCGCGAAGACCATGCCGACGGCGCCGGTGGCGATTCCGCCGAGCGGCGCCATGACGTGGGCGACGAGCCCGGAGAACAGGGCGCGGGCCCGGTCGTCGCGGAAGCGCCGCATCAGCCAGGTGGAGGGCGGCAGGCCGGTGAGGCCGAAGCGCGCGAGGGTCACGGGGTCGCGGGGCAGGGCCGTCGAGGGCAGCGCCATGAAGTCCCGCAGGATGTCGTCCCACTTGTTGACGAAGGGCTCGACGAGTCGTCTGTACGCCCCCGCGTCGCGCGCCCCGAACGAGGCGGCGGTCTCGGCGACGGAGCGGGCAAGCACGGCCGCGCTGCCGTCCGTGAAGGGATGCGCCATGGGCAGCTGCGGCTGGAGCCACTCCAGGCCGTACCGGTCCAGGGGCATGGTGCGGAACACCGGCGAGTTGATGCCCAGTGGGTGCGCCGCGGAACAGGGGTCGTGCCGGAACCCGGGAAGCGTCAGCTCCTCGGTCCGCGCACCGCCGCCCACGGTGGCCTTGGCCTCGAACACGGCCACCGAGAAGCCGCGGCGGGCCAGCTCGACGGCAGCGGTCAGACCGTTCGGTCCCGCCCCCACGATGACGGCATCAAGCATCGACGGCACCTTCGGACTCCTTTGTCAGCCGATGGCCTCTGCCGCCCAGGATAGGCCGGACCACCGACAGCGCCGTGGGCGCGGGTAGCCTCTGACGGGTGACGTCATGGTTCCGCCGCGCCGACGCGGGTTCCGAGGACTGGTTCGAGACAGGGCAGGACGGGATCGTCGTACGTCAGGCGTCCTTCCCCGGCCCGGCAGCACCGGCGTCCGTGGCGGCCTCGCGCGGCGAACTGGCCTGGACCCTCGCCAAGTTCGGACTGCTGACCGCGCAGCTCTACGGCGCGCGGTACGGCGTCCTGGCCCAGAGTCCCCTCGACGGAGGGGAGCCGGTCACCGAGGCGGAGTTCGATGCCGTGTGGCAGCGGGCCCGCCACCATCGGAACACCACGGCACCGGAGACGGGCGGGCCGCTCCCCCAGGGCACCCGCCTGACCGGCACGGTCGAGGCCCTGCCGTGGGGCCCGGGCGTGGTCGGGCTCTTCGTCGACCTGGGGCTGCCGCTCATGGGCTTCGTGGACCTGGTGCATCTCCCGCTCCGCGCGGAGGACTGGCCGCAGGCCGGCACCGTCACGGAGTTCGAGGTCACCACCGTGCGCTTCCACTTCGAGCCGCGCAACGCCCCGCAGATCAGGCTGCGTCCGACAGCAACCCCACCACCCGGTCGACCGTGGCCGCGTCCCGTCCTGCCGTGAACGGCAGCGTGTTGCCGCCCGCTATGCGGAAGGGCTCGCCCGAGACGGTCCGATTGCTGCCGCCGGCCTCGGCCACGAGCAGCAGACCCGCCGCGTGATCCCAGGCGAGCTCCCAGGAGAAGGCGACCGCGTCCAACTCCCCCCTGGCGATGGCGAGATACTCGAGCCCGGCCGAGCCGCAGGGCCGCGGGGCGACGCCCGGCACGCGCAGGCCCAGCAGCGCTTGCTTCTGCTCGGGCGTGGTGAAGTCCGGGTGCGAGGTCGCCACCTCGATGACCTCCCCGGGTGAACCGGCCACCAGCCGCTCTCCGTCGAGCCAGGCGCCCTTGCCGCGCAGGGCGACCGCCATCTCGTCGAGCGCCGGGGCGTACGTCCAGGAGGCGATCACCTCGCCGCGCCACGCCAGCGCGATCAGCATGCAGAATCCGGGGTCGCCGTGCACGAACTGCCTCGTGCCGTCCACGGGGTCGACGATCCACACCGGCGCGTCGGTGCCTATCGCCTCGTAGAGCGCGGGGTCCGCGTGGACCGCTTCTTCGCCCACGACCACGGAGCCGGGGAGCAGCGTGGTGAGTGCTTCCGTCAGCTGCTCCTCGGCGAGCCGGTCGGCCACCGTCACGAGGTCGTGCGGCCCGCTCTTCTGGACGACATCGCCCTCGGCGAGCTGCCGGAACCGCGGCATGACCTCGGCCGCCGCGGCCTTGCGGAGGGCTTCTTCGACATCGGGGACGCCACGTACAAGAAAGTCTTCGATCGCTTCGATCATGCATCCATGAGAGCACGCCGGACTGACAATCCGTACGGCCCAGGGAAAGGGGGCATGGATTCGAGATGAATCCCATGTGACCTGCCCTCCGGGCCCTCCCCCCATGTCAGTAGGGCGACTCACCTCAGCAGGGTGACGCCCTGTCTCTCAGTGGGGCGACGCCCTGTCCTCGTCAGTAGGGCGACTCCCTGTCCTCGATGTGGCGACGCAGGCGGGCCGTGTCGGCGTCCGTCCAGCCCTCGCGGGGGACGATCGCCGCCCAGCCGTCCACCGGGCCCGCCCCGTAGCGGTGGCCGTGGGGCGCCTCCACCCCGTAGGACACCGCCATGTCCACCGACGTCTGCCAGAAGGTGACCGCGGGGAACCAGCGGATCGCCGGGGTGATGTCCGGGCCCAGGGGATTCTCGAGCCACTCCGGGCGGTGGAGGAACAGGGCATGCGACCACCAGACGACCGGGTCCGAGGCGTTCTGCAGGTAGACGGCCCGGGGGCGCCCCCAGACCGCGGGAGGCCCCGGCCGCTTCAGGTCCCGCTCGGGGAACTGGGCGAACCGCACGTTTCTGCCGTCCTCGTACAGCGGCCGCCAGACCGGGCTTCCGGCCTCCCGGTGGTCGCGGATCTCCTGTGACATGGGGGCGAAGTTGGGTGTGCCGACCAGCAGCGCCCCGTCCGTCCGCGCCAGCAGGTCGTCCACGCCGTCGAAGGACGACTCGATCGCGAACCCGCCCAGGCTCTCCCCGGTCACGACGAGCTTGGGCCGGTCGTTCTCGGGCAGCTCGGACCACTTCGCGAGGACCGCGTCCACCAGCCGCCGCGTGGCCTGCGCCGCGCGCTCCTTGTCGACCAGGAAGGAGACCCAGCTGGGCAGGTAGCTGTACTGGACGGCGACGATGGCCGTGTCGCCGTCGTGCATGTACTCCAGGGGCTCGCTGATGTCGGCGTTGACCCAGCCGGTCCCCGTGGTCCCCGCGATCGCCAGCACGTCCCGCTCGAACGCACCGGTCCGCTCGAGCTCCCGCACGGCGAGCCGGGCCTTCGCCTCGAACGGGTCCCGGCTGCTGAAGGCCTCCGGCGCCGACGCGCTGACGTAGACGCGGACGGGGTCCTTCGCGGGCCTGCCCGTGTACGCGCCGATCTGCTGCTTCGTCGGCGTGGACCCCGCGAAGTTACGGCCCTGGAATCCGAGGTCCCGCCAGTGCAGGAGCGAGCCCGGCCCGCCCGAGACCAGTGGCGATTCCGGCCGCCGGATGCCTTCCTTGGTGCCGCCGTTCGTCGCGTACGCGATGCGGTCCGCGAGGTCGATGACCCCGCGTTTGAAGACGACGTCGCGCAGCCCGATCGTGACGATCAGCGCGCTCAGCGCGACGCCGAGTCCGATGGCGACGGGCAGCGGCACGAAGCGGTGCAGCCCGCGGATCAGCCTGCGTGCCCCCAGCCGGACACCACGGGCCAGGAGCAGGAACAGTGCCCAGAGCAGCACGGCGATCAGCATGATGACCGGTGTGTGCCAGGCCATCGACGGCGGTAGGCCCTGCAGCGCGCGCAGGCGCCGCTGCGAGTGGTCGCTCTCGGTGATCAGCCAGACGGTGAGGACGAGCCCGATCACCCAGTACGCCTGCCAGAGGTGAGCCCGCGTTCTCTCGCCCGGCCGCCACCGGAACAGCGCGCGGCAGAGGGTGGCGATCAGCGAGCCGATTCCGTAGCCGATGGCCGCGGTGATGCCGCCCACGACGCCCTGCAGGAACCAGGGGCGGGGCACCAGGGACGGCGTGAGCGAGAGCCAGAAGAAGACGGTGCCGAAGCAGACGGCGGTGAGGTCGGGCCAGCGCCGGACGAGGTGGGCTGGGTCGGGCCGCTCCCAGTACGGCCGCCTCGCGACCGCGCCGATCCGACCCGCGACCCGCCGCAGGGCCCTCCGAGCGGCCTTTCGCCAGGCGTCCGCACGTCCGGGCTCGCTCTTCGCCGAACGCCTCGGGTTCACCGCCACCTCCCGCTCACCCAAACCACCTATTCCACGCACACCTCGCAAACAGTACGCAGATGGCGCGGGCGCTGGCGCGCTAGCGCTCGGCGTTGAGTGCGTCGACCGCCCCCTTCGCGTCCCCGACGGTCAGGTAGTCGACGGCGACGAAGTTCACCGGCCTGCCCCGCTGCCGCTCGCAGTCGTGCACGCGGTCGAGCACCGCGTCGCGCCGGTTGACCGTGCCCGCGTCGAGGCGGCTGCCGCCGTCGATGGTGATGAAGTGGTTGAGCAGGAAGAGCCGCTTGTCGGAGCCGCCCCGGTGCGGGGCGCAGGTCATGTCCGCGGGGCTGCGGAAGGCGAACGGGGTCTCCATGCCGTACCGGTAGAAGTTGCGGTACCAGGCCTGCGGCCCGTCGGCGCGCTCGGCGAACACCACCAGGCGCCGGCCGCTGTCGATCATGTCGCCCAGTTCGGGCCACGGCTCTTCCGGGTCCGGGTCCGGCGTGAAGAGGAGGTCCGTGAGCCCCGCCTCCTCGAAGGCGTCCGCCGTCTCCTCGGCGCTGACGGCGTCCTGCACGATCAGCGTGACCACGTCGGTGGGATGGGCCCGCAGCCAGTCACCGGTCTCGCGCAGTGTCGGCACCAGGCCGATCGCCCCGGCCCTGCACACCGAGTGGCAGAGCCACAGGCCCTCGCGGGGCGGGTTGAACTTGTTGATGGCGGCCATGATCTGCCCCTGCAGGCGCGGCGAGAAGTCCGATCCCTCCAGGCGTCCGGCGATCTGCTCGGGCCCCTCCCAGGTGTAGGTGTCGATCTGCAGGGCGCGTACGCCGCCGTTCAGCTGGGCCGTGATGCCCGGGTCCTGGAGGGGCCCGATGAACTGGTCGGCCGTGGTGGACATCGCGTTGTGCGAGGTGAGCTGGGCGATCTCGTCGTACGGGCGGTCGCAGAGCCGTGCGCTGCCCTGACAGACCCGCGGTTCGGAGCGGCCGACCGCGAGGGGCGCGAGAAGCACGCTCCCGAGCGCGGCCCCCGCCACCCCGGCGGCGAGCAACTGGACCCGGCGCGGGCTGACCGCGACGGCCCCTCGCGCCTGCCACATCCAGCCGGCGGTGACGAGCAGCGCGCCCGCCGCGAGCAGGATGTACGCGGTCACGTTCGCCGTGCCGACGACACCGTCCAGGGCCGCGTTCCCCACGTCGTGGACGAGCCGCGACACGGACTCCGGCCAGGACGCGGGCAGATCGATCACCCCGTCGCCGGTGACCGCACGCGCGCACAGGACGGTGAGGCAGGTCAGGAGCCCACCCGCGGCCAGGGCCCAGCCGAGGCCCATGAGGCGGCGCGCGGGGGCCCGCGGGCCGGAGAACCACAGGTACGCCAGGGCGGCGACGCCGAGCAGGGTGGCGAGCGGTTCGACCACGCCCGTGGCGAGGTGCGTGACGGAGCGCGCGCGGTGCAGCGGGGCGAGCTCGTCCCGCGAGGTGTCCAGGTCGGCGGTGACGTCCCAGGTGTCGCCGCCCGCGGTCGCCCGCAGCTGCTCGGTGGCCAGGCGGGTGCGGTCGGAGACCGCCTCGGGTCCGACGGCGGCGAGCGCCGAGGCCACGTCACCGCTCTCCAGGGCCACCTCGACCTCTGGACGCAACGCGTCACGGCTGCGTTCGGGCACCGCCCGGAGCAGCGCGCGGGCGGCGGTGACGGCCTGCTCCCTGGACAGCTCGAAGGCCGGGAGCCCGGCGGGCGGCACTCCGGTGGTCACGGCCCGCGCGGCACCGTCGAGGTCCGTGAGGAAGGCGGCGAAGTCGGGTTCGGGCTTCCGCTGAACGGAGGCGACGAGATCACCGAAGTACGTCTGCGCCAGGGCACCGACATTGGTGAGCACCGGCCGCAGGTCGGCCGTGAGCCGAAGCGTCTCGTGGGTGCCGCGCAGATAGCCGGTCACTTCCTCGATCTGCCGGTCGGCCATGGCGCGCAAGGTCTCCGGGGGAAGCACGATCTTCAGGTTGGACGTCACCGCCGCTTCGGGGACCGGCAGCCGCCCCAGCAGGTCGCGGGCGACCGGGAGGCTCTGCGGGTCCACCAGGACCTCGTTGTAGAGGCGGTCGTAGGCGTCCTGGTCCTTCAGGACGCCTTGGTGGAAGGCGGGGCTGAGGACCGTGCCGCGCGCCGTTGCCGTGAGGGCCACGACCGCCACGCACAGCACCGCGACGACCCAGGCGAGGGGCCGCAGCAGGCGCGGGCGACCCAGGCGCGGGCGACTCGGGCGCGGGCGGGGCGCGCGCTCTTTCATGCCTTCAGGTTGAGTCCCTCCCGTACGTACGGCGACTCGGCCGCACACCCCCGGCGGCCCGTCCTTCCGGTCGCCGCGTGGGCCGGGCGCCCGCACGATGGACGGATGCACGCCCGCCCCGCCTCGCGGCTGTTGCGGCGTCCGGTCACGACGGCGACCGCGGTCACCGCCACCGTCGCCGTTCTCGTCCTCACCAACCTCGCGAACAACCGCTGGGCGCGGGACTGGAACCTCCCCGTCTCCCTCCTGGCCACCGCGGCGCTGCTCGCGATCGTGTACTGGTCCGGCGGGCGGTGGGCCGACGTGGGTCTCGCGCGCGGCACCCTGCTGCGCGGTCTGGGGTGGGCGCTGGCCCTGATCGGCGTCGTCGCCGCGGGGTACGCCGTGGGGGCCGCGCTGCCGGTCACCCGGGGTCTGTTCGAGGACCAGCGGCAGAGCGGCCTGGATGGCGGGGACGTCGCCCTGCGGGTGCTCGTGACCGTTCCGTTCGGCACGGTCCTGCTGGAGGAAGTGGCCTTCCGGGGTGTCCTGTTCGGTCTGCTCCTGCGTGCTCGCGGGCCCCTCGCCGCGACCTTGATCTCGTCGGGACTCTTCGGCCTCTGGCACATCCTGCCGTCGCTCGGGCTCGCCGACGCCAAGCCGGCGCTCGGCGGCGTCTTCGGGGACTCGGTTCTCGGCGTGATCGTCGTCGACGCCGGGGCCGTCCTCTTCACCGCCCTGGCGGGCTGCCTCTTCTGCGAACTGCGCCGCCGCAGCACGAGCCTGCTCGCCCCCATGGGGCTGCACTGGGCCACGAACGCCCTCGGGTACGTCTTCGGCTTCCTGCTGCGGTGAACCGGGCCCCCGCCGAAGCGCTGCCCCCGGGGGACATGCCACGGTCGGCGAACCGGCATATGGTGCATTTCATGGGCGTAAAACCCTCCTTGGAGTCTCCTCATCCACCGCCCCGCCCCGAAAGGGTCACTCCATGCATCCCTCCCTCAACCCGGCGGCCCTGGCCGAGCTGCGTCGGCCGCGCCCCTACCCCGCCGTCACGGTCCTGCTGCCGACCCACCGCAGGGAGCCGGACAACGCCCAGGACCCCGTGCGGCTGCGCAATCTGGTCGCCGAGGCCAAGGAGCGCCTGAAGTCCGACCCGGCCGTGGCCAGGGAGCAGCGGATCGAGGTGGCCGCGCAGCTGGACCGGGCGGTGGCCGAGATCGACCTGGTGCACGCCGAGGACGGGCTCGCCGTCTTCGCCGCCCCCGGCGAGCACCAGGTGTGGTCGCTGGCCAGGACCGTGCCGTCGCGCGTGGTCCTCTCGGACACCTTCCTGACGCGGAACGTCGTCGCGGCGCAGGCCGCCGAGCGTCCGTACTGGGTCCTCGCCGTCTCTGCCGACCGCGTCTCGCTGTGGAGCGGCACCCCGGAGCGGGTCGTCGAGCACACGGCGGACGGCTTCCCGCTGACCCGGAGCCTCGAAGATCCCGACGCCGAGCGCAAGGAGCGGATCGGCGACCTGCCGAGCACCTTCCGCGACGAGCACACCCGCAAGTTCCTGCGCGAGGCGGACCATGCCGCGGCCGCTGTGCTCCACGCTCATCCGCGCCCCCTGTTCGTGGCCGGGGAAACCCAGGCCCTCTCCCTCCTCGACGACGTCGGCACGGTCATCAAGGGAGCAACGCGGGTGCCGCACGGCGGCCTCGCGCACGGCCCCGCGGACGCGGTGTGGCAGGCGGCGCGCCCCTTCCTCACCACCCGGGAGAAGACCGAACTCGACTCCGTGGTGCAGGAGTTGGACGCGGCCCAAGGCCGCCGCCAGTACGCCGCCGGTCTCGACGAGGTCTGGCAGAACGTGACGACGGACCGGGTCCGCCTCCTCGCCGTGGAGGACACCTACCAGGCGACCGTACGCGACGACGGCGGGCATCTCGTGCCGGCCGACGGCGACGACTTCGACGCGGTGGACGACGTGGTCGACGACATCGTCGAGCGGGCCCTGGACACCGGCGCGCAGGTCCGCTTCGTGCCCGAGGGCACGCTCACCGGACGCGGCCGGATCGCCTGCGCCCTGCGGTACTGACGTCATCCCCACGCGACCCACGCGCCCCACACCCAGCACAGCATCAGGGAAAGGACCGCAGCCCATGAACCCCCTGCCGCCCCGCGGGAAGCGGCGCCCCACGCGCCGCACCCGTCCCGCGCACCGCAGGCCCGCGGTGTCCGCCGCCCTCACGCTCGCCGCCACGGTGACGGCCGCCGCCGCGCTCGTCTCGTGCAGCACCGAAAGCGACGCCCCGTCCGCCGAGGGCAGCAGGACGGTCAGCGAACGGCCGACGGCTCCGGACTCGTCCTCCTTCTCGAAGAAGACGGCGTCGCCGCTGAAGTCGCAGGCCTCGGAGGCCGCCGAGTCCGCCCGCGCCTCGGCGTCGAAGGCTGAGGCCTCCGCGTCCGAGCGCGCGGACGAGTTCGAGGCGTCCGTCTCCGCCGACACGGAACGGGCCAACCAGGCCGCCAAGGACGCCCTGAAGGGCGTCGACGGGCGGGGCAACGCGATGTCCGACGTCTCCATGACGGGCAAGCCCCGTTCCGAGACCGGCGGGGTGCTCGCCTCCGTGGTGACCTTCACCAACAGGACGGACAAGACGGCCGACTTCGCCGTGCAGGTCGACTTCGTCGACTCCTCGGGCAAGGTCGCGGAGACCCGCTACATCGGCACGGAGAACCTCGAACCGGGCAAGCGGGCCCAGCGGTACGCGATCAGCCACGAGCCCCCGGAGCCGAAGCTCTCCGCGAAGCTGGTCAAGGCCCAGCGGTACTGAACCCTCCCGGCGGCCGTCTCAGAAGTCCACCGCGTCGCGGACGAGCGGGCACGTCATGCAGTGCCCGCCGCCGCGGCCGCGCCCCAGTTCGGCGCCGACGATGGTGATGACCTCGACCCCTGCCTTGCGCAGCAGCGTGTTGGTCTGGGTGTTGCGGTCGTACGTGAAGACCACGCCCGGCTCCAGGGCGACGGCGTTGTTGCCGCTGTCCCACTGCTGCCGCTCCGAGGCGTAGACGTCCCCGCCCGTCTCGATGACGCGCAGCTCGGGCAGGCCGAGCGACTTGGCGACCACGTCGACGAACGCACGCGATCCCTCGTCCGTGATCTCGACGCCTGCCGCCTTGTCGCTGGGGCGCAGCGTGAAGGAGTGCACGGCGTCCATGATCTTCGGGTAGAGCGTGACGATGTCGCGGTCGGCGAAGGTGAAGACGGTGTCGAGATGCATCGCGGACCGCAGCTTGGGCATGCCGGCGACGATGACCTGCTCGGCCGCGCCGTTCTTGAAGAGCGCGGACGCGACCTGCGTGATGGCCTGGCGCGAGGTCCTCTCGCTCATGCCCATCAGGACGACGCCGTTGCCCACGGGCATGATGTCGCCGCCCTCGAACGTCGCCTGCCCCCAGTCGAGTTCGGGGTCGCCCCACCACACCGTGGCGCCGGTGAAGTCGGGGTGGAAGCGGTAGACGGCCTTCATCAGGAGCGTCTCGTCGTGCCGGGCGGGCCAGTACAGCGGATTGAGCGTGACACCTCCGTACAGCCAGCACGTGGTGTCGCGGGTGTAGAGGGTGTTGGGCAGCGGCGGCATCAGGTATTCGCGTACGCCGGTGGATTCCCGTACGAGGGCCGCGTATCCGGAGCGGAACTCGTCCGGCAGATCGGCGGTGGCCAGGCCGCCGATGAGGTACTCGGCGAGCTGCCGGGGCTCCAGCGTCTCCAGGAAGGCGCGGGTGTCGTCGATGAGGCCGGGGCCGACCTCGTTCGCGGTGATCTTCCGGTCGAGGAGCCAGGTCCTGGCCTCGGGAAGCGCCACGGTCTGGGCGAGCAGGTCGTGCAGTTCCACGACCTCGACGCCGCGCTGCTGCAGCTTGATGACGAAGTCGGCGTGGTCGCGCTGGGCGTTCTCCACCCACATGACGTCGTCGAAGAGCAGGTCGTCGGCGTTGGTGGGAGTCAGCCTGCGGTGCGCGAGACCGGGCGCGCAGACCAGGACCTTGCGCAGCCTGCCGACCTCGGAGTGGACACCGAACGTCGGTGCGGCGGGGTTGTCGTGGCTGGTCACGGTGCGCCTTTCGGTCGGTGGCAACTGGGGGCGATGGCCGCGGAGGGCCGGTGGCCGGTCAGAGTTCGATCCAGCCCACCGCGAGGGCGATCACGCCCACGGCGGCGCCCGCGATCGAGACGGCGCAGATGACGGCCTCGCGGGGGGAGAACAGGCGCCGGTTCTGTTCCCGCCGGGCCTTGATGAACAGGAGCGTCGCGGGGGCGTAGAGGATGAAGGAGACCAGGACGAACTTGAGCCCGGCGGCGTACAGCAGGAACGCCGTGTAGAGCGTGGCGATCACCGCGATCACCAGTTCCTTGCGGGTGCTGCGCCCGGCGACGTCCGCACGGCCGTACCCCAGGCCGATCCTGACGGCGAAACCGGCCGCGAGCAGGAACGGGATCAGGCTCAGCGCGCTGGTCAGGTCGAGCGCGAAGTTGAACGCGTCGTCGGAGAACATCGTGACGACCAGGACCACCTGGCTCAGCGCGGTGGTCATCAGGAGCGCGGGTACCGGCACGTCCTCGGAGGTGGCCTTCCGCAGGAAGCGGGGCATGTCGTCGTCCTTCGCGGCGACGAAGAGCACTTCCGCCGCCATCAGCGTCCAGGCGAGGTAGGCACCGAGCACGGAGACGATGAGTCCGACGCTGACGAAGACCTTGCCCCAGGTGCCGACGGCCTCCTCCAGGACGCCCGCCATGGAGGGCTGGCGCAGCTCGGCGATCTCCGCCATCGGCATGATCCCGTACGACACGATGGTGACGGAGGCGAAGACGGCGAAGACGCTGAGGAAGCCCAGGATCGTGGCCCGGCCGACGTCCTCACGGCGCTTGGCGTGCCGGGAGTAGACGCTCGCGCCCTCGACCCCGAGGAAGACGAAGACGGTGGCCAGCATGGTGCCGCGCACCTGGTTGAACAGTGATCCCGCGTAGTCGGCGCCGCCGAAGTTGTCCGCGAACACGGAGGGCTTGAAGAGGAACAGCGCCAGGATCACGAAGACGAGGATGGGCACGATCTTGGCGACGGTGACGATCCTGTTGATGGCCGCCGCCTCCTTGACCCCGCGGCGGATCAGCAGGAAGAACGCCCATAGGCCGAACGAGGAGAGGACCACGGCGAGGAGGGTGTCGCCGTCGCCGAGGGCCGGCCAGATGGCGCCGACGGTCGACATGATGAGCACCCAGTAGGTGACGTTGCCGACGCACGCGCTGGCCCAGTACCCGAAGGCGGAGAAGAAGCCGAGGTACTCGCCGAACCCGGCTTTCGCATAGGCGTACACACCGGCGTCCAGGTCCGGTCTGCGGACGGCGAGGGCCTGGAAGACGAACGCGAGCATCAGCATGCCCGTACCGGCGATGGCCCAGGCGATCAGCGCGCCCGCGACTCCGGTCTCCTGGGCGAACCGCCGTGGCAGCGAGAAGACTCCCGCGCCGACCATCGATCCGACGACCATCATCGTCAGCGTCGTGAGGGTCAGCTTGACGGCCGGTGACGCACCGCCCTTGGCCTGGTCACTCGTCTCTGCGTGGCTCATGGACTCCCCGTCAGCTCCCGTCAGGGCCGGCGCCGAGGGACGTCTGACCACCCTGTGCGGGAATCTATCCCTAGTGGGTCGAGTTGTCCTGATATGAAATCGCAGGCCGGCGGTGTTCGCGATTCGGTCGGCGTTCGCGAGGGAGTCAGGCCCGGTTCGCGAGGACCCGGGCCCGGAGGGAATCAGAGTGCACGGTGAGTACAAGGTCCCCGGCGGCAAGCTCGTCGTCGTGGACCTGGAGGTCGAGGACGGCGCGCTGCGGCACGTACGGGTGGCGGGGGACTTCTTCCTGGAACCAGACGAGGCATTCGAGGCCCTGAGCCATGCCCTGGAGGGCGCCCCCGCCGACACCGACGCCGCGGGCCTCGCCGCCCGCGTCGACGCTGCCCTCCCCGAGAACGCCGTCCTGTACGGCCTTACGTCGGAGGGAGTGGGCATCGCGGTGCGCCGCGCCCTGGCGCACGCCACCGACTGGACCGACTACGACTGGCAGCTGATCCACGAGGCGCCGCAGTCCCCCGCCCTGCTCATGGCCCTGGACGAGGTACTCACCGAGGAGGTCGCCGCGGGGCGCCGCCCGCCGACACTGCGCGTGTGGGAGTGGGCATCCCCGGCGGTCGTCATCGGCAGCTTCCAGTCGCTGCGCAACGAAGTGGACCTGGCGGGCGCCGAGCGGCACGGCATCGAGGTGGTACGCCGGATCAGTGGTGGCGGCGCCATGTTCTGCGAGCCGGGCAACGCCATCACCTACTCGCTCTCGGTCCCCGACTCCCTCGTCCAGGGCCTGTCCTTCGCCGACAGCTACGCCTATCTGGACGACTGGGTGCTCGACGCCCTCGGCGACATGGGCATCAAGGCGTGGTACCAACCGCTCAACGACATCGCCACCGACGCCGGCAAGGTCGCGGGCGCCGCCCAGAAGCGGGTCGCCGGCGGGCACGGCGCCGTCCTGCACCACGTGACCATGTCGTACGACATCGACGCGGAGAAGATGGTCGAGGTACTCCGCATCGGCCGCGAGAAGCTTTCGGACAAGGGCACGAAGAGCGCCAAGAAGCGCGTGGACCCGCTGCGCCGCCAGACGGGCCTGCCCCGCGAGGCTGTGATCGAGCGGATGCTCGACTCCTTCCGCACGCGGTACGGCCTGACCGCGGGCAAGGCCACGGACGAGGAGATGGCCCGGGCCCAGGAGCTCGCCCGGACGAAGTTCAGCTCGCCGGAGTGGACGGCGCGGGTGCCGTAGTCCTGGGCCTGTTCGTCTCGTCCGCCGGGCTGCGCTGCCATGCGGTCGTGCCGATACGTCCGGTGTTGCCGAGGTCGATCCGGCCCTCCGGGGTCACGGTCCCGGGGCGGGCCCCCGGGGCCGGGGTGACCTTCAGATAGGTGCCGCTGACGGCGGTCGTCGTCGTGTCGGTGACGGTGTTGCGCCAGACGACCACGGTGTAGGCCGCCTCGCCCTGCTTGAGCGTGACGGAGTGGCGCGGGCCGGGGTCGTCGTCCCTTGCCATGATGGGCTCGGTCCCTTCGAGTACCTGCACGTCGAGGGGCTCCCGGTGCTCGTCGAGGACCCGCATCTTCGGGTACCCCTTCAGGCGGTAGGTGTCCTTGCCGCAGTTGGTCAGGGTCACGCTCATCGCGCGCAGCCCCATGGCGGGGCTGACCATGCCCGCCTCGATGCGGACCCCGGACGCCGGGCAGGAGGGCGAGGCCACGTCGGCATCGGGCACTTCCTGCGGCCCCGTCTCGACGGGGGCCTCCGTCGGCGAGTCAGGGCCAGGGTCAGGGGAGGCGGACATGTGGTCCGCCGTGGCGGACCGCCCATCCTCGGCAGGCGCGGCACGCGCGGGATCCCTCTCCCGCTCGAACTCCTCCGAGAGCCCACACCCGGAAGCGAGCAGAGTCACTGCCGCGAGGAGGGCAACGGGTCTGACCCGGACGATGCGTCTGACCCGGGCGACGTCTCTGCCTCGAGCGACGTGTCTGAGCGGTATGCCGGTCACGCGGAGATCATGCCATGACCATAGATTCCCCCTTTCTGTCCCGGAGATTTTCCTCTGTCGGAGACCTGTCTCTGTCCCGGAGATCCGTCCCGGAAAGTTTCGGCACCCGTCTTACGGCGTCGCGTTGCGTGCCGCCACGAGTCCCGACTCGTAGGCGAAGACGACCAGTTGGGCCCGGTCGCGCGCCCCGAGCTTCGTCATCGCCCTGCTCACATGCGTCTTCGCCGTGAACGGGCTGATCACCATGTGCTCGGCGATCTCCTCGTTCGTCAGCCCGCGCGCGGCCAGCGCGGTGACCTCCCGCTCCCGCCGGGTGAGGTTCTCCAGGCCCGGCGCGGTGGCCCGGTCCGGCGGCCGCGCGACGAACTCACCGATCAGCCTGCTGGTCACCGAGGGCGAGAGCAAGGAGTCCCCGCGCGCGACGATCTCGATGCCGTGCAGCAGGTCGGCGGGCTCCGTGTCCTTGAGCAGAAACCCACTGGCCCCGGCACGCAGGGCGTCGAAGACGTACTCGTCGAGGCCGTAGTTGGTGAGGATCACGACGCGTACGCCGCTGAGGCGGGGGTCGGCGGCAATCCGGCGCGTCGCCTCGATCCCGGTCATCACCGGCATCTGTACGTCTATGAGCGCCACGTCAGGCATGCACTCCCGCACGAGCTCGATCCCGCGCTCCCCGTCAGCGGCCTCCCCCACCACCTCGATGCCGTCCTCGGCTTCGAGCAGCGCACGGAACCCGGCGCGCATCAACGCCTGGTCGTCGATGAGCACCACCCGGATCACCCGCCCTCCCCCGAGAGCCCGGCCTCAGCGGCCACCGCCGCCTCAGGTGCCCCACCTCGGGGATCCCCGTCCCAGGGTGCCCCACCTCGGGGATCCCCGTCCCTGGGAGCCCCACCTCGGGGTGCCTCATCTCGGGGATCCCCGTCCCTGGGAGCCCCACCTCGGGGATCCCCATCTCGGGGAGCCCGGTCCCTAGGAGCCCCACCTCGGGGTGCCCCATCTCGGGGAGCCCCACCTCGGGGTGCCCCATCTCGGGGAGCCCCATCTCGGGGAGCCCCACCTCGGGCTGCACCACCTCGGGGAGCCCCGTCCCGCCCTTCGCCCCCTGCCCCGACTCCCCCAGCGGCCGCCGGCGACCTCCGCGACTCCTGCGTCTCGCGCGTCTCGCGCGGCTCCCGCGGCTCCTGCGGCTCCCGCGCAACCAACGAGCCCCATTCCAGCGGCAGTTCAGCCCGCACCAGAAATCCCCCCTCAACCCTCGGCCCCGCCCGCAGCGTCCCGCCCAGGGAGGCAACCCGCTCCCGCATCCCCGTGAGCCCGGTCCCCTCCACCGGCGGCCGCCCCGCATCGGCGACCCCGTCGTCCTCCACCCGCACCCCCAACACCCGCTCCCCGAAGTCGAGCCCGACCACCACCTTGGCAGAGCCCCCCGCATGGCGTGCCGCATTGGTGAGGCCCTCCTGCACGATGCGGTACGCGGCCCTCTCCAGGTCACCGGCCAGCGTCCGCTCCCTGCCCCGCACCGTCAGCTCCACCGCGAGCCCGGCCGCCCGCGCGCGCTCGACGAGCAGCGCCGGGCTCCTCGTCGGCTCGTCCGTGCGCAGCACGGTGAGCGTGGACCGCAGTTCACGCATCGCCTCACCGCTCGCCTCCTGGATGGCGAGCAGCGCCGGCGGTATCTCCTCGCCCCGCTTCCGGGCGAGGTGGACGGCGACTCCCGCCTGGAGCTTGACGATCGAAATGCTGTGCGTCAGCGAGTCGTGCAGTTCGCGCGCGATCCGCAGCCGCTCCTCGCCCGCCCTGCGCAGCGCCGCCTCCTCGCGGGTCCGCTCGGCCTCCAGGGCCCGCTGCTCGGTCTGGCGCAGATACGCCTGCCAGTTCTTGTCGGCGAGGCCCGTGACGAGGGCGCACAGGAACCAGCCGGCCAGCAGCAGTGTCCACTGCACGACGTCGTCCGACGCATCCCCCGCCACCGCGAAGCCCGCCAGGAACACCCCGGCTGCGACAGCAGCAAGGCCCCGGTGGGCTGCTCGGGCGGCCGTGTGCACGGCCGCGACCACCGGAATCGCCGCGACACTGCTCGCGCCCCCGTACAACACCTCGACGAGCAGGCAGACCGTGGTGACGGCGAGCACGATGCGCGGCGCTTTCCGATGCGCGGCAAGGGCAAGCGAACCCGCCCCTATAAGTGCGTAGTCGAAGAACCCCGCTCCGCCTTCGCCCAGGCCCACCGCGAGCGCGACTATCACGCCCACCACGACCGCGAGCACCGCATCACCGATCCACGCCTGCCGCAAGCGATTCCGCATTCGGTTCCGCATCCGCTCGCGCATGTTCACCTGCCCCGCCGATCTCCCCGCCCGGTCCGCCGTCATCTGTGCCCCCGCACCACTCGCAGCCCTGCACCCCTCGCATCCCCCGTCGCGGCGCATCCCCCGCCGTGTTCAGAACTTTAGAGGCCGCCGCCGACAACCGCGTCACCCCAGCAGACCGCTCCGGCACTACTCCCCGTGTAGTAGTCGCGGGCCTGACCGGCCCCGGCGACGTACCCCCAACTGCCTTCCGGTGGACGACGACCCGAGGCACCCGGCGCCCCGACCATCGGGGCATGGCAACTTACCGATACACCGACCCAGTACTCGCGAAGTCCGCGACCGGCAGGACCGCCGACGCCTACGCACAGATGGCAGAGGACTTCGGCATCGCGGAGCCCGCGCCGCTGGTCGCCCTCAGCCCCGCGCCCGAACTGTTCACCGCCGCCTGGGCCTTGCTCCGCGAGTCCCTGCTGGCCGGCGGCGACGAGGCGTTCGGCAGCGGCGGCACGACCCGCACCGACCGCGAGCTGGTCGCCGTGGGCGTCTCGCTCGCCAACCGCTGCCCGTTCTGCGTGAGCGCGCACACGATGATGCTGCACGCCACCGGCGACCACCGCGTGGCCGAGCGGGTGTTGCGAGGCGAGCAGCCGGAGGATCCGGCGCAGGCGAGGCTGCTCGCCTGGGGCAAGGCCACCCGGGCACCTCGGGCGCCGGAGCTGGTCGCGCCGCCGTTCCCGCGCGCCCACGCCCCCGCGCACATCGGCACCGCGCTCACGTTCCACTTCATCAATCGCGTCGCGTCGTCGCTGATCACCGAGAAGATACTGCCGTGCAACGCGCAGCGCTTCCGGGCGGTGCGCTCGATCGGCGGCCGCACCCTCCAGAAGACCGTGCGCCGCTCCTGTACCCCCGGCGACTCACTCGCCCTGCTCGACGACCCGCAGCCCGGACCTGCCTGGGCCGCCGGCACGCCCATCGGTTCCGCCTACTCCGCGCTGCGGGACGCGGCGATGAGGGGCGCGGGGCTCTTGGACGAGGCCGACCGGGCGCTCGTGGAGGCGACGGTGTCCGCGTGGGACGGCGCGCATCCGCCGCTGTCCTGGCAAGCCCTCCCCGATCGCGCGTCCCGGCCGGGAGCTCGGCTCGCGCTGCTCGCCGCGCTCGCTCCGTACCGCATCACCGACGAGGACGTGTCGGCCTGGAAGAAGCCGCCGTTCAGCGACCACTGCCTTGTGCACCTGATCTCCTTCGGCGCCTTCACCGCCGTCGACCGCATCGAAACCGTCCTCGCGGCCCAGCACTCCGCCCACCACGCCAGGGAGGCGTCATGACCACAGAGACGTCAGCGAGCCCCAACTCCCGTCAGGTCAAGGCCTGGAACGGCCCCGTGGGCACCCACTGGGCCACCCACCATGAGCGGTACGACGCCATGCTGTCCGGGGTGAACGACGCCCTCTTCGAAGCCGCGGCCATCGGCGCCGGCGACCGTGTCCTGGACATCGGCTGCGGCGCGGGCGTCACCACCCGCATCGCGGCCCGTCGCGCCGCCCACGGGCACGCGGCGGGGGTCGACATCTCGGCGCCGCTCCTCGACCGTGCCCGTGCGAGCACGAAGGCCGAGGTCATCACGAACGTGGCGTACGAACAGGCCGACGCCCAGTTCCACCCCTTCCCCTCGGCCGGGTACGACGTCGCGATCAGCCGTGGCGGAGTGATGTTCTTCGCCGACCACACCGCCGCGTTCACGAACATCGCCCGTGCGCTGCGTCCCGGAGGGCGGCTGGTGTTCGTCTGTCCGCAGCCCGTCGGCCAGGGGACCGAGGAGGCCCGGGCGCTCGGCCTCTTCGCCAAGCTCCTCGCGGAACCTGCGGATGAGGCAGGCCCCGAGCAGAGCGCGGAGGCCGGAGCACCCGAAGCCATGGCTGACGCTGCCGCGGCGCACACCGCCATGGCCTCGCTGTCGGACCCGGCCCGTATACGTGAGGTGCTCACCGCCTACGAGAACGTGACGGTGACTCCTGTGCCGGTGGAAACGGTCTGGGGCCAAACCCCCGCAGACGCGGTCGACTTCATGCTGTCGCGCACCCCCGGCAGGACGGTCACCGCGAAGAAGCGCACCTCCCTGGAGGAGGCGTTCCGGCCCCACGCGACCGAGTACGGCGTGCGGATGCGAGCGGGGGTGTGGCTGGCGACAGCGGAACGCCCGGCCTAAGCCTGCCAGCCTGCCAGTTCCATCAACCCCGCCGCCTCCCCGCCGCCATCAACCCCACGTAGACGACCAGCGCCGAGGTCAGCCCGATTGCCCACCCGTAGTCCGCGAGTGGCTTCAGTGCGGGGATCAAGCCCTCCTCCGGGAACGGCCCCTTCCCCGGCTCCGAATGCGAGCCGCCCACGGCGAGCACACCCCCGACCAAGAAGGCGGTGACGGCACGCAAGTTCCATCCGCCCGTGTACCAGTAGCGCCCTTCGGGGCGGTAGAGATCGGCAAGGTCGAGGGCTGTCCGGCGCACCACCCAGTAGTCGGCGATCAGGATGCCCGCAACCGTGCCCAGCAGCCCGCCCACGACACCGAGCCAGACGAAGATGTAGAGCTCGGGCGTCTCGATCAGCTTCCACGGAAAGATGACCACACCCACGACACCGGTGATCAGCGCGCCCGTGCGGAAGTTGATGAACTTCGGGGCGAGGTTCGCGAGGTCGTACGCGGGTGAGACGACATTGGCCGCGATGTTCACGGAGATTGTGGCGACCAGGACGGTAACCAGGGCGTAGAGGAGACCGAAGACGTTGTCGGCCTTGGCGGCCAGGTCGACGGGCTCCCAGATCGGCTCGCCGTACACCGCTTGCGAACCGGAGGTGACCAGGACAGAAAGGAGCGCGAAGGCTGTCATGGTGGTCGGAAGGCCAAGTGTCTGGCCCCAGACCTGCGCCCGCTGCCCCTTCCCGAACCGGGTGAAGTCGGGGATGTTCAGGGACAGCGTGGACCAGAAGCCGATCATGCCCATCAGGGCGGGGAAGAACACCGGCCAGAAGTCGCTGCCCCAGCCCAGCGTGGACGGCTGGTCGAGCAGCGGACCGAAGCCGCCCGCCTTGTCCGCGATCCACACGAGCAGCACCACGGCGCCGACGAGCACGAAGGGCGCCGCCCAGTTCTCGAAGCGACGCAGCGCCTCCATTCCCCGGTAGATGATGGCCAGTTGGAGGGCCCAGAAGAGCACGAAACAGAGCCACAGCGGCCACGGGTAGCCGCCGATGCGGGACTCGTCGCTCCACGCGCCGTCGAAGACCTGGTTGAGCAGGACGTAGATCCCCTGGCCGCCGATCCAGGTCTGGATGCCGAACCATCCGCAGGCCACGGCGGCCCTGATCAGCGCGGGCAGGTTCGCCCCGCGCAGACCGAAGGAGGCACGGGCCAGGACGGGGAACGGTATGCCGTACTTCGGGCCCGCGTGCCCCGTCAGAAGCATCGGCAGCAGCACGATCACATTGGCGACGGCGATGGTGAAGACGGCCTGGCGCCAGTCCATGCCGAGTGCGACCAGGCCCGAGGCGAGCGTCCAGGAGGGGATGTTGTGGGCCATGCCGACCCACAGGGCGGCGAAGTTGTAGGTGGACCAGTGGCGTTCGGCGAGGGGAATGGGCTTGAGGTCGTCGTTGGCGAAGCGGCTGTGCTCCGGAAAGGCTCCGGGACGCAGTTCGACGCGGCCGTCGTCGGCGACGGTCTGGGAGTTGTCGCCGGGTTCCGCGGCGGCCGGCCCCGTGGGGACGGGGCCGGTCACGCGGCGGGCAAAACGGTCTGCGGCACACGTCCGAAATTCATGCCCAGGCTCCTTACTCGGGTCACCGCGGATGGAAGGCGGGTCAACTCAGGTCAGGTACTGGTGGTGGTACTGGTACCGGCAGGTGCTGGAGAGTCCTCAGATGTGGCCTCCCCGCCGGTTTCCCCGACCGGCGGTGCCGACAATCCTGCGCCCGGTCGGCCGGATCGCGCCAGCGGTGTACCCCAACTACCTTGGTCCGCATGATCAATCGTGGTGCGTCGCTGCCATCGAGCGCCGGCGCCGGGGAGGACGAGTAGTGAGCCACGGGAACCCGCAGCCCGTTCGCCGTCATCCGGCGAACCCGGCGAACCCGACGGACCCGGCGGACCCGGCGAACCCGGCGGACGGGACGGACGGGACGGACGGGACGGACGGGGCCCCGCTCCCGCGTCACCCCCTGTCCCGTCACCCGCTGTCCCCTCACCCGCCGTCCCCTCACCCGCCGTCCCGTCAGACGCTCTCCCGCTCGGCGCTCCCCCGGCAGGCGCAGCAACCGCCGCACAACGGCCACATGATCGTGTGCGGTGACGACGCGCTCGCCGAACGTCTGGCCGCCGAGCTGCGTTCGCTGTACCGCGAGCAGGTGACGGTGGTCGTCCCGTCCGCGCTGCGGGTCGACGGCCCGGCGTCAGGGTCGGCCGGGCGGGCGCGGGCGGCCGCACTGTTCAGCCGGATGCAGGCCGTCATGGCGCGCGCGGCCGGTACACAGGGCGGCGGGGACGGTGGCGGGGGCGGGGCGGCCCGGCCCGAGGTTCCCCGGGTCCTCGAGGCGCCGGAGCCCGACGAGGCGGCCCTCGTCGAAGCGGGTGTGCACGACGCCGCCGCGCTGGCGCTGGTGTACGACGACGACGAGACCAACATCCACGCCGCCCTCGTCGCCCGCCGTCTCAACCCCCGACTGCGCATAGTGATCCGGCTCTACAACCGCAAGCTTGGCCAGCACCTGGAAGAGCTCCTCGACCAGGCCGCGGCAGTCGCCTCCCCCGGCTTGGACCCGTCGGAGGTGAACGCCTCCACCACCGTCCTCTCCGACGCGGACACCGCGGCCCCCGCCCTGGCCGCCACCGCCGTCGCCGGCACCAGCAAGGTCGTCCAGGCCGACGGACTGCTCCTGCGCGCCGTGGAACGCGATCCGCCGCGCGGCGGCGAGATCGCCGACCCCGGTCTGTGCACGCTCGCCCTCCTCTCGTCGACCACCAACGACCCAGCGGGTGCCGAGGGTTCGGACGACGGCGGCCAGGACGGGCCCCTGCTGCTGCCGGACGACCACACCGTCACCTCCGCCACCGGCAGGGGCACCGTGGTCCTGGAGGCCGTCTCGCACGCGGGCCCTGACCGGCCGCCGGGCCGCCTTGCCGGGCGCGGTCTCCCGCTCGGCTCGCTCTTCTCGCCGCGCCTGCGCTGGTCGGTGGCCGGGCTGATGGCCTGCGTCCTCGGCCTCGCGGTGGCGAACTGGGTGACCATCGACACCCACCCCCTGCACGCCGCCTATCTGACCCTGCTCGACCTGTTCGCGATCGACGACCCCGCCCTCGGCGAATCCACCGCACGGCAGATCCTGCAACTGCTCTCGGGTCTGGCCGGTCTGCTCCTCCTGCCGGTGCTGCTCGCCGCCGTCCTGGAGGCGCTCGGCACCTTCCGCACCGCGTCCTCCCTGCGCCGTCCACCCCGCGGCCTGCACGGTCACGTCGTCCTGCTCGGCCTCGGCAAGGTCGGGAGCCGGGTGCTGGCCCGCCTCCGGGAACTCGGCATCCCCGTAGTCTGCGTGGAGGAGGACCCCGAGGCCCGCGGCATCCCTCTCGCCCGCCGCCTGCGCGTCCCCACGGTCATCGGCGACGTCACGGACGAAGGCGTCCTGGAAGCCGCCAAGATCCACCGCGCCCACGCACTCCTGGCCCTCACCAGCGTCGACACGACGAATCTCGAGGCCGCGCTGTACGCCCGTTCCATCAAGCCCAATGTGCGGGTGGCACTGCGGCTGTACGACGACACGTTCGCCACCGCCGTCTACCGCACCCTGCGCGCGGCCCACCCGCAGGCCCTCACGCGCAGCCGCAGCGTCTCCACCCTGGCCGCCCCCGCGTTCGCCGGGGCCATGATGGGGCGCCAGATCCTGGGGGCGATACCCGTCGAACGGCGCGTGCTGCTGTTCGCCGCCGTCGATGTGGCCGGTCATCCTCAGCTGGAAGGGCGGACCATCGCCGAATCGTTCCGACCGGGCGTCCGGCGGGTCATCGCCCTGGACTCCACCGCTCCGGACGAACGGCTCCCGGACCTGACGGCCCCCCGGCCCGACGACGGCACCGACCAACCAGCGGGCCTTGTCTGGAACCTCCATCCCGGATACGTGCTGCGCCCCCAGGACCGCGTCGTGCTGGCGGCCACCCGCCAGGGCCTCGCCGAACTCCTCGGTCGACGTACCCGGTCCCGGACGGACCCGGCCGACACGTAGCGGGGCCTCCCGTGCTGGCCAGGACCGGCATGGAAAGCCTTTGATGATTGCCGGATCACGGCAATGTGCGCCTTCCCGCCCACATGCGACGATCCATGCCTCACCGAGACATCCGGCAAAATGAGGAGGTGCTCAGGTGACCGTCTTTCTCGGACTTGGCATCGCGGGAATCGCTCTGCTGGTCCTCTCTCTCGTCTTCGACGGAGTCCTCGAAGGACTCTTCGACGGCATCGGAGTCCTCGACGGGCTCTTCGACGGGCTGTTGTCCCTTCCCGTCATCGCCGGATTCGTGTCCATGCTCGGCTTCGGCGGGGCGATCGTGCTCGGCACGACCGGGCTCGGGGCGGGCGGGGCGACCGCCGTCGGGGCGGCCGTCGGTGTGGGTGCGGGTTGGCTGACGTGGAAGTTCAGCCGGGCCCTGATGCGGGATCAGACCGCGGCCACTCCCCGGGGTGCCGACCTCGTGGGCTCCGCGGGCGCCGTGGTCACCGCGATCCCGGTCGACGGATACGGCGAGGTGCTGCTTCAACTGGCGGGCCAGCCGGTGAAGTTCGCCGCCAAGTGCGGTGAGGCCGTCACCCGCGGCACCGAGGTCTGGGTGGAGGCGGCACTCTCGCCGACCTCGGTCGCGGTCCGCCCCGTACAGCGCTGACCGCAACGTACAGCGCCGACCACCGCGCCACCCGCGCCCCAACCCGCACCCGCACCCGCACCCGCACCCGCGGAACCCGGCGCGCACGACACGCGAAACGCGAAACCCGACGCACGACACACGCCACACACCACACGCCACACACAACATCACCGATCTGCCGCCCCGGACCCCGGGGAGGCAGGGGGGAATTCGCCATGAGTCCAGTTCTGACCGCCGTCATCGGAGTCGTCCTACTCCTCGTCCTGCTCGCGCTCGTCGTCGTGACCCGCTACAAGGTCGCGGGACCGAGCGAGGCCTTCATCGTGACCGGAAGGCGCGGCAAGAAGTCCACCGATCCCGACACCGGCCGCATCTTCACCGACAACAGTGGCCAGAAGGTCGTGGTGGGCGGTGGCGTGTTCGTCGTGCCGTTCGTGCAGCAGAAGTTCACGCTCGACCTCTCCTCGCGGCACATCCCGATCGCGGTGCGCGGTGCGGTCACGCTGCGCGGCGTGAAGGCCAACCTGGAGGGCGTCGCGATCGTCAAGGTCGGCGGCACCGAGGACTCCATACGCGCCGCGGCGCAGCGATTCCTGGCCCAGCAGGGCGGCATCGTCGGCTTCACCCAGGAAGTGCTCTCCGGCGCGCTGCGCTCCATCGTGGGCCGGATGTCGGTGGAGGACATCATCCGTGACCGCGCCGCGTTCGCCGGTCAGGTCGCCGAGGAGGCCGAGGCGAGTCTGTCCGGGCAGGGCCTGGTGCTCGACGCCTTCCAGATCCAGGACATCACCACCGAGGGTTCCTACCTGGAGGATCTGGGCCGGCCCGAGGCCGCCCGCGCCAAGCAGGAGGCCGACATCGCCGAGGCCGTCGCGCGCCGCGCCGCCGAGCAGGCCCGGCTGAAGGCCGAGGAGGAGATCGCGGTCGCCCAGCGGACCTTCTCCCTCAAGCAGGCCGAGATCAAGGCCGAGACCGACGAGGCTTCCGCCCGCGCCGGGGCCGCCGGACCGCTCGCCGAGGCCGCGCGTCAGCAGGAGGTCCTCACCGAGCAGGAGAAGGTGGCCCAGCGGCAGGCCGCCCTGACCGACCGCGAGCTGGACACCAAGATCCGCAAGCCCGCCGACGCCGCGCGCTACCAGGCCGAGCAGGAGGCCGAGGCCCGCCGTGTCTCCCTGGTCAAGCAGGCCGAGGCCGACGCCGAGCGGGCCCGTCTCACCGGTGAGGGCGAGAAGGCGCAGCGTGCCGCGCTCGCCGACGCCGTACGCCTGGAGGGCGAGGCCGACGCCGCCGCGATCGGCGCCAAGGGGGCCGCCGAGGCGGAGGCGATGCGCAAGAAGGCCGACGCGTTCGCGCAGTACGGTGACGCGGCGGTGCTGCAGATGCTCGTCGAGGTGCTGCCCGCCGTGGTGGCCAAGGCGTCCGAACCGCTCGGCGCGATCGACAAGATGACCGTGATCTCCACGGACGGCGCGAGCAGTCTCTCCCGGACGGTCGCCGACAACGTCGCCCAGGGTGTGGAACTCCTCAGCTCCACCACGGGAGTCGACGTGGCCGGGCTCCTCAAGGGCATCACCGGCGGCATGTCCCCCACCCCCGCCGCCAAGCTGAACGGCAAGATCGACGTCACGGACTGATCCGTCCGTGCAGTACGCACCGCCCGTGCAGTACGCACCGCCCGCGCAGTACGCACCGCCCGCGCCCCCTCACAGCGAGGTGGCAGGCCAGCCGAGGAGCCGTGCGCCGATGACCGCCGTCTGCAGGGTGTAGCGGTCCAGCGGGTCGGCGGGGTCGGATCCGGTGAGGGTGCGGATGCGTTCCAGGCGGTACGTGAGTGCTCGTACGCTCAACGACAGTTCACGCGCCGCCTGGGCCGCCACGCACCCGGTGTCGAAGTAGGCGATCAGGGTGTCCAGGAGGGGACCGGCGCCGCCCCGCGCCTCTTCCAGCGGGCTGAGCGTGCTGAGCACGAGGTCCACCAGGGCCTGTCGGTCCCGCGCGAGCACGGGAAAGACCAGGAGGTCGGCGGCGCGCAACACGGGCTCGTCGAAGCCCATGCGCGTCGCGAGCTCCAGGGTGCTGACGGCCTCTTCGTAGCTGTGGGCGATGCCGACCGCGCCCGGCTGGGGCCGGCCGATGGCGATGCGGCCGCCGTCGGTGGCGGCGTGCGCGCGCTTGGCGAAGTGGGTGAGTACCTCGTCCTGGTGGGCGGGGGCGATACAGACGAGGCGCCCGTCCTTGGTGGTGAGCAGGATGTGGCGGTCGCCGAAGCGGCCGACCATCTCGTTCTCCACGTCCCGCGACACGGGGTCGCTCTCGTCGTAGGCGCCGGGCCCCTCCGCCACGGCCACCGCGTGCGCGTGGGACAGCCGCAGGCCGAACCGCTCGGCTCGTGCGCCGAGCCGGCCCAGGTCCCCCCGCCCGTACAGCAGGTCGTCGATCAACTCGCGGCGTGCGGCCTCTTCCTGGCGTACGACGAGACGTTGCGCGTGTTCGTAGCCCTCGGCGAAGGCGTCGATGGCCTGCTCGGCGGTCGCGAGCAAGTGGTCCGGGTCGCCGGCCGCGGGGCGGTGGATCCGGGTGGCGCTGAGATGCTCGCGTATCAGGACGCGCCACGCGTATCCGGCGTGCGCGGCCTGCGCGCCGAGCGCCCTGCGTGAGGTCAGTTCCTCACGGGTCAGCCGGCGCCCGGTCGCGGCCGCGCGGGTGAGGATGTCGGCGTAGCCGTCGAGCAGTTGCTCGGGGATCTCCTGGGGGGTCATCAGCTCTCCCTCGACGGGTTCGATGGCTGGGGAGCGGGCCGCGCGAGGCGGCGAAGGCACACACGACAGCGCGGCGCGGGTGGGCGGCGCGCACACTGCCGGGCAGGCGGAAGACGTCGACTGGGCGCGGGAAAGCCGGAGTTGGTGCCCCGGTCACATCAGCGGCGCGGGTCGCTCGTCATGGTGCCGTAGGTATCAGGCACGCTGTCGCGGGCGGAGTTGTCGACGCGTACGACTCGGGGGGCGCGCACAGCATGGCCCATGCCCTGCCCCCACCTCTCCGGCCTCGGCGATCACCGTCGCCTGCTTGACAGTTGAGCAATCAGCCGCTCAACAGAGCACCTTGGCTCAATTCATCACTTTACCGTACGACGTCCAGGGCCGGAGTTTCTCGGGGTTGCGTACCGCCCACATGCGTGTGATCCGGTCGCCCGCGACGTCGAAGGCCAGCACCGACGTGGTGATGCCGTCGTGCTGGACCACCAGTCCGGGCTGACCGTTCACCGTGCGTTCCAGGATCGTCTGATCGAAAGCCTGCTCGTCGATGACGGCGGAGATGGCGACCAGGTAGCGCGCGATCTCCTCGCTTCCCACGAGAGGGCGGGGCGCGGAGTTGACCAGCCCTCCGCCGTCGGCGAGTGCCGTGGCGTCGGGGTCGAGGACGCCTATGAGAGCGGCGATGTCCTTGGTTTCCCAGGCGTGCTTGAAGTCTCTGACGACGGCGGAGCGCCGGGCCGCCGAAGGCGCGGGCACGTCCGAGGTACGGGTACGGCGGCGCGCCGAGGACGCCAGTTGGCGACAGGCCGCCGGGCTGCGTCCGACGATCTCGGCCACTTCCGCGAAGGAGTAGCGGAAGACGTCGTGCAGGATGAACGCGACGCGCTCGGCCGGGGTCATCGATTCGAGCACGACGAGGAAAGCCATGTTGACCGACTCGTCGAGCGTGACCCGGTCGGCCGGGTCGGCGGTCGCCCCGCCCTGCCGCCCGTCGGCCCACTCCGTGCGATCGGGCAGCGGCTCCGGAATCCATTCGCCCACGTAGCTCTCGCGCCGGACCCGCGCCGAGCGGAGCTGGTCGAGGCAGATGCGCCCGGCGACCCTCGTCAGCCAGGCGCCGGGGGACTCGATGGCCTCCTGCTGCCGCGGGGACATCGCGTACCAGCGGACGTAGGCCTCCTGTACGACGTCCTCGGCATCCGCCAGGGAGCCGAGAAGCCGGTACGCGAGATTGATCAACTGCCGCCGTTCGCCCATGACCGCACTCAGGCTCGCGTCGATCCGTCCGTCGCCGGGCTCGAACTGGGTCCCCATGGTGTCGCCACTCCCTTGCCGCGTCAGCCGTCCCGCATCCGACGCGACAGCCTCTCCCCCTCCCGACGAGACAACCCCTCGGAATGTGACGTCGCGATGTGATGTCGCCCCCGCGCCTCACATTCCCAGGGGCTGTCCCGTCGGTGCTGCAGGGACGACAACGATCCCGCTATCGGCCGGCCCGCCCGTCCAGGGGGGGGCACGGGATGGGTCGGCCGAGCAGCCCAAGAAAAGGGAGATCACCATGCAACCCCGTCTCGACTTCCTCGCCAATCCGGTCTCGGCCGGAGCCGTCAAGCACATCGCCGTCGCGGGCAGGTCGCTCCTGGAGTCGACGCTGCCGGCCGCGACGCGGGAGCTGGTCGAGCTCCGCGTCAGCCAGATCAACGGCTGCGGATTCTGCGTCGACATACACACCAAGGAGGCCGCGCACGCGGGAGAGACCCAGCAGCGCCTCCACCTGGTCGCCGCCTGGCGCGAGGCCACGGTGTTCACCGATGCCGAACGGGCCGCCCTGGAGCTGGCGGAGGAGGGCACCAGGATCGCGGACGCCGCCGGTGGCGTGCCGGACGAGGTGTGGGCGAACGCCGCCAAGCACCACGACGAGGACCAGCTCGCCGCCCTGGTGTCGGCCATCGCCCTCATCAACGCCTTCAACCGGCTGAACGTCCTCACCCAGCACCCGGCGGGCGACTACAAGGTCGGTCAGTTCGGCTGACCGAGATCCACCACGGCTGGCGCCCCGGCCCGAGCGGCCGGGCCCAGCCGTCCACGCGCGATGAGGAGAGAAATGCAGAGAGAGAAGGCAGGAGGCACCATGCCCACCACCCTCGGCGTCGGCGAGCTGACCGGCGCCTACGTCCTCGACGCCGCCCGCTCCCGGGTCGGTTTCGTCGGCCGGCACACCTTGTCCACCCGGGTCCGCGGGGAGTTCGAGGAGTACGAGGGCAGCGCGTACCTGTTCGGCGACCGCCCGTCGAAGTCCAGCGCACGCCTCACCATCCGGGCGTCGAGCCTCCAGACGCACCAACGGCAGCGTGACGACCAGCTGCGCGACACGTTCCTGGACACGGACAACCACCCCTTCATCATCTTCACCTCGACCGGGGTGCAGCCCGTCGACGCGAGCACCTACGAGGTCACCGGCGACCTGACGATGCGCGGCGTGACCAAGCCGGTCACCCTCCATGTCGAGCTGAGGTCCGCCGAGTTGGACGCGCGGGGCGACGTCCGGGTCGGCTTCGTCGGCAGCGCCACCATCAACCGCAAGGACTGGGGCCTGAACTGGAACGCCGCGACCTCCGTCCTCGTGAGCCCGAAGGCGACGCTGGAGTTCGACGTCATCGCCGTCCGGCAGCCCTGACCGCCCGATGGCGACGGGCTGCGCGTCATGACGCCGAACGTGTCGCCGACCCGGGGGCGGGGCTGCTCACGACAGGGCGGGGATGACCTCCGCGCCGTAGCCCTCGATGACGTCCTCGCGGGCGTCGTGCATCGCGTACAGGGCGAACTGATCGACCCCCAGTCGCTTCAACTCCCCTAGTTTCGCGATGTGTTGCTCTGCCGTGCCGATGACACAGAAGCGGTCCACGATCTCGTCGGGGACGAAGGCCGTGTCGGGGTTGTCGGCGCGGCCGTGGTGGGAGTAGTCGTAGCCCTCGCGGGCCTTGATGTACTCGGTGAGGGCCTCGGGGACCAGGTCCGAGTGTTCGCCGTACTTGGCCACCAGGTCGGCCACGTGGTTGCCGACCATCCCGCCGAACCACCGGCACTGTTCGCGGGCGTGGGCCAGCGCGGCGGGTGAGTCGTCCGCCGTGAGGTAGGCGGGGGCGGCGACACAGATCGTGACCGAGGACGGATCGCGGCCCGCCGCGGCGGCGGCATCGCGGACCGCCTTCACCATGGTCTGCGTCAGATACGGGTCGGCGAGCTGGAGGATGAAGCCGTCCGCCTCCTCGCCCGCCATCTTCAGCGCCTTGGGCCCGTACGCGGCCATCCACACCGGGAGCCGGGCGTCCGGCCCGATCCAGGGGAAGCGGACCGTGGTGCCGCCCAGGTCCGCCTCCTCGCCCGAGGCCAGTGCGCGGATGACCTTCATCGCCTCGCTGATCCGGGCGAGGGTGTTCGGGGTGCGGCCCGCCACCCGCATCGCGCTGTCGCCGCGGCCGATGCCGCAGACGGTGCGATTGCCGTACATGTCGTTGAGCGTGGCGAACGTGGAGGCCGTCACCTCCCAGGTGCGGGTGCCCGGGTTGGTGACCATCGGACCGACGACGAGACGGTCCGTGTTCGCCAGGATCTGGCTGTAGATGACGAAGGGCTCCTGCCACAGCACGGCCGAGTCGAAGGTCCAGCCGTAGCGGAAGCCGTTGCGCTCGGCGCGCTTCATGAGGCTGATGACCTGCGCGGCCGGCGGATCGGTCTGCAGGACGAGTCCGAAGTCCATGGTGCGTCGCCTCTCCTAGCCGAGATACTGGGTGGTGCCGCGCGGGACGTACGCGCCGTGCCCGGCGTGGCCGGTGAACTTCCGCTGGTCGATGACCACTTCACCGCGGGAGAGGACCGTCTCCACCTGGCCCATGACGTGCTTGCCCTCGTACGCGGAGTAGTCGACGTTCATGTGGTGCGTGTCCGCCGACATGATCTGTTCGGCGGCCGGGTCGTAGATGACGACGTCCGCGTCCGCGCCCGGCGCGATCGTGCCCTTCTTGCCGTACAGGCCGAACATCCGGGCCGGGCTCGCGCAGGCGATCTCGATCCAGCGGCGGCGGCTGATGTGCCCGTCGACGACGGCCTGGTGGAGGAGGTCCATGCGGTTCTCGACGCCCGGCAGGCCGTTCGGGATCTTGGAGAAGTCCCCTCGGCCCAGCTCCTTCTGCCCCACGAAGCAGAACGGGCAGTGGTCCGTGGAGACCACCTGGAGGTCGTTCGTGCGCAGGCCGCGCCAGAGCGCCGCCTGGTGCTCGCGCGGTCGCAGCGGAGTCGAGCAGACGTACTTGGAGCCCTCGAAGTCCGGTTCCGCGAGATTGTCCGTGGAGAGGAACAGATACTGCGGGCAGGTCTCCCCGAACACCGGCAGGCCCTCGTCGCGGGCCCTGGCCAGCTCGGCCACCGCCTCCTGCGCCGACACGTGCACCACGTACACCGGCGCTCCCGCCACCTGGGCGAGCTTGATCACCCGGTGCGTCGCCTCCGCCTCCAGGAGCGACTTGCGTACCTCTCCGTGGTAGCGCGGGTCCGTCTCGCCGCGCGCGAGCGCCTGCTCCACCAGGACGTCGATGGCGAGGCCGTTCTCCGCGTGCGTCATGATCAGCCCGCCGTTGACGGCGGCCCGCTGCATCGCCCGCAGGATCTGGCCGTCATCGCTGAAGAAGACTCCGGGGTACGCGGTGAAGAGCTTGAAGGAGCTGACCCCTTCCTCGATGAGGTGGTCCATCTCCTTCAGGGTCCTCTCGTTGACGTCCGAGAGGATCATGTGGAAGCCGTAGTCGATCGCGCACTTGCCGTCCGCCTTCGCGTACCAGGCGTCGAGACCCGCGCGCAGCGCCTGCCCCTTGGTCTGCACGGCGAAGTCCACGATGGTCGTGGTGCCGCCCCAGGCCGCGGCCCGGGTGCCCGTCTCGAAGTCGTCGGACGAGAAGGTGCCGCCGAAGGGGAAGTCCATGTGCGTGTGCGCGTCGACTCCCCCCGGGATCACGTACTTGTGGGAGGCGTCGATGACGCGGTCCGCGGTCCACGCCTCGGCGGCGCCCGAGCCGTGTGCGGCGAGGGCGGCGATCCTGCCGTCCTCGATCAGCACGTCGGCGTGGGTCTCTTCGGCGGCGGTGATGACGAGTCCGCCGCGGATCAGGGTGCGGGTACTCATGATGGGCGCTCCCTTTCATGCTCGTACGGTCATGCGCGCAGGTACGTGAACAGGTGCGTGAACAGGTGCGTGAGCAGGTAGTGAGCAGGTGCGTGAACACTTACGCGAACTAGACGCTCCGCAGCGCCTGTTCGAGGATCGACGCCCCCTCCTCCGCCTCCGCCACGGTCAGCGAGAGCGGCGGGGCGACGCGCAGGACGCTGGTGTCGTGGCCGCCGCCCTTGCCGATGAGGAGTCCGCCTTCGCGGGCCGCTTCGAGGACGGCGGCAGCCGCCCGCGGGTTGGCCCGGCCGGTCTCGGGGTCGACCAGCTCGATGCCGATCATCAGACCCCGTCCGCGGACTTCGCGCACGACGGGCAGCTGGGCGCAGATGGCGCGCAGCCGCTCGATGAGCAGACCGCCGACGCGCCGCGCGTTGCCCTGGAGGTCGTGTTCCAGGAGATACGTGAGGTTGGCGAGACCGGCCGCCATGGTGACCGGTGAGCCGCCGAAGGTCGAGATGGAGTTGGAGTCGAGGCAGTTCATGACCTCGGCGCTCGCGACGACACCGCCGATGGACATGCCGTTGCCGATGCCCTTGGCGAAGGTCAGGATGTCCGGCGGGCCGTTCTCTGCGTGCGCCTGCCAACCCCAGAAGTGGTCGCCGGTGCGCCCCCAGCCGGTCTGCACCTCGTCCGAGATCCACAGGACGCCGTGCTCCCAGAGGACTTCGCGGAAGGCTGCGTAGAGCCCGTCCGGTGGCGAGGTGAAGCCGCCGACCCCCTGGACGGGCTCGGCGATCAGCGCCGCCACTCCCCCGCGCGCCTGCCCGAGCATGTCCTTGAGGTCGGCGACGCAGGCCTCGATGAACTCGGCGTCGCTCAGCGCGGCGTACGGCCCGCGGCTGCGTACGCCGCCGTGGACGTACAGCGTCTGGAGCGGCGAGAGGCTGGTGGGCGACCAGGAGTTGTTGCCGGTGATGCCGACGGCCGTGAAGGAGCGGCCGTGGTAGCTGTTGCGCATCGCCAGGATCTGGTTCGAGCGGCGGTGCGCGGTGGCCAGGAGCAGGGCCGTGTCGTTGGCCTCGGTGCCCGACGTGGTGAAGAAGACGCGGGCGTCCGGGATGCCGGAGAGGCCCGCGACCCGCTCGGCGAGGTCGATCATCGGCCGGTTGAGGTAGAGCGTGGACGAGTGGATGATCCGCCCGGCCTGCTCGCTGACCGCCTTGGTGACCTCGGGCAGCGCGTGGGCGGTCATGGTGGTGAGGATGCCGCCGAAGAAGTCGAGGTACTGCCTGCCGTCCGCGTCCCAGACGCGGCGGCCTTCCCCGTGGGTGATCTCCAGCGGGTCGGCGTAGTAGAGGGCGAGCCACTCGGGCAGGACGGCCTGGTGGCGGGCATGGAGGTCACTCACGGCTGTACCAGCCCTTCGTACGCGTCGGGGCGGCGGTCACGGTAGAACGCCCACTGCTGGCGTACTTCCTCGATCAGGCCCAGGTCCAGGTCCCTGACGACGAGTTCCTCGGTCTTGTCGCTCGCCCTCTCGCCGACGAACTGGCCGCGCGGATCGACGAAGTAGGACGTGCCGTAGAAGTCGTTGTCGCCGTACTCCTCGATGCCCACGCGGTTGATCGCGGCGATGAAGTACTCGTTGGCGACGGCCGCCGCGGGCTGTTCCAGCTGCCAGAGGTAGGCGGAGAGGCCGCGCGATGTGGCGGAGGGGTTGTAGACGATCTGGGCGCCGTTCAGGCCGAGCTGGCGCCAGCCCTCGGGGAAGTGGCGGTCGTAGCAGATGTATACGCCGACCTTGCCGACCGATGTGTCGAAGACGGGCCAGCCGGCGTTGCCCGGCTTGAAGTAGTACTTCTCCCAGAAGCCCTTGACCTGGGGGATGTGGTGCTTGCGGTACTTGCCGAGGTAGGAGCCGTCGGAGTCGATGACGGCGGCGGTGTTGAAGTAGAAACCGGACTGCTCGACCTCGAAGACCGGGACGACGACGACCATGCCGGTCTCGCGGGCCAGTTCCCTCATCCGTGTGACGGTGGGCCCGTCCGGCACCGGCTCGGCCCAGCGGTAGTGCTCGGGCTCCTGCACCTGGCAGAAGTAGGGGGCGTTGAACACTTCCTGGAAGCCGATGATCTTCGCACCCTGGCGGGCCGCCTCGCGGGCGTGCTCCTCGTGCTTGGCAATCATGGATTCGGTGTCGCCTGTCCAGGTTGCCTGGACCAGTGCGGCGCGTACGACGTTGGCCATGAGCTGCTCCTTCGACGGGACGTCAGAGAGCCTCTACGCCCGTAGACTTGGTGCGTAGACAGGAAAACGTAAGCCTCCCCGACGGGCTGGGCAAGACCATCGCCGTGAACCGGCGGAGTCGATCATGTTTCGCACCCAAGCGGGCGAGAAGCGGCGCGGAACGCGCAGACGCAGCAGGTGTGTCAGGCGCTTCAGGCGCTGAATCCGGCAACACGCAGCGCGTGCACGAGGTCCCAGTGGCGCTCGTCCGACACCCCCTGGGCAGCCTGGAGGAGCAGCGGGATGAGGCGGTACGGATCGGTGTGCGCGCAGGCTGCCGTGTCCTCGGGGGTCCGTACGCGGATGTAGGCGTCGAGCAGGGCGCGGGCCTCGCGCTCGCGGCCCGCGTCGAGCAGCGCGAGCACCGCTTCGGCGATCTCCGGGGCCGGCCGGGAGACTCCCTGCCGCAGCAGCTTGCGGCAGTCGTCGGCGCGGCCCGCCCCGGCGAGTGCGTCGGCGAGTGCGACGAGGCGATCGGGCGGCAGCGACGCGGCCTCCCAGAGCAGCGTCGACCAGTCGGCGCCGAGGCCCGCGCGGTGCAGTTCACCGGCGAACACGGGAAGGCGCCGCGCGGGCCAGCCCGCGGCCTCGACGAGCACGCCGTGCGCCTCGCCGCTGCGGCCCTCGCCACGGAGCTTGATGAGCGCGGCGACGGCTTCGACGGTGGCCCGCTCGGCATCGCGGTCCGGCTCCGCGGCGTCACGGTGTCCGCTGTCGTCCGGCATTTCGGCGGTACTCCCGAACCGCGCGCCGCGCGGGCTGTTCGCGGCGGGCGACTGCGCAGCGGTCCGCGGTACGGCGCCGGAATCGGCCGCGGTCGCGTCCGCGCCCTCGTCGTCCGCCCCGGAGAACCCCGCGAACCGGGCGCCGCGGGGCCGGCGCGGACGGCGGGATGTGTCGCGCGACTTGCGGCCCTGCCTGGGGACGCGTGTCTCATCGGGCCGCTCCGCTGAGTCGGCCGACAGGGTGCGGGCATCGGGGGCCGGGTCGTCCCGCTCGTGCGGTGCGGCACCGAACTCCGGGGCGCGGGCGCCGGGATCAGTGGCCGCGTCGACCGGACCACCGGCACCCACCCCGAAGCCGTCGTCGGCTCGGGAGCCGAAGTCGTCGGCGGCAGGCGCCCCGAAGGCGTTCCGTGGCTGGTCGTCGTGGTCGCCGGAGTCGGCGAAGTCGTCCGCCTCCACCGCCGCGAAGTCGTCCGAAAGCGGAGTCCCGAAATCGACCCACTGCGGGCGGTCCGCCCGGTCCAGCCGCTCGATGCGCTGCCGGAGTTCCGCGCACCGCGCGGTGGCCCGCTCGTGGTCGTCGCGGACCCAGGCCAGCTCGCGGTTGAGCCGCTCCACCTCGTCCGGCGTGTCCGCGGCCGCGAGGGAGTAGCCCAGCTCCACCTGCCGCTCCACGGCGAACCGCTGCTCGGTGAGCATCATGTCGAGGCGCTCGCCGAGCAGCCCCCGGCCTCCGGCGCGCGCGTCATAGGCGGACAGGGAGGCCGTGTGCAGCGCCCTCGCCCGCTCCGTCTCGCGCTCGGCGGCCTGCGGTCCGTATCCCGCGGCCAGGTCGTGCAGCAGCGCCTCCACCACGTCCCAGGGGGGCACTTCCGAGCCGTCCAGGCAGGCCTGCATCCCCTCGGGGTCACGCGACCAGAACACGCCGCACCACCCGGCGCCCGGGTCGAGGCGCGCCAGGAGGTCTCTCAGGTACCTCGCGAACTCCCGGACCTGATGAGGGAGTTGTCCTACTGCCATCCGAGCCAGCACCGCCCCATGGAGCCTGGTGTCTTCCGGTCCGGAAGATAACACCAGTCGTGTTACGGGACGACTACACGCGGTTTTCCGGCCGCCGGACAGCGCCTCACACGGAGCGGCTCACGCCGGTGCGAGCGGCACCAGCGCGCACGTCTCGGCGACCTCGTCCAGCGAGAGGCCGAGCGTCACCGCGAGCGCCGACACGGTGAAGAACGCGGGCGTGGGGGCGCGCCCCGTCTCGATCTTGCGGAGCGTCTCGGCGGAGAGCCCGGCGCTCGCGGCCACCTCCACCATGCTCCGCTCGCCGCGCGCCGAACGCAGGAGGCGGCCGAGCCGCTCGCCGCGTTCGCGCTCCTCAGGGGTCAGGGGGGTCCGCACCATGCGGTCAGTCTAGTCCGTCCCCGCGCAGAAACCCATTCTCATACCGGTATAGTTATTGGCATGGTGGAACTCAAGACAGACACATCTATCGACGCGATGCGCGAAGCGGGCCGGATCGTCGCCCAGGCCCTGACGGCCGTGCGGGAGGCGGCGGCCGTCGGCGTCTCGCTGCTCGAACTGGACGAGGTGGCGCACGCCGTGCTGCGGGAGGCCGGCGCGACCTCGCCCTTCCTCGGCTACCGCCCCTCCTTCGCCCCCACACCGTTCCCCGCGGTGCTCTGCGCCTCGGTGAACGACGCGATCGTGCACGGCATCCCGACGGACTACCGCCTGCGCGACGGCGACCTGCTCTCCGCGGACTTCGGTGCCGAGTTCGGCGGCTGGGCGGGCGACTCGGCGATCAGCTTCATCGTCGGCACGCCCCGCCCCGAAGACGTACGCCTCGTCGAGACCGCCGAGCGCGCCCTGGAGGCGGGCATCGCGGCGGCCGTCGTGGGCAACCGCATCGGCGACATCGCCCACGCGATCGGCGTGGTGTGCAGGGAAGCGGGTTACGGCATCCCGGAAGGCTTCGGGGGGCACGGCATCGGCCGCCGCATGCACGAGGACCCGGGCGTCCCGAACGAAGGCAGGGCGGGGCGTGGCATGCCCCTGCGGCACGGCATGGCCCTGGCCATCGAGCCGATGGTGATCGCCGGCGGCAGCGACCACTACCACCCGGCGCCGGACGGCTGGACCCTGCGCACGAACGACGGCAGCCGCGCGGCCCACGCCGAGCACACGGTGGCGATCACGAACGATGGACCGCGCATCCTCACGGCACTGTGACCGCGTAGGGCGATCTGGCGGGCAGGCCCTCGCGGGCCCGCCCGCCGCTGCGTCAGTGCGGCCGCACCACCATCGCGGACCCGCCACCGCGGCGCGTCTTCTCCGCGGCGGCCAGCCACTTGCCGCCGGGCAGCCGCTGCACCCCGGTGGCCGCGCCGATCTCGGGGTTCTGCTTGAAGGAGTGCCCGATCGCCTCCAGGTCGGCCCGCAGCGGACTCTCCCAGAGACCCGGCTCCAGCTCGGTCTGGGCGGCGTTGCGCTGGCTCGCGCGCGGCGCGGCGATCGCGTCGACGAGCGGCAGCCCCCGGTCGACGAACCCGGTCAGGGTCTGCAGCACCGTGGTGATGATCGTGGCACCGCCGGGCGACCCCAGTGCGACCAGCGGTTTGCCCTTCTCCAGGACGATCGTCGGCGAGATGGAGGACCGGGGGCGCTTGCCCGGACCCGGCAGGTTCGGGTCGTGCACGGCCGGGTCGGCCGGCGCGAAGGAGAAGTCGGTCAGTTCGTTGTTGAGCAGGAACCCGCGTCCCGGCACGGTGATGCCGCTGCCGCCCGTCGACTCGATGGTCAGGGTGTAGGCGACGACGTTGCCCCACTTGTCGGCCGCCGTGAGGTGCGTGGTGTTCTCCCCCTCGTACGTGGTCGGTGCGGCCTTGTCACCCGCCTTGCAGGCGGCGGGGTCGCGCGGGTTCCCCGGCGCGAGCGGGCTCTTCAGGACCGCGTCGTCGCGGATCAGGCACTCCCGCGAGTCGGCGAACCGCTGCGAGAGCAGTTCCTTCGTCGGCACGTCCTCGAAGGCGGGGTCGCCCACCCAGCGCCCGCGGTCGGCGAAGGCGACCCGGCTGGCCTCGATGAACCGGTGCAGGTACTTCTTCTTCGATGCCTTCGAGAGGTCGGTCCGCTCAAGGATGTTGAGCGCCTCACCGACGGTCGTGCCGCCGGAGGACGAGGGAGCCATCGAGTAGACGTCGAGCCCTCGGTAGGAGGTCTTCGTCGGCGCCTGCCGCTTCACCGCGTAGGCCTTGAGGTCCTTCGTCGACAGGTCGCCGGGCCTGGCCACCCGCCCCGACGCCGGGTCCACGGGCGGCTTGTTCACGGTCCGTACGACGTCCTTGCCGATGCCGCCCCGGTACATCGCCCCGACGCCCTCGCGCCCCAGCTGCTCGTACGTCTTCGCCAGGTCGGGGTTCTTGAACGTCGAGCCGACCACGGGCAGCGCCCCGCCGGGCAGGAACAGCTTCGCCGAGTCGGGGAAGTCGGCGAACCGCGCCTGGTTCGCCTCGGTCTGCGAGCGGAAGGTCCCGTCCACGGTGAACCCGTCGCGCGCGAGGCGTTCGGCGGGCTTCAGGAGCGTGCCGAGCCGTTTGCTGCCCCACTTGTCCAGGGCGGACCGCCAGGTCGCCGGGGTGCCGGGCGTGCCCACGCCCAGGCCGCTGGTGACGGCGTCCGCGAAGGGGATCGGCTTGCCGTTCTCCAGGAAGAGCCCGGAGTCGGCGGTGCGCGGGGCCGTCTCGCGGCCGTCGATCGTGCTCACCTTGCGGGACTTGGCGTCGTAGTGGACGAAGTAGCCGCCGCCCCCGACACCTGCCGAGTAGGGCTCGGTGACGCCGAGGGCCGCCGCCGTGGCGACCGCCGCGTCCACCGCGTTGCCGCCCTTCCTGAGGACCTCGATCCCGGCGGCCGACGCGTCCGCGTCGACGCTGGAGACCGCACCGCCGTAACCCACGGCCAAGGGCGTTTTCTCCGGGGTGGACGAGGCCGTTCCGGCCGAGAGCGGGGACGAAGGGGGTGCGGCAGCTCCGACCGACACCAACACCCCTCCGACCGCCAATAGCGTCAGATTCCGTACGACAGCACGACGCATCCGTACCTCCAGTCAACAGCCGTCCGCGCAGCGTAACTTCGCCGCCCCCGCCACGTCAGGACCCCCTCGAACACCGGTCCTAGAGACCGCTAGCATGCGCCCCCATGACTGAAGACGTGCGCAACATCGTCCTCGGCCTGATCGCGGCCGGCCTGGGTGCCGTGCTGGGCTGGCTCGCCCGTACCTACCTCTGGCGGCGCAAGCTCCGCCGCAAGCAGGCCTTCTTCGGGCTGCCCGACAACTCCGAGTCGCTGCTCGTGGTCAACCGCGAGGCGGGCGGCCCCGAGCTCACCGTCGTTCGCCACGACGTGTTCGCGCTGCTCGAACTGGCCGCGCTGATCAAGGACTGCGGGGCGCACGCCCAGCTCGTCGCGCACGACGCCGCCCAGCAGAGCTTCGGCGAGCGCACGGAATTCTGCGTCGGTTCGCCGACCGTCAACCGCCGCATGGCCGCGCACATGCACTCCCTGCTGCCCGGCGTCCGCGTCAACACCGACCCGGAGCCCGGCCCGGACCGCGGCGCCTTCCAGATCGGCAGCGAGCGGTACCGCATGGAGGGCGGCATCGCGGAGTACGTGATCCTCGCGCGGCTCACCGCGGGGCAGGGCCAGGAGGCGAGACCCGTCTTCCTCTTCTGCGGCCAGCGCGCGATCACCAACCAGGCGGCGACCCGCTATCTCGCCCGGCACCACGAGCGCCTCGCCCGCAAGCACGGCGGCAACACCTTCGTCCTGCTCCTGAAGGTCGTCAACTCTCAGGCGTACGGCGCCGACGTCGTCGAGCTCGTCGGTGACGTCACCCGCCCCGCACAGGCCCCGGCTCCTGCGGCCGCTCCGCCGCGCTCGTCCCATCGCGCCAAGTAGCCGCGGCCTCACCGAGCGCCGACGGCCGCGCCCGGCTCATACACCGCCTCTGTGACCTAGTCGGGAAATTCGGGGCAAGAGGCAACCCACCGGGACCTTTGGCCCTCTCACCGTGCGGTTCCACATTCGCACGGAGGTACGTTCCCTTGAGGCCCCTGAGCTCGCCGAGTCGCCGACGCCCCATACGCTCCCGCCACACCGGCGCCGCGGTCACGGCCGCGGGCCTCGCGGCACTGGCCGCCGCCCTGACCGCCTGTTCGGGCAGCACCCCCGCAGCCGCCGACACCTCGACGGACAAGCCGGACATATCAGTCAACTTGCGGGGCAAGCAGGCCAAGGCGGGCTCACCGGTCAAGGTGAAACTGGCCGACGGCAAGCTGAAGCAGGTCACGGTGACCGACGCGAAGGGCACCGAGCTCACCGGCAAGGTCGCCGCGAACGGCACCACCTGGACCTCGGACCGCAAGGCGGTGCCCGGCACCTCGTACAAGGTGAAGGCGACGACGGACGAGGGCGGCAGCGCGCGGGCGTCGTTCAGGACGGCCGCTCCGGATCAGGTGAACAAGCTGAGCCTGACGCCCGGCAAGGACACCACGGTCGGCGTCGCCCAGCCCCTGTCGGTCGTCTTCGACCACCCGGTGAAGAACAAGGCCGAGGTCGAGAAGCACCTGAAGGTGACGACCTCGAACGACACGACCGGGTCCTGGGGCTGGATCAAGAACTACGACGGCAAGGACCGCATCGACTGGCGCCCCAAGGACTACTGGGAGTCCGGCACCAAGGTGAAGCTCGACGCCCGTCTCGGCGGGGTCGACTCCGGCACCGACGGCGGCTGGTTCGTCCGCGACTACGCGACCGGCTTCACCGTCGGCAAGAGCCAGCGGGTCAAGGTCGACCTCGACAGCAAGCAGGCCACGCTCGTGCGCGACGGGAAGAGCGTGCGGACCGTCCCGATGTCGGCGGGCACCCCCGGCGGCGACAAGGCGTCCTGGGGCGGCACGTCCGTCCTGATGGCCAAGGAGGGCACGATCAACATGCGCTCGGAGACGGTCGGCCTCGGTGACGCCTACGACAAGATGGTCGACAACTCGATGCGCCTGACCTGGTCGGGCATGTACGCGCACGCGGCCCCCTGGAATGCCCGGTTCTTCGGCAACACCAACCACAGCTCGGGCTGCATCGGCATGAGCGACGGCGACGCCTCCTGGCTCTACGGCCAGGTCCAGGTCGGCGACCCCTTCGAGGTCTCCGGCAGCGGCTCGAAGGGCGTGCCCGACCCGGGCAACGGCTACGGCGAGTGGAACATCTCCTGGGCCGACTGGCAGACGAAGAGCGCGCTGAACTGAGCGCCGCCGGGAAGGTACGCAGCTCAACAATCGTTACCGGTGCGTAACTTACCGACGGGTTACCACCGGTAAGGATGCGCGGTTACCGTCGGGTCACTTTGCTTGCACGAGTAAGGAGTGACCCGTGGGACAACCGCGCAAGGCTCTGCGTACGACCACCGTGGGCGCCGTCTCGGCGACTCTCGTCGCCGGCGCCGCCTTCGGCCTCGCCCCGGCCGCCCAAGCCGCCCCGGCGGCCGCTCCACAGGCGGCAAGCGCCGCGGACGTGCGCTTCGTCGACATCCCCGGCGACGGCGGCACGATCCTCAAGGCCAACGTCTTCACCCCCAGGGGCGCGAAGGCGGGCGCGAAGTTCCCGGCGATCGTGCTGCCCACCAGCTGGGCCATGCCCCAGGTCGAGTACGTCGCGCAGGCCCAGAAGCTCGCGAACTCCGGCTATGTCGTGGTCAGTTACAACTCGCGCGGCTTCTGGCAGTCCGGCGGCGAGATCGAGACCGGCGGCCCCGAGGACATCGCCGACGCCTCGAAGGTCATCGACTGGACCCTGGAGAACACCCCGGCCGACCCCGGGAAGATCGGCATGGGCGGCGTCTCGTACGGCGCTGGCATCAGCCTGCTCGCCGCGGGCCACGACAAGCGGATCAAGGCCGTGGCCGCGCTCAGCGGCTGGGGCGACCTCATCGACTCGATCTACAGCGGCCGCACCCAGCACCGCCAGGCCGCGGGGCTGCTCGGCGGCGCGGGCGTCCTCACGGGCCGCCCGAGCCCCGAACTGCAGCAGACGCTCGAGGACTTCCTCGGGTCCAACCTGGACCAGGAGGACGAGATGATCGCGTGGGGTGCCAAACGCTCCCCCGCGACGTACGTCGACCAGATCAACAAGAACGGCGCGGCCGTCATGCTGGGCAACGCCTGGGGCGACACGATCTTCCCGCCCAACCAATACGCCGAGTTCTACGAGCAGTTGACCGGCCCCAAGCGACTCGAATTCCGCCCGGGAGACCACGCGACCGCCGAACTGACCGGTCTGCTCGGCCTTCCCAACGACACCTGGACCTCGACCCAGCGCTGGTTCGACCGCTACCTCAAGGGCGAGAGGAACGGCGTCGACACCGAGCAGCCCGTCCAGCTCAAGTCCCGTTCGACCGGCGGCTACGAGGGCTACCCCGACTGGAAGTCCGTCGGCGCGACGAAGAAGAAGATCGACCTGGCGGGCTCCACCACGCTGCGCACGAACGTCGACTCGGGCGCCAACGGCGGCACGGTGCTGCTCTCCAACGCCCTCGACCAGTTCCTCAAGATCCCGCCGGTCGCCTCGATGCCGCTGCTGCCGCGGCGGTACGCGGGCGTCTGGCAGTCGGAGAAGTACGGCACGGCCCAGCGGGTGCGCGGGACGGCGAAGCTGCACACCACGCTCACCAGCACCAAGGAGAGCGGCACCCTCGTCGCGTACCTCTACGACGTGGGCCCGCTCGGCCTCGGCAAGCTGGTCAGCAACGCGCCGTACACCTTCCACGGCAAGACCCCCGGCCGGCCGTTCGGGGTGGACCTGGAGTTGTTCTCCACGGCCTACGACGTACCGGCAGGACACAGGCTCGCCCTGGTGGTCGACACGGTCGACCCGCTCTACATCGAGCACAACCCGTCCGGCGCGCAGCTGACCTTCTCCTCGCCCGCGTCCGACCCGTCGTACGTGTCGGTCCCGCTGCGCGAGAAGTGATCACCGGCTGCTGCCGGATGGGCCCTGGCCCCTTTAGCCACTACCTACCCGGCAGCAGCGTCCCTGGTTCGGCCGACGCCACGTCCGCGGCCTCGGTCTTGGGATTGCGCCGCTGTCGCTTGGACACCCACTGGGCGAACCACGAGAGCAGCATGCACATCCCGATGTAGATCGGCGAGATCACCAGAACCACGGGGATGAAAGGTAGATCGTAGTCGAGGTTCGACGCGATCAGCTTCCCGGCGTGGAGGAACTCCTCGTAGGTGATCAGATAGCCGAGCGACGTGTCCTTGAGCGCCACCACCAACTGGCTGATGATGGCGGGCAGCATGGCGCGCACGGCCTGGGGCACCAGGACGTGCGTCATGACCTGTGTCTTGCGCATCCCGAGCGCGTACGCCGCCTCGCGCTGCCCGCGCTCCACGGAGTTCACGCCCGAACGGAAGACCTCGGCGAGCACCGAGCCGTTGTAGAGCGTGAGTCCGGTGACCAGGGCCGGCAGCGGCTGGACCTTCAGCGCCACGAAGACGAAGAAGATCATCACCAGGACCGGCATCGCGCGGAAGAACTCCACGAGAAGCGTGGCCAGCCAGCGCACGGGACGGTGGTCGGAGAGCCGCCCCATGGCGAGCAGTCCGCCGAGCGCGAGCGCGAGCACCGCCGAGATGGCGAAGGCCTTGAGGGTGTTCCCCAGTCCCTTCAGGAGGAGTTCCTGGATGCCCTTGTACTCGAAGGGCGTCCACTTGGTCGCGGTGAACTGGTCGGTGTCGAAGAGCAGGTAGACGAGCCAGCCGACCAGGGCGAGCAGGACCACGGTGGAGAGCAGACCGTAGAGCCGGTGTCTGCGCTCGGTCTTCGGTCCCGGCACGTCGTAGAGGGCGGTGGATTCGTGGGAGAGGGCTTTCATCGGGCGACTCCCCAGCGCTTCTCGAGGACGTTGAACACGGCGCTGATGGCGAGGGTGATGATCAGGTAGCCGACGGCGATCCAGACGAACGTCCAGATGATGTTGTAGCCGAGCTCACTGAGCGTCTTGTACGTGCCGAGCAGCTCGGTGACGCTGAACGCGCCCGCGATGGCGGAGTTCTTGGCGAGTGCGATGAGGGTGGAGCCGACCGGCGGGATGACGGACCGGAAGGCCTGCGGGAGCACGACCATGGACAGCGTCTGCCCGAAGGTCATCCCCAGGCTGCGGGCAGCCTCGCCCTGGCCCTTGGGGACGGTGTTGATGCCCGAGCGCAGTGCCTCACAGATGAAGGCGGAGGTGTAGCAGCCCAGCGCGAGGACCGCGAACACCTTGAAGGGCAGGACGAGTCCGAAGCGCGGGAGCCCGAGCAGCACCGCGAAGAAGAGCAGCGTGAGCGGGGTGTTGCGCAGGACCGTCACCCAGGCGGTGCCGAACGCCCGGAAGGAACCGACCGGTGCCACCCGGAACGACGCCATCACGAAGCCGAGCACCAGGGCCAGGATCGACGCGTACACGGTGAGTTCGACGGTGCCGACGAACCCCTTGCCGAAGGTGGAGAAGTTGTCTGTCAGTACGTCCACGACGCCTCCTCAGCTCGCCGGGTAGCGGTCGATGGCGGGCGGCTTCGGCGCCGGGACTCCGGAGAGGCCGAGGGTGGCGTCGTAGGCCTTCTTCCAGTCGCCGTTCTTCTCCCGGGCGGCGAGTGCGTCGTCGACGGCGAACCGCAGGGCGTTGTCGCTCCTGGGCACACCGATGCCGTAGGGCTCCTCGGAGAACGGCTTGCCGACCACCTTGAGCTCGTCGGGCACCTTGGCGGCGTACCCGATGAGGATCGCGTCGTCGGTGGTGACGGCGTCGACCTGATAGGTCAGCAGGTTGTCGACGCAGACCGAGTAGGTGTCGTACGCGACGAGCGTCGCCTTCGGGTAGTCCTTCTGGATGCGCTGGTAGGGGGTCGACCCGGCAGCCGAGCAGACCTTCTTGCCGTCCAGGTCCTGCGGCCCCTTGATGTCGTCCTCGTCGGTGCGCACGAGGAGGCCCTGTCCCGCCATGTAGTAGGGGCCGCCGAAGCCGACGAGCTTCTTGCGGAGGTCGTTGATGGTGTAGGTGCCGACGTAGTAGTCGATCTGCCCGTTCTGCAGGGCGGTCTCGCGGTTGGCGGACGCGATCGTCTTGAACGTGATCGACTTCGGTTCGAAGCCGAGCGAGGCCGCGACCATCTTCGCGATCTCGATGTCGAAGCCGGAGTACTGCCCGGTGGCGGGGTTCTTCTCGCCGAGGAACGGCTGGTCCTCCTTGGCGCCGACGACGAGGTGACCGCGCCGCTTCGCCTTCTTCCAGGTGCCGGAGTCCGGCAGCGTGAACCCCTTCGCCACCTGGTACTTGGGCAGTTCGTCGGGCTGCGGCCCCTTCACCGGGGGGCTGCCCTCCTTGCCGCAGGCGGTCGCGGCGCAGGCGGCGAGGACGAGCGCCGCGAGCAGACGTGTCGTACGCATCATGGCCGGCCTCCCGTCAGTGCTTCAGGATCTTGGAGAGGAAGTCCTTGGCGCGGTCGCTCTCCGGGTTGCTGAAGAACTCCTCGGGGGCCCGGTCCTCGACGATGCGGCCGGCGTCCATGAAGACGACACGGTTGGCGGCCGAACGGGCGAAGCCCATCTCGTGGGTGACGACGACCATGGTCATGCCGTCGCGGGCCAGGCCCTGCATGACCTCGAGCACTTCATTGATCATCTCGGGGTCGAGGGCCGAGGTGGGCTCGTCGAAGAGCATCACCTTGGGCTCCATGGCGAGCGCGCGTGCGATGGCGACGCGCTGTTGCTGGCCGCCCGAGAGCTGCGCAGGGTACTTGTCGGCCTGGGTCGCGAGGCCCACCCGTTCCAGGAGCTCGCGGGAGCGCCGGGTGGCGTCGTCCTTCTTCTTGCCCCGCACCTTGACCGGCGCGAGGGCGACGTTCTGCAGCACTGTCTTGTGTGCGAAGAGGTTGAAGGACTGGAACACCATGCCTACGTCGGCCCGGAGCGAGGCCAGCGCCTTGCCCTCCTCCGGAAGTGGCTGCCCGTCCAGTGCGATGGCTCCCGACTGGATGGTCTCCAGCCGGTTGATCGTCCTGCAGAGCGTTGATTTCCCCGACCCTGACGGGCCGATGACCACGACCACCTCCCCCTTGCCGACGGTGAGGTTGATGTCCTGGAGGACATGCAGCTCCCCGTAGTACTTGTTCACATCACGCAGCTCGATCAGCGGATCGACGGCCATGCCCTGCCCTGCCCACTCTCGGCGGTCTCGGTCCGCGCAAACTATCTACGCGAAAACGGGACTTACTGGACGACACGCACGTATGGGCATTAACCGTATTTCCAGTTACGTCATCCCGCGGCTACGCCTCGGACGCCTCCGCGTAGACCTGGGACAGCTCGGGGGCACCCGTCACCGCCCAGTCGAGCCCCGCCTCGACCACCTGGATCTCCCGCCCCGACGCGAGCAGTACGACGGGGCTGCCGCCGGGCCAGACATGCCAGGTGGCGCCAGGGACTTTGCGGACGATGACCGAACCGAGATAGAGACCAGCGTCGTTGCCGAGCCACGGCAGCAGCTCGGGATCGTCGCGCCAGCGCGGCAGGAGCTGGTCCAGCGCGGTCAACGAGGCCGGTGAGTCGTCGAGTTCGAGCCCGGCGGTGGCTGCCTGGGAGCGCAGCAGCTCGCATTCGGCGAGGAGTTCGGCGACCCCGGCCGGATCCTCGCCGAACGCCGAGGCGAGTCCTGGGCTCCGGTCGGCGGACTGCTGCCTGCGCCACCTGCCGAAGAAGGAGATATTCATGATCGGCCTCTCCGTGAGGGTGCCTCTGCTCCCCGGTCCAACGAATGTAACTTGCGTAAGTTGATCACGGAATCATGCGAATCCGGACACGCGGCGGCGAACTGCCGGAGCGCGTCGGTGAGTAGCCCTCCGCGGCCGGCGCTCTGACCAGGACAGATCTATGTCAATTCCAGGTGAAGTGCGTTGACTGCCGCACGCGGCCCGAAGACCGTTGGTGCTAGCTGCCAGCGCACTGTCTGCGGCACTCACATCCCTGGAAGGTTTATGCATGCCTGAGAACCCGATCAAACTGGCCGTCATCATCGGCAGCGTCCGCGGCGGACGATTCGGGACCACGGTGGCCGAATGGTTCGCGGGTCAGGCGGAGTTGCACGGTGATGTCGAGGTCGAGATCATCGACATCGCGGACTACCCGCTGCCGCTGGAGATGCCGGCCTTCGGAGAGAAGCCGCCGGCCGACGTCGCCGCCGTGTGGAACGGCCTGCGGGAGCGGCTCGACCGCGCCGAGGCGTTCGCCGTCGTGACGCCCGAGTACAACCACACCGTGCCCGCGGCGCTGAAGAACACCATCGACTGGTACCTCGCCGAGTGGTCGGCCAAGCCGGTGGGCCTGGTCTCCTACGGCGGCATGGGCGGCGGACTGCGCGCCTCCGAGCACCTGCGCCAGATCTTCGCCGAGGTCCACGCCACCACCGTGCGGGAGATGCTCAGCTTCCACAACGCGTGGGCGGACTTCCAGAAGGAGGGCGAGCCGGTCAGCCCCGAGGGCAGCGAGGCCGCCGCCAAGAAGCTGCTCGACCAGCTCGTGTGGTGGGCCGACGCGCTGCGCGCCGCGCGCGAGCGCACCCCCTACACCGGCTGACGACACCCCACCTCAGGTCAGGGGCGCGTGGGAGACCGCGCGCCCCTGACCTGTGTCATGTCCGGCCGCGTGGGTTCCCGGCGGCCTTCCCAAGGAGGACCTTCATGAGCACGGAGCGCAGAGCACTCGTACTCGGGGGCACCGGATTCCTCGGCCGCCGGATCGCGGCGGCGTTCGAGGCGACGGGCACCGAGACCGTGTGCGTGTCACGGACCGCGTCCGGGGGTGGCCGCTTTGTCGCCCTGGACCTGGCGGCCGCCGAACCCGCGGAGCTCGACCGGCTGCTCGCCGACACCCGTCCGGACGTCGTGGTGAACGCGGCCGGCATCGCCTGGCAGACCGACGAGGACGGCATGCGGCGGCTCAACGCCGACTTCGCTTCCCGGCTCGCCGCGGCGGCCGCCCGCAGCGCGCACGACCCGCTGCTCATCCAGCTGGGGACGGTGCACGAGTACGGCCCGGCGCCCGACGGCACCAGCATCGGCGAGGACCACGAGACCACGCCCGTCACCCACTACGGGCGCACCAAACTGCTCGGCACGCGGGCGGTCCTCGAGGCCGTGCGCGAGGACGGGCTTCGGGCCGCCGTGCTCAGGATCGTCAACGTCTGCGGCCCCGGCACCCCGCCCGCGAGCCTGCTCGGACTCGTCTCCGCCCAGGTGGCGCGCCACGTGACGGACGAGGAGCCGCCGCCCCCGCTGGAGGTGTCCCCGCTGGTGGCCCGCCGTGACTACGTGGACGTACGCGATGTCGCCGACGCCGTGCTCGCGGTCGCCGACGCGCCGGACGGGGCGGCCGTGGGCCGGATCTTCAACATCGGCCGGGGCGAGGCGGTTCCGGTGCGGGACCTGGTGGAGCGGCTCGTCGCGTTCGGCGGCGCACCGGACGCGGTGCGCGAGCGGCCCGCCGAGCGGGACGCCGGGGTCGGCGGTGCCGCATGGCAGCAGGTCGACATCTCCCGGGCCCGGGAGGTGCTTGGCTGGCGGCCGCGCCGTTCCCTCGACGAATCACTGCGCGACCAGCTGGGTGAGCAACCGGGTGAGGTCGCGCCCGCCGCGCCGCCCGCGGCGGATTCCGCCCCGCGGAGCCCGGCGCTGCGCGTCCTGTTCGTGCCCTTCCCCGGGGTGGCGCATGTGCAGCCGGTGGTGCCGCTGGCGTGGGCGCTGCAGGGGGCGGGCCACCAGGTGCGGGTGGCCGTGCATCCGGGCATGGCGGACACCGTCGGCGCCGCGGGGCTCACGGCGGTGCCGCTCGGCGCCACGAAGCAGCTCACCGGCGTGGTCGAGTTCGCCACCAACCCCGATCTGCTGGACGTCCTCAACTCCCGGCTCTCCCTGGACGAGGGCGAGGACTCCGGGGACGGCGAACTGTGGGCGCGCAAGTGGGCCGAGACCCTGGGCCCGCTCCACGCCTCCCGCAGCGCCCTGGACGACCTGGTCGCCTTCTGCGAGAGCTGGCGCCCCGACCTCGTGATCTGGGACCCGTTCAGCGTCGCCGCGCCGTTCGCCGCCAAGAACTGCGGCGCCGCGCACGCCCGCCTTCTGTGGGGCCGGGACAACATCGGCTGGCTGCGCGCGAAGTCGCTCCAGCGCCTCGCGGGCCGCCCCGCCGACGACGACCCCGTGACGGGCCTGATGGCCCCCATGCTGGAGAAGTTCGGGTACGCCTTCGAGGAGGAGCTGCTGCTCGGCCAGTGGACGATCGACCCGATGCCGCAGGCCCTGCGCCTCCCGCTCGGCCTGCGGAACGTGCCGGTGCGCCGGATTCCGTACAACGGGACGGCCGCGCTGCCCGACTGGCTCCGGGAGCCGGTGCGCGCGCCCCGGGTGTGTCTGACCCTGGGCGTGGGCGGACGCGGCAGGCAGGTGTTCCGGGAGAGCGGCGTAACCCTGCCCGAGCTGTTCGACGCGGTCGCCGACCTGGACATCGAGCTGGTGGCGACGCTTGACGCCGGGCGGTACGCGACCGCGGGGCCGGTCCCCGACAACGTACGCATGACGGAGTACGTCCCCCTCGATCTGCTGCTTCCGACCTGCTCCGCCGTGGTGCACCACGGCGGTGGCGGGACGTTCGCGGCCGCCGTGGCCCACGCCGTGCCGCAGCTGGTGGTGCCGATGGAGTTCTGGGGCGAGAAGGCGATCGCCGGTCATGTCGCGCAGCGCGGCGCCGGACTGGTCGTCGGCAGCGGGGAGTTCACCCCGCGGCGGCTGCGGGAGGGGATCGTCCGGCTCCTGGAGGAGCCGTCCTTCCTGCAGGGCGCCGTGACCCTGCGCGACGAGGCCGCGGCCGTGCCCAGCCCCGGCGACCTCGTCCCCGTCCTCGAACAGCTGACCGCGCGGCACCGCAAGTGACACGAGCCCAGGAGATACCGATGACGTCAACACCCGAACAGCACACCGCAGTTGGCTATGCCGTATTCGAGGAGCTGCGCACCGACGCGCCCGCCACGGCCGAGCGACTCGTCGACCTGCTCGCCACCGAGATACGGGGGTGGATCAGCGGACGCGAGGGATTCCTCTCCGCACGGCTCCACCTGAGCCTCGACCGTACGACGGTGGTCAGCCGGGTCGAGTGGGCCGAGCGGAAGCACTTCCTCGCCACGGCCGAGAACAGCCCCGCCGACAGCCCGCTGCGCACCCTGTCCGAGCATCCCGGAGTCCTCTCGCACACCTCCTTCGGCGGCGTCCCCCAGAGCGGGCTCGAAGGGCCCGCGGCCGACCGGCGGGCGGGCATCATGTGCTACGCCTTGCGGCACGTCGGCGGGCGCGACAACGCCCTCGCCCTGGCGGCCCTGCTGCGCGACGCGGGCGGCTGGAAGCACCTGCACCCCGGCTTCGTCTCCGCGACGCCGTACATCGGCGACGACGGCTCGACCTACGTCAACTACCCCCAGTGGGTGGACGAGGACTCCTTCCACGCCTACATGGACCACCCGGAGAACTCCGCGGGGCAGGACGCCGTCGCGCGACTGGAGACCGCTCCCCCGCACCTCGTCCTGTGCACCCTGGCCGAGCAGGTCGACGCGGCCCACACGGGGCCCGTGCCGACCGCTCGCAGCACGGGATCGCTGACCACCGGGTCGGCGTCCCCGCTCAGCCAGATACGGCTGTTCGAGCTCAAGTACGACCCCATGTCCGTCGAGGTGCTCGACAGCCTCCCCTTCGACCCGGCCTGGCGCTGCCTCGAACTGGGCGCCGGGGCGGGCTCGATGAGCTACTGGCTCGCCGGGCGGGCGCACCTCGGCAGCGTGCTCGCCGTCGACGCCGACACGACGTTCCTCGACACCGGACAGGCCGCCAACCTCACCGTCAGGCAGGCCGACATCGAGGACCTCGACCTCGAACCCGGCTCGTTCGACCTCATCTTCACCCGGGCCACCCTTGAGCACCTGCGGGACCCCGACGCGGCTCTCGCGCGCGCCATCGAGTGGCTGGCCCCCGGCGGCTGGCTGGTCGTGGCCGACTTCTACTACCTGCCCGCCGACGAGGCACCGACCGCCGTCGGCCGCACCCTGCTGCGCGGTTACGTCGACCACATGAAGTCCGTCGGCGCCGACATGAGCTGGGCGCGCGGGCTGCCCGCCGCCCTGTCCCGCACCGGTTTCACCTCGGTCGGCAGCCACCTCACCGGGGCGGGCCCCGGGCAGTCCGCGGCCGACGACGAACTGATCGGGCTGCGGCTGCGGCAGGAGGGCCAGAGCCTCGTCGACAACGGCCTGGTGACGGCCGCGGAGCTCGCCGACTTCCTGGACCTGCTCGGCACCCCCGCCGGCCGGGACCTGACGGCCCTGCTGATCACCGCCTGGGGACAGCGCCCCGCGGACTGACCGCTCCACCCCCCACAAGGAGACCCGATGCGCGTTCTGATGATGTCCACGCCTGTCCCCACGCACTTCACCCCGATGGTCCCGCTGGCCTGGGCGCTGCGGGCCGCGGGCCACGAGGTGCTGGTGGCGGGCCAGCCCGATGTGATGCCCGCGGTCGCCGCGGCCGGCCTCAACGGCGTGAGCGTCGGATCGGCCTACCACGTCGAGGATCTGCTGGCCGACACGGTCAAGGAAGGGACGCGGCCGGTCGAGGCGCAGCCTCGCGCCGAGCACGAGAGCAAGCTGGGCAAGGCGGGCATGGGCTGGTCCGTGCACACCCGCTACCTCTGCGAGGCCTACGTGGAGACGGCCCGGGCCTTCGGCCCCGATCTGGTGGTCTGCGATCCACTGGAGTTCAGCGCGCTGATCGTCGGCGCGCTGACCGGCGCCCCCGTCGTGCGCCACCGGTGGGGCGTCGATCCACTCTCGGACACCGCGCACGCCCAGGCCAAGCAGTCCCTGCGGGCGATGTCCGAACGGCTCGGCCTCGGGGGCTACCCCGACCCGGCGGTGGTGCTCGACCCCTGCCCGCCCTCGCTCCAACTGCCCGGCACCACGGCCGGAACTCCGATCCGGTACGTGCCCTACAACGGGAACGGCAGGCTGCCTCAGTGGGTCGGTGGCCGCCGGGCCGACGGCGCGCCGCGCCGGGTGGCCGTCTCGCTCGGCGGTCGCACGCTGGACATGAACGGGGTGCCGATGCTCCGCCGCATGCTCGATGTCTTCGGCGGTTTCGGCGGTCTCGGCGGTCAGCCGGACGTCGAGGTCATCGCGACCGTGGACGAGCGGCACCGCGAGGCGCTCGGCACCCTGCCCGGCACCGTGCGCCTGGTGGATCCCGCACCGCTGAACCTGTTCCTGCACACCTGCGACGCGGTGGTCCACCACGGCGGCGCGGGCACCACGATGACCTCCACCGCCTTCGGCCTGCCCCAGCTCGTGGTGCCGCAGTTCGCCGATCAGTTCGCCCACGGCGACCGGATCGCCGACGCGGGCGCGGGCATCACGCTCGACGACGCCGACTCCCAGAACGACCCCGCATCGCTCCGCGACGCCTTCACCGAGCTGCTCACGGAGCCCGGCCACGCCAAGGCCGCCCAGGAACTGCGCCGGGAGATGACGGCCATGCCGTCACCCTCACGTGTCGTGGCCGACCTGGAACAGCTCGCGCGGGGCGAGCACCGGCCCCAGTAAGGGCCCAGACCCCGTAAGGATCACGTTCACCGCAAGGATCACGTTCACCGCCGGTCTACCGGCCCAACGGTGGGACATCTCATGCGCATTCTCTTCGTCGCTTCCGGCAGTTCGGCGACCGTCTACGCCCTGGCACCGCTCGCGACCGCCGCACGCAACAGCGGTCACGAGGTCTTCATGGCGGCACACGCGCAGGCGATGCCTGCCGTGGTGGGCGTCGGACTCCCGGCCGTACGGCTGACCGACCGCCCCCTGTGGGAGTTCATCAGCCAGGACCGTTCCGGGCGCGAACTCCCCCTTCCCGCCGGCCCCACCGAGGGCGGCCCCTTCGCCGGGGGCGCGTTCGGCCGGATGGCCGCCGCGAACATCGGGCCGCTCCTGGAGCTGGCCCGCGACTGGCGGCCCGATGTCGTGGTCGGCGGCACCATGTCGTACGCGGCAGGACTCCTCGGCGCCCGGCTCGGCATCCCCGTCGTACGCCACGCCTGGGACATCTCCGAGGCCGACACCATCCACCCCGGAGCCGACGCGGAACTCCAGCCGGAGCTGGGAGAGTTGGGCCTCGACCGGCTTCCGGAGCCCGACCTCCTGATCGACATCTGCCCGCCTTCCCTACAGCCTCCGGGCGCCGCCCCCGCGCAGCTGATGCGCTGGATTCCCGGCAACCAGCAGCAGATCGTCGAGCCCTGGATGTACGCGAAGGGCGATCGGCCCCGCGTCTGTCTGACGTCCGGCAGCCGCGCCTCGCGCGACGGCCACGACAACAGCTTTACGTTCCTGCGCGACATGGCGAAGACCATCGGCGCCCTGGACGTGGAGCTGGTCATCGCGGCACCGGAGGACATCGCCGCCGAACTGCGTGCCGAGTCCGCCCAGATCCGTGCGGGCTGGCTCCCGCTGGACGTCGTGGCCCCCACCGCGGACCTGATGATCCACCACGGGGGCGGCGTCACCATGATGACCGCGATGAACGCCGGTATCCCGCAACTCTCGCTCCCCAACGGCCCGTTGGCCATCCCGGCGTCCCAGCGGCTGACCGCCCAGGGCTGCGCCCTCACCCTTCTGCCGGGGCAGGACAGCCCGCAGGAGACCGCCGCGGCCGCCGAGAAGATCCTGGGCGACGCCTCGTACCGCCGCAGTGCGGGCGAGCTGGCGCGGGAGATCGCCGGACTGCCCCTGCCCTCCGACGTGGTCCGCGAGCTGGAACGGCTCTGACCACCCCGTCCACCACTCCCTTCCCAGCACGGAGACCTCCCATGAAGATTCTGTTCGCGATGGTGCCGGCGACGGCACACGTCTATCCGATCGTCCCGCTGGCCGACGCGCTGACCGGCGCGGGGCACCAGGTCCGGGTCGCCAGTCCCCCGGAACTCGTCGACACGGTCGTCAAGGCCGGGCTCACGTCCGTTCCCATCGGCCAGGAGGGCTTCCTCGCCGCGATCAACGAGGAGATCGAGTCGGGCACCGCACTGCTCGCGTCCCTCGGCGAGTCCCTGCGGGACAGGTCGCCCGCGTGGCACACGCGCAAGCCGCTGCCGCCGCGCCCCATGCTGAGCGCGTTCATGAGCCTCTGCAACGCCGGGCCGCCGGCGGACGGCACGGCATCGGCGGTGGACGACCTGATCGCGTACGCCCGCTCCTGGGGCCCCGACCTCATCATCTGGGACCCGATGTTCTTCCCCGGCGGCATCGCCGCCGAGGCCGTCGGGATACCGCACGCACGCTTCCTGTGGTCGGTCGACGACATGGGCTGGACCCGGGAGCAGTTGCGTCTCTCGGGCGTGCGGCCCGGCTCCGAGGACGACTTGATGGCCACGCGGATGCGTCCGCTGCTCGACCGGCTCGGCCTTGAGTTCTCCGAGGAGCTGCTGGTCGGCCAGTGGAGCATCGACCCGATGCCCTCGGCGATGCGCCTGCCCGTCAACCTGCGCTACGTCCCCGTCCGCCCGGTCTCGTACACCGGCTCGGCCGCGCTCCCCGACTGGCTCCGGCAGGCGCCGGAGCGCCCGCGTGTCGCGCTGTCCGCCGGGGTGAGCATGCGCAAGGTCTTCGCGGGGGCCGGCAGGTTCCCGCTGGCCGGTCTCGTTCAGGCGCTGTCCGACCTGGACGTCGAGGTGGTGGCGACCCTCAACGACGCGCAGATCGCCGAGGTGGGCACGCTGCCGGACAACGTGCGCTGCATCGAGTACGTGCCGCTCGACCTCCTCCTTCCCACCTGCTCGGCGATCGTGCACCACGGCGGCGGGCGGACCTTCGCCGCCGCCGTCGCCCACCAGGTCCCGCAGCTCGTCTGCGCGGAGGACGGACCGCACGTCACCGACATCGGCCGGTTCGTGGCCGAGCGGGGCGCCGGTCTCGTCGTCGACAACGATCCGTTCGACGTGGACGTCGTGCGCAAGCAGCTCGTCGGCATCCTGGACGACCCGTCGTTCAAGGACGGTGTCCGGGGCCTGCACCGGGACGCGCTCGCCACGCCGAGCCCCAACGACATCGTCGCCACGCTGGAGCAGCTGGCCGCGTCGCACCGGGCCTGAAACGCCGCGAGCCCCTCGCCGTACCGGAAGGTACGGCGAGGGGCTGCGGCACGGCCGGGGGCCGGGCACGGGCTCCGGGGGAAGTAAGCCCGTACAGGTCTCCGGACCGTGGTCAGGGGGTTGTGGTCTTGACCGGGATGCTCTTCGCCGTGGGGGCGACGCGCGCTTCGGTCTCTGCGGCCATTGCGCTCTCTGCGGTCTCCGCGGTCTTCGCAGTTCCTGCGGTCTCTTCGGAGACCGCCTTTTCTGCGTTGTCGGGGCCCTCGGCGTCCTCGAGGTCCTGACCGGCCACCGTCCGCAGCGGGACCTCGCGGATCAGCCAGGCGATGCCGAACATGAGGACCGCCAGGACAGCCGCGCCGATGATGGTGCCCTGCAGACCGCTGGTGACCGCGGCCTCGTAGGCGTCCCGGATCTTCTCGGGCATGCCCTTCAGGAGCTCGGGCGTCATGCTGGTGCCGTCCTTGGTCAGCTTCTCGGCCTCCGCCGAACCGAGCCGGGACTTCAGTTCGCCCGCCAGGTTGTTGACGTACACCGCGCCGAGCGCCGCGACACCCAGCGAGCCGCCGAGCGTACGGATCAGCGTGACGGAACCGCTGGCCGCGCCCATGTCACGGGGTTCCGCGCTGTTCATCGTGATGAGGATCGTGCTCTGCATCATGAAGCCGAGGCCGATTCCGAGCACCAGCGTGAGGCCGGAGACGAGAGCCACCGCGGTGTCCACCTGGAGCATCAGGAGGACCAGCGTGCCCGCCACGCTGAAGGCACCACCGAGGATCGGGTAGATGCGGTACTTGCCGGTCTTGCTGATCAGCCGGCCGACGGTGATCTGCACGGCCAGCATGCCGAACATCAGGGGCAGCAGCAGCATGCCGCTGGCGGTCGGCGACAGGCCCTTCACGAACTGCATGTACTGCGGAAGGTAGTTGGTCGCACCGAACATGACCGCGCCGACGAGGAGGCTGAGCACCTGCACGATGGTGAAGTTCCGGTTGCGGAAGAGCCGCGGCGGCATCAGGGGCTCCTCGGCCCGCTTCTCCACCCGTACGAACCAGGCGAACGCCAGGACCGCGACCGCGGCGAGACCGAGGATCTCCGGCGAGAGCCACGCGTAGCTGCTGCCGCCCCACGTCGAGAGCAGGGTCAGCGCCAGGACGCTGGTGACGAGGAGCGCCGCGCCCGGATAGTCGATCTTCGCCTTGGAGCGCTCGCGCTTCAGCCGGATGCCCAGGCCGACCACGACGAGGGCGATGGCTCCCAGGGGCGCGTTGATGTAGAAGACCCAGCGCCAGCTCAGGTGGTCGGTGAAGAACCCGCCGATGAGCGGTCCGGAGACGTACGCGATCGGCATCATCACGCCGAGCATGGACTGCAGTTTGCCGCTCTCCCGCGGCGGGACCAGGACGCCGATGATCGACATCGCGCCGACCATGAGGCCCCCCGCGCCGAGCCCTTGCACGGCCCGGAACGCGATGAGCTGGTTCATGTCCTGGGCCACACCCGACAGCATCGAGCCGATCAGGAAGATCACGACGGCGGTCATGAACGAGCCCTTGCGGCCGTACATGTCGCCGAGCTTGCCCCAGATGGGCGTGGACGCGGCCGTGGTGAGCAGGTAGGCGGTCACCACCCAGGACAGCCGGTCGAGCCCACCCAGGTCGCCCACGATCGTGGGGAGCGCGGTGCCGACGATCAGGCCGTCCAGCATGGCGAGGAACATGCCGAGCATCAGCCCGAAGACGCCGAAGTAGATCGACCGCTGCCGTGCCGGGGTCTTCGTTTCGCTTGCCGTGGTGTCCGGTTCCCCGGCTTCGATGGTCGTCATCGCGACTCCCCAATCAGAGGTGGTGGATTCAGGCCGCGTATGGGCGGATGGACCTGGCGTCGCGCAGGGCCAGGCCCCACCACGCCAGCTGGTCGAGCAGCGACTTGGCCGCGCCGTCGCAGGCGGGGTCCGTGGGCTTGCCCTCGGCGTCGAAGTTCGCCGGGTAGTTGTGGAAGCTGACGGTGTTGCGGATGGTCACCGCGTTCAGCTCCGCCAGGACGGGGCGCAGTCCCTCCACCGCCCGCAGGCCGCCGGACAGGCCGCCGTACGAGACGAAGGCGACCGGCTTGCCGTGCCACTGGGGGTTGTGCCAGTCGATGGCGTTCTTCAGGCCGCCGGGGAAGCTGTGGTTGTACTCGGGCGTGACGATGATGAACGCGTCGGCGGCCTCGAGGCGCGGCGAGATCTTCTCCAGCAGGGCGGAGTTGGCCGGCTCGGGGGCCTTGGTGAAGTCCGGCAGGACCGCGGGGACCGGCGTCTTCACCAGGTCGACGAGGTCGGCGGTCATGTCGTCGCGCTGGCCGAGGTGACCGAGCACCCAGTCGGCGACGACCGGCCCGAAGCGCCCGTCACGGGTCGATCCCATGATGACCGCGACGTTCAGGGGGCCATCGTTCTTCTCGGCCATGCGAAGCTCCTTGAGGATGTTTGTGTACGCCGTATCCGGCGACAAATACAACGTACACATCAGTGTGTACGTTGTCTACTCCTGATACGCTGTATCCATGTGAACGGGAAGGAGGCCACACCCGTGGCCAGTGAGAAGAAGTCCCCCGCCGCGTCGCAGTGCGAGGTCGGCGACAAGGTTTCCCTGTGGGAGCGCCTCGAGCGGCCGATCGCCGCACCGCGCGCCCAGGTGCTCTCCCCCGCTCGGATCGCGTCGGTCGCCGTCTCGATCGCCGACGCTGAAGGGATCGACGCCGTCACCATGCGACGGCTCGCCACCGAACTCAAGGTCGCGCCCATGGCCGCGTACCGGTACGTGTCGGGCAAGGACGACGTCCTCGAGCTGATGGTCGACACCGTCTACGGCGACCTGAAGGTCCCCGACGACCCCAGTGACTGGCGCGAGACCATGCGCGTCCTCGCCGTCAACACCCGTGAGCTGGTGCTCGCGCACCCGTGGCTGGCCCAGCTCTCGAAGGCCATGTTCGCGCCGACGCCGACCCGCCTCGCCGTCAACGAGCAGGCACTGCTCGCGCTCGACGCGGCGGGACTGAGCCCCGAGCTGAGCATGGCCGTGTTCGAGACGGTCAACGCCTACGCGTACGGAAGTGCCTACACCGAGGCGTCGATGGAACTGCTCATGAAGGGGCAGGGCTGGACGCACAGCGATGACGTCAAGATGGCCATGGCCCCGGAGTTCACCTGGCTGATGAGCACCGGCCGCTACCCCACCTACCAGCGCAGCGCCAGCGCTGCCAGCCACTTCGGAGACCGGCGGGCGAAGTTCGAGTCGGGTCTGGACTGTGTGCTCGACGGCATCGGTGTCCGCATGGGCATTTGACGCGGCGACGCTGCTGGGCCCGGTCGACCATCAGCGCCACCACGGCCGCCGCGCAGGAGACGAGCCCGCCGACGTAGAGCCCCGAGCGCGCGCCCGCCTCCTCGCTGAGCCGGCCGACGAACAGGGCGCCGAGCGGGGTGGAGCCCTGGAAGACCAGGGTGTAGAGCGCCATCACCCGGCCGCGGAACTCCGTGTCGGTGCCGAGCTGGACGCGGTGGTTCGCCGCCTGGGCGAACCAGACGGTCGCGAAGCCGGTGAGCACGAGCAGGACCACGACCGCCGCATATGAGGGCGCGAGACCGGTGGCCGTCTCCAGGACGCCGAAGCCGAGCGCGGCCACCAGGACCGTGCGGCTCGTGGGGCGGCCCCGGCGCGCGGTGGTGACGAAGGCCGCCGCGAGGGACCCGGCGGCCAGGGCCGCGGTGAGCAGGCCGAACGCGCTGACGTCGGAATGGAACTCGGTCTTGGCGAGAAGCGGGAGCGTGAGCTGGAAGTTGAACCCGAAGACACCGATCACCGCCACGAGCGCCAGCGGGAGCATGAGGTCCGGGCGGCCCCGCACATGACGGAGCCCGTCGACGACCCGCGCGCTCGAGGCCGGGCGCGGGGCCCGGTGCAGCTCGCCGGGCCGCATCATGCGCAGCGCCACCACGGTCGCCGCGTAGCTCAGCGCGTTCAGCGCCATCACCTGACCGATGCCGAAATGGCTGATCAGCAGGCCCGCGAGGGCAGGGCCGACGACACGGGCGCCATTGAAGTACGCCGCGCTGAGCGCCGAAGCGTTGGGCAGCAGCTCGGCGCCGACCATCTCGCTCACGAAGGCCATGCGGGTGGGGATCTCCAGGGCGTTGACGGTGCCGAGCGCCAGGGCGAAGAGGTAGACCTGCCAGAGCGTCGCCCGGTCGGCGAGCACGAGGAGCCCGAGAAGCAGCGCGAAGAGCCCCGACGCCATGTTCGCGACGGTGAGCAGGAGCCGCTTGTCATGGCGGTCCGCGAGCCGGCCGCCGTAGAGCGTGAGCAGGAGCAGCGGCGTGAACTGCAGGGCCGTGACGATGCCCAGGGCGGTGGCGGAGTCGTCCGTGAGGGAGAGCACCAGCCAGTCCTGGGCCACGACCATCATCCAGGTGCCCGCCACGGAGACGACCTGACCCGCCGTGAAGAGACGGAAGTTGCGTACGGCGAGCGAGCGGAACGTCTGCATGGGAAGCGCTCACACCCGCCCGGCGAGGCATTCCTCCAGGAACGCCAGGGCCTTGAGGTGGTACGAACGGGCCGCCCAGCCCAGGCTGATGTTGTGCCCGGCCTCGGGGACGCGGTCGATGACGACGCGCGGCGATGCGAGGCGGGCGGTGAGGTCGGCGACGGCCGTCTCGTCGTGCCGCCACCACGCCTCGTGCGCGGCGAAGGTGAGCCGGACCGGTACCCGCACACGGGCGGCGACGTCCGGGAACGTGTCCGGCCAGAGTGCGGCCTCCCTGCCCTCACGGGCGGGCATGGGGGCGACCAGCGAGGCGCTGCTGAGGAACGTGTTCGGCGGGTAGTACCGCAGCGCGCCCCAGGTCAGCGACCAGCGCCCGTGGCCACGGGCGCCCGGCAGGTCGTCGGGGCCGACGGCGTACTGGTGGCCGCAGCCCGATATGTCGAGCCCGATCAAAGCGGCACCCTGCTCGTCGGCGGCGGCGGTGAGCGCCAGTTTGCCGCCGTAGGAGTGCGCGAGGACGAAGTATCCCGCGCCGGTCTCGTACTGCGTGGCGTAGTGCTTCAGGGCCGCGTACAAGGTGGCCGACTGCTCCACCAGGGTCTGGCCTTCCGGGAGCTGGGCCGCGGAGGTGCCGTAACCGGGTCGGTCCACGGACAGGACGTTGTAGCCGAGACTCGCGGCGAGGGTCAGCAGCGAGAGGTCGGGGTGCGCCTGCCCGTCGAAGTATCCGGCGCTCATCCCTCCGCCGTGCAGCGCCACGATCGTGGCGCGCGGCGGGTGGTGCGGGGCTTCGGCGAGGAGCGCGGACAGGGTGACGCCTGCCCCTTCGAGGGCGATGCGGCGTACTCCCAGGGATGTACTGGCGGGCGAGGCGGGCATAGGGATCAGGGCTCCGATGGTCGTGCGGGCAGGGCTGGTGCGAGGTGGGGCCGGTGGAGCGGGGCGGTCGGCGGCCGGCTCCTCAGTCGAGTCCGCGCAGGATGTGCGGCTCACCGGCGTCGGTCTCGTCCTCACCGGCGAGGAGGGGCACCGGCAGGGGCGTGGCGTGCAGGGAGCGCGGGTCGGGGCGACGGCGGGCGGTGAGCTCGGACTCATCGGTGATCACAGGTGTGTTCCTTCCTCGGCGGGTACGGGTGGGCGCGGGCGCGCAGACGCGCAGGGGTCGCATGGCTCAGGCACGCCAACTGCGCGGGCCCGGGGCGCGCGGGGTCCGGTCGGGCCGGCTCCAGCGGGCGGTCGCGCGGTGGTGGCGGGAAACGTCGTCCGGGGTGGCGTCCAGGGCCTGACGGCTCAGCAGGACGGCGGTGAGGGCGGCAAGCTCCTCGGGGGTCGGGGAACCCTTTTCCACGCAGATCAGTTCGGTCGACGGCATGTCGTCTCCTGTGGGTTCGCGATGGTCGTGCGGTGGGTGTTCTGGCGTCCGCGGCTCTTCTTCTTTTGCGCGCGGGCACGCAAAGCAGCGGGTTGCGCCGGTATTCCCGGCGCAACCCGCTGCGTGTGGTGCGTATGAACAGTCGAACAGTCGAAGGGTCGGCTCAGTTGCTGTGCGGAGTCCTCTCCAGCGCTTCCGAGAACTCCTCGATCGCCCGCGCGCCGGAAATGCTCGCGCCGTCATCGAAGACGAACAGCGGCACGGAGCTCACCTTTGCCTCGCGCACGCGGGAAAGCCCTGCGTCCAGCACATCGTCGCCCACATCGGTCGGCACGACCCCGACCTCGTCCGCGAGGCGTCGCAACGTCTCGGGTTCGGCGATGTTCACCCCGTCGGTGAAATAGGCGCGGAACAACCGCTCCACCATGCGCTCGCCCTTGCCCTGCTCCGCCGCCGCGAGCACCAGCCGGTGGCCGGCGCCCGTATTGGTGAAGATGGCCCGATCGAAGTGCACGTCGAGACCGTCCTCCGCGCCGAAGGACCGGTCCTTGGAAATGGCCTTGGCCCTCTCCTCGCCGAAGGCGTCCCGGTGTACTTCGAACAGCGGTCGCCCGGCCGCCGGTTCATCCGACGACAGATGGAACGGACGGAAGACCACCTCGACCTCTCCGCCCTTTTCGCGATACCGCTCGATGGCCGTGGAGAACCGGGCGTACCCGAGATAGGAATGGACACAGACAAGGTCATAGAAGAACTCGACACGGCGGGGGGATGCTTCACTCGGCTTCATGTGTCCACCTTCCAACCTGAACCTCGGTTCAGGTCAAGCTGTATTCGTAAAAGGGCTGTGATCAGCCGGCGACGGTCCAGGTGTCGTTGCCGGTGAGGAGTGCAGTCAGGTCGCCTTTGCCGTTCTGCTCGATGGCGGTGTCGAGTTGGTCGGACATGAGGGTGTCGTAGACGGGGCGTTGGGTGTTGCGGAAGACGCCGATGGGGGTGTGGTGGAGGGTGTCGGGGTCGGCGAGGCGGGAGAGTGCGAAGGCTTGGGTGGGGGAGGTCGAGTGCGCGTCGTGGACGAGGATGTGTGACTCGGTCTCGGGGGTGACGGGGACGACTTTGAGGTCGCCGGTGGCCGGGTCGCGTACGACGCCCTTGGCGCGGTCGGTGCCGAAGCGGATGGGCTGTCCGTGTTCCAGGCGGATGACGGCTTCTTCTGCTTGTTGCTTGTCCTTGAGGGCTTCGAAGGCGCCGTCGTTGAAGATGTTGCAGTTCTGGTAGATCTCCACCAGGGCGGTGCCGGGGTGTTCGGCGGCCTCGCGCAGCACGGAGGTGAGGTGTTTGCGGTCGGAGTCCACGGTCCGCGCCACGAAGCTGGCCTCCGCGCCGATGGCCAGGGAGAC